>CADDXC010000007.1 GCA_902809985.1 Clostridiaceae bacterium BL-3 | reverse complement strand
AACAAAGGCAGTAAGTCTAAAATTGTTAGTGACGAGCAAGACAAGGAAAAATGCGAAGGAGGAACAGAGTTTACTTGAGTAAATGAGTACCGCAGTGAGTATTTTGACACAGTATTGCGAAGTTAATAACAATTTTCAACAGAGTCAAAGACAACTTTTAAATTAAGAGTTTGATCCTGGCTCAGGACGAACGCTGGCGGCGTGCCTAACACATGCAAGTCGGGCGAAGAAGCTCCTTCAGGAGAATCTTAGCGGCGGACGGGTGAGTAACACGTGGGTAACCTGCCTCAAAGAGGGGGATAGCCTCCCGAAAGGGAGATTAATACCGCATGACAAATATAATCCGCATGGATTATATTTTAAAGGAGAAATCCGCTTTGAGATGGACCCGCGGCGCATTAGCTAGTTGGCAGGGTAACGGCCTACCAAGGCGACGATGCGTAGCCGACCTGAGAGGGTGAACGGCCACATTGGAACTGAGAGACGGTCCAGACTCCTACGGGAGGCAGCAGTGGGGAATATTGCACAATGGGCGAAAGCCTGATGCAGCAACGCCGCGTGAGTGAAGAAGGTTTTCGGATTGTAAAGCTCTGTCATCTGGGACGATAATGACGGTACCAGATGAGGAAGCCACGGCTAACTACGTGCCAGCAGCCGCGGTAATACGTAGGTGGCAAGCGTTGTCCGGAATTACTGGGCGTAAAGGGTGCGCAGGCGGACATTTAAGTGAGATGTGAAATACCCGGGCTTAACCCGGGCAGTGCATTTCAAACTGGGTATCTGGAGTGCAGGAGAGGAGAACGGAATTCCTAGTGTAGCGGTGAAATGCGTAGAGATTAGGAAGAACACCAGTGGCGAAGGCGGTTCTCTGGACTGTAACTGACGCTGAGGCACGAAAGCGTGGGTAGCAAACAGGATTAGATACCCTGGTAGTCCACGCCGTAAACGATGAGTACTAGGTGTAGGAGGTATCGACCCCTTCTGTGCCGCAGTAAACACAATAAGTACTCCGCCTGGGAAGTACGATCGCAAGATTAAAACTCAAAGGAATTGACGGGGGCCCGCACAAGCAGCGGAGCATGTGGTTTAATTCGAAGCAACGCGAAGAACCTTACCTGGACTTGACATCCCCTGCATATCTCAGAGATGAGAGAAGCCCTTCGGGGCAGGGAGACAGGTGGTGCATGGTTGTCGTCAGCTCGTGTCGTGAGATGTTAGGTTAAGTCCTGCAACGAGCGCAACCCCTGTTGTTAGTTGCTAACAGTAAGATGAGCACTCTAACGAGACTGCCGCGGTTAACGCGGAGGAAGGTGGGGATGACGTCAAATCATCATGCCCCTTATGTCCAGGGCAACACACGTGCTACAATGGGCAGAACAGAGAGAAGCAAGGCCGCGAGGTGGAGCGAACCTCAAAAACTGTTCCCAGTTCGGATTGCAGGCTGAAACCCGCCTGCATGAAGCTGGAGTTGCTAGTAATCGCGAATCAGCATGTCGCGGTGAATACGTTCCCGGGCCTTGTACACACCGCCCGTCACACCATGAGAGCCGGCAACACCCGAAGTCCGTAGTCTAACGAAAGAGGACGCGGCCGAAGGTGGGGTTGGTGATTGGGGTGAAGTCGTAACAAGGTAGCCGTAGGAGAACCTGCGGCTGGATCACCTCCTTTCTAGGGAGTCGAAAGGGAGCCTGAGAAAGGCTTTCTTAAAAGGTTTGTCTTATGTAAGTATCCGTTTATTCTGTTT
>CADDXC010000006.1 GCA_902809985.1 Clostridiaceae bacterium BL-3 | reverse complement strand
AAGCTAAGGTTAGAAATAACCTTTGTAGTAAAGCAAGTTATAACTAAGATTGAAGTTAAAAAAACATTTAAGGTAAGATTTATAACTAAGTAATAGAAAATTGGCAGTAACGAGCAGTTCGAGGAAAGGCTTGAGGGAGGAGCAGAGCTTACTTATGTAAGTGAGCACCGCAGCGAAAGACTTGACGATGAAATGCAAAGTTAGTAGCAATTTTTCAATCAGAGTAATAGAAAATTGGCAGCAGCGAACAAGACAAGGAAAGACTCGATAGAGGAGCGGAGTTTACTTATGTAAATGAGCACCGGAAAGAGAGTTTTGACGAAATATTGTGAAGCTGATGGTAATTTTCGAAGCAAAGGTCAAGCTACAAAGGGCGCACGGAGGATGCCTTGGCACCAGGAGCCTAAGAAGGACGTGATAAGCTGCGAAAAGCTCTGGGTAGGCGCAAATAGCCAGAGAACCAGAGATATCCGAATGGGGAAACCCACCCGGCAAAGACCGGGAACTGGAGTCTGAATACATAGGACTTCAGAGGCAAACCCGGGGAACTGAAACATCTAAGTACCCGGAGGAAGAGAAAGAAAGATCGATTTTCCAAGTAGCGGCGAGCGAAAGGGAAAGAGCCCAAACCAGGAACTTGTTCCTGGGGTTGAGGTCAGGTCAAAAAGAGAGAGGAAGCTTAAGCGAATACAACTGGAAAGTTGAGCCGCAGACGGTAAAAGCCCGGTAGGTGAAAAGCAGAGACTCGAAGGCCTGAACCAGAGTACCACGAGACACGAGGAACCTTGTGGGAAGCAGGGAGGACCACCTCCCAAGGCTAAATACTACCTGGTGACCGATAGAGAAGAAGTACCGTGAGGGAAAGGTGAAAAGAACCCCGGGAGGGGAGTGAAATAGAATCTGAAACCGTGTGTCCACAAATAGTCGAAGCACAATAAAGTGCGACGGCGTGCTTTTTGTAGAACGAGCCAGCGAGTTGCGGTATGCAGCAAGGTTAAGTACTTAAGGTACGGAGCCGGAGGGAAACCGAGTCTTAAAAGGGCGGGAAGTTGTATAGTGCAGACCCGAAACCGGGTGACCTATCCATGGCCAGGTTGAAGCGGAAGTAAAATTTCGTGGAGGACCGAACCACAATGGTGTTGAAAAACCATGGGATGAGCTGTGGATAGCGGAGAAATTCCAATCGAACTCGGAGATAGCTGGTTCTCCTCGAAATAGCTTTAGGGCTAGCGTCGGGAATGAGTAATGGAGGTAGAGCACTGACTGGGGTAGGGGCTGACAACAGTTACTGAACCCTATCAAACTCCGAATGCCAAATACTTGAATTCCGGCAGTCAGACTGCGAATGATAAGATCCGTAGTCAAAAGGGAAAAAGCCCAGACCACCGGCTAAGGTCCCAAAGTGTAAGTTAAGTGGAAAAGGAAGTGTGATCTCTAAGACAACTAGGATGTTGGCTCAGAAGCAGCCATACATTTAAAGAGTGCGTAACAGCTCACTAGTCAAGAGGTCATGCGCCGAAGATGTCCGGGGCTAAAACTTACCACCGAAGCTGTGGGCTAGAGATAGCGGTAGAGGAGCATGCTGTCCAGGTAGAAGCTGTACCGGAAGGAGCAGTGGACAGGACAGGAGAGAGAATGCTGGCATAAGTAGCGAGAAATAAGTGAGAATCTTATTGGTCGAAAACCTAAGGTTTCCTGGGGAAGGTTCGTCCACCCAGGGTAAGTCGGGACCTAAGCCGAGGCCGAAAGGCGTAGGTGATGGACAATCGGTTGAGAGTCCGATACCGCAGAATACCGGTAAAGACCCGAAGGGATGACGCAGGAGGATAGGATGTGCATACAGATGGAGGTATGTCCAAGCAGCGAGTAAGGGAAGGGAGGCAAATCCCCCTTTTCAATTGTGAGCTGTGACGGGGAAGCCGAAAGGCGAAGTATCCGAGATCACACTGCCGAGAAAAGTCTCTAGGGAGGTAAACTGTGCCCGTACCGCAAACCGACACAGGTAGGTGAGGAGAGGATCCTAAGACCATCGGAAGAATTGTTGTCAAGGAACTCGGCAAATTGACTCCGTAACCTAGGGAGAAGGAGTGCCTCGGAAGAGGCCGCAGAGAAGAGGCTCAAGCAACTGTTTATCAAAAACACAGGTCTCTGCTAAAGCGAAAGCTGAAGTATAGGGGCTGACGCCTGCCCGGTGCTGGAAGGTTAAGGGGAATACTTAATAGAGATATGAAGGTAAGAACTTAAGCCCCAGTAAACGGCGGCCGTAACTATAACGGTCCTAAGGTAGCGAAATTCCTTGTCGGGTAAGTTCCGACCCGCACGAATGGCGTAATGATTTGAGCACTGTCTCGACAACAAATCCGGCGAAATTGAAGTGCAAGTGAAGATGCTTGCTACCCGCGATTGGACGGAAAGACCCCGTAGAGCTTTACTGCAGCTTAACACTGAATTTCGGTATTGTCTGTACAGAATAGGTGGGAGACATGGAAGCATGGGCGCCAGCCCATGTGGAGCCGACGTTGGGATACCACCCTGACGGTACTGGGATTCTAACCGGGTGCCATGAAACTGGCGACGGGACAATGTTAGGTGGGCAGTTTGACTGGGGCGGTCGCCTCCGAAAGGGTAACGGAGGCGTACAAAGGTTTCCTCAGAAGGGTTAGAAATTCTTCGGAGAGTGCAAAGGCAAAAGGGAGCCTGACTGCGACACAGACAGGTGGAGCAGGGACGAAAGTCGGTCTTAGTGATCCGGTGGTACCTCGTGGGAGGGCCATCGCTCAACGGATAAAAGCTACCTCGGGGATAACAGGCTGATCTCCCCCAAGAGTTCACATCGACGGGGAGGTTTGGCACCTCGATGTCGGCTCGTCGCATCCTGGGGCTGAAGTAGGTCCCAAGGGTTGGGCTGTTCGCCCATTAAAGCGGCACGCGAGCTGGGTTCAGAACGTCGTGAGACAGTTCGGTCCCTATCCGTCGCGGGCGCAGGAAATTTGAGAGGAGCTGTCCTTAGTACGAGAGGACCGGGATGGACTGACCTCTGGTGAACCAGTTGTTCCGCCAGGAGCACCGCTGGGTAGCCAAGTTGGGAAGGGATAAACGCTGAAAGCATCTAAGCGTGAAGCCCCCCTCGAGAAGAGATTTCCCACAGCGAAAGCTGGTAAGACCCCTCGGAGAACACGAGGAGATAGGTCAGGGGTGTAAGCAGGGTAACCTGCTCAGCTGACTGATACTAATAGGTCGAGGGCTTGACCAAAAGAAGACATGGATGGGATATTTACTGTGCAATTTTGAGAGAACAGAGTTTTTAAAGTTTATATTTATGTTGTAGAAACTTTAAAAAGTTTTTTTAAGAAGTATTGACAAGTAACAAGAAGGACAGTATAATATTAAATTGTGATGGGGAAATTTTTGACGAAATTTACTTAACTAAAGTTGGTAAGTACTGATGAAGGTGATATGCTAAATAAATTGGTAGTAACGAGCAAGATGAGGAAAAATGTGAATGAGAAGCGGAATTTACTTATGTAAATGAGCATCGGAATGAATGTTTTGACGAAATATTGCGAAGTTAATAGCAATTTATAAGAAAATTAG
>CADDXC010000005.1 GCA_902809985.1 Clostridiaceae bacterium BL-3 | reverse complement strand
TTTTACCCATTCATAAAGTCCGCCGTCCCGCGGATACGTTGCCGCAAGCTCGGCACAGATAAGGGCAATTGGTACAAAGAAAATAAAAGTAAAAATCACCCACACCGGGATTGCACCTAAGCCCAGCCCGAAACTAGATGCCGTAGATTTGGCAATCCACCTTATTCCAAAAAGTGCCGACACATTCATAAAAACTAAGTCCCACAATCCGATTTTGTTTTTCATTTTTGTCCTCCTTTGATACATGTGTATTTCACAATATTTATAATAATTTATATTAAATACCAAAACTTTATTTAAAAGTAGCTTGCAAGCAATAATTCATTTCATACCATTTATGCAGTTAACAGTATATCACCTGAAAACGTTTCTGTAAATACTTTTTTCTATATATCTGAAATAAATTTCATTTATACAAAAATTATATAGTAAATTTTTATTTTTTAAAATTTTTTTATATATATAAAAAAATTTTTTCATCTATTCAAAAATTACTATGTACAAAAATTTTTTTGTATAATATAATGATATTAGAAATTGTTAAACAATCTACAATTTTAATATAAAAATGGAGTGACTTAATTTGAATTTAGATATTGGCGAAAAAATAAAGGAATTGAGAACTAAAAATAATTTAACTTTAAACGATTTAAGTTCAAGAACCAACTTATCCATTGGCTATTTATCCCAATTGGAAAGAGGCTTAACAAGCGTGGCTATTGACACATTGGACAATATTGCTAAAGCTTTAGGAGTTACAATATACTATTTCCTGAGCAAGCCTAAAAACAAGAAAAATTTTATTCTGAGAAGTTATGAAAGAGAGGTACTGGAGGTAGAAAACAATCGAATCATACAGATTCAATTGACAAACGATATAGAGGGGAAAAATTTACTTCCAAGAATTTTTGAAATACTTCCAAGCAGCAGCGATGAAGAAATAACTTCATATCCGCATATTGGCGAAGAATTTGTATACGTACTGGAGGGAATTTTAACCTTATTGATCGATAAAGAAAGATATGAATTATTTCCCGGAGACAGCGCTCATTACAGCTCAAATCGCGAACATAACTGGACAAATAATACCAACAGAATCGTAAAAATATTGACAGTTCATACCCCAAACCTTTTTAAAAAATAATTATCAAATTAGGAGGTGAATTACTTGACATCAGGTACTATTTTCAATATACAGAAATATTCCATTCACGACGGCCCTGGAATTCGTACTACGGTCTTTTTCAAGGGATGTCCTTTAAAATGCTGGTGGTGCCACAACCCTGAAAGTCAAAACACAAATCATGAAATAATGTTTTTTGAAGAACGATGTACTGTTTGTGGTAAGTGTATTAAAAAATGTCCTCAGAATGCAATTAAAATAAATAACAATTTTCCCGAAATCGATAAATTCAAATGCACTCTATGTGAAAAATGTGTAGATTTTTGTCCAAATAACGCCAGAGAACATGTTGGCAGAAATATTACATCAAACGAGCTTATAAAGGAAATTGTAAAAGATGAAGTTTTTTATGAACAATCCGGTGGAGGCGTTACTTTTTCTGGAGGAGAACCACTTATGCAGGTGGATTTTCTGGATGATATACTCAAAAGATGCAAAGACAGGGGAATTCATACTGCAGTAGATACCAGCGGCTATGCGCCATGGAAAAGTTTTGAAAGAATAGCTTCAAAAGTCGACTTATTCCTATATGACATAAAGATTATGGATAACGAAAAACATAAAAAATATATTGGAGCTGAAAACGATATTATACTCAAAAACATTGAAAATCTTTCCAATATGGGATGTAATATATATCTTCGAATGCCTATAATAAAGGAAATCAACGATGATAATGACCATATAGAAAAAACAATAAAACTACTATCAATCATAAATGTAGAACAGGTAAACCTGCTGCCCTATCACAAGATAGGAATGGATAAATACAGAAGACTAAAAATGAATTACAAATTATCCGGCATGGAGAAACCTTCTGACGAAAGGATGGAGGAAATAAGCCAAAAATTTAAGAAAGCTGGAATAAAAATCAAAATAGGAGGTTGATTGATTATGATGACTGAAAGAGTAAAAAGACTCAGACAAGAAAGTTTGAATGCTGTGCCAAGGATCTCTATGGAAAGAGCTCAAATTGAAAGTGACGTTTATAAAAAGTATGAAGGGAAAGTATCCATACCAGTACTCAGAGCTCTAGTCTTAAAAGAACTAATGAGTAAAAAGAAGCTCTGCATCAATAAAGGCGAATTAATAGTTGGAGAAAGAGGAGAAGCGCCAGCAGCCACTTATACCTATCCTGAACTGTGCTGCCATACCTTAAAGGATTTTGATATAATGAATATACGTGAAAAAATATCTTTTAAGGTAAATGAGGAAGACAAAAAGATTCAAAAGGATACCATAATTCCATATTGGGAAAAAAGATCCATGAGACATAAAATTTTAGACAGCATGACCGATGAATGGAAGGACTGCTATGCTGCAGGAATGTTCACTGAATTTATGGAACAGAGAGGTCCTGGGCATACTGCGGGAGATGACAAAATATATAAAAAGGGATTTCTGGATTTTAAAAATGACATCAATAGAGCCATAAATAATCTCGATTTCTTCAATGATGACGAAGCATTGGACAAGAAAAACCAGCTGGAGGCTATGAGCATAGCTTGTGATGCAATAATGATTCTGGGTCAGCGTTATTCTGAATATGCTGCAAAACTGGCAGAGGAAGAAAAAGATCCCCTGAGGAAACAGGAGCTTCTTGAAATTTCAAAGGTATGTCAGCATGTACCTGCCAATGTCCCCAGGACATTCTGGGAAGCTTTGCAGATGTACTGGTTTGTGCACCTATGTGTTATATCTGAACTGAATCCCTGGGATGCATACAACCCTGGAAGATTGGATCAGCATTTAAATCCATTTTACGAAAAAGGTCTTGAAGAAGGAACCTTGACCAGAGAAAGTGCAAAAGAGCTGCTGGAATGCTTCTGGGTAAAATTCAACAATCAGCCGGCACCTCCAAAAGTGGGTGTAACCTTAAAGGAAAGTGGGACCTACACAGATTTTGCAAATATAAATGTAGGAGGAGTAACAGTAGATGGTAAAAGCGGCGTAAATGATGTAAGTTATCTTTTACTGGATGTAATAGATGAAATGCGACTTCTTCAACCAAGTTCAAACGTTCAGATAAGTAAAAAAAGCCCCCAGAAATTTGTAAAAAGAGCTTGTGAAATTTCCAGAAAAGGCTGGGGACAGCCATCTATGTTCAATGCAGATGCCGTTACCCAGGAACTTGTAAGGGCAGGAAAATCAATAGAAGATGCCAGATGCGGCGGTACAAGCGGTTGTGTTGAGGCAGGTGCCTTCGGTAAAGAAGCATATATTCTTACGGGATATCTGAATCTGCCTAAAATATTTCAGATAACATTAAACAACGGCACTGATATAACTACAGGTAAAAAACTTGGAATAGAAACTGGAGATGTAACCACCTTCAAGACCTACGATGAGTTGTTCAATGCTTTTAAAAAACAGCTTAAATATTTTGTAGATGTAAAAGTCCAGGGAAACAGGGTAATTGAAAAACTATATGCTTCCCTGATGCCCGTACCGTTCCTTTCCATAATAACCAGCGACTGTATTTCAAAGGGTAAGGATTATAATGCAGGAGGAGCCAGATACAATACCAGCTATATTCAGGGCGTTGGAATAGGAACAATTTCAGATAGCTTGATAGCCATAAAATATCATGTATTTGACAAAAGTAATATAACCATGAGTGAGCTTATGAATACAACAAAGGATAATTTTGAAGGTCATGAGGATATATTGAACCTTGTAAAAAATAAGACTCCTAAATACGGCAATGACGATGATTATGCAGATACCGTAATGAAACAGATATTTGATGCCTTCTACAATGAAGTAAATGGCAGAAAGAATGGACGGGGTGGATTCTATAGAATAGATATGCTTCCAACTACATGTCATATTTATTTTGGAGCAGTTATGGGTGCAACTCCAAATGGAAGAAAGGCATATGCTCCAGTTTCAGAAGGTATCTCACCTGAAAAAGGTGCGGACACAAACGGTCCTACAGCAGTAATAAAATCGGCTTCTAAAATGGATCACTTGAGAACCGGCGGAACTCTGTTAAATCAAAAATTCAATCCAAGTGCAGTTGAAGGCGACACAGGCTTAAACAATCTGGCAAGCCTTGTAAGATCTTATTTTACTCTGGATGGACATCACATACAATTCAATGTGATAAGCAGGGAAACACTTTTAGCAGCTCAAAAAAATCCTGACGAGTACAAGGATCTTATTGTACGTGTTGCAGGTTACAGCGATTATTTCAATAATCTTGATAAGGTACTGCAAAATGAAATAATTCAAAGAACAGAACAATCCTTTGATGGGTGTTCCTGCTGCTGATTTGCCACAACAGATTACAGATAGGATATACAAAAAATTTTAATTTACGAGGGAGGAACATTATGAATAAAATAATAGGTTTTATAGGATGTGGAAACATGGGTCAGGCAATGATCGGGGGAATAACTAAAGCAAAACTTGTAGCCCCCAAAAATATAATTGTAGGAGATCTAAATGAAAAAAGTCTGGAAAAAGCAGCTGAGAAATATGGAATCAGAACCACCACGGATAACAATGAAGTAGCTGAAAATGCGGATATTTTGGTATTATCCGTAAAGCCAAATCTATATCCCATAGTTATCAAGGGAATAAAGGACCATGTTAAAGAAAATGTCACAATAGTGACAATTGCCGCAGGTAAAAATATAAAGGGCACAGAAGAAATGTTTGGTCGAAAATTAAAGATTGTCAGGGTTATGCCAAATACACCAGCTCTTGTGGGAGAAGGGATGGCTGCAATATGCCCCAATGACAAAGTGACTAAAGAGGAAACAGAAGAGGTACTTCATATATTTGAGAGCTTTGGAAAAGGAGAAATAGTAAATGAGAAGTTGATGGACGTAGTAACTTCCGTAAGCGGTTCTTCACCTGCTTTTGTATACATGTTTATTGAAGCCATGGCAGATGCTGCTGTACTGGATGGAATGCCAAGAAACCAGTCATATAAATTTGCTGCACAGGCAGTACTCGGTTCTGCAAAAATGGTACTTGATACTGGAGAACACCCTGGCGCTCTAAAAGATATGGTATGTTCCCCTGGCGGAACTACCATAGAAGGAGTAGCTGCGCTTGAAGAAAAAGGATTCAGAAATGCAGTTATTTCAGCAGTGAGAAAGACAACTCAAAAATCAATTGAATTATCCAAGTGATACATTCTCAAAGAATATCAAAGAGGAGTGTAGGTTTTTCAATCTACACCCCTCTTTAATATAAATTTGAACTCGTAAATAAATGCTAATTATTCACCACATTCACAGGTGTTCCCTCCAAGAACTGTCTTAGATTATCTGCCGCAATATTCATGAGTCTCTGCCTTGTTTCTCTAGCAGCCCAGGAAATATGAGGAGTAATTATGCAATTTTCCTCTTTTAAAAGAGGACTGTCTTTTCTTACAGGTTCCTGTGACATAACATCCAGTGCTGCTCCTCTAATTTTTCCACTGTTCAGCCCATCGGCTAAATCCTCATCCACAATCAAAGGTCCACGGGCATTATTTATTATTATGACTCCGTCTTTCATTTTGCTTATGGACTGTCTGTTGATTATTCCTCTGGTGTCATCAGTGAGAGGACAGTGCAAAAAAATAACATCCGACTCCCCAAATACATCCTCCAATGTGCCATATTTCATATTGTCATTCTCCAGATTTTTATTTTGATGCCTGTTATAAGCTATTACCTTCATTCCCATGGATTGAACTATTTTAGAAGTTGCACGACCTATTCTTCCATATCCTATAATTCCAGCCGTTTTATTGTCCAGTTCAATTAATGGTTTTTTCCAGAAACACCATTCCCCTATTCTGTTCCACTCTCCGTTTTTTATGGCCTCATTGTGAATCCACACATGATTCGTCAGTTCCAACAGCAGTGCCACAGCCATCTGAGCCACGGATTGAGTGCTGTAATTAGGAATGTTTGTAACCGTAATACCAAGTTTTCTAGCAGCATCCACATCTACTACATTATATCCCGTAGCCAATATTCCTAAAAATTTTAATTTAGGACAATTTTTAAATACATTTTCAGACAAGGGTGTTTTATTGGTAAAAACAATTTCTGCATCTCCTATTCTTTCAATTATCAAATCATCCCTGCTGCCATCATATACGGTCCTGTCGTAAACAGTCAAATCCCCAAACCTCTTCAAAGGCTCCCAGGTCAAATCCCCCGGATTCAATACATATCCATCTAATACAACAATTTTCACATATACCACTCCTACCAATAATCTTTAACTGTAAGCTGTTCAACTTTCATCATATTTCTATTATATTTTACTTTTTTCATTATACCATATATCTTTACACAGAAAATTTTTTGCATAAGATGGATAAACAGATTTCTAAGCATCAGATGGAGTTTTGACTCCACCTGATGCTTAGAAATCGTTATCCAGGGACGTAGCTGCTCTTTACTCCCACTTGGAGAAGTGGAAGTATTAGAGCAGGTAGTCATCGGATAAAATGCTACTTATATTTTTTACATCTTTGGCATTCCCTTCATAGTACCTATAATTTCAGGATTTACCATGCCAAAGATCATTGCAACATGGGCAACTATTAAAAATCCACCCACTAAAATAAAGTGAATTTTAAGTCTCTCTTCACTTCTTTTATTTTTAAATATTATACCTAATTCCATAAGTGCTATTGGCAGTAAAAATATTACACCACTTAAATAAAATCCTACTGCAACTACATCCACCCAGGTATGCCATCCGCCTCCGCCCGTAAGCGGTATCACCGCATTTATAAATAAGTAGATAAATATTCCTGTAAAATAGAAGCCATCAAAAATCCCCACAATTTTGTTTAAAGTTCTTATCCAGCCTGATTCAATTCTATTGTATATTATAAAAAATTCCGTAATAGTGAGAGCTTCAGCACATATTACCGGCACAGCCATAAAGATAATCAGATTCCAGGGCTGATTGTCCATAAGCAGGGACATGTAGTGTGTCATATTCATGATTACAACCTCCAATAATTTTTAATATCGATACAAAGAGATTGTATCAAAAAGTTATGGAGATCTTATGAAAATGTATTGGCTTTTTCAGTTTTATGAAAAAAGCCCGCCTTTTTAAAAACAGGCGGACTTTTTTCTCTATATCCTCTTCTCAATCCAGGAGTGAATGTCCTCTATGACAACATCTTTTTCATCTTTTTCATTTAGAATCTCATGATAGCATCCAGGATATATTTTCAGATTTTTATCCTCGGAAGATATATTTTTATAAAACCATTTTGATGCTTCATTTGTCACTATCTGGTCATTGCCTCCATGAAGTATAAGACAAGGATATTTATATTTTTTTACATTATTTTCAATCCAGACCGGACCCTTTACAAAAGCTTCACCCAGGAGTTTGACGTTGCTCTCCTTCAGCACAAGGGGATCCTCGTCATAAGCCTTTACAACTTCCGGATCCCTGCATATTAGATTCGAAAGGACATTTGGTACTTTCTGGAAGGGATTCTTATCAAAATCAATGCTATTTTTGATAGATTTAAAAGCAGGTAGATCTATTACTGCAGCCCCTGAAAGTATTTGCCCATTCAGTTTATCCGGATACTTCATTCCATAACCGGCAGTTATAAATCCTCCCATGCTATGACCAAACATAAATACCGGAATGCCCTCATTTTCCTTTTTGGCCATATTTACAAATAAATCAGCATCATCAAAAAAATACTGGAAATTTTCTACATAACCCCTCTCACCGCCGGATTTACCATGACCTCTGTTATCAAATCTATACACATTATAGCCAAAATCATTTAGTTTTTCGGTAAAATAATTATAACGTCCCAGATGTTCGCATAATCCATGAACAACTACCAATACAGCTTTTGGTCTTTCAACCAGGCTTTTTTTATAAAATAATTCAATATCGTCAAAAGTTTTAACTTTTCCACCAACACAATTAGTCATACAAATACCTCCAATAATTTTTTTAAACAAACTCATATTTTCTGAGCAGTACCCATGTATTGACCTCCCAGTGATAAAGAGATATATTGTCAAAGTATTCATTGAAATCACAAGGGTATTTACATACATACTTCCATATATCTTTAAAATTATCCTTTATTTTTTTAGAAACTATTGTACAGTGAAATACTTTATTTTTTCCTTCATTGCTTTTAAATTTCATCCACGGTATTTTATCCAGTTGAGATATAAGATCATCATGAACTTTTTTTGCCTCAGGTGACATTTCCACGGCCATGTAGATTACATCTTCCCTAAATTTTCCGTAACCTTTCAATTTTATGGGTGTTTTGCGGTTATCTGCGGAAAACCTTTCAAGTACATTCTCCGCCTCCTCAATTTTATCAGTTTCAAAAGGCGCCTTTATTGTAAAATGTGCAGGCAGTTTAGTTCGTTTTTTATTAAATTTGTAACAGACGCTGCTGGTTAGCTTTTCATGAAATTTTAGCGCTGCACCTCCTATGGCACACACAATAACATATCTTTCCATTCATTACCATCCCCTATTTCACTCTATATTTAATGCTGTCAATTAATTCAAAATCTTTCTACATCAAAAAACCTATCTGTTCTAAAATATTGTCACAGATAGTTTAACATAATATGGAACAAAAAAGAATATTAATAAAGTATAATCTATTTATTAATATCGAGGAACTCTCATGAGAAGAAAACATTTTTATAATTTTAGATCTCATAAATCCTTAAAATTTAAAATTAAAATAATAGTAATCGGAATAATTGCTGCAGCTGGTGTATATATACTGTTCCCCCATTTCTTCAGAAATACCTATATAGTAACAATCGCCAGTAAACAAGTAAAAAAGCAAAACAGCAGTACTTATTACTTAATTTATACACAAATGGAAAATGGGGACACAAGAGTATTTAATAATACCAATAGTCTGCTGGAACTGAAATTTGACTCTGAAGATATATACGGGGGACTGAGAATTAACAGAAAATATGAAATCAGTGCTTACGGGTTTAGAATACCACTGTTGTCATCTTATGAGAATATCGTAAAAACCAGGGCCATAAAATAAAAGTAGCCTCCTTGGATATATGGTTATATAATTTGCAGAAGGTTCGGTTACCTTTTTCCCATCTATGGATATATTTCCTGAAGAAGGCTTGTCAAATCCAGCTGTCAAATTCAAAAGAGTTGATTTCCCGCAGCCGCTGGGACCTAAAAGGCATATGAATTCTCCTTTTTTATACTTAAATTTACACTGTGAAGTGCTTCAAATCCCTTCTCATTTTTATTTCCATATATTTTGGACACAGAGTTGACTTCTATAAACACTTTTACTCACCTTCCCGTCCAGGAACAATGCCCCATGTTTTTCCTACCCATTTTTCAAAAATAACAATTAATTTATCCAGCAGAAGTCCCAGAATCCCTATAAATATTATTCCTGCCAGCAGCAGATCTGAATTTTTTTGTCAATAAAAGCACTAAAAAATCACTTTATGTAATTTAAGCCAATTCATCACAGCCTTTTTTTATCTTCAAAAATGCCCCATGCAATCGCATTTTTGCATCATTAAACAGTTTATAATCTACATTTTGAATCTCTTCTTCACCAAAATACCTGTTTTCTATATATGCAGTATACCTTATTTCAATCTGTACAGCCTGTACATGATCGATAGAACCGTAGTGAGCTGTAATATATCCTCCTCTGAGCCCCTTTTCATCAACTTTTACATTGAATCCACTGTCTAAGAAAGAAACATATACCATGTTTAAAAAATCTGCGGAACAGGTTTTTCCTTCACGGGTACCAATTATTATATCCGCTCTGGACTGCTCATAAAAACTGTGCAGGTCAAACAGATATACCCTGCCTTTCACTCTTAAAATTTTATTTATTTCCTCATAAAGACTTAGATGATAGGGTTTGTATATTTTTTCTATCCTATCCTCTATGGTACTTTTATCAAGCTCTCTGTTGTAAATTTTTCTATTAAATGTGGTATTGTAATAAATAAGAGATTTTGTATATTCATCATGTATGTATTTATTTTTAATATCCCTGTTTACATCTACTACATATCTGCTGTAATTAGCTGAAACAGAGTTTATATCCAATTCTCCTAGAAAATCATACAGTTCATTTAAAAACCAGTCGTTATTGGCAAGTATTACACTCTTTTTCATGTTTTTTTTCATTTCCGAAGTTATGCTGCTTGAGCTGTGAGGTATACTGGCTATAATACTGCAGGGATTATCAACATCTTTTATTGTAACTGAATTCACCATATATCTCCTCCCGTAAATAATTATAATACAATATATCACATTATTTCAATAAATACATTAAAGACTCTAGAACACGCCTTCCAGCTAAACCATTTCACTTTTTTCTTCAAGCTTCAAATACATTTTTTCCTGCTGCCTTGTGGTAAATTGAAAATAAATTTCTGTATTTGAAACAGATTTATGCCCAAGCCACCATTGGAGCTCTTTGATATCCATATCTGATTCAGCCAGATGGACAGCTGTAGTATGCTTGATGGAGTGGAAATGACATTTAGAACTATCATCTATATGAGCAATACTGCAGTATTTTTTTGTCAAATAATCAAGGGTATGCCTGGAAATAGGATTTCCCTTCTGACTTTTAAATATACTTTCAGAACTATTTCTTATATTATACTTTCTTATATATTTATCCAATGCAAATTTTGCATTGGAATCCAAACGTATTGTGTTGTTTCTGCTTCCTTTCAGTCTTTTACAATAAAGTTCTCCTTTTGACATATTATAATCATCCAATTTTATCATCGCTATTTCAGATGCACGCAGTCCGCATCTATAGGCTACCCTGAAAATTGCCAGATCCCTGCAAGAATGTTTACTTCTAGAATTTTCAATTGCAATAAAAATCTTTTTCATCTCTTGCTGTGTAAAGTATTTTATTTTTCTATTAACTTGTTTTCTCATAAATACCTCCATATGGATAATGC
>CADDXC010000004.1 GCA_902809985.1 Clostridiaceae bacterium BL-3 | reverse complement strand
GTGCTTTCACACCTGCGTTCACGCGCTCGCGGACTATACCGCCGATCGGGAATTTCACCCTGCCCTGAAGATCTTCATTATTAACTTTTATCAAAACTCAAATTTATTAAAAACTCAATATTAAAACAGATTTATATTTATAATTATATACTAATTGAACTATTTGTAAAGATATAAATTTCTACAAACAAAATTTTAATTTTTTCATCCTGTACGATTTTTACAAATTGGAATAAAAGTACTTGGATATTCACAGAAAATTGCTTTATCAGTTATAAATTATTAACAATGTTGACACTTAAATGAAATAATCATGCATTATTATTAATATATATATAAGAATATAATATAGAAATGGAGATAATTTATTATGAAAATTAAATATAAAAAAAACTCAAGAAAATTTTCTGCTTCAGTTGTTTTCTATGCTGTTTCTTTAGTTATAGCACTTATTGGGATTGCATTATTAGTTAATAATATACTCTTCTTTAGAAGTACTGTTAACAATTACGTAGCCCAGGGATATTCTTATGCTGATGTTGTCAAACAATTAATACCATCCCAACTGCTTCCAGGAATATTTGAACCAATCGCTGTATATGGAGGCATTGCAATTGTTCTATTAGGCGTGGGAATAGTCAATAAAAAGATTTCAAAATGCTTGACATTGTTAAAAGGGGGTACTGTTGAAGAAAATACCGCAGAACAAAATGCTGATCATCTAGAAAATACAAAAACAACTGAACAAATTGAATTTGCAGAAGAAATTAACGTTAATAAAGCTTAATTTGAGATTATAAGCAATTTACTTCAAGGTATAAATTCATTATAATAATAAATTCAAAAAAAGCCTTTGCTTGTCAGTAAGTTCTGAATTTAATATCTCAGTAACTTCTTGAAGCTATGGCTTTTTATTTATATTATTCTTTTTTGCTTTGGAACGTTCCATTCAATTTACCATTTCATTTATCTTCTCTCTTTTTTTACTAATATGTTTTTTAAATTATTCTTTATGAGCTTTAAATTTCCTGCTAATCTAATATAAATTTAATCATGCAAAATAAGCACCCTAAATGATGGGTACTTATTTTGCGATATAAACGCTAAGGGAGATCAATTTTATAAAGAATCTATTGGTGGTTGCATTTAAGTTTACTGTGTCCTGCAACCATAGACACTAATCTATATTCATAGTTCAAAATAGGATACTTCACAACTAAGGGGGGTATTTCCCTAGGTTATATATAATTATATAAAACATTTGTTACATCTTAATTTCATATTAATAAACTATTTGTAAACAATATAAAATAAGCACCTAAGTTATAGGCACTTATTTTACAATACAATTAGAAGAACAATTTTAAATTTTATCAATGATCGATATATCAAAATAACCGCTAGTTTATCTAGTAACACTTAACTCTCTGGCATTTTTTACATTTTTTTGACAATTCATGCATAACATTTTTCCAAACTTTTGAGCACTATAGTTTGCTACTTTTTCAGATATGACATTTCCACAATTTTCACAGAGCAATTCGCTTTTGCTTGATTTATTTTGCATATTTTCGTTATTATTGACAGTATTCTTATTATCCGTGACAATTGTTCTATTCTGCTCATTCATCAATTTACCTAAAGAATATCTTACTCTATAATAATTATCTTGAATCTCCAGTTTATTAATTTCCCTGTTTTTACTATAGCCTATTGACTTAACTTTAAAGCGTACTTTTGGTGATAAAATTAATTTGCCATCTCTTTCGTCAAATTCTCCCCGCTGTAAGCTGACCCATATAAAGGGAGCTGTATAAAGTTCTCTTCCTATTCCAATATTAAATCCTGCTCTTTTAAAACTGTCACTAGCCTGGCCTTTTTCTTTCTCTGTATAGCTTTCAACTCCAACATCTTGTTTTCTGACCCACTGTTTCTTTTCATCATCCCATATATCTATATTACAAAATAATCTGCCATTTATAAGTTCATGCGTTCTTCTCCATCCTGTTATACCAAAAGTTTCATCAAGTATTCGCATATCAACTCTTGCATCTTTGTATAGTAATAAAATACATGCTGCACCATTTGTGGTCTTTTTTAAGCTTTGTACCCTTACCTCAATTTCATCTGTTTTTAAAAGCCTTACTTCTTCATTCATAATTTATTACACCTCCTATCTAATACTTAAGCTCATAGTTTGCTTAATTTCAGCTCCATCTATCTCTATCCCTTTTTTTAAATTTTCCAATATGGCTACTTTGTCCAATTTATCTGGTTGAGGTATCCTATATTTTTCCGGAATGGTTTCTTCATCTGTTATATTCACAGCAGGTACATTTTTTCTAATTGAAAGAGTAAATAAGCTACCTTTTATTTTTTGCTTTTTTAGCATCCGCATGTGCTCAAATAAATAGTCTTTTAAGCTATCTATCTGATGTTCTACAGCTTTTTTTCTAGCCTGTAATCTTTTTATCTCTTCATCTAGTCCTTTAGAATCAACTTCCTTTGATTTTATAACTTTTGCAATATTTTCGGCTTTAACATCAAATTCTTCATCTATTTTGTTCAAAGATTTCTCTATATCCTCTTTTACATTTTCCAAGTCTGGATTATCCAGTAATTCATCCAAGTTCTTATATCTTTCAGATATCTCATACAGTTTTGCCACCATCATTCCTCCTCTGCTAATACTTTAAAGGTATTTATACAATCATTACAAACATCTAAATTCTCAATTCTATAATAGCTATCTCCCACGTAAATAGCTTCGCCACACACATCACAAACGGTAAATATTTTAGCCTTTGGGTCTTCATATCTATATTCATAGCAGCATTCCGGCAACATGTTTATCCCTCCTTTAAAAAATTATCCATACAACTAAAGGGTCTTTCTTATCTATTGTGTATCTTATAGTTTTGAATGCTTTCAATTGTTTATTTCTTTGCTCTATGCTTTGAAATCTTATTTTGGTTTTATTTCCCATTTTCATGGCTCCTTTAAAAGGTATACTTATTTTTTATATGCCTTTAATTCTATTTTAAATGGTTTTTAATATGTCTATACTTATTTATTTCTTCCATTTATCCGAATGCTACCATTGTCAATACTTCCGGAGTTAAGAACTTCATTATTTATCTTTTGGTATTATTAATTCCATATTTTTCTTACTTCTAATTGATAATCAAATTTTATAAAATCCTCTATAACCCATATTGTCAAGCCAATTTCCAATTTTAAGTTATTGATTGAGACTTTAACGCAACCTATGTTAAAATATAATTATAAAGTGAATTAATCAAGTATAAATTTAATATTTACATATATAAGAAGGAAGTGTATTTATGATAACAATAGTGGCAAAAAGTATAATTAAAAAGGGAGAAAAAGAAAAATATCTTAAACTAGCAAAAGAATTAATTGAAAAAAGTAGAAAAGAAAATGGCTGCATTTCATATAAAATATTTGAAGAAATAAATGACTCCTCGATACTTACATTTATGGAACAATGGAAAAATGCCCGGGCAATTCAGGAACATAATAATAGTGAACATTTTAAAAGAATAGTTCCTTTACTAGCTGAGCTTCGTGTAAGCAAAAGCGAAATCAACACTTACAGAGAACTATAGGAGTTAATCTCCCTTCTAACATCAAAGAAATGACATCACTGCTGATTGGAAAAGCAGAAATAAAAAAAGGAAGCAACCAGAGTTTACTGGATAACTTCCTTGTTATCAATTAATTTTAATAAATATTAAAGAAACTTCAGTTAAAATTCAACTGGAGTTTCTACTTAATTATGTAAATAAATTATTGTGAAAACCTTGGATTCACCAGAGCTTTTCTTTATCTTTTTATTGGTCCATAATCTAAAAATTGTATTTTATATTAAAATATATTTTTCCTTGTAAGTAAAGATTTTTTTGCGTCTTCACTTGACATCCTGTATTTTGGATTGGGTTGCCCTGGCATAAAACATTCAGTTTTTATATTTTTAGGAGTTATACTCTTTTTAGCAGAAAATTTATTTAACTTACTAATTACATAATTCTCTAGCTTTCTTGGACTAACATTTATTCTTGCATTAATTATAATATTTGCTTTATTATCTATTAATGGAACCTGTCCACTAAAATTAATATCATCTGATAGCCCAGTAAGACTTACTTTAACATATTTATTATTAGAAACTCCGTATATTTTCAAATGGGCAATTTCAAGTTTCTCATTATTAAATTTATTCTTCAAAACTTCTATAAAATCTCTTATAAAAGCACTAATATCAAATTCTTCTGAAGAAGAAAGCTCTGTAGAAGTATTCAGCCAACCAAGATATGCTTCTGCCCTACCATAAGTTTGATAATTCACATCCATAGTAAAATTATCTTTATGCTTTGTTTTCTCAATCTTCTCTAACCATAAATTCATATTGATATTTTCTTTTGCTGAAATTTCTATTAATTGCTTTTCAGGAAAATTCTTTTTGATGATATTCTCAACGATAACAAGCTCCTGCTGTGACATTAGGTCAATTTTGTTTAACACAATTATATCAGCTTCTTCAATTTGTTTACAAAAAAGGTATTTTACTTCGTCAGGATATAAGGAATGTGCTTCGCTTCCAATAATTTTAAATTGCTTGTTGTTAATTTAGAATTGTTAATAGTATTTTTTGTCTTATTAAGAAATACTACTTACTTTTATATTCTACCATATGCTTGTAAAAAATCAATAATTTAGATTAGGAAGATAAAGGATCCTAATAAAGATTGTTAATATTAATTCCAATTCTCCTTATATAGATATTTTATATCTATAGGTGTACAATTATCCATGAATACTACAATCTATAATGCTTTAGGAGGATATTTCACGATGTTAGAACGTCAAAGTGAAGTTTTTTTATCAGAGGTTGGCTATAATGCTGAAATAAAGTTAGGGGCCTTGATTGATAAATTTCAAGATATTGGATGGATACATACGCAATCAATTTTGCAGAAGTTACCTAAACTAAATGCCAACATTGGCTTTTTTGTGTCTGATCAAAAAGTTCAAATTTTGAAGCCAACATTTTTATCTGATAAACTAATTATTCAGTCTTTCATTACCAATGCTAATAGAAGAAAATTTACACGATTAGTTAAAATTTTTAATAATATAAATAACTTGTTAGCTACACAAATAGAAAATGCTTTTGCTGTTGATCTCTTAACTGGTAAATTAGCTAGTCTACCAAAGGATTTTCCAGCATCCAAAATTATTGATCAAAATATAAAATGCCCTATTTTGCGAAATAAAGTTCAGCCACCGTTGACTGCAAATGCAAAAATGCAGCAGTATACTGTTTTAGGGCGGGACATTGATAACTATAATCATATGAATAATGCCCGTTACCTAGATTTAATCTCTGAACGGGTTAACCAAATCAAAGAAATCACCGTCAATTATGTAAAACCAGCCAAAGAAGGAATGATACTAGACATTGCCCGTGAATTAGTGGATCATAAAGTCTTTTACAAATTTATGAATCAAAAACAACTTCTAGCTAAAATCCAAATTATTTTAGAGTGAACCTTAAAAATACGAAATTGCACTGATAGTAAATAAAAGAAAAAACCCCTAACTTATTTGTAAAAAATTAATAGTTTGGATATTAATAGTTTTCTATCTCTGTAAATCAGCTGGTTGTCCTGCAATAGCATCTACATTATTTAGCCTTGGATCTTTACCTTCTATTTCAACTATAAGTTTATACGGAATGCATATGACATTCTCTCCTGGTTGTGATATCCAGCCCATCTTCATTCCTATTTTTCTAGGACTATTTGAATCAGAAATACGTATTTTGCCTTTCTCCACCCTAATTTTATTAAAGCCAGACTTGCCATATTTTATAGTAAACTCATAAGCATTTTGTACAGAATTCAGATCAATAGTTCTTACTATTTTACCATTTTCTTTTATAACTGCTATTTTATTTAAGCCATCCAAACGACTTTTATATACATAAACTCCTATCAAACTTATAATAATCAATATGCTTATAAATACAATAACAATTTTATCTCCTTTTTTCATATATAACTCCTTTTCATATTAATTATACAATTAATTCTATTATAAAGTATATCTAAAAATATTCAATTGTAATAAAAATAAACTCTAGGCCAAATGAATGACCTAATGTATTTTATCAATAACTCTTAGTATTTTTGAATTGATAACAGATTTCTCTTTCCACACCTCTCGCCTGCATTGACAACTTCTTTTTTTAATTGGTAACTATATTTTGCCATAAAAAACTGACCTCCCATAAGTTAGATTTTTAGGTCTAACTTATGGGGATCAGTTCATCCGGGTGTCTGGTAATGGTTCTCTTTTTATTAAGCTCTTATAATATATGCTATCAAACTATACTTATACTTTCAATAAACTATTTGTAAACATTTTAAAATAATTAAGGAAGACCAACTTTTACAAAGAACCTTATGGTGGTTGCATTTAAATTTAACGTGCCCTGCAACCACAGACACTAATGTAATTATTGTTCTTACTCAAAAGGAATGTCCTTTAAAATGATATTACCTTTGAATTATTAAAATTACCTTAAAATCATTTATAAAAAATTTATCTCGTCAGTTTAGCATCATTAAGAAGCTTAGTGGTATCACTCAAAGAGGGTACTGTCTTAACTTAATTACAATTTTACATATTACTAAAGAATTTTAAAAGAAAAAATTAAAAACCCTAAAAAATATAAAAAAATGGATCTAGTATTTTGTGAATAGAGATTTTTTAAATGATCTGAAGAACGAAAAAAAAAGAAGCAACCAGTTTACTGGATAACTTCCTTGATTGACTACATTTATTTTACTACAATTTTTACTACAGTTAGTACTACAATTGTAGTAACTTTTAATAACTCTTAATGATACGCCATTTCTCTAAACCATTGATTTTATGTCATTCATGAAGCTCAATGCACCTTAATAAAGCCTATGGCGGAGAAAGAGGGATTTGAACCCTCGCGCCGGTCACCCGACCTACGCCCTTAGCAGGGGCGCCTCTTCAGCCACTTGAGTATTTCTCCATGCCCTACATTATAATATATGGCGGAAAGAAAGGGATTCGAACCCTTGGTACGGTCACCCGTACGCCGGTTTTCAAGACCGGTGCCTTAAACCAACTCGACCATCTTTCCGCATAAAGTTATCTTAATTAACTTTTGCTTCCATATTCCTTGCGGTTACTAATATAATATAGCACGATATATATTCACTGTCAACCCAAAGTTCAAAATTCTACTGGCATGTGATAATGTCACTTAAAATTTTATTTATATAATTTCATTGATCTCTCCTACAATTCTTTCAAGGGCTTTAGTTATATTTTCTTTTGAAGTGGCAATATTCATCCTTATGTAATTATTAAAACGTTCTCCGCCAAACCATTCTCCAAAATCAAAGGCCAGTTTGCATCTCTCTTTTATAAAACCTTCCATATCTTTTCCTTTTATATAGTTTCCCAAATTAATCCACACCAGATAGGTTCCCTCCAAGGGTGATATCTCTACAAGAGGCAATTCTTTTTCTAAAGTTTCTTTTACATACAGGTAATTTTCCCTGATCTGCTGCAGCACTTCCTCCAGCCAGGGCCTTCCCCCTTCATAGGCACTTTGGACTGCAATATACCCAAACGCATTTCCACCTGAAATTCTGATACATTTTACAAAATTATCAAAATTCTTTCGAATATCAAAATCAGGTATGATAACAAAAGAATTTTTACAAGAAGCAAGATTAAAAGTTTTAGTGGCAGCAGTAAGAGTAACAAGCATGGAATCATAATCGCCAATGCTTGCAGTTGAAATATGAGGGTTTTGTCCTATTATAATATCCTGATGAATTTCATCTGAAATTACTCTTACCTTATATTTTTCACATATATCCATAAGTTTTTTCAGTTCATCTTTCTTCCATACTCTTCCCACTGGATTATGGGGCGAACAGAGCAAAAACAACTTTACATTATTTTTTGCAATTTTATTTTCAAAATCTGAGAAATCAATAGTATATTTTCCTGAGCTGTTAATTAAGTCACTTTCTATTAATTTTCTTTTATTATTCTTAATTGCATCCAGGAAAGGATAATAAACTGGCGTCAATACTATAACTGCATCATTCTTTTCCGTTAATATCTGAATGAGCCAATTAATAGCAGGAACCACACCAGGAGAATACCTGATCCAATCTTCATGAACCCTATAATTATGGTAAGTTTGCTCCCATTTTATAAAAGATTCTTTATATTCCTTAGGCTCTATATAATAGCCTAAAACTCCAAGTTTTAAATATTCATCAAGCTTTTTAAGCACACAATCACATACTCTAAAATCCATATCCGCTACCCACAGAGGAAGCAGCTCCTCAGATCCAAACACAGCTTTTAGTCCATCCCATTTAGAACTGTCCGTCTTCCTTCTGTCAACATACTTTAACATTTTAATTCACCTCCACATCATCTTTCTCAAAAAGATTAACAACTACACTTTCAATTTAAAAGACTATAAAATTAATCTGCTATCTTTTCATTAGCCGGCTTTTGACTAAAATCCATTCCATACCATTTATTATATATCTTTTTCAGTGTACCGTCTTTCTGCATCTCTTTAATCGCCTTGGTAACAACTTTATTCAACTCTTCCGATTTTTTATCTCCTTTTACAAAAGGATAAGCTTTAGCTCCAACCATAACATTTTCCTCAACCATTCTGGCATCAATAACTTTATTTTTAATTTTATACGCCGCTTCACCAGCCGCCACAATCATCACATCAACTTTTCCCTGTCTGAAAGCTTCATTTAATAATTCAGAACTATCATACGTTACTAAATTTATCTTTATTCCCTGGTCTTTTGCAATTTGTTGAAACAAATTGCCTCCATTTGATCCTGATGAAAACCCACAGGTCATTCCTGCGATATCCTTTAATTTTTTAATATCTGTCCTATTTGAATGAACAACCAATTTTTCAGGAATATAGGCATATGGTTCTGAAAAATTATATTTATCTCTCCTCTTGGCATTGATTGTAATGGTGTTCCCCACAGTGTCAGCTTTACCTGAATCCAGATATCCAAATAAAGTATCAAAATCTCCCGTTATAAATTTAACCTTAAGTCCGGTCTTTTTAGAAATGGCATTCCAAATATCCACTTCCTGTCCCTTATGTACTCCATTTTCTACATAGGAATTTGGAACTGACGATGAACCGGATGCTACCACAATTTCAGTAGATGTGCTAGATTCATCTTGTTTTTGTGAATTTTTTTGATTATTTCCACATGCAGTCATACCAAAAATCACACATATGGATATTACAGTTAAAAGTATTTTTTTCATATTTTCCTCCTAAGTTTTAATATTATTTATATAAATTTAAAATTATACCTTTTAACAGAATTTTTGAATTTTTCTTTCCAATAGTCCCTGAAGTTTTTCCATAAAAACTACAATTACCAGATAAATCAGTGTCACACATAAGTATGCTTCAAAAAAACGCAGACTTAATGCTGCTTCCATCTTGGCTTTTGCCATTATATCAGCAAGTCCTACTGTAAACCCAAGTGCAGTTCCTTTAATTATGCCTATAAACTGGTTTCCAAGAGATGGCAGCGCTACAACAAATGCTTGAGGTAGAACAACTCGTATCATTGTCTGATATTTTGTCATTCCCATAGAATAGCAAGCCTCAAGTTGTCCTTTTTCAACAGATTCAATAGCTGCCCTCAACGTTTCTGCCATAAAAGAAGCTGTATTTAACGTAAGAGCAATTACAGTAGCTTGAAACGCCGTCATGGATTTCAAAGCCGGGATTATAGATGGAAATCCAAAATATAATATAAACAGCTGTGCCACCAATGGTGTAGCTCTAAAAAATGTAATATAAATACCAAAAATTTGAGACAATCCCCATACTTTATAATACCTGATAATAGAGATTATAATAGACAGCATCAATGTAAATAATAAAGATATCAAAGACATCTCAATTGTCAATTTTAATGAAGGTAGGACAATCGGAAATAAGTTAATAAACCATTTAAAATCAAAATTCATTTATTTACCCTCCATAATATTTGAACTTACTGTATTAACAAACTTTCTAATTCGTTCATTTGTACAATTTTCAAATATTTCTTGAGGAGTTCCCATTCCTGCAATGCATCCATCTTCCAAAAAAACTATTCTATCTGCAACTTCCCTGGCAAATTTCATCTCATGGGTCACTATTAGCATTGTTTTATTACTTTCTACAGCCAATTGTTTAATTACAGTTAGAACTTCTCCAACTAATTCAGGATCCAGAGAAGATGTAGGTTCATCAAATAACATAACATTTGCATTTACAGCCATAGCTCTGGCAATCCCTATCCTCTGCTGTTGTCCACCTGACATCTCCTTAGGATATGCATCTTTTTTTTCTAAAAGCCCTACCTTTTTAATCAAATCAAGAGCTATTTTTTCAGCCTTGTCCTTACTTTTCTTTTGTACTGTAACCATAGGTTCCATAATATTTCGTAAAGCGGTTTTATTCTTAAGCAAATTATAATTCTGGAAAACCATTGATGTTTTCAGTCTCAATTGATAAATATCTTTTCTAGAAGCTATTTTAGCATTTACTGTAAATCCATCAATTGTAATTCTACCTTCTGTAGGTCTAACTAAAAAATTAAGACAACGGAGAAATGTAGATTTACCTGTCCCTGAAGGACCAATTAATACCACAACTTCTCCCTTGTCTATTTCAATATTTATATCCTTTAAAACAACAGATTGTCCAAACTGAACTTTTAAATGTTCTACCTTAATCATCTTACTACCCTGCCTAATTTGAATTACAAATAATATTGATAAGCTATGATCCATGAGCTTAATTTTTATTATATCACATACAACCTTCAATGCCTTTCCGTATTTTATTATAAAATAATTAACACATTAACTATTAAACACTCCTATTTTCTATATTAGAAGTCTCATTTAATGTACTATGCTTTGCCCCATATAAAAAATAAATGGATATTCCAGCTATTGTCCACACTAGAAACCTAATCCATGTGACCATTGGTAAGTTTATCATAAGGTATAAGCAAAAAAATATAGTTAATATCGGGGTAAAAGGTACTCCCGGACATCTAAACTTTCTTTCAATGTCAGGCATAGTTTTTCTTAAAACAATAACTCCTATAGATACCGCTAAAAAAGCAGATAGAGTCCCTATATTACATAATTCAATGAGTACTGAAAGTGGCAAAAAACCCCCTATGACAGCCGTTGCAGCTCCTGTTATTAAAGTACAGCAAGCTGGTGTACTGTGAGTATCAGATATTGATGCAAAGCATTTAGGTAATAAACCATCCCTAGACATACTCATGAATATTCTAACCTGACCATATACTGTTACTAAAAGAGTTGAAATCATTCCTACAATAGCTCCTACAGCTATTAGAGCAGATCCCCAATTTATTCCAACATATGACAGAGAAGCTGGAAGTGCATTATTTATATCTATTAATTTATATGGTACTATTCCTGTAAGAACTAGTGAGACACCTATATACAATATAACAATTATAACCATACAGATACCCAATCCTAATGGAATATCTCTTTTAGGATTAGCAGTTTCTTCCGCTGCAGTAGAAACCGCATCAAATCCAATAAATGCAAAGAATATAATTGAAGCTGCCGACATTACCCCTTTAAATCCGAAGGGAGCAAAAGGATGATAATTAGATATATTTACATGAGCTATTCCAACTAATATAAAAATAGCTATTACAGCTATTTTTACAGCAACTATAATATTATTTACCTTTGCACTTTCCGACACGCCAATATATAAAATCCATGTTATAAGTGCTACAACCAGAACAGCAGGTAAATCTACTATGCCACCAGATAATGGAGACTTTGTAATCATTTCAGGTATATGTATATTATATGTAGCTAAAGCTCCCACAAATGTAGAAGACCAACCTGTAGCAATAGTAGCTGCAACTACAAGATATTCAAGTATTAAATTCCAGGCCAAAATCCAAGCTATTATTTCACCAAAAGCTATGTAGCAATAAGAATATGTACTACCTGAAACCGGAAACATGGTGGCAAGTTCTGCATAAGTAAGAGCACATAGTACAGCTGTTATTGCCGCTATTACATAAGATATTATTATTGCTGGTCCTGCTATATGGGCACCTTGTCCGGTTGCGACAAATATGCCAGTACCCACTACAGATCCAATTCCCATAGATGCTATATCAAAAGAATTTAATCCTTTTTTTAGATTGGTTTTGGAAACTGCATTTTCAAAATCATTCAAACTTTTTTTTCTAAATAAATGCATAATATACATCAATCTCCTCAATTTTAATAGAAGAATTATTACAATACCTCTAATTTAAATAATTTTACTATAGCTCTTTATTTGAAAGACATTTTATTATTATACTATAATTGTAAGTTTATTAAAACAATATTTATTTAATATATTTTAAATTTTAAAAATTAAATAGAAAGGCAGCAACTTTTTATAAATAAAAAAGTTACTGCCCTTTAAACAATTATTATTCTATTTGATAACTTCTTTTCCACCCATGTATGGTCTCAATAATTCAGGAATTACAACACTTCCATCTGCCTGTTGGTAGTTTTCCAAAATAGCCGCAACTGTTCTTCCTACTGCTACTCCAGAACCATTTAATGTATGAACATATTTTGGTTTGTCTTTCGGTGTATCTTTATACTTTATATTAGCACGCCTTGCCTGGAAATCCTCCATATTACTACAGCTTGATATCTCAACATATCTATTATAACTTGGCATCCAGACTTCTATATCATACTTAAGTGCCGCTGTAAATCCTAAATCACCCTTACATATTCTAACTACCCTATAAGGAAGTTTAAGACCTTTAAGAACATCCTCCGCATCATTAGTTAATTTCTCAAGTTCTTCATAGGACTGTTCAGGTTTTGTAAATTTAACCATTTCCACTTTATTAAATTGATGCTGCCTTATAATTCCCCTTGTATCTCTACCTGCCGAACCAGCCTCAGCTCTAAAACATGCACTATATGCAACGTGCTTTATAGGTAAATCTTCCCCTCTTAGCACTTCGTTTCTATAAAAATTAGTTACTGGAACTTCAGCAGTCGGAATCAAGAAAAAATCATTATTAGATACTCTAAAAGCATCTTCTTCAAATTTGGGAAGCTGACCTGTACCTATCATGCTATTTCTATTTACCATATAAGGAGGGAATAATTCTTCATATCCATGTTTTTCAGTATGAAAATCCAAATAATATGTTATTACAGCTCTTTCAAGCTTTGCTCCTATTCCTCTATAAAATGTAAATCTTGATCCTGATACTTTACCTCCTCTTTCAAAATCAAGTATATTCAAATCTGTACCTATATCCCAATGAGCCTTAGGCTTAAAGTCAAATTTAGTAGGCTCTGACCATCTTCTAATTTCAACATTATCTTCATCTGTTTTACCTTCTGGAACTGCAGGATTTGGAATATTAGGTATTCTAAGCATTATATATTCTATTTTATCATTGACTTCTGATAACTGTACATCATACCCTTTTATCTTATCCGAAACTTCTTTCATCTCACTTACTAAAGTATCAGCATTTCCACCATTTCTTTTTATTTTAGCTATTTCTGATGAATCCTGATTTCTTTTATTTTTCAACGATTCTACTTCAACTAAAATTTGTCTCCTTTTTTCATCTAGTGATACTACTTTATCAATATCTGATAAATCAAAATCTTCTCCCCTATTTGTAAGTTGTTTTTTTATCTCCTCTGGATTGTTTCTTATCTTTTTTAAATCCAACATAATTATAATCCTCCTCAGTGATATATGTAATTTTATATATAAAAAAAGAATCTTTTTACCCCAAAGGGACGAAAAGATTCCGTGTTGCCACCCTAATTAGCCAATAACATATTGACTCTCTTTAAGATTATAACGGTATCACCGAACTGCTTTTAACAGTATCTCCAAGGTGGATTCACAGTATAATAATAACCAGTTTTCACCAACCACTGATTCTCTTAAATCACTATAAAGCTACTAACCTTTTCATTGACCACTTCAATTATATATACATAGACTTATAATGTCAATAAATTAAATATTTAAATCCATAGACATATTTATATGACCGTTACATCAAAAGTCATAAAATAAATTTTAAAATTTATTTAGCATTTTTATCAATATTTTTAGTGCAAATTATATCTACTCTTGTATTTAAAATATTCTTACATACTATACTGCCAATTTTTATAGGGGCTCCAACATGTATTCTACTTAAAACTTTAGAACATTCTATCCATAAACTTTTATCTATAGGCTTGGAGCTCTTTACAGGAACCACATTATAGTCAGATCCCTTTATTCTCACAAGAGTAGTAAATATATCACTTTTATTATCTATTTCCAATTTTGCATATTCTATTCCCTTATCACATAAATTCCCCTCAACTTCTACATTATTTTCACATTTATCTATACTGAGTATACACTTTTTACCGCACTTGTTACAAATAACCTCTTTAATCAACTTGTAGTTCCCCCATAATTACATTTCATTAAACTCCTTTATTCTACCTTTAACAATATTAGAGTTTTTGGAATCCTTTACTATATATATCATATCTTTATTTATTTCCCTGGAAAGAATAGATGTAATTTTGCAAAGACACTGAGATCCCATACAATTTCCAAATCCAGCACCTGTCCTTCTCTTTATACCCTCTACTGTACGTGCCCCCAAAGGTCTGCGTATAGCATCTATTATTTCGCCCTCTGTTATCTTTCCACAATAACATATTATCCTACCATAACTTTTATTCAATCTTATTATTTTTTTTCTATCATCATTAGATAAATCCCTAAATCTATAAAATTCCCTCCGTCTATCTACAAAATCCTTCTTTAGAACACAGTTTAAATTATTCACTATAGTTTCACATACTATATTTGCAATTACTGGAGTCATTGTAATTTGACCATAATGTTTGCCAATTACTTTAATATAACCCTTATCAATTAAACTATCATCTATAATTAAAGAGTCATTATAAAATAAAGAGTCATAGGAGCTCTCAATATCCTGTTCAGATATATCCTTTATAAATCCTTTAATTTTTTGTAGAGCACCTTCATAACTTATCTTTTTATTATCTTTTATACCTATTAACAATCCATCCTGACTAGTAGGCATAAGAAACATCTTCCCACAATTTTCTTCAACTGTAGAAATTATATTTCTATAATCCTTTTTAGTATTTTTATCTATAAGAAAATATTTTAAATATTTTCTATCCTTATTTATTTTATTTTGGCTATCTATACTGTAATTTTCTCTTGGAGTTGTATTTAACACCATATTACAAGTAAACTTATTTTTATTAGTTATCACCTTAAATCCCTTCGATATATTTTCTATATCTAAAACTTCTTCTCCTAACTTAAAATTAACCCCATTGTCAAATGCAATTTCACCATATGAGATTGCTAAATCATAAGGAGATATAATTCCCGTATTTTCAGAATAAATAGCTTTTCTTATATTCTCATTCAATCCAGGTTCTACTTTATAAATTTCCTTAGGATTCAATAAATGTATATTTTTTATTCCTCTTTTTAAAGCTGTACAATATATTTCAGTCAACCTTTTTTCACTTTCCCGGTTATTTGCAACAAGTAAATATCCCTTTTTTTTAAAACAAATATTAAATTTAGATGCTAAGCCAGGTATAAGTTTGTTACCCATAAGTTCTAATCTGGCCAATAATGTATCTTCACATTCTAATCCATCATAAACTATAGAAGAATTTATAAGTGCTACATCATCAGCTATATCATAGTCCTTTTCAATCAATGCTATATTTAAATTATATTTGGAAAGTTCATAAGAAACTGCACATCCTACTATTCCTCCACCCAATATAATTACATCATAATCCATGTCAAATCTTCCTTTCAAAGTACCTAAACACATTCTTCTATAATCCAAAACACTATTTCTATTTACTTAATGAATCTATTATTTTTCCAAGTTCCTCAATATCTTCTCCATATTTTGCCCAATCTCCATTTTTTTGTGCACTTATTGCATTATCATATAAGGTTTTTGCCCTTTTCATTTGATCACTATTAACGGAAGGTGTCGTTTGCTTTTGAGAATTATCAATACTTTCATTACTAGAATCCTGATTATAATTAAATATTTGATTTAAGGCATCGTCTATACTTTGAGCTAACAATATCTTATCCCCGTAAGATACTATAACTCTTTTCATCTCAGGGATACTATCTTTCCCATTAGCTCTTAAATACATAGGCTCTACATATAGCAACGAATTTTTTATAGGAACTATCATAGTATCACCAAATTGAACTGTAGAACCATTTTTATTCCAAAGAGACAACTGCTGAGATATAGTTGTATCCTGATTTAATTTTTGTTTAAACAGATAAGGGCTGTATATAGTTTTTTCAGGCGGAAATTTATAAAGAATGAGTTTTCCATAATTGTCTCCATCCATTCTAGCGCCAAATAAAGCAACCATATTATCCTTATCTCTCATATTGAAATACTGTAATAATATCATTTCTTCCTTTGAAGCACCTGCGGGCCTCATAACCACATAAGGTGATTCAATTAAACTTTTTTCTCCACTAACTTCCTTTTGATTACTGGCTACTTCCCATAAATCCTCACCACTATAAAATACTCCTGGATTTGTTACATGGTATTTTCCAAGTATGCTACATTGAATATTAAATAGATCTTTAGGATACTTAAAATGCTTAACTATATCTTGTGACAACTCACTTACATCTTTAAATAGCCCGGGAAATATTTTCGCATAACTTTTAATTATAGGATCATTTTTATCCATGATATAAAAATTAACATTTCCATTTTCAGCATTCATAACAACTTTTACAGAATTCCTTATATAGTTAAGTCCATTTTGCGGCTGTGAAAAAGGATATTCATTTGAGAATGTATAACCATCTAAGATCCAATAGAGTTTACCACCACTCATTATTATATATGGATCAGATTCATAATTTAAAAACGGTGCAATTTTATTAACTCTATCTTTTATATTTCTATTTATCAATATTTTACTTTCCTTAGTTATATCCCTAGATAAAAGAAAATTTATATCCTTTTGATTTATGGCAAACAAAATTCTGTTGATTATTCCCAGCTTTATTCCAGCAGTGCCATTATAGTTATTAGTTGCATTATCGCTTCCTTTTGGGTAATCAAACTCATCCAATTTAGTATTTACAACTGCATAATCGTCTGTTTTCTCTCCAAAGTATATCCTTGGATTAGCTAATTTTATATCTGTAGAATTTTGCGGAGGCATATCCTTTACGACAAAATTAGGCTGTCCTTCTGAGGTTACAGAATTTACTTTATTCATTACTATACCGTAACCATGAGTGTATACAAGGTGCCTATTCTGCCATGTATTAGGATCTATTGCCTTGCTATTTATTTCTCTTGCTCCTATAAATACTTGATTGAATTTTCCATTTATATAATATCTATCCACATCAATATTATTGAATTGATAATAATACCTTATAATCTGAACTTGGTTATAAAATTCAAGAGTTGGATCAAAGGAGTTAACTCTTATATTATCTATAGTATCCATATTGTTCTTTATATCTGCTGAAGTCAAATCATTTTTTACCTGAAAAGAAGTAGTTGCCATATTGTCAATATTATATGCCTTACGGGTATAATCTATATCATATTTTATATAAGGCTGCTCTAAAGTTTTCTGATTAGATTTTACAATAAAATTTTGTACTACAAAGTATGATATACTTTTAACTACAACTAATATTGCTATTACAGCTATTGAAATTACAATATATTTAAACCTAGATTTAATTATACTTATGAATATAACTATAGCTGCAATAATAGACGCTACTGCAATAATTTTATAAAACAACAAGCTTACATGAACATCAGTATAACTGGCCCCAAATGCCACACCATTTTCACTATATACAAGTCCAATACACTTTAAAACATATCCTACCGATATAAAAATCATTATAAGAGCAGCTAAAACTGCCAATTGTTTCCCTGCAAATCTTGTAATATCACTATTTAAAATATCTATCTTACCAGGTCTTTTTTTAAAGCTTCTTAAAATAAACCTGTCTTTTATATTCAATAAAAAATATGTAAATAGTGTTATTAAACATAAAAATATTACCAAACTCAAAAATGCATTATATAGGGATCGTATAAGTGGTAATCTAAATACATAAAAAGAAACATCTAAATTTAAAAGAGGATCTTTTATATTAAAAGGTACAGAATTTGTAAATTGTAAAGTTCTATACCAATAAGTTGCTGCAAATATATAAGAAACCACAAATGAAGCAATTAGATCAACAATTAAAACTATTTTTCTTTCAAATTTATCTTTATTGCTATTCACTTCAACGACTTTTCTATACTTTATTATACTTATCCGAAGGCTCTTATAATACAACCATATACCTATAAAACTTATTATGAATAAAGGTACTATAAGCTTAAACATAGCAATAATCTTAGTAAAATAAACAGATAAATATCCTACTTCTTTAAACCATTCTATATTAATTACAAAGTTTACAATATTATTTAAAAATATAATACATAAGGCCAAAATCAAAATTACCGTACCCAATGCCAGTTTCTTTTTTTTCAATTTTAATCACCTCTTTATAAATAATCATCAATTATACTTATTAAAGAAAGTATAACTTAATCAGAAATTATATATTTTTTTAGCTTCAATTCATTTATTATCTTTTTCAATATATCATAATTATCAGCTATTACAGTATGTAAATGTACACCTCCTGTTAATATTAATAAAGGTTCAGCTTTATATTTATTTATTTTATCTAAAAAATTATCTACATCATATAAATTTTTTATCATTAACATTCCCTTTATCTCTCCATATACAGGATGTTCCACTATAACATCTTCTACTTTTCCCCCAAATTTAACTATAGTTTTAAGTTCATCTTCCATTTCGCTTGTTTTATGTGAAACAGCAATTACTTTTCTAACCATTTCCTTCTCTGCTTTTGGAATTAAATATCCATCTGGAGTAGCTATTATACTTTTGCCTTCAGCCCTTAAAATTGCTATATCTTTAACTATTACCTGTCTAGTAACACCTAACTTTTCAGCTAAAACATGACCTTTTTGAGGTATATTACTTTTTTCAAGGATTTCTTTAATACATACTCTTCTATCTGCTGAGTTCATACTAACCTCCCATAGTATATTTTTGAAATAATCAACTATACTTACATTACTATTATATCATAAAATTTGGAATAACTTTATAGACGAATAGAAGAAACTTTTTAAAATACAATTAAAATTATTCTTTTAATTATTTTTATCACAATGTCTAAGTATATCAAGCTCTAAATCATCATTTATTTTTTCATCATGATGATTTTCTACTAAATAAAGTAACCTACTATTATTTTCTATTTTCTCTAATAATTCTTTTCCCAATTTAGCATGCTCATAATATACTTTTATTTTTGTATTATTAGAAAATTTCTTTAATTTACCTTTAGAAAATCTATCTCCTAATACTAAAATAGACTTATCCAATATATTCAACTCCTTATATATTTTACCGATATCATGTAAAAGTGCTGCTTTTAATAGCAAATTTATATTTACCTTATCGAATTTATCATTACAAATACTTTGTACGTCATAGGCTACTTTTACCGAATGTTTCTGTTCCTGAATAGATAATTTACTAAATAATTTTAATTCATTTATATTTAGGATACTTTTTATAAAACTATCATCATCTCTATTGATTTTAGCAGTGAGTGCCCAATAAAATTGTTTTATTCTATAACAAAATAGCATTTATTTATCACCTTTAATTCTATTATAATAATTAATTTATAAAAAAACAAAAGGAATTACAAATTTGTAATTCCTTTTACTAAGATGGTGGAGATAAAGAGATTCGAACTCTTGACCCTCTGCGTGCAAGGCAGATGCTCTCCCAGCTGAGCTATACCCCCATATGGTGGACCTTCAGGGACTCGAACCCCGGACCAACCGGTTATGAGCCGGTTGCTCTAACCAACTGAGCTAAAGATCCATATATTTACCTGGCGACGACCTGCTCTCCCACAGGGCCTCCCCTGCAGTACCATGGGCACTGTGAAGCTTAACCTTCCTGTTCGAAATGGTAAGGGGTGTTGCCTTCACGTTATTGCCACCAGATATTTTTACCGAAAATTACTACTAACTTCGCATTCCTTCGTCAAGTCTTTCGCTGCGGTGCTCACTTACATGAGTAAGCTCTGCTCCTCACTCGAGTCTTTCCTTGAACTGCTCGCTATTATCAATTTTCTTGACATATTACCTTATTATTACCAAAGGTATAAATCACTACTCCTCAGCTTCAGCTGAGTGAGTTTAGAGAACCCTGTTCTCTCAAAATTGCACAGTAAATATCCCATCCATGTCTTCTTTTGGTCAAGCCCTCGACCTATTAGTATCAGTCAGCTGAGCAGGTTACCCTGCTTACACCCCTGACCTATCTCCTCGTGTTCTCCGAGGGGTCTTACCAGCTTTCGCTGTGGGAAATCTCTTCTCGAGGGGGGCTTCACGCTTAGATGCTTTCAGCGTTTATCCCTTCCCAACTTGGCTACCCAGCGGTGCTCCTGGCGGAACAACTGGTTCACCAGAGGTCAGTCCATCCCGGTCCTCTCGTACTAAGGACAGCTCCTCTCAAATTTCCTGCGCCCGCGACGGATAGGGACCGAACTGTCTCACGACGTTCTGAACCCAGCTCGCGTGCCGCTTTAATGGGCGAACAGCCCAACCCTTGGGACCTACTTCAGCCCCAGGATGCGACGAGCCGACATCGAGGTGCCAAACCTCCCCGTCGATGTGAACTCTTGGGGGAGATCAGCCTGTTATCCCCGAGGTAGCTTTTATCCGTTGAGCGATGGCCCTCCCACGAGGTACCACCGGATCACTAAGACCGACTTTCGTCCCTGCTCCACCTGTCTGTGTCGCAGTCAGGCTCCCTTTTGCCTTTGCACTCTCCGAAGAATTTCTAACCCTTCTGAGGAAACCTTTGTACGCCTCCGTTACCCTTTCGGAGGCGACCGCCCCAGTCAAACTGCCCACCTAACATTGTCCCGTCGCCAGTTTCATGGCACCCGGTTAGAATCCCAGTACCGTCAGGGTGGTATCCCAACGTCGGCTCCACATGGGCTGGCGCCCATGCTTCCATGTCTCCCACCTATTCTGTACAGACAATACCGAAATTCAGTGTTAAGCTGCAGTAAAGCTCTACGGGGTCTTTCCGTCCAATCGCGGGTAGCAAGCATCTTCACTTGCACTTCAATTTCGCCGGATTTGTTGTCGAGACAGTGCTCAAATCATTACGCCATTCGTGCGGGTCGGAACTTACCCGACAAGGAATTTCGCTACCTTAGGACCGTTATAGTTACGGCCGCCGTTTACTGGGGCTTAAGTTCTTACCTTCATATCTCTATTAAGTATTCCCCTTAACCTTCCAGCACCGGGCAGGCGTCAGCCCCTATACTTCAGCTTTCGCTTTAGCAGAGACCTGTGTTTTTGATAAACAGTTGCTTGAGCCTCTTCTCTGCGGCCTCTTCCGAGGCACTCCTTCTCCCTAGGTTACGGAGTCAATTTGCCGAGTTCCTTGACAACAATTCTTCCGATGGTCTTAGGATCCTCTCCTCACCTACCTGTGTCGGTTTGCGGTACGGGCACAGTTTACCTCCCTAGAGACTTTTCTCGGCAGTGTGATCTCGGATACTTCGCCTTTCGGCTTCCCCGTCACAGCTCACAATTGAAAAGGGGGATTTGCCTCCCTTCCCTTACTCGCTGCTTGGACATACCTCCATCTGTATGCACATCCTATCCTCCTGCGTCATCCCTTCGGGTCTTTACCGGTATTCTGCGGTATCGGACTCTCAACCGATTGTCCATCACCTACGCCTTTCGGCCTCGGCTTAGGTCCCGACTTACCCTGGGTGGACGAACCTTCCCCAGGAAACCTTAGGTTTTCGACCAATAAGATTCTCACTTATTTCTCGCTACTTATGCCAGCATTCTCTCTCCTGTCCTGTCCACTGCTCCTTCCGGTACAGCTTCTACCTGGACAGCATGCTCCTCTACCGCTATCTCTAGCCCACAGCTTCGGTGGTAAGTTTTAGCCCCGGACATCTTCGGCGCATGACCTCTTGACTAGTGAGCTGTTACGCACTCTTTAAATGTATGGCTGCTTCTGAGCCAACATCCTAGTTGTCTTAGAGATCACACTTCCTTTTCCACTTAACTTACACTTTGGGACCTTAGCCGGTGGTCTGGGCTTTTTCCCTTTTGACTACGGATCTTATCATTCGCAGTCTGACTGCCGGAATTCAAGTATTTGGCATTCGGAGTTTGATAGGGTTCAGTAACTGTTGTCAGCCCCTACCCCAGTCAGTGCTCTACCTCCATTACTCATTCCCGACGCTAGCCCTAAAGCTATTTCGAGGAGAACCAGCTATCTCCGAGTTCGATTGGAATTTCTCCGCTATCCACAGCTCATCCCATGGTTTTTCAACACCATTGTGGTTCGGTCCTCCACGAAATTTTACTTCCGCTTCAACCTGGCCATGGATAGGTCACCCGGTTTCGGGTCTGCACTATACAACTTCCCGCCCTTTTAAGACTCGGTTTCCCTCCGGCTCCGTACCTTAAGTACTTAACCTTGCTGCATACCGCAACTCGCTGGCTCGTTCTACAAAAAGCACGCCGTCGCACTTTATTGTGCTTCGACTATTTGTGGACACACGGTTTCAGATTCTATTTCACTCCCCTCCCGGGGTTCTTTTCACCTTTCCCTCACGGTACTTCTTCTCTATCGGTCACCAGGTAGTATTTAGCCTTGGGAGGTGGTCCTCCCTGCTTCCCACAAGGTTCCTCGTGTCTCGTGGTACTCTGGTTCAGGCCTTCGAGTCTCTGCTTTTCACCTACCGGGCTTTTACCGTCTGCGGCTCAACTTTCCAGTTGTATTCGCTTAAGCTTCCTCTCTCTTTTTGACCTGACCTCAACCCCAGGAACAAGTTCCTGGTTTGGGCTCTTTCCCTTTCGCTCGCCGCTACTTGGAAAATCGATCTTTCTTTCTCTTCCTCCGGGTACTTAGATGTTTCAGTTCCCCGGGTTTGCCTCTGAAGTCCTATGTATTCAGACTCCAGTTCCCGGTCTTTGCCGGGTGGGTTTCCCCATTCGGATATCTCTGGTTCTCTGGCTATTTGCGCCTACCCAGAGCTTTTCGCAGCTTATCACGTCCTTCTTAGGCTCCTGGTGCCAAGGCATCCTCCGTGCGCCCTTTGTAGCTTGACCTTTGCTTCGAAAATTACCATCAGCTTCACAATATTTCGTCAAAACTCTCTTTCCGGTGCTCATTTACATAAGTAAACTCCGCTCCTCTATCGAGTCTTTCCTTGTCTTGTTCGCTGCTGCCAATTTTCTATTACTCTGATTGGAAAATCGCCATTAACTTCCCCTGGCTGCGTCAAAAGCTTCACTCCAGTGCTCATTTACATAAGTAAACTCCGCCCTTCCTTCTGCTTTTTCCTTGCCATACTCGTTACTGCCAATTTTCTATTACTTAGTTATAAATCTTACCTTAAATGTTTTTTTAACTTCAATCTTAGTTATAACTTGCTTTACTACAAAGGTTATTTCTAACCTTAGCTCTAAAATTACCATTAGCTTCCTACAGCTGCGTCAAATGCCTCACTGCGGTGCTCATTTACACTAAGTAAACTCCGCTCCTCCTTTGGCCTTTTCCTTGCTGTACTCGCTGCTGCCAATTTTAGCTTTAAAATTGCCACTAACTTCGTATAAACATACTCGTTACTGCCAACTCTATTATATTTACTGTGCAATTTTCAAAGAACAAATTTCTTTCAATTCGCAGTGCTCAATTCACAATTGATGTTCTCACTGTAAAACTAAAATAAAATTTAACTATCAATTGTGAAATGTTAATTAGGCATTTTACAATTGATTAATGGTGGGCTTAAATGGACTCGAACCATCGACCTCACGCTTATCAGGCGTGCGCTCTAACCAGCTGAGCTATAAGCCCTCAATGGTGGAGATAAAGAGATTCGAACTCTTGACCCTCTGCGTGCAAGGCAGATGCTCTCCCAGCTGAGCTATACCCCCAAAATTATAAAATTTTTGAGGATAATCCCTCAAAATCAAACAGAATAAACGGATACTTACATAAGACAAACCTTTTAAGAAAGCCTTTCTCAGGCTCCCTTTCGACTCCCTAGAAAGGAGGTGATCCAGCCGCAGGTTCTCCTACGGCTACCTTGTTACGACTTCACCCCAATCACCAACCCCACCTTCGGCCGCGTCCTCTTTCGTTAGACTACGGACTTCGGGTGTTGCCGGCTCTCATGGTGTGACGGGCGGTGTGTACAAGGCCCGGGAACGTATTCACCGCGACATGCTGATTCGCGATTACTAGCAACTCCAGCTTCATGCAGGCGGGTTTCAGCCTGCAATCCGAACTGGGAACAGTTTTTGAGGTTCGCTCCACCTCGCGGCCTTGCTTCTCTCTGTTCTGCCCATTGTAGCACGTGTGTTGCCCTGGACATAAGGGGCATGATGATTTGACGTCATCCCCACCTTCCTCCGCGTTAACCGCGGCAGTCTCGTTAGAGTGCTCATCTTACTGTTAGCAACTAACAACAGGGGTTGCGCTCGTTGCAGGACTTAACCTAACATCTCACGACACGAGCTGACGACAACCATGCACCACCTGTCTCCCTGCCCCGAAGGGCTTCTCTCATCTCTGAGATATGCAGGGGATGTCAAGTCCAGGTAAGGTTCTTCGCGTTGCTTCGAATTAAACCACATGCTCCGCTGCTTGTGCGGGCCCCCGTCAATTCCTTTGAGTTTTAATCTTGCGATCGTACTTCCCAGGCGGAGTACTTATTGTGTTTACTGCGGCACAGAAGGGGTCGATACCTCCTACACCTAGTACTCATCGTTTACGGCGTGGACTACCAGGGTATCTAATCCTGTTTGCTACCCACGCTTTCGTGCCTCAGCGTCAGTTACAGTCCAGAGAACCGCCTTCGCCACTGGTGTTCTTCCTAATCTCTACGCATTTCACCGCTACACTAGGAATTCCGTTCTCCTCTCCTGCACTCCAGATACCCAGTTTGAAATGCACTGCCCGGGTTAAGCCCGGGTATTTCACATCTCACTTAAATGTCCGCCTGCGCACCCTTTACGCCCAGTAATTCCGGACAACGCTTGCCACCTACGTATTACCGCGGCTGCTGGCACGTAGTTAGCCGTGGCTTCCTCATCTGGTACCGTCATTATCGTCCCAGATGACAGAGCTTTACAATCCGAAAACCTTCTTCACTCACGCGGCGTTGCTGCATCAGGCTTTCGCCCATTGTGCAATATTCCCCACTGCTGCCTCCCGTAGGAGTCTGGACCGTCTCTCAGTTCCAATGTGGCCGTTCACCCTCTCAGGTCGGCTACGCATCGTCGCCTTGGTAGGCCGTTACCCTGCCAACTAGCTAATGCGCCGCGGGTCCATCTCAAAGCGGATTTCTCCTTTAAAATATAATCCATGCGGATTATATTTGTCATGCGGTATTAATCTCCCTTTCGGGAGGCTATCCCCCTCTTTGAGGCAGGTTACCCACGTGTTACTCACCCGTCCGCCGCTAAGATTCTCCTGAAGGAGCTTCTTCGCCCGACTTGCATGTGTTAGGCACGCCGCCAGCGTTCGTCCTGAGCCAGGATCAAACTCTTAATTTAAAAGTTGTCTTTGACTCTGTTGAAAATTGTTATTAACTTCGCAATACTGTGTCAAAATACTCACTGCGGTACTCATTTACTCAAGTAAACTCTGTTCCTCCTTCGCATTTTTCCTTGTCTTGCTCGTCACTAACAATTTTAGACTTACTGCCTTTGTTGGAAATTGCCATTAACTTCGTCCAGCTTCGTCAAATGCTTCATTCCGGTGCTCATTTACCTAAGTAAACTCTGCTCCTCATTCGGCCTTTTCCTTGCTGTACTCGTTACTGTCAATTTCAAGCATATTACTTACGAAATTACTTTCTTTGCTGCTGTCGCAGCTCAAAAGAATTGCTGGTTTATTCTCATATAAGTTTCCCTATATTTATTCTGTTCAATTTTCAAGGATCATCTCAAGCTGCCTGCTCTTCTTTAAGACAGCTTTTATAGTATATCATCTGTATTTACCCTTGTCAACAACTTTTTTAAATTTTTATTTATAAGTTGATATACCCTGCTTTCTGCTGCAATTTCAGACAACGTGTTTTATTGTAGCACAGTCTATTGCTTTGCAGTTTATTATATCCTACGTATTTCAAGCTTATTTCTTTATTTCTCTCCCTTTATGCCTGCCTCCTTACTTTTTCACATATAGATACTCCCGGTCATGTTCATATATAACTTTACTTTTTGTATTAAAATCTTCTAAGTTAATTATACGCCTATTTTTAAAATATATTTTATTTTGATTTACAATTAAGGGCAAATACCGCCCCATTCAACAACAGTAAATCCATTACGCTTAAATTCATCTATTTTAGGTTCTTTAATTTCTAAATTTTCGTCATCATTAAGGGGCACAAAGTAAAAATAAACTCTTAAAGTAGTATTATTCTTGATATATTCTATTGAGCTGGATATGACAGCAGAATCATCACCATCTACTAATATCAGTGGTGCTGAATATTTTCCTGCTATTGCCGAAGCTACCAGATCATCTGCATACATATTATTAGAATAAAATCACTCTAAAGTCAAGACTTATTGAATACGCAGATCTTTTATAATGGCTCTTATAATATTTTCAAGATCCTATACAAATTCTAAATTTACGTTTGTACGGATTCCATATAATTTCAATTAGACAGAATTAATTTTATAAAAAGTTATATGATCCTTCCATTTCCCATTTACAAATAAATATTTTTTATTTAATCCAAGCTCCTTAAATCCACAACTCTTTAATACTCTTTGGGATTTTATATTATCTACCAAAGTAGATGCCTCAACTCTATGTAACTCTAATTCATCAAAAGCATAATCCAAAACTAACTTCAACGCTTCTTTCATGTATCCTTTGCCTTGTTCATCTTCATCTATAGAATATCCTATAAATGCACTTTTCAATACTCCTATTATTATATTTGATATCTGTATCTTGCCTATAAACCTCTTATTTTTGAATATGCCAAAATTAGCGTTTTTGCCACATAGAAATTGCTTATAGCTTTCAATTAAATTTCTCTTTTGCACTTCCAATGTATAAAAGCTTTTCTCTCGTTCTGGTTCAAATTCACTTAGATAAACTTGATTTTTTACATAATAATTTAATGCATCCACTGCATTTTCCGGTGTTAATATGGATAACATTATATTATTTCCTCTTATATGTAATCCTCTATTTATATGCATACTTTTAGTTTTATCGAGATCCAGTCCAAATAATATTTCATTTTTATATCCAGAATCAGCTTTTATGCTTCTCGATATTATACCCTCAAGTTCAAAGCCTAAATCAGTAAATGCTGATATATTTATATCCTCATGTGCTATTATATTTATTTTACCCAGCTTAATTTTGTGAAGAAGAATTTGTATAAAATTTTCCAGAGTATTTTTAAGCAATTTATAACTGCTCTCTCCCCATTTATAAAATTTTATCCTAATCATACTATATTTATTTATTTTAGAAAGTTCAATTATAAATATTCTTCCTATAGTAATACCCAAATTATCTCTTATTATATATTCACTGTCACTACCTTTGACTAAATCAATGGATATAAATTGTTCTTTCAGCATTTCATCGCTCCCAATTGTACATTATGATCCTACAATTACCTGATTATTGGCAAATCTAAATTAAAGTATAATTTTAAATATATTATACCATAAAATTTTACATAAGATATCTTTTATAACATGATAAAATCCCCGTAAGTTTTACGAGAATTCTATCAAAATAAAGCTACTATTTCAATTTATGAATAAACAGTCCACTTCTCAATTTTGGCTCAAACCAAGTGGATTTAGGAGGCATTACCTTCCCAGCATCTGCGATATTCATCAATTCTTCTAATGTAGTAGGATACATGGAAAAAGCAACTCCCATGTCATTTTGTCTTACCATTTTCTCTAATTCTCCAAGTCCCCTTATTCCGCCTACAAAACTGATTCTATCATTCGTACGTGGATCATCTATTCCTAAAATAGGAGCCAATAGATTATCTTGAAGAATAGATACATCCAACTTATCAACGGGATCATCTGAATTATATGTCCCTTCTTTTACAGCAAGTTTATACCATCTTCCGCCTAAGTACATACCATAGGTACCCTTACGAAACGGTCTATATGCCTCTTTTCCCTCATACACTTCTACATCAAATTTTTTAGAAACCTTAAATAAATATTCTTCAGTAGAAAGACCATTCAAATCTCTAACAACTCTATTATAATCTATAATCCTTAAATCCGAATGTGGAAAAAGTACTGATAGAAAAAAATTGAACTCCTCATCTCCAGAATAATTTGGATTTTCTCTTCTCCTTTTAATACCTACTTTTACTGCAGAAGCTGCCCTATGGTGTCCATCTGCTATATATAAGCTGTTTACATTCTTAAATAAATTACAGATGCTTTTTATTGTTTTATCATCATCTATTACCCACACCTCATGTCTCACTCCGTCATCAGCAGTAAAATCGTAAACCACCTCTTTTTTCATCCATATATTCACTATATCATTAATTTTATCATCATACTTATAGGTTAAAAAAATTGGTCCTGTATTGGCATCACAGATATCTACATGATTTATTCGATCCTGTTCTTTGTCTTTTCTAGTATATTCATGCTTTTTTATCCTATTATTTAAATAATCATCTATAGAAGTGCATCCTACTATACCTGTTTGACTTTTACCATCCATGGTCAATCTATATATATAAAGGTTGTTTTTCTTGTCCTGTATTAATATATTATTGTCTATCATTTTATTTAAATTTTCATTTGCCTTTTCATAAACTTTTCTATCATATAGATCTACATTTTCATCCAAATCTATTTCAGCTTTATCCACATGGAGAAAAGAATAGATATTATCTTTAGCCATTTCTTTCGCTTCTTCACTGCTCATTACATCATAGGGTAGTTGTGCTACCTTGTCAGCTAAATCCCTCCTTGGCCGTATTGCCTTAAAAGCTCTTAAAATTGCCATTCTATACCTCCTCTACGCATTGACTAAATTTCTATTCAAACAATACTTTTCAATTATAGTTACTATTTCTTCACCTATTCTTTTTTGAGCTTCAAAAGTTGAGCCACCTATATGAGGTGTAACTGATACTCTTTGATTATTTACAAGTTCTCTACAAGGTTCAGGTTCATTTTCAAATACATCCATCCCTACAGCTGACACTTTTCCAGTATTTAATCCATCAACCAAAGCTTTTTCGTCTATTACACCACCCCTTGCACAATTTACTATATAAACTCCATCCTTCATCATCTCAATCTCTTTTCTACCTATTACCGCACTCTGGGATTTATCAAAAGGAATATGAATTGATATATAGTCCGCCTTCCTTAATAATTCTTCTAATTCAAAAAATTTATAATTGTTATATCCTTTTGCCATGCCAAGTTTATCATAATATATTACATCCATTCCCATAGCATAAGCTCGTTTTGCCACTTCTTTTGCAATTCTCCCAAAACCCACAAGGCCTAATGTCTTGCCGTACAATTCCACTCCCTTATATTTCTTTTTCTCCCATTTTCCTTTTCTCATAGTCACATTAGAAATATTCACATATCTAGAAATTGCCAACAAATGAGCCAACGTTAACTCCGCTACTGAAATAGTGCTGGCATCAGGTGTATTTTTAACCATTATTCCATTTTCAGCTGCATAATCCACATCTATATTATCTACCCCAACTCCCCCTCTTATTATGAGTTTCAGCTTTCCATTTTTAGCCGCATCTATAAGCGGTTTCCTGATTTTAGTGGCCGATCTAACTATCATTATGTCAAATTCTCTTATTCTTTGCTTTAATTCTTCTTCTCCAAAATGTCTATCTAAAACATCATATCCATTTGCTATAAGCTTATTGAGAGCTCCTTCTTCCATTCCATCATTTACCAATATTTTTATCAATTTTAAACCCCCCTATTATAATTTCAATATATAATTAACAGTATCTATAAGCTCTTTTATATCAGAAAGGTTAAAATCAGCCATATGAGCTATTCTAAAAGCCTTCTCCTTTAATTTCCCATAACCATTGGATATCTGAAATCCCCTTTCACCTAAATCCCTATTTAATTGTGCTACACTTATATTTCTGGTATTTTTTATATTAGTAAGAGTATTGGAAAGATATCTTTCATCTGCAAATAACTCAAAATATTCTCTTGCCCAATTTCTCACATACTCGGCCATCTCTATATGTCTCTTATATCTATTTTCAAGTCCTTCCTCTAATATTCTATCCAGTTGATAATTCATGGCAAACATATGTGAAATAGATGGTGTTGAAGGATACTGGTAGTCTTTCTTATGGATATAATTATAAAGAGAAAGCAAATCTAAATAGTAACCTCTAAACTTTACCTTTTTAGCTCTCTCCACCGCCTTCTGTGAAAAAGAACATATCGCCATTCCTGGAGGAAGTCCTAAAGCTTTTTGACTAGATGTCAGGCATATATCCACACCTAGCTTATCCACTTCTATCTTAGTACCCGCCATAGAGCTAACTGTATCTAAGCACCATACAATCTCTGGATACTTTTTCACTACTTCTGCTATATCTTCTACTGGATTCATAACTCCTGTAGAAGTTTCATTATGAGTTATACAAAGAGAATCATATTTACCCGTAGCCAGAGCTTTGTCAATCTTGTCTATATCTACAGCTTTTCCCCAATCCTCCTCAAATAAATCTGCCGGTACATTATTGCATTCTGCAATCTGATACCACCTATTTCCAAATGCACCTATGGAAAAGATTGCCGCTCTTTTTGCTGTACTACACCTTATAGCTCCTTCTAAAAGCCCTGTTCCCGATGAAGTTGAAAGCAAAATTTCTTCTTTTGTATTAAATACCTTCCTCATTTTATCACTAATGTCTCTTTGAAGCTCAGATGCTTCTTTACTTCTATGGCCTATCATTGGCGTTGCCATTTTCTCTAGAACATCTTTTCTAACTTCTACTGGACCTGGAATAAATAATTTTTTATGCATATTTTTACCTCCAATTAATTTATGCCGACCGAATAATTCATCAATTCACTGTTATACATTATTAAAGTAACAATAAAAATAAAAAGTCAACCTGATCCCCTTAGGGACGATTGACTCGCGTTGCCACCCTCATTAATCATACAAATGTATAATTCTCTCATTTAATTTAACGGTTTTCCGTATTATTCATCATAATAATTCTCCAAGGTGGATTCACAAAAGCATTGGTATCAGTTTACACCATCCACTGACTCTCTTTTACCTAACTTATGCTACTTTTCTCTTCATCAAATAAATATTAAATTTTGCATCAAAGCTATAGCATTAAAATTATTATTTTGTACAAAAATTATTATAAAATAAAAGAACCAATCAAATCCACATAGGGACGATTGGTTCGCGTTGCCACCCTTATTGACTATATAAAATATAAATATAATCCTCTCATTTAACTTAACGGTTTCCCGTATTATTCATCATAATAATCCTCCAAGGTGGATTCACAAAAGTATTGGTATCAGTTTACACCATCCACTGATTCTCTTTTACCTAACTTGTGCTACTTTTCTCTTCATAAGACGTTATTCAAAATTAATTTATTTATGATTTGTTAATTATTATATGATTTAACTTTGTATATGTCAATACTTTTTTAAAATATTTATATTATTTATTTTATCGTGCATACAGCAAATTAATATGCATATATCAGAATAAATATAATATTATAATATATGATGGTTAGTAGTATATAATCAACCTTATTTATGATTGATCCAAACTTGCCAAAACACTATCGTAAAGATTTTTTACACATTTTCCATTTCGTAAATTTCTACAATTAGTACAGCTTTTATAATAAGCTTCTCCAGTACTGGACTGAAATCCAAAATCATCCGGTTCATATCCCGGACATGCGCTGCCAACGTGTCTCATTTCCTGATCATTTGCCATAAATATCATTCCTCCTACTAAATTTAATTCATATTTAATATTCCATCAATTTCATCAAATAATTTTTTGCTGCATTGCTCATTTATAAAATTCACACAATTACTACAACTATTGGAAACATAGCTGGCCTGTAACCCAACTATATAATTTTTAGATTTATATTCTTTACAGTTTTCCGCAACGAGCATTTTATCCTGAATTGAAATCATAAAACTCACTCCTGAAAAATATTGTATCTTTAGTATCTCCAAAATTAAAAATTCAATTCAAAAAAGCCTCCAAAATTAAAAATTATTGGAAGCATTTAATACAATATAAAATTTTAGATTTTATCTGTTCAAATCAAGTGTTTTTATTATGTCTCTTTGAGTTTGATCTATCTTTTTTCCTTTATACCTCACCGCATTTATTGGACATATGTATATACATCTTAAACATAAAATACATTTACTATGAAAAATTGCATGTCCCCTTTCAAACGTTATATTGCCTTGAGGGCAATTTCTAAGACACAATCCACATTTACCGCATTCTCTTGTAGAAGATATATTTTTGGACAATTTTGGAATCTTATTTTTAAAAGTAATATAAATCGCTTTATTAAATTCAAATCTAATAAATGAAACACTTTCTATAATGGGTTCTCCTTTTATAAAATTTTCTACTACATTTTTTACTTTTTCATTTGCTTTTAACAACAATTCTTCAATTAAATCCCTATCAGGTTTTTTCCCCTTTATAAAATAGAAATTATTAGGCATCCTTATGCTAATTTGCATCAATGGAATGTATCCTTTTTTTTTCAAACACTTTGCCATAAAATACGGGGCTGAGGATAAAGATGCAGCTTGTGTAGAATAAACTATTATTTTTGTTTCTTTATTTAAATCATCAAGTCTATTTAAAAAATCATTTACAATTTTAGGTGGAAATTTAGCATAAACTGGCGAACCTATAATTAAGAAATCATATCTCTTCAATTTGCTAACTTCTAAAAATTGTATATTAACTAAATCTATATTTACATTGTAAAATGCAAAATTTTCTTTAAATCTATCTGCTACCCACTTAGTATTTCCTGTACCACTAAAATAACATAAAGCACCCTTCATGATAATCCTATTTTCATTTTCCCAAAATATATGAAAAGTGAAAATAATTACTCCTCTCTAAATTATAATCCAATTTTTCAACTGAACATTTAGTTCTTCTCTTCCTCAGCATACTTTTTTCTATTTTCAAACATGATTTTACTTAAAATTTCAGCTGATGTAGGTGGGGTAAACGCTATTGCATTAGCTCCTGCCATTATGGTATCTTTTATACTAGATTCTGTAGGACCTCCTGTAGCTATTATAGGAAAAGTAGAATACTCCTTTCTAACCTTCTTTACTATATTAATAGTCTCACCAGATCCGGAAACATTTATTATAGTAGCCCCTGATTCCACTCTATCTCTTATATCTTCATATTCAGATACTATAGTTACTATTATAGGTATATCAATAGTATCTCTTATCTGCCGTATAACTTCATTTGGAATAGTACTATTTAACACGATTCCCATAGCGCCCTTAAATTCTGCATCTAAGGCTAAATTTATAACTCTTCTCTCTGTTGTCATCTTCCCACCAACTCCACAAAATACTGGTATGTCAGCGGACAAAAGAATTGCTTGTGTTATAAGAGGCTGTGGCGTAAATGGATATACTGCAATAATGGCATCTGCATTTGTATTTTTTATAATTGCTACATCTGTAGTGAACAGTAGAGATTTTATTCTTTTACCAAATATTCTTATTCCACTTGCTTCTCTAATAATCTCAGGTACTCTAATCATATGCCTTGGGGTAATTCCCTTTATTTCTGGTATATACTTAGCCATTTTTTTCCTCCTTATCTAAAAAACTAGATGTTACTGTGCTTTTGAGCTTATCCACATTTAAGTATTTCTACTACAGCTATCATTGTCACATCTATAAGCTTTTTTACCAGTATAATTTATTTCCTTTAATACTTTCTTAACTATCCTCTTGCCAATTTCATCCTCACTCATTTCACAAAGGGCATCCTCTATATGACTCCAATCCACCCATTCTACTTCAGAAGATTTTTTTATATCTCCTCCATCATAATTTGCCATGAATGTGAGCATTATTATTTCTTTACCATTATTATTGACATACTCACTTCCTAAATATTTTAAATCTTTTACTTTCAGACCCGACTCTTCAAACACTTCTCTATGTACAGTTTCTTCTACAGTTTCACCATTTGCCACATACCCTGACAAAAGTACCTTAGAGTTTTTATATATATAACTTTGTTTTAATAATAATATTTGATCTTTATTTACTACTGCAACTATCACACAGGGCCTAGGGGTATCAAAATACATTATATCATCTTTAGAACAATATGGTACCCCACCTTCATCCCAGCTATACTTTTCTTCTAATTTTTTCCCACATATAGGACAATATTTAAATTTCATATATACACTGCTAATAAAGCAGCCACACCCCCTTAATTTTATCAAACAAATTTACACCGTTAATAAATATACCATCTATCTATATTATAAAGCTTATAAATATATAATAAAATATTTACTAAATTTTTTATCCAAACGCTACCATTGCTAATACTTGTAACTTCCTAAAGTGGCAGATAGGCACTGTTATGCGTCTGGATTAGATCTTTTTATGTATAAATTCAAGTGAAAAAGACCTCTTAGGATAGTTTTGCTTAAACTTAAAGATGATATTATAATTTTACTTTAACTTCATCTCTCAAAGTTATAAAATGCTCACCCACATCACAATCATAAGCAAAAATTTCTACATTATTTTGTTTTGCGTATCTAAGATTTTCCCCAAATTCTTTATCCATTTTATCATAAGGTGTAAAGTATTTTACATTAGACATCTGAATTAAGAATAAAACTGCCGCATCTAAACCCGCCTTTTTTGCTTTAACTAATTCTAGTAAATGTTTTCTTCCTCTTTCTGTAGGAGCATCCGGAAACATAGTCACTCCGTTCTTTTCAAAAGTAACTCCTTTTACCTCAAGATAACACTGTCTATTGCTTTTATCCCATAATTCAAAATCAAATCTGCTATTTTCAAATATTTTTTCTTTTTCTATCTTAACGTATTTTTTAAAATAACTTATTTTTTTCAATTTTAAAGCCTCATATACAACTTTATTCGGAATTTGTGAATCTATATTTATGAGTCTTTCTCCTTTGTAACCTGCTATTAAATCATATTTTGTTTTCCTTGTAGGACTATTTTCCTCTCTTAAAAGCACAGTAGTACCAGGTATAAGTATTTCTCTACACCTTCCTGTATTGGGGACATGAACTTTTACCTGAAAATTGTTTATATATACATAAGCTTCAAATCTGTTAGGTCTGTTGATAAATTCAGCTTTTACTATATTTTTATCAAATATCAATACACCATCTCCAGCAAGACCAAATTTATAACTTCTTTTTAATAATAACAGATTATCAGCCTAAAAATACAAATTACTATTGTTACATTTTTATGAATTTATAAACTATTTCCCAGAAAATCTATAAAAATCAGTACTCCCAAAAATGAATTTTTAAAGAAATAATTTAAATATTATAAGAAATATCACTCCGGGTATTCCAAAAAACCCTGCAATAAGCGAAGTGACAGCATTGATACCTATGCTAAATCCAAAATATTTTCCTATTAAATTTACTATAATTAAAAGAATCACGCCAAGCACAGCATTTGCAATAAGCTTGAATAATATTTTTAAGGGCCATGAAAATACCTTCACCAATATATATAACCCCACTATAGCAATTAAAAAATATCCTATATATTGAAACATCATACGCTTATTCCCCCCATAAACTTACGTTCTATTATTATACATCGATACTATTTAATTTATATTCTAACAATAAAAAAATATTAATGCAAAGAATAAGCTCTAATGCTTGATTTATCCTTTTAAGACGATTTTTTATTTTCATTCAAGATTGGAAATATATTTTTATAATCTGCCTTAAATCCATTTTTCTTAACTTTATTTAAAAGATACATGTACTTTGACTTTGCTGCCTCCTCCATATATATAGCATAATCTACTAAATAGGGATCCTTCACAGAATCAAAATATATTCTGCATCTCTCCAATTCCTGTCTGGCCTTCTCTATATCATTCAATAATTCTTTCTGATTTGTCATATACTTAGAATTTTTAGCAAACAGGTATTTAACTATATTATATTTATTCATAAAATGTATATCCTCCTAATCTCATATATTATCTTAATAATTGACACAAATTAGAAGTAATATACATAAGCGTTGATTAGCTGAATGAAGCTATATTTCTACTCTACCCTCCAATGCCTTCGACAAGGTAACTTCATCTGCATATTCCAAATTTCCACCTACGGGAATACCGTGAGCTATCCTGGTTACTTTTACACCAAGCTGCTTTAATATTTTAGATATATACATAGCTGTAGCTTCTCCCTCTACATTTGGATTAGTAGCAACTATAACTTCTCTTACATCTCCATTTATTCTTCTTATAAGTTCTTTAAGTTTTATATCCTCAGGTCCTCTTCCAGCCATGGGAGATATATTACCATGAAGTACATGATAGACTCCATTATATTCTTTTATTCTTTCCATAACCATTATATCTTTAGGTTCTTCAACTACACAAATTGTGCTTTTATCTCTATTGGGATTCGAACATATTGGACAGGGATCTGACTCTGTAAAGTTTCCACAAACAGAACAATACCTTATAGTTCCCCTGGCCTTGATTAAAGCCTGGGCAAATTCCCTTACCTCATCTTCTGGTAGATTCAACACATGAATTGTAAGTCTCTGTGCTGTCTTGTAACCTATTCCCGGTAACTTAGCAAATTCTTCTATTAGCTTTTCAATAGAAGCAGGATAAAAATCCATAAAACATCACCTCAATTTAAAGCCCCATCTGCAGACGGGGCTCGTAATCTTAAAACATTCCTGGAATATTAAGACCACCAGTTAATTTTTTCATTTCAGAAGCAGTTTCATCTTCTGCATTTTTCAATGCTTCATTACATGCAGTTAAAACCAGATCTTGAAGCATTTCCACATCTTCTGGATCAACTACTTCCGGCTTAATTTCTATGCTTACTATCTGTTTTTTGCCATTTACTATTACAGTTACTGCCCCACCACCAACAGTAGCACTAAATTCCTTATTTTCAAGCTCTGATTGCATATCCTGCATTTGTTTTTGAAACTTTTGAGCTTGTTTCATTAAATTATTCATATTTCCCCCACCGCCAAAGTTAGGGAATCCACCTTTTGCCATAATATATATCCTCCTCAATTAAATTAACTAACACATATTTAATTATATCATATTTCTATGGAATTCCATCTATAGTTTTATCCGAATACTTACTGGCTAATGCCTTTACTTGACAAGATGATACTTAAAACAGCTACTATATTATTCATCGAGTATTTCAACCATATCTTCTCCAAAAGTATCTTTTAACAATTGTTCCTTAGATTTAAATTCAGAATCAATTTGATCTTCTATAGTGTACTTAACAGTAACTCTTTCCTTCAATACATCCGAAAAAACTCCATTCACTATTTTCTGATTTTCATCCTTTTCCAATCTCTGTTTGTGAAAAGAATAATCTTTCCCATATTCTACAGTTATTATTCCTCTTTCACATTTTATCGGCTTTCCTGTAGTGAGTGCCGCAAATAACACCATCTGATGTTTGCCTTTAAGGGATTCAAGTATGTCTTTCCAGCTTTTTTTCACCATATCCAAAGTAAGCTTTGAATACATATTTTCTTCTTCTATAGGTTTTAAATCCTTAGATAAATTTTGCCTTGATTTGCAGGAAGTATCTTTTTTCACGCTATTAAGGTTTTTCTCTACTACATTTTCTTTGTGAGATACTGCTTCAGGAATTATCCTTTCACAGGATACCTTAATCTCACCCTGCTTAAATGCCTGCTCCAGCCTGTTCAATCTGGCAAGGATCACTTCCTTAGATGTATCATATTCTATTTTACACATTTTTATTACTGCAAGTTCTAGATAAATCCTGCTCTGTTTAACCCACTTAGACTGTTCCTGGGCATCTTGAAGTATTCTTATATTCCTCATTATTTCTTCCACGCGTATTTTCTGTGCCTGCCCCTTTAAAAGATTTATATTCTCCTCTGACATATCAAGTACGTCCTCAGGACTATTAGAAACCTTTACCATCAAAAGATCTCTCATATGAATTATCATATCCTTAATAAAATTAGCTATATCCTTCCCGCTTAAAACTATGTCATCAATTATCCTCATAGACGACTCTACATCTTTTTCTATTATACTATTTGTAAGTTTAAATAAATTCTCATTTGTAACCAAACCCAGCATATCCACTACACTGCTGTACTCAACTTTTCCGTCACCCATGGATATTGCTTGATCCAATATACTGAGGGCATCCCTCATGGCTCCATCACACATTCTAGATATCAAATTCAAACTTCTATCATCTGCAAAAATCCCCTGTTTATCCACTATGCATCTAAGTCTATTAAATACATCTGAGCTCTTTATCCTTCTAAAATCAAACTCTTGACATCTCGAAAGTATGGTAACAGGAAGCTTCTGGGGATCAGTAGTTGCAAGTATAAATATTACATTCAATGGAGGCTCCTCCAGAGTTTTTAAAAATGCATTCACCGCTTCCTGGGTGAGCATATGTACTTCATCCATAATATAGACCTTGTATTTTCCCTCCTGAGGAGGATATTTTACATTTTCAATTACATCTTTTATATCTTCCAATCGACGTTTTGAAGCTGCATCCATTTCTATTACATCCATAGAAATTCCCTCATTTATCTTTTTACACATTTCACACTGATTACAAGGTTCTCCATCTTTTAAATCTAAACAATTTACTGCTTTAGCTAATATCTTAGCCATTGAAGTTTTCCCTGTACCTCTTGTTCCTGAAAATAAATATGCATGTGCCACCCTATGATTCAATATTTGATTCTTAAGCGTAATTGTTATATGGTTCTGGCCTACTACATCAGAAAAAGTTTTAGGCCTCCATTCCCTATACAATGCGGTATAAGCCATGTTATCACCTTCTTATATATATTATAACCTTTATTTAAATACATGACAAAAAAGATACCATATGGTATCTTTTTAATTCAGTTTAAAGTATTAAAGTCGTGCACCTAGCTTCGCCTGATAAACTATAAGCGTTACCCATATAGTTAACTCAAACCAGATTTATCCACGGCACACGAAAATGTTCACTTACCGCTGCTTCCTTCCGGATCTGACGGGGTTCATGAGTTTCCGTTGCGTGGGATCAAGTTCTCAACGCCACTTTTATGAGCCAGGCCTTACATTTTACAGACTAAGCTAGGAATTCAATCCTGCTGCAGCGGATTGCAGGCTACAGGGCACCGCTAACTCCCCATCTAGCACGACAAAGTTAAAATGGCGGAAAGAGGGGGATTCGAACCCCCGGTAGAGTTTCCCCTACACACGCTTTCCAGGCGTGCTCCTTCAACCTCTCGGACATCTCTCCATAGGTTTACTCATGAAATAAATTTTATTAAGTTTTCAGCAAAATATCACTAACTGCTGCTTTTTCCACTTATGTATTCTAACATATATTTTTGAACAAAGCAACACTTTTATCAGAAGTTCAATTTGATATCTACTTCCAATCCTATTTTACAATCTATATCAATGATAAATTATCCTTTTAATTTACTAATATAGTAATCTCAATTCAATTAAACTTATCTTTCTATCTCATAGATAAGAAGATGCTTGTCCTTTTTACGTTCATATGTAAAATTTCTTTGCTTATCTTTGATGCTATTATTCAAATGGCTGTTCTCAAAAGCTTTATCTATGTACTTTGTTGATATATCAGTATAATTTCCTTTAGGTTTACCACCAATATACATAGTTGGATTTCCTGAATTATTTATCATGTTTTTCTCCTTTTAGTTTAATTTAAAGCTTATTTTATTCCAACGTTATTATAATATCATTTTATACATTGTTTTGACAATAGTTTATTTTATATTAAAGAACCTGCAAAATACAACAAACAAGCCTACCTTTAACTATGCTAAAAACAGGCTTGTTCATTATGGTGGAGACAGGGGGGCTCGAACCCTCGACCTTACGGATGTGAACCGTACACTCTAACCAGCTGAGCTATACCTCCATATATCAATTTTAACGATCCTATTATACCAAACAAAAAGGAAAAATTCAATATTGGCAATTTGTAGCTTCCAAAAAAAACCATCTGTTGGTAACCCTTCTTGGTTCATCAATAAGTGATAGTCTATATGGCGGAAGCGGTGGGATTCGAACCCACGAGCCCAGTAAGGACTACCTGATTTCGAGTCAGGCCCGTTATGACCACTTCGATACGCTTCCACACTTATTATTTAATATCTATCTTCTATTTTTAAAAAATCGTTTTAATATGTCACTACATTCTTTCCTATAAGTCCAATGAATATCAGTCCAATGATTCAAAAATTCATTTTGCAATATATTGACTACAGAACCACAAGCTCCTGCATCCGGATCAAAAGTACCTATATACAGCCTACTAATTCTGCATTGTAATATAGCCCCCGCACACATAGCACACGGTTCTAAAGTAACATACATACTGCAGTCTTCTAATCTCCAATCTTCAAGTACTTTGGAAGCATCCCTTATAGCAATAATTTCTGCATGGGCAGTAGGATCTTTTAAAGTTTCTCTTAAATTACATGCTTCTGATATAATTTTATGATTTTTTATTATAACAGCACCTACAGGAACTTCACCTAACTCTAAAGCTATTTTAGCCTGTTTTAAAGCTTCAGCCATAAAATCCATTATATAGATACCTCAAAAACAATATATTAATTGACTTCTACTTAAATTTTTATTCTTTTAAATAAACATATAAATGAATATTGATAAATAAAATATAAATATAGAATAAAGGATATACTATCTCTAAATAGATAAAATTTTTCTAAGATAAATATCCCTTAAATATTGCACTTACGAAACTCTATGGTGCGCCCGAGAGGAGTCGAACCTCCGGCACGCGGTTTAGGAAACCGCTGCTCTATCCTACTGAGCTACGAGCGCATATACATTTGCTACCTTCATATTCTATTATAATTTATGAAAATTGTCAATTTTTTTATGAACTTTTATTAAATAAAGCATAAATCAGCATTATAAAAAACTTTATATTATCTACAATCCTACCAATTTCTAATCATATGGATTGTTAGGTAATTTATTTATAAATTTATATAGGAGGATTAAATATGATCAATGAATTAAAAAATTTATTTTTGGCAGGCATAGGTTCAGCTGCATATACTTATGAGAAAGCAGTAAAATTAATTGAGGAAATGGTTGAAAAGGGGAAAATAACAGTAGATGAGGGGAAACAACTATCTGAAGAATTAAAAAAAACAGTTATAGCTAAAAAAGAAGATATAAAACCTATAAACAAGAATGATTTGCTATCAATACTAAAGGATATGAATCTTGCGTCTAAAGAAGATATATCATCAATAAATGAGAGATTAATTGCACTTGAAAATAAAATAAAAGAAATGACTAAAGCTTAAAGCTTTAGTCAGAACAAAATATATGTCATGAAAACTTTATATTCGAAAAGATTTAAAGAAATAATGAAGGTATTAGCTAAATACGGTTTTAAATTTTTAGTATGTACTAAAAATCACAATAAAGAAAAGTCACCTCAAAATCTCAGAAAAGCTTTCGAAGAACTTGGACCTACTTTTATAAAGATAGGTCAAATATTAAGTTCAAGACCTGATATAATGCCTTCTCAATACATTGAAGAACTCTCAAAGCTCCAAGATGATGTACTTCCTGAAAGTTATGAAAATATAAATAAAGTATTTTTTGAAGAATTTAATAAAAACATAGAAGATTGTTTTCAACATTTTGAAAAGATCCCCCTGGCATCGGGATCTATTGCCCAAGTATACAATGCAACTTTAAAAAATGGGAAAAACGTTATCGTAAAAATACAAAGACCTAATATAAAAGAGAAGATGGAAACAGATATATATATACTGTATAAAATTATAAAAATTACTAAAGTTAAATTTAAAGAATCCTTAATTGATCCTGAAGAAGCTTTGGATGAATTACTTTTTTCAACTAAACAGGAACTAAACTTTAATCTGGAAGCTAGTAATATGTCAAAATTCAAAAAACTAAACGAAAATGTAAATTTTTGCTATGTGCCTTATGTAGTAAACGAATTATCGGGAATTAAAGTATTGACTATGGAAAAAATTTATGGATTTAAAATAAATAACATAGAAAAACTAAAAAAAGAAAAATATGATTTACAGGATTTAGGTAAAAAATTAGCTTTATCTTTTTTTAAGCAGGTATTTACCGATGGCTTTTTTCATGCTGATCCCCATCCTGGAAATTTAATGGTACTCAATAAAAAAATATGTTTTTTGGATTTTGGAATAGTAGGTACCATTTCGCCCCGACTTAGACTTCTTTTAAATGAGGCTATTATGTCCATAGTACATAAAGATACAGACAAACTTGTATCTGTTATTATATCAATAGGTGTAAAAAAAGACCTTATAGATAGAAATAAATTGTATGAAGATGTAGAATTGTTTTTAATAAACTATCTGTCTACTTCTCTTAAAAATATAAAGATTTCAGTATTATTAACAGAAATTTTTAAATGTGCAAAAAATAATAGTATTACTTTACCCAAAAATTTAATATTACTGGTGAAGAGTTTAATTATGGTAGAAGGTCTAGTAACAGAAATATCACCTGAAATTGATATTCTAGACATAGCAATACCCTTTGTTAAAAGCAACAATAAATTTTATTATTTTGATGATATAAATCCAGAAAATATCCTTATAAATTCCTATAATTTTACAAAGAATTTTTCAAAGTTTCCAATAAAAACAATAGAATTAATGGATTGTATATTAAATGGAAGAACTAAAATTGAATTAAAATTTAGTAAAATTGATGATTCCATAAACCAGTTAAATAAAATGGTAAACAGGCTATCACTTTCCCTAATAACATGCTCCATAATTGTAAGTTCATCTCTGATTTTAAATTTTAATATAGGTCCTAAAATCTACAATATCCCATTAATAGGTATTGTAAATTTTATATTTTTTATATTGATCGGAATTATATTGATAATCTCCATAATTAAATCCGGAAGATTTTAAAAAGGAGATTAAATCTTATTCTCCTTTTCTACCTTTATTCCATTTAAAATATAATTCATAAGACTTTCTATCATATCATCCAGATCTTTTTTATCTTCATTCATTAACTCATAAACAGCAACAGAACAGACTGTTCCAAATAAGGTGTACGATAAAAAAGATAAATTACATTTTTTTATGCTGCCATCATCCACAGCTTCTTTTAAATAATTTTGTATATAAACTATGTAAGATTTTATACATTCCCTCAATTCTAATTGCCTTGCTTCCTGTCCCCAAATCTGACTCATTATTACTTTTATAAAATCTCTGCTCTCATAAATCAATCCCCACTGAACTCTACAGAGAATTCTTATCTTTTCCAAAGAGTCACTTACATCTTTAGAATCACTTTCTATTTTTCCCTTTAGTACATTCATCCCTTCTTGAACTATATATTTAAATATCTCTTCCTTGCTTTTAAAATGATAGTATAATGTTCCCTTTGCCACACCTGCATCAGCTGCTATAGCATCCATTGTTGCACCATTATACCCGTTTTTAGAAAAAACTTTTATAGCAGATTCAGAAATCGTTCTTTTCGTATTATTCATAAATACCACTCCAGATTTTTATCGCATAATTATTGACTGGTCAGTATAATTATATCCATTTTCATTATACTCTGTTATTAAAATAACTCAATAGTTTTTAATAAAAGGATTTAAAAGCCATTTTCATATAATTATTATAATGTTAAAATAAATAATAAACAAATTCAACTATTTAAAATGTTAACTGGAAGGTAGAAAATGATTAGATATTTTAACAGAAGGACGAAAAATTATAATATAGAAAAAGTGGCAGGAGATGCTTATTTAAAGTGGATCTATTCTTCCCCCCTGGGAATGAAATTTCTTGAAATCATAGTTAAAAAGAAGATATTTTCTAAATTATATGGCTTATTTTGCAGCACCAAATACAGTAAAAGGAAAATCAGGTCCTTTATAGATGATTTTAATATAGATATGTCTGAATGTGCCATAGATTACAATGATTTTAATTGTTTCAATGATTTTTTTTCAAGGTCTCTCAAAAAAAATGCTAGGCCAATTAATATGAATAAAAAAATTTTAATATCACCTGTTGATGGAAGATTGACAGCATATGAGCATATAAATTTAAACAAAATTGTCCAAATTAAAGGATTTACATACAGCCTATGTGATCTAATAAACAATAACAAAACACCTGTAAAATTCAACAATGGCACCTGTTTAATATTCAGGCTATGCCCAACAGACTACCACAGATTTCACTTTATAGACTGGGGAAAATGCGAATCTTATAAAAAAATTAAAGGAGACTATTATTCCGTAAATCCAATATCTTTAGAAAATATTTCTAATGTGTTTTGTAAAAACAAAAGGGAATGGAGTATTTTTCATTCTAATAATTTTGGTGATGTAATTTATGTGGAGATAGGCGCTACTTGCGTGGGTTCAATAATACAAACTTATTGCCCCAAAAAAGATATTTCTAAAGGTGCTGAAAAGGGGTACTTCAAGTTTGGTGGATCAACTGTAATTTTATTTTTTGAAAAAAATAAAATTACAGTTGATAAAGACATAATTGAGCAGACAAAAAAAGGTTATGAAACAAGGGTATTAATGGGAGAAAAAATTGGAATTCAGTATGAAAATTAAATTTTTTCTTCATTTCTTATTGCAGCTCTTTAACAAAGCTCTAGTTGTTATTTTTATCTATAATAATTAATATCAACACTATTAAAATAGGAAGAATTACTGACAGTATATTTAATATTTTCGACAGTATATCTGATGAACCTAAATTTTCAATCACTACATTCACCTGTTTATATTTATATTCTTACATTTTACTTTACCGTTTTACTGTTGATTTTATACATAAAAAATACGGAAAAATCTCTTTTCAGATTTTCCCGTACATGGTGGACCTGAAGAGATTCGAACTCTCGACCTCTCGGATGCGAACCGAACGCTCTCCCAACTGAGCTACAGGCCCATGTACCTATTCAATTTTGTGATATGAATCGCATGCTCTCCCAATTGAGCTATACTCCTAAAATATTTCTTGTAAAACAAGCACCCTTCATATTATATAGCTGTTTTTTCATAGATGCAACAATTTACCTTAATCTCTCAGTGAACTACCACCACTTATAGAAGTGGATGGCTTCTTAGTCAATATTCCTAATGGAACAAGTTTACCTAAGCTCTAAAGGTCGAACCAACCTCAGTGTATTACCAAAATTATATGGCTAATTTCAGCAGATTTTTGCTGGCGTTTATATCCCTGTCATGGTGTGTGCTGCATTTAGGACAGGTCCATTCCCTGAGTGCAAGATTTTTTACTTCTCTATTCTTATATCCACAAACTGAACACAATTGACTACTTGCATAATTACTGGGTGCCACTATTATTTTTCTGCCGTACCACTCGGCCTTGTATTCCAGCATTCTTCTGAATTCACTCCAGCTTGCTTCGCTTATTGCCTTTGCCAGCCTGTGATTCTGCTGCATATTTTTAACTTTTAAGTCCTCAATAACTATAGATTGGTTTTCTCTGATTAGTTTTATTGATAACTTATTTAAGAAATCTGCCCTTTGATTCACTATCTTCTCGTGTAATTTAGATAATTTTAACCTAGCTTTTTTTCTGTTATTACTGCCTTTTTTCTTCCTTGACAGGTCCCTTTGAAGTTTGACAAGCCTTCTCTCTGATTTTGTCAGATATTTTGGGTTGGCCTCTCTATATCCATCTGAACATATTGCAAATTCTTTTAGCCCCATATCTATTCCTATTTTTTTACTGACTTCAGGCATCTTTTTAATCTCACAATTAACCAGTATAGATATAAAATATTTGCCACTCGGCACCTGGGATACAGTACAGGATTTAATTATTCCGTTGAATTCTCTATGCTGTTTTATCTTTATCATGGATTTTAATTTAGGTAATTTAATATGTTCATCTTTGATATAAACTGTTCCATTTTGATTATTGGTTGTATAACTGTTATAGTTACTTTTCTTACTTTTGAATTTAGGAAAACCTATTGATTTATCTCTAAAGAAATTTTTATATGCTTTATTTAGATCCATTTGAGCATTTGCCAGAGCAAGACTGTCAACTTCTTTAAGCCATTCAAATTCTTTTTTATACTGTGCCGGGGTAGGATACTTAATCTTTTTAATATCCAAATCTTTGTTTTCCTTGTATGATTTAATTCTATCAGCCAGCATTTTGTTATATATAAATCTGACACAGCCAAAAGTTCCAGCAAAATACAATTTTTGTTCTTTGTTCGGGTAAATCCTGTATTTATAAGCTTTTAACACATTTTCACCTCATTTCATTCCTTGATTTTCAATGTACTCCTTAACTATATCAATTGGAACACCACCAGTTGTTATAAGGCAATAACTTTTACTCCAGAAGTACTCTTTCCATAATTGTTTTTTTATTGATGGGAACTCCTTTTTTATAAGTCTGCTGCTGGCACTCTTATAAGCATTTATAAATTTTGATATATTTGTATTTGGTGATCCTCTAAACAAAAGGTGTACATGGTCTTTATCATGATTCCATTCGCATAAAGTAATATTGTATTTAGGGCATATATACTCAAATATTCCCTTTAGCCTATTTGATATTTTATCATTTATTACTTTTCTCCTATATTTAACAACCAGTACTAAATGATAATTTAGCAAAAATACTGGATGATTATTTGTATCTAAATCCATTTATTTTACCTCATTTATATATTTACCACTGATTTTAGAATATATCATATATAATAATTCGTCAAGTAGTTATTATTTTAGGCATCGAACCTAAAATAACAAGGACTATTCATCTCCCACTTATAGAAGATAGGAGAATTACGCCCTTTTTGTTAAATACTAAATTTTATTTTTATACTTTAAAACATTATCTAAAATACAGGCTACTTTGTTTTAATACAAATCAATGTAAAAAACTTTACACCAATGTGAGCAGAAACTCCAACTGAAATTCAGTTGGAGTTTTATATAATATATTTATTATTTAAACGGTTTAAATGTTGTGCAGCACGTATCATCACTAGTATCAGGCTTTTTGCCCCTCATGGAATTGACTTCAAGTGCATCAGCATTGCAGTGATTATCTTTCCAGTAATTGCAGCAATCAACGCTACATTTAACTTCCATTTTAGGTAAATTCATAGTATGATCTCCTTTCTTTATTTGTAATTTACATAACTTATTGTTGCCAAAATAATAAGTTATATACTTTAGAATATACTATTAATGCATAGCATATTTAGTTTTTCAATCTTATGTGATTATAAAATATGTGTTTTCTATAATTTAAAAATTCCTTAGATAGAGTTTTATCTATCTAAGGAATAAAATATCCGGTAATTAAAGAACAGTAATATTTTCTGCCTGTGGTCCTTTTTGTCCTTCTCCTACATCATAGGAAACTTTCTGTCCTTCATCAAGTGATTTATAGCCATCTGAATTTATTTGAGAAAAGTGTGCAAAAATATCTTTTCCATCTTCTCCTGTGATAAATCCAAATCCTTTGTTTCCATTAAACCATTTTACTGTACCTGTCATTATAATAAGTACCTCCTAAATTTTATTTCTTAAACTCTTTGTAATAAACCCATCAAATAAAATTTCGATATCAACGTACATATTATAATTATAAGTACCTATTGAAATATATTTTCATTTAAATTAATTACGATTCATTTAAGTTACGTGCTTATTGTATCATACATTATTATATAAATCAAATTTTTCCTTTTGTGCCTTTTATGAAGTCAAGGAAATTGGCCATTTCGGGAAATTCTTTGGCTTTAGTACAAAAATGTGAATGATGTAATTATCGTATGAATAGTTACAAATAATCCAAATGCAGAAACAAGCCACAAAAGAATTCCCAACGCTTTTTGTTTTTTATATATAAAATAATTAATACCGCTCAATAGCATTGTCAAACATAAGCTTCCTTGAGTTAAAATACGAAGTAAATAATTACTGCTATTTTTAATAGATAATAATGCAAATAAAACAGTAAAGGCTGAAACAATTATAATTGCAATTGTAATTTGTGGCTTCTTTTTTATTTTTAGGTTCATATTTAGTAGCTCCTTTTATGCAATTAATTATGGTATTATTTTTAATACTTGAATTCTTTTATAAATTAATATTACCATATTTCTTAATATTTAGGACAAAATAAAAAATCTATAATAGACTTTCTTCTTTTCTCTTTTTCCATACCTATCACCTGTTTTCTGTATAATAAAAGAGCCCCGTTATGAGCTCTCAAATTAATCATTTTGCCTATCTACATCAAGTATTTCTCCTGTATTAGCGTTTATTGTAACCTCATATATTATCCCACTAGTAGTTCTAATGTAAACTTCGTAGACCAATAAGCCATCTTCAGTATCTACTTCAACTCTTAATACTTGCCCCGGTACTCTTTGCAATGCAATTTGTACAGCTGTTTCAGCACTTATGCGGTATTGTCTCCAATAATTATCCCATAAATTATTATAGAAAGGACACCTCATATTAATCATCTTTCATTTTATTATTTACTCAATTATTATATTCAAATACAATATTATTAGTTCCTTTCTCCATACAAATAAGCACCCTAATTACGGATGCTTATTTTATAAATGGTTGATAGGCTCTATTTATATGTGGCCTTGTTGTGGTTGCATTTAAATTTAAAGTGCCCTGCAACCGCAGACACCAATTTACACTTGCAATCATGGAAGCTTATCTTCATGGTATATTTATAATTATATATCATACTTGTTACAATTTAATATCATATATAACAACTATTTGTAAACATTATTAAAATAAGCACTAATTTAACAGTGTTTATTTATAATACAGTTAAGGAAACCAATTCTAAATCGTATTAGGGTTTTTTCCTGTGTTAAATTAAAAATATAAGCAAATTCCCATCTCTGGAAACCTGCTTATATCAATGTCTTTGGTGCGTCAGAGAGGATTCGAACCCCCGGCACGCTGGTCCGTAGCCAACTGCTCTATCCAACTGAGCTACTGACGCAAGTTTAACATAATTATTCTAACACAAATAGTGCCCAAGATCAATTTGTTAAAAACTTTATATGGAAAAACTACCATCAAATAATTTCTTATTCATCAATAAATTTTATTAATTCACTGTTGAATTTATCACGTTCATCATAAAATAATCCATGACCGCTATATTTAAATGATACAAGCTTAGAATTTTTAATTCCTTGATTTTGTGCTTCTGCAAGCGGAAAGAGGCAAACTCTATCATGAATCCCATGAAGAATTAAAGTTGGAACATTTATTTTTTTCATGTCGGAAAATAAATTTTCTTCATTTAACCAAGAATTTGCAACCGCAGCAGTAGCCCAGCTCGCTGCCTGCAGTCCAATCTGGAAAAACCAATCTGAGAAAGACTGAGTTACAATCTGGAAGAAAAACATACCACCAAATTGTCTCAGCATTTGAGGTCTATCACTATATGTCTGTTTAATAATTTCAATTACATCTTCTTTTTTTAAACCATATGGAAAATATGGACGTTGAATAAGACTAGGAGCTGCTGCTGCAAAAAGAGCAAGCTTAGACACTTCATACCCACTATGTCTAGCCATATACCTTATGGCAATGGCCCCACCTGTAGAATGTCCTGCTAATACAAACTTTTTTAACTTAAGTACCTCGACAACCTCTCTGATATCATCTGATAATCGATCATAATCATATCCCATAAAAGGTTTATCTGATTCACCAAATCCTCTCTGATCCATTCCAATGCATCGATATCCTTCCTGCAAAAGTTTATTAAACTGATATTCAAACAATTTATGGCTCCCAGGCCATCCATGTAAAAACAAGATTGTTTTTTCTCCCTCTGGATTAGGATCTTCTATATAAATTTTTACATTCGATTCTACCTTAACATAATATCCCATACAAATACTCCCTTTTAATAAAATTATCTATTAAATTCTATTCTATTAAAAGCAAATAAATGAAAAATTTTTTAAATTATTAATTCCCTTGAAAAAGGTAAACTTTCAATCCATTTACAAAATTCTCGCCATTCCGGTAACCTGTGGTTTTTCCTTTGACTGTAAACACCTTTTAGGCACCTATAATTAGTTGTCAACCTTGCAGTAAGTTCAAATCCTGACGGGTTAGAATACAAAAGTTTCAAATAATCTTCTATATCATGAGTTTTATTATATGTATCCTTTAATTCTTCCATAATATCAATTATCCTTTTATCTACATATTTATTATACTGTTTTGACAAGTCAAATTTTGCTATTCTGTGCATTGTACTTTGACTGCTTACAAAAGTAATAAATCTATACCTTTCAAGCTCGACCCATGCCTTATTACTGAAAGTTAAATCAAAAGCAACCCGTATTCCTGATAAAAACTGATCATGGGCTTCACCTTTAGGTGAATGAGCTAAATTTTTAACTGTATCTGTAATATCAGAATTACATCTATCAATATCTACTGCCATAGGGTATTTACTTGCCTTTATACTTTCCTTCAGATCATATATTTTAACATTCTCTATTTTCACTTTCATGCCTCCAATACTTTTTAATCCACAATTAAGTTTATCATATTTTTTATACTTTATAATCATTTTCAGTATAATAATCTAAATTAAACGTATACTACCTTTATAAGTTATCAAATATTTAATCTTGTATAAACTAATAATTGCCCTTCAATATATTGATACTTGTTTTATGCTGGAGCCTATAAGTCTCCAGCATTCAAATTTTAAAATACTTTAAAACAATCCTCATTTTATTTGAGAAATTAAATTCACCATCTCTATAGCTGAAAGCGCGGAATCATAACCTTTATTGCCAGCCTTGGAACCAGCTCTTTCAATTGCCTGTTCTATATTTTCAGTTGTAAGCACACCAAAAATCACAGGAATTTTAGTTTCCAGTGTAACCCGTGCAATTCCCTTGGAAACCTCATTACACACATAATCATAGTGAGAAGTAGAACCACGTATTACAGCCCCCAAACAGATGACAGCATCATATTTCCCAGACTGAGCCATCCTGTCTGCAATTAATGGGATTTCAAAAGCCCCAGGTACCCAAGCTGCCGTTATATTTTCATCTGAAACACCGTGTCTTACAAGCCCGTCTACTGCCCCTGATAAAAGCTTATCAACAATAAATTCATTAAATCTAGAAGCCACTATTCCCACATGAATTTTTTCCGCAACAACTTTTCCTTCAATAATTTTCATTTAAAATATCCTCCTTATTTTAATAATTAATATTACTAAATAGATGACCCATTTTTTTCTTTTTTGTCCTAAGATAATCTATATCTTCCCGCTGAGGTGCAATTTCAATGGGTATTCTTTCTATGATTTCGACCCCAAAGCCTTCCAGGCCATAAATTTTTTTCGGATTGTTTGTCAACAGGCGAATTTTTTTTGCCCCCAAGTCTTGGAGAATCTGTGCTCCTATCCAATATTCGCGTAAATCAGGAGCAAATCCTAATTCCAGGTTTGCCTGCACAGTATCCCTGCCTTTTTCCTGTAATTCATAAGCTTTGAGTTTATTAATCAACCCTATACCTCGCCCTTCCTGACTCATATATAGAAGAATTCCCCTACCTTCATTCTGTATTTGCTTCATCGCAGAAATAAGTTGTTGACCACAATCACATCGGAGGGATCCAAATACATCTCCCGTAAGGCATTCGGAATGGACTCTACACAAAAGATTTTCACCATTTCCAATTTCTCCCTTTACCAAAGCAACATGATGTTCACCAGTAAGGTCGTTTACATATCCATGAATTTGAAAATTTCCATATAAAGTTGGAAGCTTTGCACTTGCCATATGCACAACATGCTTATCATGACGGCGGCAGTAATTCTGCAAATCATGAATAGTTATAAATACGAGATGGTGTTTCTCTGCGAATTCTTTTAATTGGGTTGTACGCATCATCTTACCGTTATCTGCCATAACCTCACAGCAAAGTCCACATTCTTTCAGCCCAGCCAATCTCATTAGATCGACAGTCGCTTCTGTATGACCACCGCGTGTCAATACTCCACCACGACGCGAAATAAGAGGAAACATATGACCTGGCCTGCGAAAATCCCCAGGTTTCGCATTATCTTGTACACACTTCATAGCTGTAATAGATCGCTCCTCGGCTGAAACACCAGTAGTTGTACTAACGTGATCAATTGAAACAGTAAAAGCTGTGGAATGATTATCCGTATTTTCTGTAACCATTTGAGGCAGCCCCAATTTGAGGCCAAACTGTTCATTCATAGGCATACAGATTAGTCCTTTTGCATAAGTAGCCATAAAATTTACATTTTCACAGGTTGCATGTTCACCAGCACAAATTAAATCACCTTCATTCTCTCTGTTCTTATCATCTGTAACAAGAATAATCTTTCCTGCACGTAATTCCTTGAGTGCTTCTGAAATAGTATTATATTGCATATCTTTCAACCTCCTCTTTAAAATCCATTCTGCTTTAAAAAATCAAATGTAATACCGCCTAAAGGTTCATTGGCCTTTAAGTAAAAAAGTTTTTTCACATATTTCCCAACTATATCATTTTCCAAATTTACAACATCACCAGTCCTTTTCTCCAGCAACGTCGTCTGCTGTCCTGTATGGGGAACAATAGATACCTGAAATTTATAATTTTCTACATTAGCTACCGTTAAACTAACGCCATCAACGGCAATGGAACCTTTTTCAACAATCAACTCCATTACTTCTGGAGATGCTTTTATAGTTATCCAGACAGCATTTTTTTCTTTCTCCATTTTGCAAATTACTCCAGTATCATCAATATGTCCCAACACAAAGTGTCCTCCAAGACGTCCATCAATAGCCACAGCCCGTTCCAGATTGACCGAATCGGAACTGTGCAATCTGCCCAAATTACTTTTCCTCAATGTCTCCGGCATAACATCAGCAGTAAACTCTCCTTCGCTTAAAGAGATAACAGTAAGGCAAACTCCATTTACAGCAATGCTGTCTCCCGGCCTAGTATCCTCTAAAATAGTTTGGGCGTAAATTGAAATTTTTGACGAACTTCCATCAAAAATAGCTTGATGTACTTGTCCAATTTCTTCAATAATTCCAGTAAACATTTATACTTTCCTCCTCACAAATTTAAACCTCAACATCAAATCACCATCAAGAACAGATATCTCAGGAGCAGTAAATTGAAAGCACTGTTCCGGTGATAAAACACCATCTCCTTCCACTGGCGTTTTTGCGTCTTTACCGCCAAAAATTTTAGGTGCAATATATGCATATACTTCCTGAACTAAATCAGCTTTTAATGCACTGTAGTTTAAAGCACTTCCTCCTTCAAGTAAGATGCTGTCTATCTCAAGCTGACCAAGCTTTTGCATTAATATAGGCAAGTTCACCATTTCATCTTTGCCTGATACGGTTAAGACAGTAATACCAAGCGATTTTAATTTTGAAATTTTAGTTTCGTCAGTTACAGTAGTTGCTAAAATAGTATGTACCTCCTTTGCTGTACGACAAATCTGACTATCCATCGGAATGCGAAGGTGGCTGTCACAGATAATTCGAATTGGATTTCTGCTATTTTTCAATCGACATGTAAGCAGCGGATCATCTTTTAAGACAGTTCCAATTCCAACCATAATAGCACTATATTTGTGACGTAATTGCTGGACATGCTTCCGGGCTGCTTTCCCCGTAACCCATTTAGAATCACCAGTAACGGTAGCTATCTTTCCATCAGCCGTCATGGCATATTTCATAACAACATATGGAGTACCAGTAACAATATAATGAAAAAAAACAGTATTCAATTCATCACATTTTTCTTTCAACACACCCTCTTTTACCACAATTCCAGCTCTGCGTAAAATTGAAATACCCTTACCAGACACTTTAGGATTTGGATCACTGGAACCAACCACTACTTTTGTAATACCTGCCTTTATAATGGCATCTGTACAGGGAGGAGTTCTTCCATAATGGCAGCATGGTTCTAGCGTTACATATAAAGTTGCTCCTTTTGCTGATTCAATACAGCTGGCAAGTGCATTGCGCTCAGCATGAGGTTTTCCACATACCTCATGATATCCCTCTCCAATGATTCTATTTTCTTTTACAACAACTGCTCCCACCATCGGATTTGGATTAACCCAGCCTTCACCTTTTCTTGCCAAAGCAATTGCATATCTCATATATTTTGAATCTTCCAATACCATCACATCTCCTCCGTATAAAAAAAATACAAAAAAAGCCCTATATAAACTATAAGTTCATACAGGGCTTTTCTTGCGAAGAAAAGACTCTGAAATTGAAAACATTTCAGATCAAACAAAATATATCTTCTTCCATCCAGACTTTACTGTCGGTCTTGGGATTTCACCAAGTCCT
>CADDXC010000003.1 GCA_902809985.1 Clostridiaceae bacterium BL-3 | reverse complement strand
TTCTTTTATTACTTTTAAAATACCCTGATAATATAGATTTTAGACTACCTATAAGGAATTGAAACAGGACAAAAGTATATTCGGATATACAGTGCCAGCTTGATTTTAGACTACCTATAAGGAATTGAAACAGCCCAGAGGCAGAGGGAGTATTCAGGAATAAGTTTGGATTTTAGACTACCTATAAGGAATTGAAACAAACATTGCCTGCCAAATTCAAAGGCTGGGCACATGATGATTTTAGACTACCTATAAGGAATTGAAACATAATAAATTAGAAAATATAATTCCTAAGTGTGATAACGATTTTAGACTACCTATAAGGAATTGAAACTTATCTGCTATTCTAAAAGCTTTTATCTGTGCAGGTGGATTTTAGACTACCTATAAGGAATTGAAACCCATCTTTAGTATTGTGTTGGCTTGGCTACATATGGATTTTAGACTACCTATAAGGAATTGAAACCTTTAAATCTGTCAGTATTGCCTTTTTATCCAGTTTTGATTTTAGACTACCTATAAGGAATTGAAACTTTTCAAATATTTTCGGGTCGTATGAACCGTCTTCGGGATTTTAGACTACCTATAAGGAATTGAAACCAAACTCTTCCAAATTTTTTGCGTTTAATGTTTTCATGATTTTAGACTACCTATAAGGAATTGAAACTTCTCTTTAGGCAACTCATAGCCTTCTGCTTCAACGATTTTAGACTACCTATAAGGAATTGAAACTTTTTCAAATCACGAAGAACTTGAACATTCTAACATCGATTTTAGACTACCTATAAGGAATTGAAACTCAAAAATGATGATTATGTTTCAAAGGAAAAATATGAGATTTTAGACTACCTATAAGGAATTGAAACAGACATACTCATGCAACTTTACTTCGTAAACTCAAAGATTTTAGACTACCTATAAGGAATTGAAACGCGTATTTTTCATTATAGCTACTTGACCATTCCACGGATTTTAGACTACCTATAAGGAATTGAAACGCAGCTTTTTTCTTTTCTTTCTCAAGGGCTTTCAACCTGATTTTAGACTACCTATAAGGAATTGAAACTCGAGATAGGCAAACCGTTAAATCCGAAGGACACTAAGATTTTAGACTACCTATAAGGAATTGAAACAATAATCCAGAATATGAAAGTAAGGCAAAAGATAAGGATTTTAGACTACCTATAAGGAATTGAAACAGAATCGCAGGAATGTACGCAGGAGATGCAATAAAGAGATTTTAGACTACCTATAAGGAATTGAAACTACATTCTCATAGTTTCATGCCTAAAAAGAGATTGCAGATTTTAGACTACCTATAAGGAATTGAAACCTCCAGCATACTCCTTTTACACCACTTTTAGTTATTGATTTTAGACTACCTATAAGGAATTGAAACTACTGTATTTATTCAGCTTGTCACATCTGGGACATTTTGATTTTAGACTACCTATAAGGAATTGAAACATTATTCAATGGTATTGAAGAATAGTTTACTTTAGGATTTTAGACTACCTATAAGGAATTGAAACGCTTTCGCTATGCTAATAGCTGGAATAATATCTCTGATTTTAGACTACCTATAAGGAATTGAAACTAGTCTGTTCAATAGAGTTTTTTAATCCTTCTTTAAGATTTTAGACTACCTATAAGGAATTGAAACATAATGACAAAGTCTCATCCGAGATATAAATATCTCTGATTTTAGACTACCTATAAGGAATTGAAACTAGAATCTATGACGCTAATGATTCAGACTATTATATGATTTTAGACTACCTATAAGGAATTGAAACAGAGGATTTTTCAATATATGATCTTCGTCCTCAAGCCGATTTTAGACTACCTATAAGGAATTGAAACTTTTCTATCCAGCTTGGAATCATAAAATCTTCTCCATGATTTTAGACTACCTATAAGGAATTGAAACTATGCTTGGGAGAAATCCTAGACTATGGCACAATTGATTTTAGACTACCTATAAGGAATTGAAACGCAAACTGTTTGCAAGTTAAATTTTTTTCTTGTGTTCTTGATTTTAGACTACCTATAAGGAATTGAAACCAGTTTGCATATTAGTTTTTTCCGTATTGTATTGATGATTTTAGACTACCTATAAGGAATTGAAACTAATGTCAGCTTCATACACTTCAACACCGTTCTTATGATTTTAGACTACCTATAAGGAATTGAAACATTTTACCTGGCTCTAGTATATACTCCATTTTCTCGATTTTAGACTACCTATAAGGAATTGAAACTAGATGTTATACCTGGTATAGTAACGGGCATTTCTATGATTTTAGACTACCTATAAGGAATTGAAACACACATTTAGATACTACATTTTGAGTACCTATAATTAGATTTTAGACTACCTATAAGGAATTGAAACAGGGTTATGGAGCGAAAGAAGCTGTGGAGATGATTAGGATTTTAGACTAACTATAAGGAATTGAAACAAAGTACAAACTAATATAGAAAGGTAGTATATATCATGATTTTAGACTACCTATAAGGAATTGAAACACTATCGCAACATTACTATGTTCTATGTTATTTTTGATTTTAGACTACCTATAAGGAATTGAAACAAAGATGCCATCAAAGCTAGAAGAGAGGCAGAGGAAAGATTTTAGACTACCTATAAGGAATTGAAACGCATGTCCTAGCAATACAAAAACGATACCGAGTATAGATTTTAGACTACCTATAAGGAATTGAAACAAATTATCTTATATAAGCAATATGGAGGTACATTAAAGATTTTAGACTACCTATAAGGAATTGAAACAAATCTCTCATTAAGGATTTAAATTTACAAAGTTTAAGATTTTAGACTACCTATAAGGAATTGAAACAAGAATGGGAATTTAATAAAGTTGGAGCTAATTACGATTTTAGACTACCTATAAGGAATTGAAACCTGGTATCAAATCACTCATATTTTCCTCTCCTTTGATAGATTTTAGACTACCTATAAGGAATTGAAACTAGCATAGTAATGGAGCATTTTGGGGTGGAAGAACTGATTTTAGACTACCTATAAGGAATTGAAACGACTTATTCGAAGAGAACTATAAGAAGGTAAGATGCAGATTTTAGACTACCTATAAGGAATTGAAACCCGTATTATCTCCATTCCATAAGGAAAATACCATTGCGATTTTAGACTACCTATAAGGAATTGAAACAATCACCATCATCAAATTTTTCCTTTTCTATTACAGATTTTAGACTACCTATAAGGAATTGAAACCGGTGATGAAGAACTGAAGCAGATTGATGAGTTTGGGATTTTAGACTACCTATAAGGAATTGAAACTATTCTATAATATAGTTGTAATAAAGAAAGAAGCAAGATTTTAGACTACCTATAAGGAATTGAAACCAGAGAATGGAGGGAGAGTGGAAAAAGAATGGACAGGATTTTAGACTACCTATAAGGAATTGAAACGTAAAAGCATGTATGTACGTAATATGGTGCCTATTTTGCGATTTTAGACTACCTATAAGGAATTGAAACTCTATGTCGGCCGAGGCTCTGGGAAAAACGGATATTGATTTTAGACTACCTATAAGGAATTGAAACTATAGAACCAATCAGAGGGAGAGGAGGATATATAAAAGATTTTAGACTACCTATAAGGAATTGAAACTGTGGTAGTTTCTTAGGCATTTTTATCCCTCCTTCTGATTTTAGACTACCTATAAGGAATTGAAACCAGACAAACGGAAGGATAAAATAAAAGCACGTATGAAGATTTTAGACTACCTATAAGGAATTGAAACTATGTAACGGCAACAGTATATTTAGATGAATTAACTAAGATTTTAGACTACCTATAAGGAATTGAAACTAACTTAGGCCCCTAATTTATTTAGGAGCTCTTATGATTTTAGACTACCTATAAGGAATTGAAACTTTTTATGGAGATATTTGCGGAAGCACCTGGGACAAGATTTTAGACTACCTATAAGGAATTGAAACTGGGACTTGCAAGCAAGTACTTTATGGGTATTGGCGGAGGATTTTAGACTACCTATAAGGAATTGAAACTATGGCAATGCAGAACTTGATATGGAATGTCCAAGATGGATTTTAGACTACCTATAAGAAATTGAAACACTTTCACAAAAAGTTAAAGTAAGGTACAGACATAGGTTTTAGATTTGTCGATTGGAAGATGTAAGTATGTTATGTTCATGACTGGCGTTTTAGATTATTGCTTTATAATGAAGGTCACAAAGAGTTAATTGATACATTTGAAGAAGTGATAGGAAAGTTACTAAAAATGGCTGAAAAAGAATATTAAAAGGTTTTATGATATTATGGAAGAATTGGATAAAAAATATGGCGGGCTTGTTAATGATGAAACTATGAATGAAGCTAAATTTTAACAGTTAATTTGATGTTTTAATTGAGTATTTAAAATGTTTTACATTATGGTGTATATATGTATAAGAAGCCTTTATGGTTTTAAATGATTATTTTATCATCAACATTGATGGAAATCTAATTATTATCTTTAAAATTATTTTTATGTTTAAGTACAACTTTTTTCTTTAAGCATGATAGTATAGCAAAAATTGCTGTAGTGTCTAGGTCTATGTCCACTGTTGGTACACATAACTATGGAAACAACAATAACGTAAGCATTCATTTACGTCACCCCCTCTGATGTCAGATTAACCGCAACGACTTCATGGGAGAGATAAAATCCGGGGGATGACTAACTAAAAATACTTTATTCTCCTGCTAATTATTATAACATAAATATATATTGATAAATTGGATTTTCATAACATATGTACATTCTATGACAAATAGAAAACTATTGGATTAGATGAAATTGGAGATTAATAATTGCTGGATTCAGTTTTGAGCTTTCCATTTCAGTCTTTTGGAAAATGAAACTTGTATCTGTACTGAATTTTTTAACCATCTAATGATAGTAGATGCTTTTATTTTTATGAATTTACTCAAGCCATTGAAAATACTGAGCTTATAGCTTGATACTTTTAATTTTTTCGAAGTACTGAAAAATATAATTCTGAGTGTTACAATATAACTGATAACTTAAGATTTTATAGGCAGGAGGGAGCTACAGTGGAATATGAAGGTATTGTATATAGGCCTCCTAGTGAGGCCGGAAGTTTTATAATTCAAGTTACTATAGGTTGTGCACACAATAAGTGTACTTTTTGTAATATGTACAAAGGAAAAAAATTTAGGATAAGGAATGTGAAGGAAATATACAGGGATTTGGAAGAGGCAAGAGAAATATATGGACATGTAGATAGAATATTTTTGACTGATGGAGATGCACTTGTACTTCCAATGAAAAATTTAAGAGATATATTGCTTAAGATAAAATTGCTTTTCCCAGAATGTAATAGGGTTTCATCCTATGCTGCCCCGGGGGATGTATTGGCAAAATCCCAGGATGAAATGACGGAACTGAAAAATTTGGGACTTAAAATGATATATATGGGTGTAGAAAGCGGAAGTGATAAAATATTAAGGGAAATAAAAAAGGGAGTTGATTCCAGACAGATAATAGAGGCAGGCAAAAAAATTAAAAACAGCGGCATAAAACTTTCAGCTACATTTATTTCTGGGATAGGTGGAAAGAAGTATTGGAGAGAAAACGCAGTGGAATCGGCAAGAGTTATAAATTCCATGCAGCCTGACTATGTGGGGCTGTTGACTCTTATGGTTGAGGATGACACAGAACTGTGCAGAGACGTGAGTAGTGGTAAATTTCAGCTTTTAAATCCCCGAGAAATTATGCTTGAAACCAGAGAACTTATTAAAGACATCAATATAAGCAATTGTGTCTTTAGAAGCAACCATGCTTCCAATTATGTGGCTCTTGGGGGAACTCTTTCTCAAGACAAACAAAAATTGATTGATGAAATTGACGGAGTTTTAAAAGGAGAGAAGGGATATAAACCTGAAGAATTCAGGCTGCTGTGATTATGAATTTATTTTTTTCTACAGATATTTTTTATAGATATATAGCTGTATTTAATAAGTTTTTATATGGTATAATATAGTTAAAAATATTCTGATTTGTATAATTGTTCAATTGAGATGAATTAAGGGGATAATTTATGATTAATAATATCGATTTACCTAAAGTAAAACAAAGGATAATGTTTATGCAGGATAACCTGGAAAAATTAAATAGACTGCGAAAAATTGATAGAGATATATTTGTAAAAGATTTTAGGAATGTAGATAGTGCCAAATATTTATTACAGGTGACAATTGAGGCAATGATTGATATAAGTAATCATATAATAGCTAGAAACAGGTGGGGAAGGCCGGAAACTAATAAGGAAAGTTTTAAAATACTTGCAGAGCGTGGCATTATTGAAAGAAAATATATAAATACCTATTTTGCTATGGCAAAGTTTAGGAATAGAATTGTTCATATGTATTTTGATATTAACAATGGGATGATCTATGAGATAATTCAAAATAATTTAAGGGATCTTGAAGCTTTTATTAAAACGATAGTTAAAAATATTAGCCTTTAATTGAATTCAGAAAAATATATTGAAAATTGGAGGTGTTAATTTGCTGAATATAGAAGACAAAATAGAAAACTTAAAAAAGTATTTTATTAAGGAGCCTGATATTTTAGGAGTATGGATAGTAGGCTCTTACGGAACTGAATATCAAAGAGAAGATAGTGATATTGATTTTGCTATACTTTTTGATAAAGATATAGACGATATGGAGGAAATGAAATTTGCCTGTGATATTACAGATATACTTAAAGTAGAGAATATTGATACTATAAATTTGAAGAAAGCACCAATTACTCTTCAATTCAAGACTATAAAAGAAGGAAGAAATTTATATGAGGCAGATTATATTAAAGTGTGTGATTATATAGAATATGTGATAAATAATTATGGAGACAAAAAATATTATCTAGATAAATTTGAGAGGGATTATTTTGCTGCTTTATAGAAAAGTGGGGTAGCTAATGAATAGAAATTTTTTGATTGAACAGTGTAGAAGACTTGAAATTATACATAAAGAGGAAAGCAAAGAAGCAAATCAGGAAAATTATGCAAATTGCAAATGGTTGTTAGTTCATAATGAAGGTCATCAATATTTAATTGATAAGTTTAAAAAATTTCTTGAAGATACGGATTGCACTGATAGAAAAGTTGCTAGAAAGTGCTTGAAGAAGAATATTAAAAAATCTGATGATATTATAAAGGATTTAGATGAAAAATATAATGAATTTGCTAATGATGAAGTTATGAGCGAGACTGATGAAAGAACTTATAGTTTTAATGATGGAATTTGGTGTATTGGCCTCACCTTGATTGAAGTTATTAATAAGGAAAGATATATAAGTAAGTTGAAATAATTCCTTTGCAAAAAAAACTTTTGAGAAAATATTTTCCCAGAAGTTTTTTTGATTGAGAAAACATTTTAAATAATTTGTAATATTAGATATATTTATGAAGGATTTTGAATAATAGGATAGAATAATTAATATAGGAAAATAAATTTAATTAATAGGTGTTATAAGGGAAGTGATAGCTTGGAAGAATTTTTTTATGTATTATCTAAATATTTGAAAGAGATAAGTATAAATGAGAGTTATAAATTTAATAAATTTTTAGATTACCAAATGATAAACTTAAATAAGAATATAGAAACTAAAAAAATATTAGAAGATATTTATTCACAATTTATGAAAGTTGAAGGATATAGAGTTAATAAAAGTAATAATAATATTTATGCTCTTAAATGTGTATTTAGTGATGTAAACTTTGATAATAAAATAGATAATAGCAATGAAATTTATAAAAAACCGATTGAGCAATCTCTTGCGGGTAAGTATATTTATCCAAGTGTAAATGGCATTATAGGTGAAAAAGATTTTATAACTCTTGTAAATTCTTTTATTAATGAAATAAATATTTGTAAAAATGAGGAACAAAAATTTTATGTTTTTAAAAAATTTTTTTCATCTATACCTGCAAAAAATTTACCAAATTGTTATGTCTCACTTTTTAATACTGCTAAAATTATATCTGCTTTTTTTTCTTGCATAAAAGCTGAAAGTTCAAAGAAATCAGTTGAAGATAGAGAATTCTTATTAGTTAAAGGCGATGTTTCAGGAATACAAGAGTTTATATTTAGTATATCTAGTAAGACGGCAGCAAAAAGTTTAAAAGGAAGATCCGTATATATTAATTTTTTAACAAATATTGTATCAAAATACATAGTAAAAAGGTTGGGATTATCAAATAATAATATACTTTATAATGGGGGTGGAAATTTTTATATTATAATTCCAAAATCAAAATATAATGAGATAATTGATATTAGAAATTATATATCTAAAGTTCTATTAAAGGCACATAAGGGAAAAATATATATTGCCATAGAAATTTCAGGCAATGATCTAGATGATGATAAGAGTAAAATAATAACTATTAATAAGTTGAAAGATTGCTCACATTTTTTTAATGATGTAAGTCAGAAAACTGCATCATTAAAAAATAAGAAATGGAGTGATATAGATATAGAAAAAAATTTTAAAAATATATTTGGTCCTATTGATAATGGTAACCAAGGTAAAAGGACATGTAATATTTGTGGTTCAATATTGAATAATTTAGATGAGGGTATGTGTACAATGTGTAAATCATTTACAGAACTGACTAATGAAATAAAAGGAACAAAATTTTATTATGAAAAAACCTTATCTGTAGATGAAATGGAAATTGATGAAATTAGAGATTACAAAGATGTATTTAAAAGTTTTGGATTCGAAATTAAATTTACAAATATAAATGAAATTGGATTTAAAAAATATCTAATTAATGGCACTGATTTTTTAAAATATAATTGTGATGGATATATTTTTAAATCTTTAAATCTACCAGAAGATAGTACTTTTGAAAAGATAATTTCTTTTAATAATATAAATAGTAATAAGAAATTAGGGGATAAAAAGCTTGGAGCTTTAAAACTTGATGTAGATAATCTTGGAAAGATATTTCTTAAAGGACTTAAATCAAATCATAAAAATGAGATTTCAATTGGGGAGACAATAGAATTAAGTGATGCAATATCTTTATTTTTTGAAGGATATTTAAATGAATTAATAAAAAATGACAATGAAAAAAAGAGGTTAAACTTGATGAACTTACCGGGGAAAATTGGGATAAGGTAATGTATGTAGTCTATGCTGGTGGAGATGATACATTTATTTTAGGGGCATATAATGAGGTGTTTGAATTTTCGTATATATTAAGAAAAAGTTTTGAAAAATATGTTTGCAGCAATAAAAATATAACTTTTTCAGCAGGGATTGGATTGTTTTCCTATAAGTACTCTGTTGTGAAATGTGCATATTATACTGAACAATTTCTTGATAAAGCAAAAATATATACTAGAAAAAAAGAAGAGCTTCCTCAAAAAGACAGTGTCTGTTTATTTGATGAGATATTTACATGGAATGAGTTTGAAAAAATACTAGAAATACGGAATTTATGTATTAATATATATGAAAAGTCCGAAAATAGAGCTTTTCTTCAAAAAATATTAAATAGCACTAAAGGATTTAAGGCTATTTTAAGTAACATAAATACTAAAAAGAAAATTCAGATAGTTAAAGTACATAGATTGGCATATTATCTTAGAGAACTTAAAAATACTAAAAGTCAAGTAAGTGATATTGTTGAAAGATTAGTTAAAACTTATGAGAAAATGGTTGTTGATAGCATTTTGAGCAAATCTAATAATGTATGTAATATTATGGTTATACCAGCAGCTGTTAGGTGGGCAGAGCTTAATACTAAAAAAGTAGAGGAGAATGATGAATAGAAATGAGAATTGAACAAATTGTTAGAAATGGGAAATCAAATATAAATAATAAAGGAAATAATAATGTAAGAGTTGAATTTGAAAAGAAATTTAAAAAATTAATAGATAATAATGGAAGATTGTATTATTTTGCTGAAATTATAGAAAGGAAAAGATATTCTCTAGATAATATTCTAGAAAATAATGAAAAAAGTAAGGAATTGAAATTATTTGTTGATTATTTAAGGGAAATTGTAAATAAAGAAGATAGGTTAAAATTGAATAAATATTTTAGAAATAATTTTAGGAATTTATCAGAATATGAAGAAAAAAAAGAAATAGAGTATTTTAGGCAGAATATTATAGATATTGATGATTATGATATATTTTTTAATAATGTAAAAGCATATGCATATATTTTGAGAAATAATGGTATGACTACGTCACAGATTAGAAACGTTTATTCAGATGTTTTAAGAATTAATAATAGTATAGATTTAAAAAAATTGAGGCCTAAATTTGCATATATAGCAGGAAAAAATTCGAAAGCTGTTGTAAAAAATTTTATGGATTTATTAGATTACATAGTTAAATCAATGAATGATGAAGATGGTTGCGAACAAGTGAAAAGTTTTAAAAATTTTTTAGAAGCAATAGTTGCTTATATGAAATATTTTGGAGATAAGAATTAGGAGGTATAAAATTTGAAACTTTATGGAAAAGTATTTGTTAAAGGAGAAATTCTGCTTAAGACTGGCTTGAGCATAGGAGGAGATAAAAGCTCTATTGAAATTGGTGGCATAGATAATAATGTTATTAAAAATTCAAAAGGAGAGCCATTTATTCCAGGATCATCTATAAAAGGGAAAATGCGAAGCTTGATAGAAAGAGCATTAGCCAGATACAAATTAAATATAAATGTAAGAGAAAGTAATATAAAAAAATCATCATCTGATAGAAAATATAATTATGATGTTGAAAAATTTTTAAAAGAAGAAAAAATAGATATAGATAATTCTAAGATAGGTTCCACATTAGTAAAATTTGATAAAGATTCAGTTAAAGCAGGTCCTTGTGAATGCGGCAAGTGTAGTATATGTAAGATTTTTGGGACAAGTGCTTCAAATGGCAATTCGGAACCGACAAGGTTGTATGTAAGAGATAGCTTTTTAAATGATGAGACAGAAAGAAAAATGGTTGATAGAAAAGGTACATATTCAAGGCTAGAGTTGGAATATACGGAAAGCAAATGGGAGAATACAATTGATAGAATTACATCAGTGGCTAATCCAAGAAATATAGAAAGAGTTCCAGCAGGAGCACAGTTTAATTTTGAAATAATATACAACATATATGATATAAATGATATTGAGAATATAAAAATTGTATTTCAGGCTTTAGCACTTTTGCAAGATGATTATTTAGGAGCAAATGGCTCAAGAGGATATGGAAAAATAAAATTTGTAGATTTATCTGTAAGTGAAAAATCTATAGAAGATTATAAGGAAAATAAAATGAAAAATATAATAGAAGAAGCTAAAGAGCTTGATGAGATAAATATTAATGGTATTGTTTCAAAGCTGAAGGATAATATGAAATTAAAATAAAAATTGATTGGGTGATTGTATGAAAAGAGCTGTTTTTTATATTAAAGATAAACAGTTATACCATATTGGCAATGGTAACGTAGTAAAAGATTATTTCCCATCTGATAAACTTTTTTCTGCTCTTGTAAATCTTGCTAGTGTCATGTATGAAGGAAGTGAATTCCAAAATATAATTGGAAAACTTAAGCAATCAGGGATATCATCTATGTTTTTAGGTATAGAAATATTAAATTTAAAAAATAAGAATTCAAAGAAGATATTTTTTAATCAAAAACCTATATATAAAATGGGAAATAAAGAGATTACAGATAAAGAGTTAACTACTTTAAAAAAAATTAAAAAAATAAATTATGTATCTGATAATGTTTTAAAAAAAATTTTAAATTGTTTTGATGAAAATGAGGATAAATTTATTTATGATTTAAGTAAAAATATTATTATTCAGGATAAATTTGCACTATCTGAAAAGGATATTGACGATATAAATATTGATAAATGTAAATTAGAAAAAATAAAAATTATTAAGAATATATCTAGAACAAGTATGGTAGAAAATAGATTTACTGGAACTTCAGGAGATATATTTTATAATGATTTTGTAGAAATTAATTATGGATATGTGGATAATTTTGAGATAAGACCTTTTATGTATTTTAATATAAATAATTACTTTCATGAAATGAATGGATTGTTTAATTTAATATGTGATGAAGGAATTGGGGGACATAGATCAAAGGGCGCAGGTATATTTGAAAGAAGTGAAGTTATTGATGCTGGCTTTGAATTTACTGATAAAGGAAGATATTATATGAATATATCTGTAATTTTTCCTCAAAAATCTGAGGTGAGAGGAATTAAAAGCTATAATTTAGATGATAGAAATGGATTTGTATATTCAAATGGTTCTACTGGAATAAAGAAACCATATTATAGAGTTATTAAGGAGGGAAGTATATTTGAGAAAAATGGAATTGATGGTACGATTTTGAAAATACCAATGCCAGGACTAAGGCATGAGATTTATCTATATGGTAAGGCATTCTTGATAGGATTTGGAAGGTGAAAAAATATGAAATTTAAAATAAGAATTCTTTCCCCTGTACATATAAAAAGTGGAGATGCACTTTCTCCATATTTAGATTTTATTTATAGAGATAATTATTTAATATATATAGATAATAAAAAATTGTGGAATGATATTTCAAAAAATGAGGAAATTTTAGATGAATACGTAAAAATAGTAAAAAACAAAGATAGTAATTCAAAGGAAAAGTATACATTGGATAAGTTTTTAGAAAGGAATAATGTTGATGTAGGGAAATATGCGTTTGCTAAAGTTAATTGCAATGCTAATATAAAGTCTATGGAAGTTAATGAAATAATAAAAACTAGTGGGAGACCTTATATCCCAGGCAGTTCAATAAAGGGAGCCATTAGAACTGCAGTGTTATATAATTATTTAAAATTGAATGGATTTGATTTTAATAAATTACTTGATATCTCAGCTAAAAAAAATAAAAGGAAAACATATGTTGGACAAGATGTAATGAGAAACGGTAATAAAAATGTACAATCTGATATTATGAAGTTTTTACAAGTAAGTGATACAGAATATACTAATATGGAAAATATTTCTGTAAATTTAGAATACAGTATAGATTATATATATGTGAATAAATATGATAAATTAAGTACAAAAATACCTATGGCTAGTGAATCTATAAATAGAGAAATTATTTTAGAATTTTATATTAAATGCGTGAAAAAAAATAAATTTTTTAAAAATGAAAATGATATTTTGGAAAGTATAAAAAACTTTTATAAAGATAATATTGAACACCATATAAAAGTTATGGAAGACTCTAGTAAGGAAATTTTTTCTGATATTATTTCTAAATATATAAATTATTTAAATGAAATAGAAAAAGGGAAATGTATTTTGCGTGTAGGTTCTGGCAAAAATTTTTATGATAATACAATATGCAATTTATTTAATGAAAAAGATGTTCAACAAAAAATAGCAGGGGTTAAATATTCACCATTTCCTAAGACTGATTGGTTTGTATTAGATAGCCAAAAAAATTGTATAAAGGAGAGTTTAGGATGGATAGAGATAATATAATAATGATACTAACATTGGGAAAAAGAGATATTACTCTTGATGGTAAAAGTTTTGATGAAATTATTTTTTCAGATGAGTACAATGATTTACAATGCGGATTTAAAGAAAATCATGGTAAGTGGACATTATCACAGAGATATGGAGGAGAAATAATTTTAAAAAATTATGATAAATATGAAAAAAGATTGCAATTTCCTATAGTAGAACCGATGATAAATTTTGTCTTGGATGAAGAAAAAAGGGTAGACAAATTATTTATTATAGTAACGGATCAAGATGATGAAATACATAAAAAGAATGATACATTATATTTTGGGAAAATAATAGAAAAGTGGATTAAAAGAAAATATAAAACTATTAAAGAAAAAGAAATAGAAACTGTAAGTAAAAATGTAGTGAATTTAGGAGATATGAATAATCATTTTAAAAATTTTTATGATAAGAAATCCAAAAAAATTTTAGATGATCCTAAGTTATATGTTGCTAATACTGGAGGCATTGATGCTATAAATACAGCTGTGCTTATAAATGGTATAATGAAGTTTAAAAATAAATGCATTAATTTATATCTAAGTCAAAATAAGAAAGAAGCTATTCCTATTTATTTTGTAAGTTCGTTTATACTAGATATTGAAAAAGATAAGCTTAAAGGTTTGCTACGAAATTATAATTACGTAACTGCGTTATCTATTGTGAATTCTCATAAAAGTTTGGAAAAATTCAGTGTACTTATAGAATTAGCAAAAAATAGATTATATTTTAATTTAGACGAGTGTAAAAAGGTTATTAATAAATATTGCCAAGAAATGACTGAAAGAAATTATATTTCATATGAAATTGATAAAAATCTGGAAGAGATATATAAAATAAAAAATGATAGATTGTATGCTATGCGAGAATTATATGTAAATTGTAGGATAAAATACATTCAAGAACAATATGTAGATTTTTTACTTAGAATGTTTAGATTAGAAGAAGCATTATTAGAATTTACAGTAGTAAAATATATTTTATTTACAAATAATGATGAATATAAAATTTCAGATTTAACTAAAAAAATTAAAGAAAATGGATATCTTGAAGATTATTTAAATAAATATTATATATCTGAAGAGAATGGAAAAAGTAGAACTAAATTGGATTGGGAGAATAAATCTAACATAAAGATACTCAAAGCTATTGTGGAATTTGGTATTAAGAAGAATAAAGATTTAAATGGGAATATATTAATTAAAGATGATAGTATATTAAAAAAAGTTGAAGATATTTTTGCTTTAACTGAGTCTCTAGATTCTTTATCACAGTTAAGGAATAAATCAATTGGCGCTCATGGATTTGAAGGTATTTCAAAAGAAAAAATTGGAGATACTTTAAAAGAAAAATGTAATAGTAATGTAGATTCTATATTTAAAAATATAGAACAAATTATAAATGTAAAATTTGAGAATTCTTGTTATGATAGCATAAATAATATTATAATAAAAAGTTTAAAATAGAAATATGTCTTAATAATAATGAACGATTTTATTGAGGAAGGGTTATATGTTTAAAACTAAAAGAAGGGAGTGAAAAATTTATTTATGATAGAAGGTATAATTCAAATAGGAAATTCCATACTTTCTGATGGCGGAGACATGCTCTGCAGCTTGATTAAAGATGTGCCTTCACAAAATAGAAAGGGAAAGCAGATGCATGTGGTTAAATTTTGCTTTAATACACAAAAAGATGAATTTAAATTGGATTGTAAAGAGGAAATTGACAGTTCCACGGCTTTGAAATATGCCTTTATAGGTTCTGCAGATGGCCCCGCATCTCCACAGTGGTTTGTAACCAGCAGTTCATATCTGTACCACATAACTGAAACATTATATAATTTGACAAAGGTGGATTTGGGAAGTGAATTAAATGGAAAGCTAAAGACTATATTCAGCAATTATTACGTAGATCTGGGAGATAAATTCAAACCTAAAAATAGATATATTTTAAATTATAAAAAATATGGAATTGGAGAAGAGGATGTTTTAGAAATATTAGACAAAATTGAAAGTGAAGAAACTGAAGAAGATGAAAAACGCAGGTATAAAAATGTAGCCTCATCTCTAAAAAAAGTTTATTCCAGGGAGTTTGAAAATTACATAAAAACTGAATTCGATATGAAAAAGGATGAGATAGGTCTTTGTACTATTTTAGTGGATGGAGTACCCTTAAGTGATTTCAAAGAATATAGACAGGCGATTCTAAAAAGCAAGCAGAAAAGCAAAGGCAGTAAAAATGTCAAAGGCTACTGCAGTATGTGCGGAAGCAGTGAAAATTTAACCTCTGATTTATCCAAAATGAAAATAAAGTACTATACTACGAATCAAATTATATTTGCAAGTGAGCTTAAAAACTATGATAAAAATATGCTCTTATGCAGTGAATGCCTGAATAAGCTCATATCAGGGGAAAATTATATACAAAATAAATTGAATACAAGGCTTGTGGGATTTACAGTTTATTTAATTCCCCATTTTGTATTGGGAAGTCCTATGAATAAAAAGGACTTGGACAAAGTATCCGAGAAAATTCAGCATTCTTTTAATACAGTTAAAAATTTAAGTGGAGTAGAGAATTTTAAAGATGAAATTCAGAATATAGCAGATATGAGAGATAGAAATACATATTTTTTGATAAATATAATGTTTTATAAAAAATCAAATCAGGCAACCAAAATTCAGAAACTGATTAAGGATGTGGACCCATCTGTATTTCAGAAGATCATGAGTGTGTCCTATGACATAAGCAAATTGAGCAGAAAAATCATGGGGATAAACTATAGAGTCAATATAGATCTACAAACCTTTTATTTCATGACACCTATAAGAGTTAAAAATTCAGAACCTATGAATTACAGAAAACTTCTTCAAATGTATGATGCTATTTTTACACAGAGGAGTTTAAAACTGGATGAATTTATAAAAGGAGTTGTTTTCTGTGTCAAAATTGAATTTTTTGATCAAGAAGGTTACAACGTAAATGGTAAATCAGGCATATATAACACAATACTTAAAGCTAATTTCTGTATAAAGTTTTTAGAATATATGGGATGTATGGAGGAGGGAGAAAAAATGGACGTTTCCAATTTAAAAGTTAGAGATGATATGAAAGTTTATATCTTAAACATGGGATATGATGAACAGCAAAGTGCCATGTTTTTACTTGGATGTCTTATAGGTGAGATAGGAAATGCACAGTATAGAAGAATGGGTGAAGACAGAAAGCCAATTTTAAATAAACTTAATTTTGGCGGTGTTGATAAAAGCAAAGTTGTAAGACTTGCCAATGAAGTTTTCAACAAGCTCATTCAGGAGAAAATAAGAAAATACAATGAAATTACTTTTTCAGAGTGTAAAAGGCTTATGGATGCCAACAGGGATTCATGGAAGTTAAACAAACACGAAAATTTGTTCTATATTCTGTCTGGATATAGTTATGATACCATGAAAGCAATGTTAAATAAGGGAGGAAAAGAAAATGAACAATAGTGAAATTTTGTATCTTTATGATGCAAAACTTACAAACCCAAATGGAGATCCTGATGAAGAAAACAGGCCTCGTATGGACTATGAGAGGGATATAAATCTTGTTTCTGATTTGAGAATTAAAAGATACATAAGAGACTACCTGCTGGATAAAGACTATGAATTATTTGTTTCAAAAGTTGATGATAAAGCTGTAACTGCAGAGGGCAGGATAAAAGAACTTGGCAGCAGTGATGTAGATACAATACTGGGTAAACTTATAGATGTAAGGCTTTTTGGGGCTACTATTCCTGTAAAAAATGACAATAAAAATTTTATAGGACCTGTCCAGTTCAACTGGGGGTATTCTCTCAACAAAGTGGAACTCCTGGAAGCCAGCATAACATCCCATTTTGCTTCAGGAGAAGGAAATAAACAGGGTGCTATAGGGAAAGATTACAGAGTTAAATATTCCTTTATTGCCTTCAGTGGGGTTATAAGCGGTAAAAGGGCAGAGCATACAAAATTGAAAGAAGAAGATGTGGAAGTCCTAGATAAAGCTATGAGATATGCTATACCTGAGCTTGCTACAAGAAGTAAAATAGGACAGTATCCAAGGTTATATCTGAGGGTCGAATATAAAGATGATGAAACCATACTTGGAGATCTGAGGGACTATTTAAAATTTTCTTCTGAGGATGAAAGTGTAAGGGATATAAAAGAAGTGGCTTTGGATATAACGGAACTTGTGAAATTTTTGAATGAAAATAGTGATAAAATTTCTAAACTGCATTATTTTGCAGATGAAAAGCTGAAACTTGTGCTGAGTGGAAATAAAGTTGATTTCAAGGAGGCATTTGGCGGATTTTCATTAAATGAAGTAAAGTAGGGTGAAAGATATGGATTTATTGATATTAAAGGTTAAAGGGAAATTTGCACATTTTAGAAAATTTTATACAAATTCATCTTCACTTTCCTATTCCGTGCCTCCAAGGACAACTGTGATAGGTCTGCTGGCAGCTGTTCTGGGTTATGAAAGAGACAGCTATTATGAGCTTTTCCCCAAAGATAAATTTAATGTATCTGTAAAAAAAGACAGCTGTATAAGAAAAGTAATGCAGAGTGTAAATTATATTAAAGCTACAAGCCCTAAAAATATATTCCAGCCTAAGGACCATACCCAGATTCCTGTAGAAATTTTAACCGGAGATGACGGAGTTGGGTATACCATTTATATAAACTGTGCTGACAAAAATTTGATGGATGAATTGGAGCTCAGGGTGAAAAATAATAAATATGTCTATTCTCCATATCTGGGGGCTGCACCTTTTAACTGCAGTTTTCAATTTTGCCGCAGACTTGATATAGAGCCGGAGAAAAACAGTGAACTGATACGGATATCCACACCTGTGAATTTAAAAGATGTTGTTTCAGGGAGTATAGATATATTTGAAAATGACAATTTGAAGCTTCTAAAAGAGAGAATGCCTGTGGAATTTTTAAAAGGCAGGGAAGTGGGAAATATGGCTTCTTATATTTATGATGAAAACGGACATCCCTTGAAATTGAAACTTAATACTGAATTTATAAAACTTGAAGATGAAAATATAGTGTTTATGTAGGAGATGATAACATGAAATTTTATTCTCATCCTGATAAATTAATTTTAACTCATCTTATGGAAGTCAATGAAATATCTCGGAATTATTGTGATGAAAAATACAGCAAAGCAGAGGAAATATTGAGTTTTTCTCATGACTTTGGAAAATATACTACCTTTTTTCAAAAATATATTTTAGGTGAAGATAAAACTAAAAATGCATTGAATAACCATGGGTTTATATCTGCGCTGTTTGGGGCATTTATTGCCCTTGGTTTTTATAATGATGATGTTATGCCCGTGATTATATATAATTGTATACTTCATCACCATGGAAGCATGCAAAATGTTGATATAAATTTGCCTAAAAATTTTAGAAAGCCGATAATAGATAGAGCTGATCTCAGAGGAAAAGTTGATATTGCCTGTGAACAAATGGAGAGTATAGAAAAAAATAGTAAGTTTATAACAGAAGATTATAAAAAAGTTGGATATGAAAAATACTTTGATGAATTCATAACTCAAAAACCTCTTGAAAAGATTCTGACTGAATTAAAAAAAATGCAATTTAAATTTGAATATGACAATGAAAGTGAGGAAACTTATTTTATAAGTCAGATGCTGTACAGCTCACTTATTGCAGCAGACAAGATCAGCGCTTCAAATACAGATGTTCCAGAAATAAAATTTGCAGATTTCGATATCCTAAACAAAACGAAAAATGAGAAATTTAAAGATAGTGCTAAAGATAAAATAAATTTAATTAGAGCTCAGATATTTAGTAGTGTACAAAGCAACATTAATAATGTTTATGAGGATAATAAGGTGTTTTCTATAACAGCTCCTACGGGAACGGGTAAAACTTACTGCGGATTTTTTGCAGCTTTAAAACTTCAAAAGCTTTTAGGGGGAAATAGGAAAATAATATATTCCCTTCCCTTTACGTCTATAATAAACCAAAATTATTCTTCAATATATTCCCTTTTTGAAAATATTCCTGATTTTAAAAATCAAAGCAGTGAGTATATAATAAAGCACCACAGCCTTGCGGATGTTGAATACAGCAGCGAACACGAAAATTATACAAAAGTCAAGGCTGAAATGTTAATAGAAAATTGGAACAGCGGAATAATAATTACAACCTTTGTCCAGCTTCTTGAAACTTTAATAGGCAATAAAAACAGGATGCTTAAGAAATTCAATGCACTGAAGAATTCAATAATTATCCTAGATGAGGTACAAGCTATAGATATAAAATACTTGAAACTTGTAGAATTTATTCTTGAATCAGCCAGCAGATATCTTGATTGCAGGATAATAATGATGACTGCAACTAAGCCTCTCATACTTTCAAGTGCGTCAGAACTTTTGGACAACAATAAGAAATATTTTGATATGTTCAATAGAACTTCTATTATTCCAAGGCTTGAACCAATTAAAATAGAAGATTTCATAGAAGAATTTTATGAAAACATGGAGAACAAGTCCTATCTTATAATATGCAATACCATAGCACAATCCTTGAAAATTTATAGAGAACTTAAAAATAGCGGCAGGAAAGTGTTGTATTTATCTACTAATATTTTACCCTGCCATAGAAAAAAAAGAATAGATGAAGTGACAAAGATGTTGAAGAGAGATGAGAAAATAATACTTGTTTCAACCCAGGTTGTGGAAGCAGGTGTGGATTTTGATTTTGATGTCGTAATAAGGGATATAGCACCTATTGATTCCATAATACAGTCAGCAGGCAGATGTAATAGAAATGGTGAGAAAGAAAATGGAGATGTGTATGTTTACTCTATGGTGGATGACAGCGGTACATATTATGGCACCAAGGTTTATGGGAAAACTCTGATAAGCATAAGCAGAGAACTTTTGCAGGATAGGGGATCTATAGAAGAAAAAGAGTATTTTGAACTTATCGGAGATTATTTTAATGAAGTGGATGAAAATAAAAATCAGGAGGATTCTGAGAAATTCAAAGAATCAATTATAAAGATGCGTTTTAGTGACAAAGACTACAGCCTGGATAAGTTCTCACTTATAAAGGAAAATAGCAATTATGTAAATGTATTTTTTAGAATCAGTGATGAGGCTGAAAGAATATATAATGAACTTTTGAAGGCTCTAAGTATTAAAAATATTGAAGCTAAAAACGAGAAAATTCTTGGAATAAAAAATAAAGTCAGGGAATATACTCTGTCTATTCCGCTTAAATATGTTGACGAGGTAAATAACAAAGATGATATTATATTGAACTTTCCCAAAAGTGCCTGCGAAGTATATTATGATGATATGACAGGATATAAGAGGGAAAAGGAAGAAGATTTTTTTGTTATGTAGGAGTGATATTATGGAAGTCAATGGAACCATGCTTTGGTACTACAATGTGTGCAAACGGGAAGTTTGGCTTATGTCCAGGTCCATAGTGCCTGACCAGCAGGATGAAAATATAGACATAGGCCGTTTTATACATGAACGTACATATAAGAGAAACAGCAAGGAAATCAGTTTCGGGAACGTTAAATTCGACGTGCTTTTCAGATCCAAAAATCAGATAACAATTGGGGAGACGAAGAAAACTTCTAAATATGCTGAGGCTTCAAAATGGCAGCTTATGTATTATCTAAACCAGTTAAAAGAAGCCGGCATAAAAGCAAAGGGTGTTTTGCTATATCCGGAGGAGAAAAAGAGGACAGAAGTAAACCTAACAGAAGAATCCCGGGAACGCCTTCAAAAAATGTGCCTGGATATAGAAAAGATATGTGCACTTGAACATCCTCCTTCTGCTGAGAAGATACGATTTTGCAGGAATTGTGCTTATAGGGAATATTGTTATTCATAGGAGGCAGAGATGAAAAAGGATATTTATATTTTTAATGATGGGGATTTAAAGAGAAAAGACAATACCGTGTTTTTTGAAACAGGTGGAAAGAAAAAATATTTGCCCGTGGAGGAACTAAATAATATCTGGGTGTTTGGTGAAATCAATTTAAATAAGAAATTTCTTGATTTTGTATCTCAAAAAGAAATATGTATACATTTTTTTAATTATTATGGATATTATACTGGAACTTTCTACCCAAGGGAGCATTTAAACTCTGGATATGTCATATTGAAGCAGGCTGAAAATTACCTTGATTATGAAAAGAGACTTAAAATAGCCAGGATGATAATAGAGACCGCAGCGGAAAACATAATTGTGATTTTAAAATATTATAACAGCAGGGGTGTGGATGTTGAACCAGAACTCAAGGATATAGCGGAAAAGAAAAAGTTTATGGAAAATTGCCGGACTATAGAAGAACTCATGGCAGTTGAGGGCAACATGAGGCAGGAGTATTATGGATGTTTTTCAAAGATAATAAAGAATCCGGAATTTGCCTTTAAAATCAGAAGCAAGCGTCCTCCAAGGGACAAGATAAATGCACTTATCAGCTTTGGAAACTCCATGATGTATACTACTGTTTTAGGAGAGATATACCAAACCCAGCTGGATCCGAGGATAGGATACCTTCACTCCACAAATATGAGGCGTTTTTCACTTAATCTTGATATAGCTGAAATATTCAAGCCCATAATAGTGGATAGAACTATCTTCACCATTCTTAACAGGAATGAGCTGACGGAAAAAGATTTTGAATCTGATTTTAATGGTATAATGTTGAATGATAAAGGAAGAAAAAAATTTATAGAAGAGTACAACAATAAACTTTTAACCACAATAAAGCACCCTAAAATAGGAACTACTGTCAGCTACAAACGTATAATAAGGCTTGAATTGTATAAACTTCAAAAATATATAACTGAAGATGAGCCGTATAGTGGTTTTGTTGCGAGGTGGTAATCAGTGTTTGTAATACTTGTCTATGATTTTGGGGAAAAGCGTGTAGGCCGCGCTCTTAAAACATGCAGAAAGTATTTAACCTGGGTTCAAAATTCCGTTTTTGAAGGAGACATAAGCATGGCTAATTTAAAGAAATTAAAGTGCCAGCTTTCTGACATCATGGTAAGCAGTGAGGATTCAGTGATAATATATACTTTCAAAAGCACTAAATATTCTAATAGAGAGGTTCTTGGCGTGTCGAAAAATCAACAGGATATATTTTTATAACTGCAATTCATAATATACAATTTATACATTAAATATTCAAGGTATTTGTATAAATATTAGCCTTCAAAAGAGCCTAAAGGCGCATTACTTCGTTGAAGAATTTTTATTTAACTTCAAATTACGAATTGCAGATTTTTATAAAATGGCTTGATTAATTTTCAAAAACATTTTAGGACTATCTTAAATTTTTTGTCGTCGACCCTGAATAGAGTAAAAATTACCGTGGGTCGACAATTTTTATGACTGCAGTTAATTGGCGGCTTGAGATTGGTTTTTGAAATTTTTCCAGAGATTTTCCTGGATATTGCAATCTTGGACAAGCTGATGTATGCTTTATTTGATGGGATTTTAGATTACCTATGAGGAATTGAAACCTGATTGGGATAGAAACGGTAGCGATTGGTTCTTGATGATTTTAGATTACCTATGAGGAATTGAAACTATAATTTATTTAATGTATTTATAGCATTAATCTTTGATTTTAGATTACCTATGAGGAATTGAAACCTGAAGTTCCAAAGATACATTGAGGAACCTGAGGAAGGATTTTAGATTACCTATGAGGAATTGAAACACTCCATCAAGTTCTGCAATATATCGTGGGCTAAAGATTTTAGATTACCTATGAGGAATTGAAACTATTTAAGTTTGCTACTGTACCTGCCAATTGCTGTAGATTTTAGATTACCTATGAGGAATTGAAACATCTGTAATACATGACTCTCTAGGTGCTCTATATTATGATTTTAGATTACCTATGAGGAATTGAAACTACCCTGAAAAATTGGAATAATATAAAGCCGGTACTGGATTTTAGATTACCTATGAGGAATTGAAACATAAGCCTTTTACGATACTTGCTAAAACTAAAGATAGATTTTAGATTACCTATGAGGAATTGAAACTTGTTCTGAACAAGAGCTGAAGCAAGTAATAATCAGATTTTAGATTACCTATGAGGAATTGAAACTAGTAAAAATGATAAACAGAATATTCAAAATAAAGGATTTTAGATTACCTATGAGGAATTGAAACTTCTGCACCATATCCATATGGGATGATGAAAAGAAGATTTTAGATTACCTATGAGGAATTGAAACACATAATACCTGACATCTGTATATACGTAACTCCCAGATTTTAGATTACCTATGAGGAATTGAAACGATGCAGTGATGATGACTTTAAACTGCTTATGGCTAAGATTTTAGATTACCTATGAGGAATTGAAACATTCATCAAATATCACTGTCTTTGTGGCTACATCTATGATTTTAGATTACCTATGAGGAATTGAAACTAACAAAAACAGCTCCCTGTTTTGCTACATTCGCAGGATTTTAGATTACCTATGAGGAATTGAAACTTTTTTTATGCAAAACCCTAGCTGTTTCCTGCTCATTGATTTTAGATTACCTATGAGGAATTGAAACAATCCATAGCAGACATAGCAAAATCCACGAAAGAACCGATTTTAGATTACCTATGAGGAATTGAAACTTCCTTTTGATAGTGGTGTATGTGTAATACGCCACTGGGATTTTAGATTACCTATGAGGAATTGAAACTAAGTATCAACTGTCCTGCGTTTATAGCTGTCTGTACGATTTTAGATTACCTATGAGGAATTGAAACTTTTTCTGTAGTTGGCGTTAATCTTCTTAGTTCATCGATTTTAGATTACCTATGAGGAATTGAAACTAAGATGGGGATTAGAATTTGACCGATGGGAAGATTGATTTTAGATTACCTATGAGGAATTGAAACAGATAATGTTTCAAGTATGTCGTAGTCTATAAATCTGATTTTAGATTACCTATGAGGAATTGAAACGTCATACCATTATGAAATCTTAAGCCACCATAAAAGATTTTAGATTACCTATGAGGAATTGAAACTATAAATCCTTACAATAATACCAATGCCCATTACTAGATTTTAGATTACCTATGAGGAATTGAAACTATAATGATTAGGAGTGACAAATAAAATGGCAAATGATTTTAGATTACCTATGAGGAATTGAAACTACGCCATTGGATATTAATAGTGATTTTAGATATGGATTTTAGATTACCTATGAGGAATTGAAACAATCTTGATTATTAATATTTTCTCTTAATAACTTTTCGATTTTAGATTACCTATGAGGAATTGAAACATATTAAACAGGGAATATCTATACCAAAGAATCCATAAGATTTTAGATTACCTATGAGGAATTGAAACATTTATAAGAAAGCTAATAATTTAAAACATTAAATGGGATTTTAGATTACCTATGAGGAATTGAAACAATTTATATATTGATCTACATCCAACTTGTAACATTGATTTTAGATTACCTATGAGGAATTGAAACTCTGATATAATAAGATCTAAAATAGGTTTTGATGTTGATTTTAGATTACCTATGAGGAATTGAAACGTTGTAATCAATAATAGAAAATTATTTAAGACATCTGATTTTAGATTACCTATGAGGAATTGAAACGTATCTAAAAGGAACAAAAAAAGAGGTGAAAAGATGAAGATTTTAGATTACCTATGAGGAATTGAAACTTTGTTTTATTTACTATGTATTTAGCTAATTCCGGGATTTTAGATTACCTATGAGGAATTGAAACATAATCGACAATCAGCAGCAAAGTCCAGAATAGGGGATTTTAGATTACCTATGAGGAATTGAAACATAATCGACAATCAGCAGCAAAGTCCAGAATAGGGGATTTTAGATTACCTATGAGGAATTGAAACATCATATCTGGGATATAATGTTGAGGAGTACATTCGATTTTAGATTACCTATGAGGAATTGAAACATAAAAAAAGGATTCCCAGCAAGACAAATAGTTCTAGATTTTAGATTACCTATGAGGAATTGAAACAAATCATATACATTGTATGGATTACCATATGCTATATGATTTTAGATTACCTATGAGGAATTGAAACTGATGCCAGATAATAATATATTGCCCTATGATTTTAGATTTTAGATTACCTATGAGGAATTGAAACATATACTCCAAAAATTTTCATTCCTACTGCCATGCCGATTTTAGATTACCTATGAGGAATTGAAACATAATAAAATACCACAACCTATTGACTTAGCAGGATGATTTTAGATTACCTATGAGGAATTGAAACATGATTGTAAAAAAGATACTGTTGGACAGAATTGTAGATTTTAGATTACCTATGAGGAATTGAAACTAAATAAACCTAGTATAGTTTATATAGGGCTATTTGGGATTTTAGATTACCTATGAGGAATTGAAACTTTTTCTCTGTCTTTTTAGCTTTTTTCTGTAATCCACGATTTTAGATTACCTATGAGGAATTGAAACTTCTCCATTTCTCTATTCCTCTCAATAGCTTTGTTAGATTTTAGATTACCTATGAGGAATTGAAACTTTAATAACTCTGTTTTTCCTTGAGCACATAAACATCGATTTTAGATTACCTATGAGGAATTGAAACAAAAATAAATAAGCGTGCTCATGGGTAGTACGAACACATGATTTTAGATTACCTATGAGGAATTGAAACTATCTGGGTTTGGGATTGAACAGAGGCGAATGGTCCGATTTTAGATTACCTATGAGGAATTGAAACAAAGTGCAACTGTGGACAAATATATGCATCTATTTAGATTTTAGATTACCTATGAGGAATTGAAACACCCTGCAAAATGCAGATTTAGTAAGCCAGATTCAAGATTTTAGATTACCTATGAGGAATTGAAACTTTGCTTCAGCTTCATTAGCTATATCAATAAGAGATGATTTTAGATTACCTATGAGGAATTGAAACCTGCTACTGGAACTAACATAAAAATAGTTTGTAGCGGATTTTAGATTACCTATGAGGAATTGAAACCCTTGAACAAGCATCATACAAACAAAATATAGAAATGATTTTAGATTACCTATGAGGAATTGAAACTCCTTTCGTTCTATAATACTATAATAACCACTTATCGATTTTAGATTACCTATGAGGAATTGAAACTAGGAACCTGTTCAAGTTGTGCTATAGTCATGTTTTGATTTTAGATTACCTATGAGGAATTGAAACTCATTTCTTTAGGGCATATATCTAAATGACATCCCAGATTTTAGATTACCTATGAGGAATTGAAACTGGCAGTTTTCTGGAAAACTGCCAACCATATTTTTTAGGATTTTAGATTACCTATGAGGAATTGAAACTCTGAATTTGTGCTATTTGTACTAAGATGTAATTCAGATTTTAGATTACCTATGAGGAATTGAAACCGGAAGCGTTTTGGATAGCCTCTCTATAAAGAGGCAGATTTTAGATTACCTATGAGGAATTGAAACAACTTGTACCCTGCTTTATCTCCACGCCATTTACCTCGATTTTAGATTACCTATGAGGAATTGAAACCAACATTCTTATATTTTGCTCCAAAATAAAAATTTTTGATTTTAGATTACCTATGAGGAATTGAAACTGCTATAGTGGATACAGATAGAAAGATTATACAATTGTGATTTTAGATTACCTATGAGGAATTGAAACTAGATATAAAAATGTTGAAGCGGAAATTCAAAATATGGATTTTAGATTACCTATGAGGAATTGAAACCAGCATCCCCAAGGGCTTTAACTCCGCTTTTTATGCCGATTTTAGATTACCTATGAGGAATTGAAACTCCAACCGTTCAACAATCCTAATAGTAGCTTTCTCTGATTTTAGATTACCTATGAGGAATTGAAACCCATTAATATATCTATATATGTATTCACCATTAATGATTTTAGATTACCTATGAGGAATTGAAACGAGTAGAGGAAATTCAGGCAGGTGAACCGAGGGCTTATGATTTTAGATTACCTATGAGGAATTGAAACCTAATGCACAAATTCAAAATTTGGCTGTGGATACGGATTTTAGATTACCTATGAGGAATTGAAACTGTTTGGCTACAGCTGCAATCCATTCCGTTCTATCTGATTTTAGATTACCTATGAGGAATTGAAACTAGCTATATTTTAATGCTGCTGCTACTTCTTGTATTGGATTTTAGATTACCTATGAGGAATTGAAACCAGAAAAAGCTAGGAGATACCCTTATAAAAACGCAGGATTTTAGATTACCTATGAGGAGTAGTAATATCAAAAATACTTTTTTCTAGAAGTGTTGATATTACTTGCATTGTGGGCATGTCGGAATCTTGCATATGCCCGGCTGGTGACAAATTGGGGACAAAATTATTTACCTTCAAATATGTCCTTGAACTGGTCGAATTCCTGAACAACTTTGTTTTCCATTTTCTTCGTAACACGCAGATACGTGTCTTCTGTAACTTTTTCGGTTGAGTGTCCAAGTCTTTCCTGGATAGATTTTACGGTGGCACCATGTTCCAGGAGATACGTAGCACTTGTATGACGCAGGCCATGGAGTTTTACGTGGCGTATCTTATTCTTTTAAAAAAAATTCCCCACCCAGAGTAGGGCAGGGAATACATTAGATGTTTAGCTTCTGCTTTATTGCTTCCTGTAGTAACTGGGAAAAATTAATTTTATTTTCCTCAGCTTTATACTTTAGCCACTGCGGCATTGTCACGTTGGTGTTTACAGTTTTGTTGTTCATCTGAGCCCTCGCAAGCTTCATATCTGCAATTATAGGAACAACAAAATTTCCATCTTCAATTTTTATTTTCTCCGGCGGCGTTGGCTCTGGTATTTCCTCCTTGTCATCCTCCATATTCCAGAGAAACAATTCTAAGCCGTCCTTCGCCATTGCAAGAGCCTCCTCCAGGGTGTCGCCCTCGCTAATACAGCCAGGCAAGTCCGGGAAGTATATAGAATATCCACCTTCTTCACAAGGTTGAAACACTGCCGGGAACATATATTTATCCATGTTATTCACTTCCTTATTGATTTACTATTTATTTGAATCTTCAAGTGGTGAGGGCTTTATTTTAGCCCCGCCTGCTTGAATATTGACTTCAATGTTGTTTCTTTCAAATCCTTATGTCCATGGTATGGTACTTGAACTTTTCCTTTCTTTGTCGGGTGAATGAAATGTCTATGCGAACCTTTTTTGTTTTTCTCAATCCATCCATCCGCCTTTAGAATTTTTATTACCTCCCTTGCATTCATTTCCTTCCCTCCCTACAATTATATTATAACGCACGTTGGAGAGCGTGCCAATAGTTTTTAGAAGATTCTTTAAAATATTTTTAAAAATATGCTATAATAAATTCATGAACTGCAACAAATGTTGTTTTTAAATAAGGTTAAGGTTCTTACTTGACCAAAGTTGAACCTCAACATGAGATGTATTTAAACTAAAAGAGGAGACACATCTCTGCATCTCCTCCGAATTATGTCTATTTTATATGGTTGGGGACAAATCGGGGACAAACACCACCCCCAGTTATATTTTATTGGCACACATTACCGACAAACCGGGGTTGAAAATCATACATTTGCCCCATTTATAGAATGTGCCACATATTATATACACCTCATTTCTATTTATGAGGAATTGAAACTCTGCCTTGCTTACAACTATAATATGTATTATACTATGATTTTAGATTACCTATAAGGAATTGAAACCTAATTGTATAGGCGAGTATTAGCAATATAATACCATTTTAGATTACCTGTGAGGAATGTTTAAAATTAAGAGAAAGTTTGACCAAATTACCATGAAAATAATTAACAAATTACGAATAAAAATGACTGTTTTACATTGGCTGAACATTAACATGAGATGTATAATAAATCATGCTATTTCTAATATTATGAATAAATGTAAAAATAAATATGATATAATTAATTCATAGCTAATGTCTAAAATATGTTTTGAGTAAGGATGGATTTTGTCATGAATAGAGTTGAATTGTTAAATATAATTGAAAATGGAGAAAATTCATATATAGAATTTAAAGAGGAAGGCACAAAGGCGAAAGAATTGGCGGAAGAAATTGTAGCTTTTGCTAATAGTGAAGGCGGGACAATATTAATAGGTGTATCTGATGACGGTAAAATAAAGGGAATAACTGATAAAAACATAGAAGAGAAAATTATGAATGTGTGCAGAAATAATTGTATACCTAATATAATTCCTGTTTATGAGAGTGTGGAATTAGATGGATTAAGGATATCAGTAGTTAATATTCCTAAAGGATTAAATAAGCCTTATTATACAGTTGATCATAAATATTATATAAGAGTGGGAACTACAAAACGAATAGCATCAAGAGAGGAACTAATGCGATTGTTTGAAGCTAATGGAAGTATTCATTTTGATATATCACCAGTTTATGATACTTCTGTAAAAGATTTAAATTTGGACATAGTAAGAGATTATTTTTTAAAGTATAATACTTTTGATTTATATGAAGAAGACAAAAAAAGTTTAGAGAGAATATTGATCAATGCAGATATATTGAAAGAAGTAGAGGGGAAAGCTATGTGTTCTGTAGGTGGCTTGCTGATATTTGGAAAGAATGCAGATAATATTATGCCTCAAAATGGCATTAGCTTTGCACATTTCCGTGGAGATGAAATAACAGATGAGCTTATAGACAAAAAGATTGTTTGCGGCAGGTTGCAGGATATAGCAGAGCAGATGTTGGTTATATTAAAAAACAATATGAAGAATCCTTCAACTATTAATCAGTTGAGAAGGCAAGAAAGAGAAGAATATCCCGTACTGGTACTTCGAGAAGCTATTGTAAATGCTCTTGTACATAGAAATTACAGCATTTTAGGCTCCAAGATAAGAATTTTTATGTTTGATGATCGTATTGAGTTTCATAGCCCGGGAAAACTGCCTAATACTGTTACCATTGAAAAAATGAAGATAGGGGTATCTTATGCCCGAAACCCATTTTTAGTAAAATATATGGAAAATATGAGATATATAGATCAATTGGGCAGAGGAATTCCCATGATAATTAAAACAATGAAGGATAAAGGTGCAAAAGAACCGCTTTTGCAGGAGTCAGGAGAAGAATTTATTCTTAGTATATATAAAAATGAATTGTAAATAAGGGGAGATTTTATGAATGTATATTTCAGAAGAACTTATTGATAGGTTTATAAAAGAAGATGTTCCTTATATTGATTTGACAACTTTAGCTTTAGGAATTAACGGTCAGAGGGGTAGAATACAATTTTTCTCAAGAGAAAGTGCTGTTGCTTGTGGTATGGAAGAAGTTGTAAAAATATTGAATAGGTTAAATATAGATGTAACCAAAACCTGTAGTTCAGGCAGTATAATAGAGAAAGATCAAATTTTTCTTGAAGGTGAGGGGAACTCTGAAGATTTACATATGGCGTGGAAAGTTTCTCAAAATATTCTTGAGTATAGTTCAGGTATTGCTACAAAAACAAAAAAATTAGTGGAGAAGGTTTCCCGTGTAAATCCCAATGTACAGGTTACTGCTACAAGAAAGATTATTCCTGGGACAAAGGAATTGTCTGTAAAGGCGGTTATTGCAGGAGGCGGATTTCCACATAGACTGGGATTGTCAGAAACCATATTGATTTTTAAGCAGCACTTGAATTTTTTAGGCGGTGTTGAAGGACTAATTAAAATATTAAAAAATGTTAAGGCCAGGGCCTGTGAGAAAAAGATAATAGCAGAGGTGGAAAATTTAAATCAGGCTGTTCAACTTTGCAAAAATGGCATCGATGGTATTCAATTTGATAAAATTTCCTGGAATGAACTAAAGTCACATGTACATATTCTTAGAGACATCGACCCTTATATTACAATTTTGGCTGCTGGAGGAATTAATGAAAGTAATATTGTGGAATATGCAAAAACCGGAGTTGATGCCATTGTGACCAGTTCAATGTATTATGCAGGACCTATAGACATTGGGTGCAGGATAGTGCCTATTTAGTAGATTGCGAAAAAAATATATTGCAGATAGATATGATATTATTGAATAAATATCAGTAAAATGGACAACTTTTTTAGTATGTAATAATTTATAGTAAAGAAAACTAACAGGAGTGTATTTGCATGGTGATTAATTTGGATGTGAATATAATAAGAGCAATTTCAAAAATTGGCATGAAGTATAAAGTTAATAAAATTGTCCTATTTGGTTCAAGGGCCAGAGGTGATAATAAAAAAACCAGTGATATAGATTTAGCTGTATATTGTGATGAAAATTTTCAGAATGAGGGAAAAATGTATTTTGAACTGGATGACATGGATACATTGTTAAAATTGGATATTATATTTGTCAACAGCAATACGGACAAGAAATTGATAGAGAACATTGGAAGAGATGGTGTTGTAATATATGAAGCCCTATGATAATAAATTAAATAACTTTATTAAGGCATTGCACAAATTGGAGGAAGGACTGCTGCAATACGATGGGAAAAATGAACTTTTAAGGGATGGATTAATCCAGAGGTTTGAGCTTACATTTGAGTTGGCATGGAAAACTTTGAAAGAGGTTTTTGAAGATGAAGGACTAATAGGGTTGAATTCTCCCAAATCTGTATTGAGAGAAGCATTTTCGGCAGGATTAATTAAAGATGAAAAATTATGGATAAATATGCTTAAGGACAGAAATCTTACATCACATATGTATAGTGAAAGTAATGCCGTAGAAATCAGTGGAAATATAAAAGACAAATATGTAAATGCTTTGAATGAGCTTAAAGATAAAATAGTTGAAAGAATGCGAAAGTACACGAAATAGAACCATAACAAAAATATTGTATTTAAATCTTCTAAACGGAGACAGTATCTGATGCTCTTCAACTTAAACCTTAACAAGAATTGTATTTAAATGTAAGTTAAGTTGTGTATGAACTACTTAATTTAACATTAACCTTAACATGTAATGTAAAAATATAAAAAATAAATTAATTGTGGTAATATATTATTACAATTAATGTTATAATAAAATTAATATCAGTAAGATAAGTAGTGAAAAGGGGAATGACCATGTCCAAAATAGTTCTATCTTTTAAAATATTGGATTTTCTACTTGATGAGAATATACATAAAACTAAGGAAATATCAGAAAAAATAGAAGTACCTGAAAGTGTTGTAAGGTGGTATATAAATGAACTTATAGGAGCAGGAATTTATATACAATCATGTAGGGGGAGAAATGGTGGATATATGCTGAATAAAGAATATTCTGTAAACAGTATCTGCAAATTATTATACAGTAAATGAAGACATTGATTATTATATAATGTATAAACAAATGTTGCGTATTATATGCAGGAATTGAAATAAATATGTAGAATACAATAATATATTGTTATATTTAGAAAATAAAGACGTTTAACTTACTGAAAAAGAGGGATGATCTTGGAATATTATGATATTAAGGTAATAGTTCTTTTGAAGAAAAATATGAAATTTACAGACAGCAGTGAAATTATAGGCAAAAATATAAGTTCTGCTATGTTAAAAAGTGAATATTTGATGAAATACCATAAGGAAAAAACCTATAAATATGTATTTGGAAATTTTACTCCTGTAGAAAAAGATGGAATATATAAAGAGGGGAGGTTATATATATTTGAATTGAGAACTTTTGATGAAAAATTTTTAAATCATATAAATAAATGTCTAAAGGATTATGAAAGTGATACTATTAAAGTCATTACTTTGAATATAAAAACAGTGAAACAAAGGAAAATTAAGTTTATTAGAACTATAAATCCGGCAATAGTAACAACTGAAGATAATAAACCCTGGATTAAGAAAGATGATTTACTTTTGTTAGTTAGGCGTATTCATGAAAATGCCGCAAAGAAGTATAAAAGATTTTTTAATATGGATATTGGAGAAACAGAGGATTATTTTATTGAAAAATTAAAGATATTAAATAGAAAACCAATGTCTTATAAGTATAAGGGCATACACTTGTTGGGAAATAAATATTTAATTAAAGTAAATGAAGATGAAAAGTCTCAAAAATTGGCGTTTGTGACGTTAGGAGCAGGATTAGCGGAGAAAAATTCAATACTGGGAGCTGGATATTGTGAAGCAGATTGGAGGTGAATATAAAATTTGAATACTAAAAAATTTGTTAAAAGAGATGTCTTTTGCAATAATGGATTGATTAATTTAAAAATGTTTTTAGATAAATATTTTAAAGATTTAAATTGTAAATTGTATCGAAATAGTTTAATAATTGGAATTCCTGAAAATCAAGAACAAAAATATTTCAATGATATATTTAAAAAATTTATAGATAAAAATAAAATAGTATTTAAAACTAAAAATGACAGACTTTATTGGAATAAAGATGATAAACGTTTTATGTATGAAAAAAAATACGATATTAAAGGAAAGACATCTCCTAATGATGTTAAATATTTATACAAGTATATAACTCCAAGTGAAATAGGAATAAGTACGGAAAAGTTTTTTGATGAATATATTGAATTTGCAGAAAAAAATGGATTTAGTAAATCAACAGTTAAATCTCATACCAAATTTTTTAAAAGTGGAAATAGCTTTAAAAAGGAGAACAAGTGCACTATTCCAGTATTTATGACACAAGATGAAACTGTCCAAAGCTATATTGATTATTGTGTAAAAGGTGACAGGCTTAAATTTGATTCAAAGATACATCAGTTTGAGGACGGCGGATATTGCTTCAAAGATATGCTTTCGAAAAAGGATAAAACCATAGATAAATGGGATGCACTTGTTTACTGGTTTGGTGTGAAGGTAAAGAGATATTACAATTTTAATTATTTTATCTATTACAATTCAACAGATTTGTTGGCACTTCAGGATTTAAAGACAAAGATACCTATAAATGAGGATAAAATTAGAATATCAGATAAGAAGAAAAATATAAAGGAACTTTTAACTAATGTGAACTTTATTAAGCAGCTTTCTTATGATGATATAGATAATACGAATTTTTATATATCAAGCAGTATTGCTGAGTTTCAGTTGAAATTTTTAATGTATATTACATCATGTATATATCATCTTGATGAAGATTATAAAGATTTGGATGAAGATGAAGTTACGAGACGGAAAAAAGAGATATTCAATAATTTGAAAAAAGCTAGTTTTGTATCGTATACACAAGATGGAGATATGAAATCAAGTCTTGATGAGTACTGCCGATCTTATAGGATGATTAGATTTCTAAATAGTCTTATGGATGAAAAGTATTTGGAAACTACATTATTCAAGTACCTTTCTGATCTTATTACTTCAATAAATTTATCTAAAAATACTCAGGAAAAGATAAATTTGAATATCGAAAGATTTTCCAGAAATATTTTAAAATTTGCCGATTTAAGAAAAGTTTATTATGATGTTTCTTTTAAAACATTTATTAATAATAAAAGAGGTTTAGGTTCAGCACTATATTGCTTTGAAAGTATATATTTGAAAGAGATAGGAAGAGGTGAACACGTTATGAAATTACATGAGATATCAAAAAGAATTGGTGATGGCATAGGAATTTATGCTTCTAATTTAAATAGTGTTAATAAAGATGGTAAAAATCTATTATTTAGGCTTAGGAATATTAAAAATAAAAATCAGATGATTTCTTATTTTAAGGATCTGGAGTTTGTTATTTTGAGAAATGAAGAAGTTGGTAAATACACTAAACAAATTAATAATAATTTAGAAGAATTATTTGATTTGCTGGAAAGTGATGAAGTAGAAAATGGAGATTGGGAGGTAATAAGAGATTACATAGCTATATATGCTATCAGTAAATATAAATCTATAAATAGTGCTAAAGAATTACAAAAATCAAAGGGAGGAAAATAGAATGTTTTATAATATTTCATATATTTCAAAAGTTAATTTGGCATCATTAAATGGCAGCGAGAGTATGGGAGGAAATATAACTCCCATTAAGAAAATTACTGATAACGAAGGAAAGGAATATGCCTATATATCAGGTCAGGCACAGAGAAGATATTTAAAAGATACTCTTATGCAGTTAGGTGAGAGAATATCTGCAGTTGATGAAAATGGTGAGCCAAATTTCCTTGAACTGAAGGATAAAATAATTGAAGGTAAAAAATTTAAAAATAAAAAATTGATGTATGAGAACTTTTGTGACTTGGATTTGTTTGGTTATATGTTTCCCAATAGTGGGAGAAGATGGTCCCCGGTTAAAGTTTCACCTATGATGTCAATTCATCCATATAAAGGAGAATATGATTATTTGACAAGGAAACAATTAGTTGAAGAAGGAAGTGCGAAAAAAGGAAATATTGTTCAAATAGAAATAGATACCCTAAATTATATGCGTGGAAATATAATTATTGACGTAGATAGGGTGGGCAATGATATAAATGAATATACTTATGAGGTAACTCCCATGCTTACTGAGGAAGAAAAGAATATTAGAATAAATAAACTTATAGATGCTGTAAGATTTTTTAACGGAGGTGCTAAGCAGGCAAGAAATTTAGAGGATATTTCACCTAAATTTGCAGTTTTGACAAAGCAGAAAACGGGTAACCCATTTCTGTTGAATAGTATACATATAAATGATAAAAATGAGTTGGACATTAAAAGTATTGTTGAAGAAATAATAGATAATAAAGCTGTTTTAGATGGGGTGAGAATGGGAATTTCAAAAAATATTTTTAAAAATGAAGATGAAATTAAAAAATATGTTGAAGAAGAAAATATAGAAATAGGGAGTATAACAGAAGCATTCAATTTCTTAAAAACAGGAGCTGAATAAAATGCATATTGTAAGATTTAAAGTAGAAGGAGTATTTAATTCGTTTAGAATACCCTTCTTTAGAACTTACCACAAAACTTTTCTTGCACCACCTAAAACTACTGTAATTGGAATGATAACCAATATAATGGGAAAATCGGAAAATTTTTTTTATAATATTTTAAATCAGAATAAGATAAAGGTTTCTGTTGTGATAGATTCTATAAAGGGGAAGGCAAAGGATCTTTGGACATATAAAACTTTTGGGAATAAGAATCATGGCAGGAGCATTATAAGAAGAGATAGGCTTTTTAATGCCAAATATACCATATATTTTATGACTGATGATAAAGAATTGAGTGAAGAAATATATGATTCTCTGTTGTATCCTAAATCAATTCCATCTCTTGGTCTTGATGATGAAATTGTGAAAATATATGATGTGGCCTATGATTTGGATTTTGATGAAAACAGTACTGAAATTGTTAATTCTGTTTTTATGGACAGAGGGTATGAATACCAGGCTAAAGTAGATGATTTTTCAAATATGATGGAGATACCAACAGCTAATGTAGTTCCTTTAAAGTATGAAATTAAAGAAAATAAGAGTAAAAGATCCGAGAGAACTGGCACAGATTTATGTAAACAGATAGAATTTTTGAACTGTTATGTTGAAATAAAAGGTGTTAAAAGCTATATATGTGAAAATAACAAATTAATTTTTTATTGATTGGATTTGATGTATAATGGTTGATTTTGTTGTGGCTAAAAAGAGAAAAGATGGTGCTACACAGAATTTAAATGAGCATACTTCTGCTGTTATAAAAGAAGCACTAAAACTAATAAATAACAATGAACTGGGAAAAGTTTGCTGCGAAATTGGATGGGAAAAAAATAAAATTGAAGATCTGATCTTCTTTTGTGCATATTTTCATGATGTAGGTAAAGCTACCTATCAGTTTAAGGAAACTATAGAACATGAGACTAAAAGTTACCATTCATTTTATTCAGCTGATTTAATGGCTAAGATAAAAAGTTTTAATTTGTATGGCATAAATTTACTTATGCTTTGTGTAATGACACACCATAGTATTTTTAATCAGAACAGTAAATTTAAAAGTGCAGGCAATAGTAAGGAACTTAAATTTGAGTTTCTTGATTGTGCGAAAGAATTTTTTTATGGATATAAAAATGCTTATGAAAAATATATGAACAGAAAGTGCAGCTATACTTTTGAATATGAAGAAATTCCTCTAAAGAAAATGGGAAGTAGGATTAGATGTATATATAGGTGTGTAGAAGGAACGGAAGAAGATGTAGGGGAAATAAATTATAAAAAATTGAGATTGGTATATTCCTATGTTTTAGGCATATTGAACCTGGCGGATTGGATAGCTTCTGCCAAATTCAATGAAACTATGCCCAAAATAGAATTCGATAATTTAATAGATAAAAGTGAGCTATGTAAAAGATTGGCAAAATCAATAGACATTCCAGAATTCAGGCCTAAAAATTTTCAAGATGAACTTTCAAATTTTAAAGGAAGTGTACTAGTTGAAATTCCGACAGGAGAAGGGAAAACTGAAGGTTCATTTTTATGGGGTATAAAGAATTTAAAAGGCAGAAATGGCAAGATTATATATACATTGCCCACTCAAACTACTTCGAATAAGCTTTATGAAAGAGCTGCAGAGGTATTTTCTAATGATAATACCGGCCTTGTGCATGGAGCATCTAAAATGTTTCTAGAAAAGCAATATGAAGAAGAGCATGGAGAAATTGACGATGAATGTGAAAGTAATATTTTATTCAGCAAAACGTTTAATAAGAATTTTACAGTGTCCACAATAGATAGTTTGTTTAAATATTTTCTGAATACAGGCAGATATAATATTGCTATGTTGAATTTTATGAAATCAGTAGTGATAATAGATGAAGTTCATTCTTATGACTTTAAAATGATGGGATTTATAAAAAGATTTTTAGAAATTTGTCAGTATTACAAAGTACCCGTCTGTATTATGAGTGCGTCCATACCTGATAAAACAAAAAAATTAATAGGTATAGATAAAATGCCAGTTGTTACTGATTCAAAACTATTTTCTCAAAAAGCAAATTATATACACAAAATAGATGATTCCTTGGATAATAATTTAAATGATATTATTGATAAATATAATAAAGGGAAAAATATTTTAATAGTAAGAAATAATATAAGAGATTCAATAGAAACATTTTTGAGCCTAAAAAAGAAAATAGGAAATATAGTTTTATATAATTCTCAATTTAAAAAAATGGATAGAGTAACGAAGGAAAGTCAAATATGTAATAAATTGGACAATAAGGAGCATTTTATTTTAGTAGCTACTCAGGTTGTTGAAATATCTCTTGATATAGATTTTGATGTTATGTATACAGATAATGCACCTATAGATTCTTTGATTCAAAGGTTTGGCAGGGTGAATAGAAGAAAGAATCCTGATAAATTGGGTGAAATATTTATATTCAAAAATATAAATGAAAAACCCTATTATTATAAAGTACTTGAATTAACATATGAAACTATAGAAGAAGGTCTGTTTACATTGGCAAAATATAATGAATGGCTGAATATTGTGTATGATAAATTATACAGTGATAAAAAAATTGAAGATGAGATTCAAAGTAAGTTTAGAGATGGATATAATATGATTGATAAAGTTATAGAAAAGCTCCATGGCATAGAGCAGAGTCAGGATGTTTATGATATAAGAGATATTGAATTTCCTAAGGAAGATTTTATTTTACAGAAAGATTACGATGAGGGCAATCTTAAGTATGATTACACAGTTTCACTGCCGGCTTATTTTGCTGATCCAAAACTGGGACTGGGACATTTAATTGACCCAGAATTTGAAAAAACTTATTATCGTATTCTTAATTTTTCATATGACTATGATGTTGGAGTTAAAATTCCACTAAATGGTAAATTAGATTTGTTTGTTGGGGATGATTAAAATTTGTTTATATAATTACGGGGTGATTCAGCATGAAAATAAACGGTACGCTCATAAATTATTATTTTCACTGCAAGAGGCAGTGCTGGCTTCATGGAAGCAGGATCAACATGGAGGACAATAGTGAGGATGTTCACATAGGAAAGATAATTCATGAATTAAAATCCGAAGGAAAAAAGAATGCAGAAATATCCATAGACAATGTGAAAATAGATAAAATCACAAAAGATTATCTGGTAGAGATAAAAAAATCTGATGCAGATATAGAAGCGGTGAAGTGGCAGGTGTTGTTCTATCTCAGCTTGTTGAAAAGTAAGGGAATTCATAGAGAGGGAAAAATTGAATTTCAGGAGAAAAACAAGCAGGACAAGAAGATAATATATGTAAGCCTTACAGAGGAAAATGAAATGAAGCTAAAAGGGCTGAATTCAAATATGGAAAAATTGTTTGAAGAGGACATGCCTCCTAAAGTTAAAAAAGTAAAAGGATGCAGGAAGTGTGCCTATTATGAATACTGTTATATTTAGAATAGATTGTAGGAGGGTGAAATTTCATGGCCAGCGGCACTAAGTATTTGATGAGTATGGGTGAACTCAAGAGAAAAGATAATTCTGTTTTATTTCATAATGAAAAAGGAAATTTTTATTTGCCTATAGAATCCACAAGGGAAATATACTGCATGAATGAAATCACGGTAAACAGTAAGTTCTTTGATTTTGCTGCAAAGGCAGGGATAGTAATTCACTTTTTCAATTATTATGGATACTACAGTGGCAGCTTTTATCCTAAAGAAACCCTGGTAAGCGGCAAAGTTACCATAAAACAAGTAGAAGCATTTTTAAATAACAGAAACAAAATAGCAAAAACTTTTGTACAGGGAATAGCTGACAATATATGTGAAGTGCTTTATCATTACTACAGACATGATAAAAAGGAAGTGTATGATACCGTTGAATGGATGAGAGAAAGGGTTCCCGAATATATGGAAGATGATAATCTCGGCATAAAACAGATATTGAGAATTGAAGGTGAAATATGGCAGAGATTTTATGAGAATTTCAAATATATTCTTCCTAAGGATTTTATACTCAATAAAAGAGTGAAAAGGCCGCCGGATAACCCTATAAATGCGCTTATATCCTTTGGAAATTCCATCTTATATTCAAAGACCGTATCTCAGATTTACAATACCCATTTGAATCAGACCATAAGCTATCTGCATGAGCCTTCCGAAGGTAGATTTTCTTTAAGCCTTGATTTGTCTGAAGTTTTCAAACCGGCTATAGTTTACAAGACAATTTTTGAACTTGTAAATACAAAACAGATTCAGGTGGGCAGGCATTTTGATAAAAAGTATAATTACTGTCTTTTAAACGAAGAAGGAAAGAAGATATTTGTACAAGCTATTGAACAGAGATTTGAAAGTGTTTTTGATCATAAAAAACTCAAGAGAAAGATAAGCTACAAGACGGCTATAAGATTGGATGGATACAAGCTTATAAAATATTTGGTGGAAGGTGAGGATTTCAGACCTTTCAGCTTAAAGAATATGATGTAAGAATTGGGGGCAGTGCTTTATGGCGAAAAATTTTAATTTCAATTACGCCTTTGTATTTTATGATGTAAATGAAAAAAGGGTGAACAAGATATTTAAAATATGTAAGAAATATTTTCATCACCATCAAAATTCTGTTTTCAGGGGAGCTATAACTCCTTCGAAATTGATAAAATTGAAAAGTGAATTGAACAAAATCGTGGAGGGAACAGATTTTGTAACAATAATAAAACTTATAAATGACAGCTGTTTTGATGAAGAAACTTTAGGAGTAAATGTAAATAACACTGAAAATCTAATACTCTGATTTTTCCAACCAAATTAAGTTTTAAAAGTGTTTTAATGTCTTGAATTGAAGTGAATTGAGGCACTTTTTTTATCTATTCTTGAAAAAAGTAAAAACGTCTGGAAAACTTTGAAGAAAATGCTTTATTTATGCGACTTTAAGTCCTATAATAAAATAAAGAATGGCTGTTTTACATTAGTTGAACCTTAACATGAGATGTATTTAAATTTAACATCTTTTATATTTTTTGGAAAGTTTAAATTGGTTGAACCTTAACATGAGATGTATTTAAATTGGCCATCCAAATTTATTGTTCCACCATCTTTGGCAAAGTTGAACCTTAACATGAGATGTATTAAATAATAATTGATAGTACAGAAAATCCGGGATTACCAATCCATTTATACGACCCTTGTTTAGGATAACTGTAGTAGTATTTGTCACAGTTATAGCATCAAAATTGAATATGAATTGTACTGTAGTTTCAGTTGTGGGGATATCGCTAGTAATATTATATAATCTAGTAAGGTTTTGTTGTAAATGGAAAGAAAATCAAGTCGGAATAACGTACTAAAATAATTAGCTAAGAAATATTAGTAATCCATAACTGGTTGGCATACCATCAAAAAATAGTAACCCATTGCATTTAAGCATACTAGTAGAATAAAGTAAACCAGAATTAATGAGTGTGTTATGGATGGAAAGTAATCAAAGCTGTATAGTATTACTTGGCAGAATAATAATCTAAACTTCTAGTATCAAGTAAAGGATTTGTTGTGAATGGCAATCGGAGAAATAAGTTTATTAAGATGACATCAGAAGAGTTTAATACTTGCGTAGGGTTTGCCCTGCACAATGGAGATAGTCGAGTAAGCCTATTGCTTAAATGGTGGTATGACAATACAACACTAAAGGATGCTCATCAGCGATGTAAAGAACTATATGAGAAGGATTATAAGGGAAGTCTGTGTATTAAAGATTACGTTGGAGATTGTGTACTTCTGTATGGGCATCATAGTGTACTGTTGGATTTGGGATATACAACAGAGGAAGAATGCTCTAAGTATATAGATAATTACATAGATAGTTTGACATCAGATGATTAAATAGATATATTTATAAACAGACGCTTAATATCCAACATAGGCAAGTTTGTTTCAGCGTGATGATAAAAATAGATGGGGGAGATTATAATGAATAGGAAAAAAATTATGAGTATGTTACTGCCGGTTGGAATATTATGGAGTATGCTGTTTGGTGCTGGAGATGGTTTTATGCTAGGTGGAAATACTGTGAAGGCATTTACTCTTTCAAATGGAGATGTTGATGCGCAGATAGCACCTAAAAAGACAAACACAGGATGGATAACATCGGACATAACAGAGCCAGATAACGTATTACCAGGTCTTGGAACTGAACCAACAAATTATATCGAGGTGCCTGATGACAGTGATTTATTGACCGATAAGGTTAATTGGCAATATACAGATAGTTATTCAGATAATATAATTGCCAGTGTTAGGCACAAGTTTATAGATGTGTCAAAGTTAAACCTTGATGGTAAAGTTTATAGATATAAATTTACTGCAAATGGAAAGGTTTATGATACGTACTATGAGGTACGAAGGATGTATGCAACTTATGTAGATTTTCTTCAGCATAACAGTGATGTGCAGTGTGTGAGAGTTGTTTCATATGCAATTTTTGTCGATGGAGAAGTAGCTGAAGGATTTAGCAACCGCTCGTTTGTCTATGAGTCAGACACTGGTGAGCTTCCGTATTTGAGGTTTATGATATATAACTCTGATGATGAATTGAATCCTCTACTATCACATAGTAGAAAACCTACAAAAGACAACTACCCAGATTCATCAGAGGAAGGATTTATACCAGGAAGTATTGCAGGAGAAGGGGAATATCCAGTGTATAGTCCTTATGAAGATAGTACGCCAGGTGGCAATTCAGATACAGGGGAAAGTGGAGATGTGCCAGTCGGCGGTACAATAAACTTTACCAGATTAGCAGGTGATAATAGGTATAAAACAGCTGTAAGTATTGCAGAGGAATACTCTGGAACAAATAGTGTAGATAATATAATAGTTGCCAGCGGTAAGAATTTTCCAGACAGTCTTGCTGGTGCAACTTTAGCGAAGAAGCTAGATGCACCGATACTGCTTTTGGGAGACAGTGAGGAAGATTTGGTGGAGATAACTAAGTATATAACTAGGTGTCTTAATTCAGACGGAAATTTATATGTACTTGGTGGTGATGGTGTAATTTCTCAGGAATTTCTGGACAGGTTTAGTTATAGGTATAATATCATAAGATTAGCTGGTACTAATAGAGAGGAAACTGCAAGTAAGATAGTTGATACAATACAACCTGCTGTTGGGACACCAATAGTTATAGCAAATGAGGATAACTACCCAGATGCACTGTCAATATCGCCTGTTGCAGCAGAAAATGGATATCCTATAATGATAACTAAACAAGATAAACTGGCAGATTATATTAAGAAATATATAGGGGATAAGAAGCCAGAAAAGATTTATTTTGTTGGCGGCACTGGCTCTGTAAGTGAAAATGTTAGAAACGAGGTTAAGCAACTTACCGGTCTATCTGATGAAAATACTCCAAGAATAGCTGGTAAAGATAGATATGGTACTTCTTTAGCAATTGCAAAGGCTTTTGACTTTGGGAATGCTGTTTTCACTGTAGTAAATGGATTAGATTTTCCAGATGCCATAACAGGAAGTGTGTTATCTGCTAGCAAAGATTCGCCAATACTTCTCGCAGATGTATCAGGCAGCTCTAATATGGGGGATTTGAAGGATTATATTAAATCTAGTGGATTTAAAAATGCATATGTATTGGGCGGTACGGGGGTATTCCCGAAAGAAGTCATGGATAAGTTAGCAGACTAAGGTATAATGCAAGTTTATATACATATAATAAATGTATTAAAACATGGGGTGGTAGTGTGGATTATAGTATTTATACAAATAATCGGATTAGAACCCCTTAGTTTGGAATTAAGGCTCAATATGTAAAGCCTTACTATTACTACAAAGAATTCTGATTTCAGCAGTAAGCTGGAAAACATTTTAAATGGGCAGTTTAACCCTATTGCACCAAATGCAGTATGGTGTACAGATATTACAATCTTTGGACTAATGCAGGTTTTGTATACCTTGCAAGTATTATGGATTTATACTCACAAAAAATTATAGCTTAGACACTTTCAAATTATAATACTGTAAGGATTCACAGCCACTGCAATTATATGTCATCAAACAAGTTTGAAAAAGTATATAGAAAGACTGCAAAATTTAATGAATCAATTGCAAGTTAAAGTTTATAGGCTTATTTAGAATTTTCCTATTTTAATTTGTGCTTTTTCTTGACATAGTACCAAACAAAATTATAACAAGAGAATGAAGAATTAAAAAAGAAGGTTGCTGATATGCAGAGTATTGCGGCTTCTGCGCAAGAGGCGACTAATACGGCACAGCCAACGTAATAGTTTTAGCCCCAGACCATTAATTGGGTCTGGGGCAACTCTTTTAGGTCATAAAACGAAAATTGATTGCATTAAATTCTATCAAGTTCCTCAACTGTTCTTTCATTTTTTACGTCTCCAGTATTTAATGTGGTTTTTGCTTCAATTAGCATTACATGAACCTCTTCTTTAGCAACAGGCATATGTTCATTTCCTCTGGGAATAATGAGAAATTCTCCTTCATTTAAAGTAACATCCTTATCCTTAAACTTAATAATCAATGATCCTTTTAGAACATAAAACATTTCATCTTCGTTTTCATGAGTATGCCATAAAAACTCACCCTTAAATTTAGCAACCTTCACATAGGAATCGTTAATTTCGCCTAGAATTTTGGGACTCCAGTATTCATTAAAAAGATTTAATTTTTCATAAACGTTGACTTTATCCATTAAAACATCCCCTTTAAACTTTTTATAAAGCATTTTATAAGTTATAATATATATAAGGTATTGTTACGAAGTAAATTATAATTTTATTAGACAGTATGTACAAGTACGCACTTTTTTATCATATACTTACTATTTAGAAAGAAGAATAAAAAAATGGATAAAACTAAAATTGAAGAATTTAAAGATCAGGAAAAAAGACAAAAAGACTTCAAATGTTCTCTAGGATTTTCTATGACCGTTATTGGCAGTAAGTGGAGAGCAATAATATTATGGTATATATTAAAGAGACAACCAATAAGGTATGGGCAATTAAAAAAGTCTATTCCAAATATAAGCCATAAAATATTATCACAGGAATTAAAAAAACTCGAGATGGATAACCTTATTGAAAGAATCCCCTATACAACAATTCCGCCTAAAGTGGAATACATACCTACTGATAGGGGAAGATCATTAGAAAATATATTAACTGAATTATGCATCTGGGGCAAAAAATATATGCTATAGGTTTATTGACATAAAATTTAAACATAGAAATAATTATTGCCCCAGAAACGGGGCTTTATTTTTTTTGAATTAGAGCATCATAGGTGGCATATCAAATCCTAAACTTCCTATCTTCACTATTCTATTGAAAAAGAATTCACTAATTATTGTTTGAGGAAGATCTTTCAGTTTATGATATTTTGTTAAATCCCATTTATTTAGCAATGCTTTCTCCACATATCTTTGACAACCACCAATAACTGAATTTGCTGCCTGTTTTTTGAAATATCACTTTCTTGACAAAATTTAGTGGCGTTAGTTATAGCTTTATAAATTATTCCATAAATTTGTGAAACCGAAAAATTATCAAGCAAGTCATTAAATACAGCTATTGTTTTTTTACCGGGGTTAAAATCAAATCTTACACTATCCATTTGAAAATTAAGATATTCCAAACACTCGGACAATGCAATGTCTCTCCAAATTTTGAATGCTTCTTCACTGTTATTTTTAGTAAATTCAGATGGATTTATTATATCACTGATAATTTTCTCTTTACTATTATTTGAAAAATCTATATTAAGAAAATAATTAACATAGTATATATAATAAATTATAGGAAAAGGATCTTCCTCTAATTCAGGGAAAGCCTCTATTGGTGAATTAGGATTAACTATAATAATTTTCTTATGAGATAAAATAGTTATAATTTCTTTTTCTAAATCATCTGTGGGTGCTAATTCCTTATCAATGTTAATTCTTTTACAATCAAAAGAATAATGTAGATAATATGATATTTGAAAGCAGGGATACCAAAAGATACAGGTATAAGTTCAAGAAGAAATAGTATTCATATTGATGGAAAATCTGCGCCACATAAATTTTTACTGTGACCCTTAAATATGCTAAAATTAAATTGTAACAATATTTTAAATATAAAAGGAGATTAAAATGAATTTTTTAAAAAAAGAGATTACAACAATAGCCATTTTGATAATCATTGGAGTATTTATCTTGATTCATTCTTCCCCTTTTTTATCTGTTAGAACTCATGTATTTGTAACAGGGCATCCAATTAGAGCATTTAAGGGAACTGTACACATTAATAAGGGACAATATAATATGGATAAAAGTAAGCTAGATAAAGAAAATGCTATGATCTATACTATTACTGGTAATAACTTATATGATATAGAAACAGGAAATGTAATAATCAATTATAAAGTTACAAAAATAGGATTTTTATATTTTGTTAAAGATTATGGAGAAGCATAGATATTTTGATTGGAGGCAGGTATATGATTTCTTTGGGAGTATGTATATTTTCTATCCTATTTGGTTTTATTTTATTTAAGTATCCGCCGGAAAATATAAATAGTACTTATGGTTATAGAACACCTTTTGCAATGAAAAATCAGGATACCTGGAATGTGTCCCAAAAATGCGGTGGAATTAGTATGATGTTATTTGGGTGTATTAATGGCATTTTAGGAATCTGGGCGATTATTCAACCGCTGGGTATTAACAACGGAAAGGTACAGCTATTATTTTTATTGACAGGTGCTGTAGTCATGATAGTTATTGATGAAATATATTTAAGAAAATTATTTAATAAAGATGGAAGCAAAAGGAACCGATATTAATCTATAAAAATATTTTCAATATATAAGGAGATGATTATATCAAAAAGGAAAGGTTACTTGGAGTAATGAATTTTATTGTTATATTTGTGGTACTTTTTATAGGGTTTCAAATCATTAAATTAAAGGGTAATATGATTAATTGTATTATAGTTTCTGTAATAATTGGATGTATATTGTACATATATCCTAAATTATTTGATAAGAACTAATCTTTAAGAGTTTTGAAGAATGTATTCAGATAAATGCAGTCATCCTGCAGTTTACCCTGTCAGGCCTTTTAAGTGCTGTTATGGGTGCAGGTTCTGTAATATGGGAAAATGATGATTGGAGTTTTCTCAAACAATCAATTATGCATTTTATTATAACTTCCATTACAATGTTTCCATTGCCTACTTTTCATACTGGCTGGAACACACATTTGCTGGAATTGTAGGTTGCTTCATCATATTTTTAGCAATATACGTTGCAATATGTATAATACAGTATAGTGTATGGAAACACAGAATCAAACAGATAAATGATAAATTAGAAAATAAATAAAATATATTAAAAAAGTATTGACTAATTGGTAACGTGTGTTATAATAATAATTAGTTGATAAAGATTATTAGTAGATGTTAATTCTTATTAAATAAATGGAGGTATGAATTATGAAAAATGAAAGAGATTTTAAAGCTGAAGAAAGATTATATGAGGATGTTATAGATAAAAAGGTTATATTTGCAGGAGAATATGACGATGTAGCTTTAAATTGTGATGGTGAACCGTGCAACTTCTCTTATAATAAGGACATATTTGATAATTAGTACAGCAAAATATACTCCTATAAAGATCAAAGCAATTTAGATAATTGATCTGAAACAAAAAACTTCCTATTACTAAGCATAGATTTTTAAGGCAGCTGAAAAAGCTGCCTGTTCCATTAGGGATGCATTTATGAAAATGGAGGGTATTTCCTTCAGGCTGTAATACCTTTAAGTCCGAATTTTGGTCTCATGAAAAGAACCTTTGGCTTTTGATAAATGTCTATGTCACCTGTGATGTTTAAAGTTTTTAATACAAATAATTTTATGCCTTTATATTCATAAATATTATACAGCTCTTTATCTGCTACTTCGGTTTCGAATAGAACTTTAATTTTAACAGTTTTAACATTATTATGGACATTTCCACAATCACAGTCTATTGATGTATTTTTAACAGATGTTACAAAACACAGATTTCTGTCCCCAGCATAATTTAAAGCTTTATCTTCAATTTTTAACATGATTTATTATCCCTCACTTATACATAATTAATTTTTCCAATTATTTGATATATTATAAATTTGATAATTATTTTCTATTTAATAATACATAATTAATATGTAGATTCTATGAAGATGCGCTTTATCTGGAGATTCTAAGAAAAATTTTCCGATAGGCTGATAAACAAATCACTGTGAACCTAAGAATCGCCTTATTCAGGTGTGCAGCAGTGCCTATCTTCCACTTTGGGAGTAGGGAGTATTAACAAAATGGCAGAATCCGGATAAATAAAAAATGAGCAAAGCTTCGATATAAGCTCTACTCATTTTACTTTAGGCACTTAAAATAGCTGATTTTTATAACTACATTTCCTTATCCAGTCCTTTTATCATATTTTCGACTTCAGGTATGATATATTTATCTGTTTTATCCAAAACTTGTCCATTTTTAACTATCATGTATGGATTGCCTAAGTAATTCAAATCTTCAACAGGATTTCCGTCAACTGCTATAAAATCTGCAAATTTTCCAGGTTCCAGAGTGCCAACTTCTTTATCTATACCTAAAACTTCAGCGTTGGATTTAGTTGCATACATTATGGCCTGCTTATTTGTAGCTCCATATTTGACATCAAGCTTTAATTCTTTCCATGTACCGTAATGAGTTACGTAAGGCATGGCAGCATCAGTACCCAGTGCCAGTTTGATTCCCTCTTTGAGTGCTGTCTGGAAGCCTGAGATCATACGTTTTTCTATAATTTTTCCATTGGCAAGTTGTACGTCAGTTAGCTTGGTATATTCTGTACTGAGATTTGCTATATAATATATAGTGAGGAATGTAGGGGTAAGAGAACTATATCCTCTTAAAGAATTGGGATTGTGCTTGAATAGGGATATTACCTCGTCATCCATTTCAGCACCATGCTCTATGGTATCTACTCCGCCTCTTAGAGCCTCTTTTAATCCTTTGGTACTTTGACAGTGACTTGCTACAAGAAGGCCTGCTCTGTGTGCTTCATCGCATATGGCTGCAATTTCATCATAGGTCATTTCTGCCCTTCCAGCTTCACCTATTTTTTTGGAATCAGTTACTCCACCCGTATTGGCTATTTTTATCAGGTCAGTTCCATTGTATACATGGGTTCTCACCTTTTTTCTTCCTTCCCAAGGTGAATCTATGGCTTCAGATACAAATTTATATCCGTGACCTCCAGTTATGCATATCATAGGTCCTGCACATAACATTGTAGGTCCCACTTCATTGCTGCTTTTTATTTCATCCCTTACTTCTAAGTCGTAATAGAAGGGATCTCCTACACTTCGAAAAGTGGTTACTCCGGCGTGAAGTGCTGCCATTGCATTTTTTTTCATGGTTTCTTTAATTAAATGTTTTCCAAGAGAAGATTTCATGTATTCCAAATTTTCATCAGGAGTTCTCTTAACTTGTTCCGGTGAATTCGGATTTCCATCTCCAAAAAGATGTACATGGGCGTTTATAATCCCTGGAAGTACATATTTACCTTTTAAATCTACAATTTTGCAATCCTTGGGGATACTTACTTCATCTTTATTTCCAAGAGATTTTATTTTACCTGCACCATCAGAAGTTTCTACTAATATTACACCTTCTTTTACAATGTCTTTCTCAAATTTTCCATCGATTATATTGCAGTTGATAAAAGCACAAATATTATTTTGTTTGTCCATAACAATCGCCCTTTCTTAATTCTCTCTTTTGAATTAATAAATGTTATTAAGAAATTATTATGATAATCTCCTTATGTGTTATTTTAGCACATTAGATTATAAAAGTTAATATTTTATTTCAAATGAACTAAATATTAATGCTTGTCCAAATAGTATTTGAAAATGATGTGAAGGTTATAAAATATCAGGGATAGAAAAATTTAAGTACATATGATAAAATTAACTTATAAGTGGTAGTACCATAGTACCAATATTTTAGTATTGAAGGATGTATTACTTTAAATATATGATTTTATTAAATTATAGAGAGGAAGATTTATTGATGCCGATAATAAAATTGCCTTATAGTAAAAGAACTGTTGAAGTTGAAATCGATGACAGGAATCTTGCTGCAGTACTTGAACCAAAGCCAGTTGATTTTAAAGTGAAACTTACAGAGGATGAAATAGTTGAAAAAGCCCTTGATAACCCAATAGGTTCTCCAAAACTGGAGGAGCTGGTAAAAGGCAAAAATAATATGGTTATAATAAGCAGTGATCATACAAGGCCCCTTCCCAGTAAGATCATAATGCCAATACTTTTAGGGAGAATAAGAAAGGTAAATCCCAATATTGACATTAAAATTTTAATTGCCACGGGATTTCACAGAGCTACAACCAGGGAGGAGCTCGTAGACAAGTTTGGTAAAGAAATAGTTGAGAATGAAAATATAATAGTGCATGACTCACGGGACAAAAGCAAATTGGTTAAAATAGCTGCCTTTCCATCGGGATGGGATCTTGAGATAAATAAGACAGCAGCTGAAACCGAGCTTTTGATAGCGGAAGGACTTATAAAATCTCATTTCTTTGCAGGTTTTTCAGGAGGAAGAAAGAGTATACTTCCCGGAATATCCTCTGCAAAAACCATTATGTCCAATCATTGTTCTGAATTTATAGCAAGTCCTTATGCCAGAACAGGTAACCTTCGAAATAATCCAACTCATATGGATATGTTAGCTGCTGCCAAAAAGGCAAAATTGGCTTTTATAATAAATGTAGTTACGGATAAAAACAAGAAAATAATAAACGCCTTTGCAGGTGACAGCAGGCTGGCTCATGAAGAAGGCTGTGAGTTTTTCAGAAAGCTGTCCAGGGTTAAAAGGGTGGAGGCCGACATAGTTATTTCCACTAATGGAGGATATCCTCTGGATCAAAATATATATCAGTCTGTCAAAGGTATGGTGGCTGCTGAAGCCACTTGCAGAAAGGGCGGTGTGATCATAATGGTGGCTGCTTGTAATGACGGCCATGGCGGACAGGCATTTTATGACAATTTGGCAAATGTGAAATCACCTCAAGAGTTTCTGAAAAAAGTCTCCAGGCTTTCTAGAAGAGATACCACGCCGGATCAATGGGAGTCACAGATGCTGGCCAGGATACTGAGTGAATTTACTGTGATTCTGGTTACGGATATGTGTGATCCAGAGCTTGTAAAAAATATTCACATGCTTCATGCCTATACTGTGAAAGAGGCCTTGAACAAAGCCTATGATATTCTGGGGAAAAATGCAAAAGTTACTGTTATACCGGACGGGGCAGCAGTAATTGTAGAATAAAGACAATTGTGGATCCCATTTTATTTCCAGGGAAATGGGATTTCTGGCAATGGCAGCTGTTAAAGCAAATATGATGGGAAAGTGGAAAAAATTACTTTACAGAACATATGTTCTATGATAATATGGAGAAAAGAATGGAAGTGGTTCTGTGGATGTTTTTGATAAATTGAAAATTCTCACCGATGCGGCGAAATATGATGTGGCCTGTACTTCCAGTGGAGTAAATAGAAGGGCAGGTACTGGTGGAATTGGAAGTTCTGTGGCCTGTGGAATATGTCACAGCTTTTCGGCAGATGGAAGGTGTATTTCACTTTTAAAGGTTTTGATGACAAATGTCTGTGTTTATGATTGCAAATACTGCGTAAATAGACGTTCAAATGATGTGCTTAGAGCTTCATTTACGCCGCGTGAACTGGCGGATTTGACCATGAATTTTTACCGCCGTAATTATATAGAGGGACTTTTTTTGAGTTCCGGAGTGTTTAAAAATCCTGATTACACCTGTGAGCGGATGATTCGGGTGCTTGAGCTCTTGAGAAATGAATACAAATTTTTTGGATATATACATGTAAAAGCTATTCCAGGGGCTGACAGCAGGCTTATACATAAGCTTGGCATTTTGGGAGACAGAATGAGTGTGAACATTGAGCTTCCGTCACAGAACAGCTTGAAGCTGCTGGCACCGGACAAGTCAAAAGGTTCCATTTTAACACCTATGGGCTATATTAAAGATTGTATAGTACAAAATTCCAGAGATGCTGCAAGATACCGACATGCATATAAATTTGCACCGGCAGGTCAGAGCACCCAGATGATTATAGGTGCTACCCCCGATACTGACTTTCACATTTTGAACCTGGCGGAAGGACTTTACAGGAAATACAAACTTAAAAGGGTGTTTTTTTCTGCATACATACCGGTAGCTGAGAATTCACTGCTTCCCCGGGTGAATACCAGGCCTCCACTTTTACGTGAACATCGCCTCTATCAGGCTGACTGGCTTTTGAGATACTATGGCTTCAGGGCAAATGAAATTTTGGATAGGAGGCATCAGAGCTTCAATCCATATATAGATCCTAAATGCAACTGGGCACTGAATCACGGAGAGTATTTTCCGATAGATGTAAACAGGGCGTCTTATGAAGAACTGATAAGAGTACCTGGAATTGGCATAAGAAGTGCAAAGAGAATCGTAGCTGCCAGGCGGAATTTTTTACTGAATTTTGAAGCACTCAAAAAAATAGGAGTTGTACTCAAAAGAGCCCAATATTTCATTTTGTGTTCCGGAAATACAATAGAGGGGCTGAATACGGAAAGGGATGCAGTTATAAGGGCGCTTATGTCCAGAGGATCTGTAGATAGATATTATAGAGATTTTACTTTAGGAAAAAAGCATGAACAGATGTCTTTTTTTGATAAGCTTCCATTGGCATAGGGGGAATGCAGATGATCAAAAGATCAAATATTATATATAAATATGATGGAACTTTTGAAGGGTTCATGTGCTGTGTGTTTGAAAGCTATTATAAAAAAGAAATACCTATGGATATCATATCTTCTGCTCAATTTCAGACTACCTTTTTCCCGGTAAGGGAAATTGTTACGGATTTTAAGGAATCCACAAGGGTCATAAATTCAATACCCAGAAAAATGGGAAAATCTGCCCTTGAATTTTTAAGATGTGCTTTTTTGACATGTATGTCTCAGAAAGAAATGTATATGCTCTTGTTTTTGAGGAGAGAATATCATTACGGGTCCTCAGTTATGAGTATGTTTGGGGATGAGGTGGTGGATAAATTGTTTAAAGCTGTAAAATACTTAAAAAGTGAAAGCCATCTTCTAAAGGGATTTTTGAGATTTTCCATCTTCAGTGATATACTGGTATCACAAATTGAACCCCGGAATTATGTACTTCCTCTTATTGCCGGGCATTTTTGCCAGAGGTATGCTGAAGAACATTTTTTAATTTACGATAAAACGCATGATATGGCACTTGTGTACAGACCACATGAATACAAAATTATTCCCATGGTCAATTTACAGATGGCAAAAGCGGATGACCAGGAGAAATATTTTAGAAGGTTGTGGAGAATGTTTTACAATACAGTTGAAATAAAAAACAGGAGAAACCTTAAATGCCGCAGCAGTAATATGCCAAAGCATTACTGGAAATATATGACGGAATTTCAGGGCAGTGATCTGCATTGATTTGTCGCAGCTCAAGTGATTCTAAGGTATTAAAAAAACTAAATGGTACTGGAGGGGATAATATGGAGATCGATTATGGAAAGCTCATTTCAAAAGCTTTTCAGGGAAGAAAAAATGCCTATGCACCTTATTCTGGTTTTAAGGTGGGAGCGTCGGTATTGACTGAAGATGGGGATATATACACTGGCTGTAATATAGAGAATGCTTCCTATGGAGCCACCAATTGTGCAGAAAGGACTGCCATATTCAAGGCTGTGTCTGAAGGACATGAAGCTGTGAGGGCAATTGCCATAGCTGGAGCAGAAAATAATTATACCTGGCCCTGCGGTATCTGCAGGCAGGTAATGGCTGAATTTGCTTTACCGGATATGAAAATAATTCTTGCTAAAAATGAAAAAGAATATATTGTTAAAACTTTAAATGAAATTTTACCTGGAGCTTTTACCAAAAAGGATTTATCATAGAGTTATGACATCAGAGTTCAATCCTTATAGATTTTAGACTGATGATGAAAAGCATCATTGATTGTACACTGTGAATTGGGAAAGAGGTGAGTTTTAGTGAAAGCGAGGTACTTAGAATGTACGACTTTCACTATGAGATCATATGGATATTGCTAAAATAATTGATCATACGGCACTAAAACCGGACACTACAAAAAAGCAGATCATTCAGCTGATAAAAGAAGCTAAACAGTATGGATTTGCATCTGTGTGTGTAAATCCAAAATGGGTTAAACTTGCAGGTGAGGAATTGAAGGGCAGTGGAATAAAGGTATGTACTGTCATAGGCTTCCCCCTCGGAGCCAACACTACTGAAGCAAAAGTTTTTGAAGCAGTGGATGCCATTAAAAATGGCGCATCGGAATTGGATATGGTTATAGATATAGGTGAACTTAAGGATAAGAATGATGCTTATGTGGAAAAGGATATTAGAAGTGTTGTGGAAGCGGCAGAAGGAAAGGCGCTGGTAAAGGTGATTATTGAAACCTGCCTTTTAAATGATGAGGAAAAAGTGAGAGCCTGCAGGATAGCTGAGAAATCAGGTGCGGATTTTGTAAAGACCTCTACTGGATTTTCCAATGCGGGAGCTGTAGTAAAAGACGTAAAATTGATGCGCAGTACCGTTGGGGATGATATGGGAGTTAAGGCCGCCGGAGGTATTCATACCAGAGAAGAGGCCGTTGATATGGTTGAGGCAGGGGCAAATCGTATTGGAACGAGTTCCGGAGTTTCCATTGTTAAAGGATAGTTATTCTATAATGTGAGATTATTCACTTGAAGAAAAACCTTCCCCATGGGGAAGGTTTTAGATGAACCTAAGAATTACTTTATGAAAGGGGAATTTGTAATGAGAGCATTTGAGAGAGTACATATCATAGTTATGGACTCGGTGGGCATTGGCGAATCACCAGATTCAAATGAATTTGGTGATTTTGGTGTAAACACACTGGTGCATATTGCGGAGAAAAAAGATGGACTTGATATGCCGTATATGTCGGCGTTGGGATTATCTAATATTTGTGAAATCAAAGGAATAGAAAAAGCTGTCTTCCCCAAAGCTTATTTCGGGAAAATGCGGGAGGCTTCCCGGGGAAAAGATACTATGACGGGACATTGGGAGATGATGGGATTATATATTGACAAACCATTCCGCGTTTTTCCCAATGGCTTTCCACAGGAGTTAATTGAAAAAATAGAGAGATTTTCGGGAAGAAAGGTCATAGCAAATAAGCCTGCCAGTGGAACGGAGATTATAAAAGAATTAGGGGAGAGACAGCTTAAGACCGGTGAGCTCATTGTCTATACCTCGGCAGATTCCGTACTTCAAATTGCAGCACAGGAAGATGTCATACCACTTGATGAACTCTATAGGATATGCAGGTACTGCCGTGATATAACAAAGGATGAGCCCTATGTCTTGGGAAGAATTATTGCAAGACCTTTTGTAGGAAAAACAGCGGATACCTTTAAAAGGACCCCGAATCGCCATGACTATGCTTTGAAACCTTTTGATAAAACGGTGATGGATTACTTGAAGGAAGCCGGTCTGGATTGTATTGCAATCGGCAAAATTTCCGATATTTTTGATGGAGAAGGTATTACACGGGCAGTCAGAAGTAAAAATAATATGGATGGTATGGATAAATTAATTGCACTGCTGGATGAAAAATTTCACGGTATCAGTTTTATAAATCTGGTTGATTTTGATGCAGCTTATGGACATCGCCGCAATCCTGTTGGCTATGGAAATGCACTGGAGGACTTTGACAAAAGGCTGCCGGAGGTTTTTGAAAAATTGAATGAGGATGATTTGTTGATAATTACCGCAGATCATGGAAATGATCCCACTTATACTGGAACAGATCACACCAGAGAATTTGTGCCGCTTCTTGTTTACTCAAAGAGATTTGATACTGGAAAAAGCTTGGGTGTACGCAGAACATTTTCTGATGTAGGGGCTACAATTGCGGATAATTTCAAAGTACAATTACCGAAATATGGGGAAAGTTTCTTAAACAAATTAAAATGAAAGGGTAATAAAAATGAGAATGGTGGATGTAATTTCAAAAAAAAGAGATGGAGGGGAACTCAGCAGGGAGGAGATCAATTTTTTTGTAAGAGGCTATACCAGTGGAGCAATTCCGGATTATCAGGCAAGTGCCCTGGCTATGGCGATCTATTTTCAGAATATGAGTGCCAGAGAGATGTCTGATCTTACAATGTCAATGGTGAGATCTGGTGAGACTGTGGATTTGTCGGAGATCAGAGGCATAAAAGTTGATAAGCATTCTACTGGTGGTGTGGGAGATACCACAACACTTGTGCTGGCACCTCTCGTTGCATCCCTGGATATACCTGTTGCAAAGATGTCAGGACGTGGTCTGGGACATACTGGTGGAACTATTGACAAGCTGGAGTCTATTGATGGGTTTCATGTGGAAATTACAAAGGATAAATTTATTCAGCTGGTAAATGATGATAGAATTGCAATCATGAGCCAGACGGGTAATTTGACTCCGGCAGACAAGAAATTATATTCTCTCCGGGATGTAACGGGAACAGTGGAATCCATACCCTTGATTGCAAGTTCCATAATGAGTAAAAAAATTGCGGCAGGAGCTGATGCCATAGTACTGGATGTTAAAACAGGTGCGGGGGCTTTTATGAAGACCGATAAAGATGCAGAAAAGCTTGCACTTGCCATGGTTAAGATAGGAAACAGTGTGGGCAGGAACACCATGGCTGTAATTTCAGATATGTCACAGCCGCTGGGATTTGCCGTAGGTAATGCCCTTGAAGTAAAAGAAGCTATTGATACACTAAGGGGAGAAGGGCCAGAAGATCTTACGGAACTGGTTCTGACACTTGGGAGTGAGATGGTGGTTCTGGCTAAAAAAGCAGATACGTTGGAAGAGGCCAGAGGAAAACTTATTGAATCAATAAAAGTTGGCAGAGCCCTTGAAAAGTTCAAGGCCTTTATTGAAAATCAAGGGGGAGATCCGTCAATTGTGGATAACCCTAAAAAATTACCACGGGCAAAATATAAAATTGATCTGACCGCATTGAAAAGTGGCGTTGTCTCCAATATTGTGGCCGATGAAATTGGAATATCGGCAATGCTTCTTGGGGCAGGCAGGGCTACTAAAGAGGACAAGATAGATCCCTCCGTGGGGCTTGTGCTTCATAAGAAGATTGGCGATAGGGTAGAAAAAGGGGAAAAATTTTTAACCATACATTCTAATTGCCGGGATGTTGAGGAAATAAAAACCAGAATCTACAAGAATATAACTATCGGCAGCAGGGCTGAAAAGCCAGTATTAATACATAAGGTTATTATGAAATAAATACAAAAATAACGTACCTGAATTTGATTTATATAAACTAGGTACGTTTTCTGCATGATAAATTTTAATATCATATAAATAAATTTACATTGGAATCTTCAGCTTCACCTAGATAATAGCCAACACCTCCTACTTTGACGCCGTCTATGAGTTCTTCTTTTTTAAGGCCCATAACGTCCATGGACATCTGACAAGCTACTATCTCTATACCATTGTCTAAAGCTGATTTGATCAGGTTTTCAAGAGAGGTTATGTTTTTATCTTTCATAACTTTTCTTATCATTTTAGTACCCATACCCATCATGTTCATTTTGGACAGTTTTAATTTTTTACTGCCCCTTGGCATCATGAATCCGAACATGGAATCCATAAAACCCTTTTTTACAGGAACTTTTTCACTCTTCCTTAAAATATTCAATCCCCAGAATGTAAAGAACATAGTGACTTTTTTACCCATGGATGCAGCTCCGTTTGCTATGATAAAGGAAGCTATAGCTTTGTCTAAATCACCGCTGAACACTACCATGGTCTTGTTGTCCCTCACAGGTGGAATATCTTTTATAGGTTTTTCTGTCTCGACTCTGTTATTTTGTTTTTTTTTAATGAAGGCAGTGATATTGCTTTTATCTCTTCTTAAATCAATGAGTTCGTTATATGTCCTCCTGCACCATGCCTTTATATCTTCGTAAAAACCCGGGTCGGAAGCAGTCACTTTTAGAATCTGTCCCTCTGTTAAATCATCCACAGCTGCTTTGACCTGCATGAGCGGTCCGGGACAGCAAAGTCCACATGCATCAAGGCTTTTGTCATAATCCAATTTATCCAGAGCTATTTCGGATTTTAAAGTTTGTGTATCCTGGTCTAAAATTTGCTTTTGATAGTTATTGATATTTTTATCACGTATTTCAGGAGTATAGTTTAAGATCGATAGACTTTTGTATCCACCGGTTATGTTTTTAGCTCTGTATCCGTGCTGGGAAAGTATTCTTAACGCAACATATCCCCTGAGGCCAACTTGACAGTATGCAATGATCTCCTTATTTTTATCCAATTCGTTAAGTCTTTCTCTTAAATTATCTACAGGTATATTTACAGCCCCCTCAAGATGGCCATTGTTAAATTCTATTTCTGAACGTACATCCAGAAGGACAGTATTTTCTCTATTATAATTTAAAAATTCCATTGGAGTAATAACATCAACTTTACCGGAAAGAACATTTTCAGCCACAAAACCCGCCATATTTACAGGATCCTTTGCCGAGGAAAATGGAGGTGCATAGCATAGTTCCAGTTCTGTCAAATCTGATACCGAGCCGCCAAGTCTCATTGTAGCTGCGATAACGTCAATTCTTTTATCAACACCGTCATAGCCTATAGCCTGGGCACCCAGGATTTTACCTGTTTCATTGAATATAAGCTTTATGGACATAGGAAGGGCAGCTGGATAATATGATGCATGGGAAGCCGGATGAACATATATAACTTTGTAAGGTATGTTAAGTCTCTTTAAAGTTCGTTCATTATTTCCTGTGCTTGCAGCGGTCAGTCCAAAAATTTTGATTATTGCAGTACCCTGGGTGCCCTTATATGTTGAATTTAACCCTGCTATGTTGTCTGCAGCTATTCTTCCCTGCTTATTTGCCGGCCCGGCCAGAGGTACTGCAGTATTTTGCTTGTTGACGAAATCAGTCACTTCGACAGCATCTCCCACAGCATAGATATTCTCAATATTTGTTCTCATTTTACTGTCAACTAATATATGACCTTTTGTTCCAAGCTTTATTTTGCTATTTTTTATGAAATCAGTATTTGGGGTAACTCCTATAGATAGTATGGCCAGGTCGGCAGTAATATTTGTATTGCTGTTTAAGGTGATTTCAATATTATCCTCACTGTCTTTAAAAGATTTTACTCCGTCATTTAATATTAGATCTATGCCGTTTTCCACAAGTTCTTTTTCAGCCATGACTGCCATGTCTGAATCAAAGGGTGCTAAAATGTGTGGCGCGGCCTCGACTAAAGTAACCCTCAATCCTCTTTCTTTAAGATTTTCAGCCATTTCAACGCCAACATATCCACCGCCTATCACCACGGCACTGTTTACTCCTTTTTTATCAACGAATGATTTTATATTATCCGTGTCCGGTATATTCCTTAAAGTGAAAATTTTACTGCTGTTTATACCCTCAATTTTTGGCTTGATAGCTTTTGCACCGGGAGATAATAACAGATAATCATAATTTTCATCATAAGTTTTTCCATTTTTGTTTTTTACTTTTACTGTGTTTTTGTTAACGTCCACATCTGTAATTTCACTGTTCACCCTTACATCTATATTGAACCTGGCGTGCATACTTTCAGGTGTCTGAACCAGGAGTCTTTGTCTTTCCTTGATTGTTTCACCTATGTAATAGGGAAGACCGCAGTTTGCGAAAGATATATAATTGTCTTTTTCAAACATTATTATTTGGGCATTTTCATCCAATCTTCTCAGCCTTGCAGCTGCAGACGCTCCTCCTGCAACTCCGCCTACCACTAATATTTTTTTACTCATAAGAATTCCTCCTTCTATAATATTTTAAATTGAGTTTCACAAAAGATTAAAATAAAATTTGAATTAGTTTGATTACCATGGGGTTGCAAACTTTATAATTGATTTCAAGTCCATTTCGGGTGCCTTCTATGATTCCCGCTGTCCTCAGTTTCTGAATATGCTGTGACAGGGTGGATTGTGGTATTTCGAGACAATCCTGCATATAGCTTACATTACATTGTCCCTTTTCCAGCAGCCCTTTGACTATGCAGAGTCTGACAGGGTGTGCCAGTACTTTGAGGATTTCGGCTTTCTCATTGTAATCTTTAAAATTTTTATTCATAGCTGTACCTCTTTCAAAAGATATTCTTATATCGTTATATTTATATATTACAATATAACGATAAAATGTTCAACAGTTTTATTCAAAATTATTGGTGTTTATTCGCGATGACATTTAATATTTACACTTTATACTTTTGATCCTATCTTGACATTGTATAAATAAAATATTATCATTTGATTATTATGAGCAAATGATGCTTATATGGCAGTTCCTATAATTGTACTAATAAAACGGAGAAGGAGTGACATCAGATTTTATGAAGATATTAAAAAAATTTTTACAGTATTACAGGCCTTATAGATTTCTTTTTTATGCAGATATGCTCTGTGCGCTTGTAGTATCGCTGGTGGATTTGGCATTTCCTTTAATTTTAAGCTATCTTTCAAAGAATATTTTTGTAAAGGATAAAATAGTTATACTTAATTCCATATTATATATTGGGACAGCCCTGATTGCGCTGTATATACTTAAATATTTCTGTCAGTATTTTATTGCTTCCTGGGGTCATATTATGGGAGCTAGAATGGAAAATAATATGAGAAAGGATTTATTTTATCATCTTCAGAAGATGTCTTTTTCTTATTATGATGAAAACAATACAGGTCAGATGATGTCCATACTTGTATCGGATCTGTTTGATATATCAGAACTGGCCCATCATGGACCGGAAAATGTATTTATTTCGGCAATTAAAATAATAGGCTCTTTTGCAGTACTCATGTTAATCAATGCTGAAATGACACTTATACTTTTTGCAGTGACTGTAGTGATGGTAGTATTCTCATTCTATGAAAATAAAAAAATGCAGAAAATATTCTTTGACAACAGAAAAAAAATGGGCAATATAAATTCCTCTGTTCAGGATAGCCTCCTTGGGATAAGGGTTGTAAAGTCTTTTGCCAATGAAGATATTGAAAGAGATAAATTTGACAGAAACAACAATGCATATCGTATTTCAAGGGAAAAAAGTTATAAAGTTATGGGAAGATTTATAGCAGGAAATACTTTTTTTGAAGGGCTTTTGTATGTGGTGATACTTGTTACAGGAGCATTTTTTATAGCCAATGGTTCTTTGACGATACCAGATCTTGCCGTATATGCTCTTTATATAAACATATTTATAAATCCAATAGATATACTGATAAATTTTGCAGAGCAGTTTCAAAAGGGATTTGCCGGATTTAAGAGATTTTTAAATATTGTAACTGTGGAACCTGAAATAGTGGATAAAAAAGATGCCGTACCTTTAGAAAATGTAAAGGGTAATATAGAATATAAAAATGTTTCTTTCAGCTACAATTCTAAAAAGCAGGTACTTAAAAATATAAATGTGGAAATAAAAGCAGGCAGGAAGATTGCATTTGTAGGACCTTCAGGGGGAGGGAAAACTACAATTTGTTCACTTCTTCCAAGATTTTATGATGTTTCATCAGGCTCTGTAATGATAGATGGAAAAGATGTGAGGGATGTTACTCTTGAATCGTTGAGAAATTCCATTGGAATAGTACAGCAGGACGTCTATTTGTTCTCTGGAACCCTGAAGGAGAATATAAGATATGGAAAACCGGAGGCATCTGACGAGGAGATAATAGAGGCAGCCAAGGAAGCTAATATTCATGATTATATAATGAGCCTGGATAATGGCTATGACACCTATGTGGGGGAAAGAGGGGTCAAGCTTTCAGGAGGACAGAAACAGAGAATTTCAATTGCAAGGGTGTTTCTTGAGAACCCTCCCATACTTATATTGGATGAGGCTACCTCTGCATTGGACAATGAAAGTGAAAGCTTTATACAAAAATCCCTTGAAAAGCTGGCTAAAAACAGGACTACTATAGTTATTGCCCACAGACTCAGCACGATAAGAAATGCCGATGAGATAATAGTCATTGATGATGAAGGAATAAAGGAGAGGGGAAGTCACAGTGAACTTCTTCAAAAAGGAGGACTTTACGCGTATTACTACAATATGCAGTTTGAAGGGTTGGATATAAGAGAATAAAGGCCTTAACATTTATTCGTCAAAAATAGTTTCATAAATTTTCATCTATGATTGTTTTGGCTTTATCCAAAACAATTTAAAAGAGGCGAGATATATGAAGAATAAAAAAGAAGTTGCTCATGAAGTACCAGTTCAAGAGCAGCTAGCAGAAAATTAAATCAATTTATCAGATTTTGCTCTTATTTCGAGTTGAATTTGCGTAGGCAATTGTTGATATATTTCTTTTATGTAATCTTTATTAGTTATGGCCTCATAAATTGCTTCTGAAAGAATTTTAGTGAATTGTTTTTTAGTTAGATCGGATACTTTTTCAAATTCAACAGATGATACCACGGAACTCACAGCTTTATTTATAGAGCTTTTTAACATAACCACCACCCCACTTATTAAAGAAAATAATTCTATAAAATAATCTAAAAAACCTTTAGAAAATAATGTAAAACAAGAGTGATGAATCTGTACTTAATTTTATAAAAAATGGGGGCAAGTAAAAATAATTACAAGAAATTTTTAAATTTTTCTGCCTATTTTTTAAAAAGTGCATATATATTATATGCAGGGGAAATTATCACAGAGAAAAAAATGGGGGAATGTAAAAATGTCAAGTACAACTATATTATTTGTTGTTATAGGGCTGGCCATTGGAGTGGGAACTACAGTATTGGTACTCCTGCCAGCTTTAAAGAGGAAGGGTGTTGACACTGGAGAGATATTACAAAAGGTTGATGCCGGCCTGCAGGAGGTCAAAAAATATACTGATGCTGCAAAAGCTATAGTACCGGGTAATAAATTTCTGAATATTTTGAGTATCATAGAACACTATGCGGAGATAGGTGTAGGGCAAGCTCAGCAGCTCAATATATCTTCACAGCTTCCAGCAGACCAGAGGAAAAAGAGTGCTGAAGATTATGTATATAGTGTACTTCAAAAGTTGGGTATAGAAGTTGATGACAATGTAAAAATCATAGTTTCCGGGGCGATAGAGAGTAAAGTATATGAACTCAAAAGTCCAGAAGAGAAAAAGTCAGCTGGGCAGACGGCGGCTCAAACTCAAATATCGCAGCTTCAAACTCAAAATTCACAGCTCCAGAGTGAAAGAGACAAGCTACAGCAGGAAAACGGAGAATTGAAAAAGAAAATTACTGATATGCAAAGTACTGTGGCTTCTGTGAAAAGTACAACTAATATGACACAGCCAGCACAGCCGACACAATAATTTTAAGGCCTAGAGTAGCGTAAAATCTATTCTAGGTCATTGTTTTAGATTTCTATATAGTTATAATTCATTTAAAATTGAACTATTAGAATCGTTATTTTGTTGATACAAATCCGAATTTAAATATAGCTCAGGATTATTTGATAATAGGGGATTTTCAGATATTAATTTGGCTTGTTTTTGTATTTCCCCATTGCGGGAAGATAATAAAGCGCTTTTGATAGAGTCTTCCTGATCTTGAGTAATAATACCGCTTGATACAAGTTTGTCTAATGGAGATTGTGAATTAGTGTTTGAATAAGTTGAAGATGCAGTATTTAATGATGAAATGGCATTTTTAATAGAATTTTCTTGTTCCTGAGTAATAGTATTATTTTCTACTAAACTATCTAGGGTGGAATTGAGTATATTATTAGTATTAGAAGTCTGCAGTGAATTTAAGGTGCTCAATGCTTCAGGGCTAAGTTGAATTGAATCCAGTCCCAAACTTGAAATTGAATCATCCGTGTTATCTGAATCGTCATCTGAACTTAAAAGTGGATCTTGAAAAATTTGATTATTTGAGTTTATGCTGTATAAGTATGGAATTAAAGAGCTAATGTCATTGGACATAATTACACTTCCTTTGTATAATGTAGTGTACAAGGCATTGTAAGCCCCTTGTCATGGCTATTTATAATTGTATCTATTGGTGTTTATGTATTTATATACATTTGTTATAATTTTAAAACTGTTTCCTTAATATTTTCTTAAACTATATAAAAATTTAGATAAAAAATATCGAAAAGTATAGTCTAAAAATATACTAACAAATAAGAAAAGAGGGTTTTATAATAAAATAGTAGATAGAATTATTCAAAAATTTTGAAATATAAGTTGACATAATTATAGGCCTACTATATAATAAAATTAAGAAGAAGGATAAAAACTTCTTCTCAGCACTTCTAACTCATAAATGAAGATTGAAAAAAGGGTTTAGACAAGGAAGAGATTAGGACAGCAGGTAGTGAACACTCAATAGTATATGGAAGCAAATGTGCTTGGTGGAAGTAAACTTGAAGAGGTATCTACTAGATCGGGGACGGTGAACGTTTTTAATTATGAAAATGTTCAGGGTAAGAGATAATTGATCCTAATTGAGTTTTAGGAAGTATAAAAGATTGATGATTTGATGTATGATTTGAAAATTGTTATTTGAAAATGTTTAAGATACAGACATGGAGAATAGTATGTTTAAGAAAGATTAGTTGTCAATCAAATGTATATGTCTGTAGAGAATTGTAATTGATTTAAGTAAATATAATAGATTTTACGTTATAAAAAACAATTAGAAAAGGGTGACGGATATTCAAGTAGAATCAGAGTGTTTATATGGGTTAGGAGTTGCTTGACCACCAATTAGTTCTATGTAAATGGGCTAATTGGTGGTTTTGATTTTGTAAAGAGTATATAAACAAATTCATTTTTCCCTTCATAATATCTCCATAACAATATTGTATTATCTAAATAAATAATATAAGTGAGGAGTATTTATTATGAATTGTCATGGAAGTAATAATATGAACAATAAAAGCGGCCACAGTGGAATAAGTCACATAATTATGATGGTTGTTTGCTGTGCTATACCGGTAGTGTTACTATCATCTCTGCCATTTTTAGGATTGGCGCCAAGGTTCAAAATTATGCTTGCAGCAGCAGCTCCGTTTATATGTCCTATAATGATGATTTTAATGATACCAATGATGTTTATGCATTCTAAAAAAAGTAAGTGTTGTGATGATAGAGAAGATAATAAAAATGTAAATGTAAAAAGGATTAACAATTAAGCCCGGGTAAGGCTAGAGGGCATAGGTTCATACAAGGGTTAGAATCTATGCCCGTTTTCATATCATTCTGGATCTTTCACGGCGCCGAATTTATAGCCTATCTTCACCACAGTGAGTATATATTTTGGCTCTTTACTGTTGTATTCTATTTTTTTTCTCAAATTCTTGATATGGGCGTCTATAGTTCTGTCGGAACCTTCAAAATCTATACCATATACATTTCTTATGAGCTGTTCCCTGGATAGAACTTTGCCGTTATTCGAAGCAAGAGCATATAGAATATCGAATTCATTTGGGGTGAGAACTACATATTTTCCTCTTACCTGAACATTTCTTCTTTCATTGTCAATTTTAAGTTTTCTGCCGTCATAAGAAAGTATTGTTGTTTTGTCAGAATTTATTCTTCTAAATAATGCATTTACTCTTGCAGTGAGCTCTCTTGGACTCAAGGGCTTGGTGAGGTATTCATCCGCTCCCAGGGTAAGCCCTTTGATCTTATCACTTAATTCTGCTTTTGCAGTGAGCATAAATATGTGTACGTCCGATACTTCCCTTATAATTTTACATATTTCTTCTCCGTCTATATCCGGCAGCATCAAGTCCAATATGACAAGTTGAAAATTTATCTTATTGAACAGCTTGATTCCGTCATAGCCTCTAGTAGAACAATAAACTCTATAACCTGCTCTTTCAAGGTAGGCTTTAATTACTTCCGATACCTTTATTTCATCTTCAATTATTAAAATATTATTCATTATTATTCTCCTTGTTCTTGTTAAAATATAAAATAAATGACGTTCCTTTGCCAAAAGTGCTTTTGACATCAATTGCAGCGGAATGGAGAGTGAGTATTTTTTTTACAATAGTCAATCCTATGCCATTTCCCTCTGTTTTACGGCGGCTCTTGTCTGCCCTGTACAATCTTTCAAAAATGTAGGGGAGATCCTCCTTCTTTATGCCTATGCCGTTATCTCTGATTTTAACTATAATTTTACTGGCATTTGTATAAAGATCAACCCATACGCTTCCTCCAGACGGGGTGAATTTAATGGCATTGGAGAATAAATTTATAAAAACCTGTTTCAATTCGTCTTCATTTCCCAGTATCTCAAATTTTTTGTTTTTTTCTATATTTAGAGAAAAATTGATATTTTTCTCTTTAAAATCGATGGAAAGCTTGCTGCTTATGGAAGTAACAAGTTTATCCAGAGATATGATCTCCATCATATTAAGGTCTGATTTTTCATCTTCAAATTGTTTTAAAATATTTAAATTATTTAGCAGCTTGCCAAATCTTATGACCTCCTGATTCAAATAATTCAAGCGTTCTTCAGTTACAGGAAATATTCCGTCAATCATTGCCTCCAGATTATTTTGTAGAATATTCAGGGGAGTTCTTATTTCGTGGGAGATATCTGAAACAAGCCTTTTCCTGAGGAGCTCCTGCTCTTTTAATATTTTACCCAGGGCATTTATGCTTTTAGTCAGATTGTTTAGTTCTTTTATATTAGTTTTTACATTTGAAGTGGAATCGTACATTCCCCTGGAAAGTTTAACAGAAGTATCGGATACGGATTTAATAGGGGATGAAAATTGTTTTGATATTATTATGCTTATTATGACAGCGATAATTATGGCTGCTATAACGCTTATAATAATATCTCTGTTTATAGACATTTTGAAATCTATATCCTGCTGCGTCAGTAAAATTGGAGAATATTGTCCTATTACTACATAGCCTACAATTTTTCCATTATACTTGATCTTAAAGGAATTTGATGTGTAAATCCCCTTGTTGTTATAGACGTTTTGCATCATCTTGTGGGATTTTTCTTTTATATCGTTGGAATCCATACCCCAGATGGTATTTTTATTGGAATCTAAAAGGGTCAGGCAGTAATTACTCATATAAGCTTCGTGCATTATCTCTTCTCCAGAATTTATAGTCCATTTTTTGTCTCTTTTGTATACCTGTTGAAAATAGTCCACAATTCTGTTGTTTCTGCTTTTCTGAGTGTCCATCATATATTTATTAAAAGTACTGTTTACTGTGAATTTTACATACAGTGCCAGTAATATAACTGAAATAATTGAGCAGAAAATAATTGTAATACCCAATCTCTTTCGAATGCTTTGCAAAAATATCACTCCCAAGGATATAATAATGACCTAATTATATTTTACAGATAATTTGATGTATTTACAATTTTAGTATTCACCGTTAACTCAAAATTAGTTTACCAAATTATTATGTTGATTATATGAAGACCTTAGCGATGATTCATAACATCTTCATAGGAAGTTTATATACTTAATTAAATTGATTTTTGTCCAAATTATAAAAATTATGGGAGGATTGAAGGTGTGAAGAGTAGAAAAGAGAAAATTAAAGTCTTTGATATGATCTGTGTATCCTGTGAACTGCGGGTAGAAAAGGCGGTTAAAAGGTTAAATGGTGTAAGAAATGCTCTGGCCAGCTTTAATGATGAATCTGTAATTGTAGAATACAATCCGGATCTATGCAGTCTGGAAAATATTAAAGATGCCATAAGGGTATCCGGATACAGTACTGAAAGCTCAAGTAGGTACAAAATAGCAGGTATGTTTGTAATTGCAGCTGCGGTTATATTGATTGGCAGTTCATCAAGTGGAATCGATATTAACTCTAGGCTCAATGGCGCTACATATTTTGTCTTGTTCCTGGTTGGAATACTCACATCCATACATTGCGTAGGTATGTGTGGTGGAATGGCACTGTCACAGAGTGTAAACAAGGGTGGAAAAAGTAAGTTTGATTCTATTAAGCCTGCTGCTCTATACAATGCAGGCAGAGTGACGTCCTATACCGTACTCGGTGGAATAGTAGGAGGGCTTGGTTCGGTATTTTCACTATCTATATCCATAAAGGCCGGGCTTCAAATATTTGCGGGTATATTCATGATTATAATGGGATCCAATATGAGTGGATATAGCTTATTTAAAAGATTTAACATAAGGCTGCCTTGGTCTGCCTGCTCCATGAAGAAAAAACCAAGAACACCATTTTTGGTTGGAATTTTAAACGGACTCATGCCCTGCGGGCCTCTTCAGGCAATGCAGTTATATGCACTGGGAACAGGGAGTATACTTAAGAGTTCATTGTCCATGTTGATGTTTTCTCTCGGTACTGTTCCTCTGATGCTGGGATTTGGTGCAGTATCCGGCATACTCAGCAGGGGATATACAAAAACTTTATTGAAATTCAGCGGGATATTGGTAATAGTTTTAGGCATAGTGATGGGAAGCAGGGGATTGGCCCTAGCTGGTGTAAACATACCTACGGTGTCTACATTGGCTGCCGGTTTATACGGCAATAAGACATCTGCAGAATCTTCTGCTGGAAAATCAACCTTAAAAGATGGAGTTCAGATAATCAAAATGACAGCAGATGATTCAGGATATATTCCCAATGGACTTTATGTTCAAAAAAATGTACCTGTGAAGTGGATAATTGATGGAAAAGCGTTGAATTCCTGTAACGGACAAATTATTGTACCTTCCTTAAATATTCAAAGGAACTTACAGGCTGGTGAAAATATAATTGAATTTACACCGAAGGGCGGAGATATAAATTTCAGCTGTGGAATGGGCATGATAAGAGGAGTGATTAAAGTGGTTGATGATATTTCCACCGTGGATACTTCCAAGCCTGATTCTTCAATACCTGCCCCATCCAGTGGAATGCCTGGCTGCAGCATGCATGGGGCACAGGGTGAAGATTCCACGACTAAAGCTCCAAGTATTTATAGTACGGATTTGAGTAAGGTTGAAACCGCTCGATTGGTTCGAAAAGCTGAAAAATATATTTATGCAATCGAACATGCACCTTTAGTTAATTCTTTTGCATAGTATACTATTATAATAAAATTTTATTGGAGGTTTTTATGTATCCATATATACGTTCAGATATGGGAATTATGCCAATGTGTTGCTATTGCAGAATTAACAATGGGATGAGAGGTGCTTTAAAAGGAAGAAAATACAGGTCTATGTTTAGAAACGGTGAATATGAAGAGAATAGAATTGACAGTGGTGGAGGCGCAACAACGGTACAACCCATTCAGCAGGCTCCGGATACAAATCAGCAGATGCCGGATGTAAATCAGCAGATGCCAGAAATGATGGAGGGTATGTCAGAATCAGATATGGAGGAAAAAATAAATTCAGATACTCAGGAAATTATAAGTATGTTTGAACGTCACCATCCGGATATAATAAATACACTGATATGCTGTAATATGTCAATTGATGATGCTAGGCAGTATTTGAGCAGGGTAGTTAAAATGGCGCTTATGCACCATATGATGCACCAGGTATGAGAATAAATATCAAGTGAGTGATTCTTAGGATCATATGGAGTTTGCCTAAGAGGAATACCCCTTCGTACCTGAATTTTAGAAAAACAAATAGAAGAAGGCCTTCGGCATTTATCTTGCTGGAAGGTCTTTTAGAGTTTAGGGTTAATAATTGAATAGTTCTAGTTATTTTTCCAGTATCACCAAGAGATTTGGTTTATTTTACAGAGCCTTTTGGGATATTTTATTTTATGAAGTATAATTAAATAAAAAAGAAAAGAATACTTTTTATATTGAATATTTTCAAGCCTATTAATAAAATCAGCATTTTTATTGCAGGCACTTTTGCTAACATGGTGGCAAAAATTCCTAAAACCGGTGGGCCGGTTATATATACCAGGGTTGCTTTTGGCGAGTTTCCATCATTTTTGGTGGGATGGGCTTATTGGATAGGTGCATGGACATCTTTAGGAGCATTGATAAATGGATGTATAAGATATCTTGGCAATATAATTCCTGTGGTTAGTGAAAATAGGGTGATTGCTTTTATTATGGCATCTGCTATTTTATGGATAATAATTTATTTTAACATAAAAGGTATTAAACAAGCAGGCAGTGTTGTTGTATTTACTACTATATGTAAATTGATTCCATTGGGAGTTTTTGTAGTGATTGGATTATTTCATTTTCATCCGGAATATTTTAATACTGTATCCAGTGCCAAAGTTTCAGGGATTAGTACTCTGTCCGCGGCTATTGGAGTTACGTTATGGTCTTTCATGGGATTGGAAATGGGTGTATTCCCTGCGGAGGAAACTAAAAATGCGCCTGTATTCATTAAAAGGGCCACAATTTTTGGGACAATCTTTGTGGCAATTATTTATATACTGATTAGTACTATTTCGTTTGGTGTTGTACCTCAGAATCAGCTTGCGGATTCAAAGGCACCTATAGCTGAGATGTTAAATCTAATGACCGGCGGTAGATGGGGCGGTATATTTATTTCTGTTGGAGTTGTTATTTCAACATTAGGAGCAGCAACAGGGTGTGCCATAGTTACAGCGAGATGTTCCTATGCATGTGCGGTTGACAAGACATTTCCGGCTATTTTTAAGAAGATGAATTTGAAGTATGGTACACCAGAAATGTCACTGATTATTGCAGGTATACTGACCAATCTCTTATTAATTCTAAATTACGTAAATGGATTAAATGCAGCGTATCAATTTATAATGCTATTATCCACTATGTCTACTTTACCAGCCTATGTTGCGACCGCTGGAGCTGAGATATTGATTTGTAAGAAGTACAACCATAATCTGAGCGTGGGTAATTTTATTAGGAAGTCAATTGCTCCCCTTATAGCTTTTGCTTATAGCTGTTATGCTGTTTATGGTTGTGGACAGGAAGCTGTTTTATGGGGATTTATATTGATGCTTTTAGGTATACCCTTTTATCTGTATGTTAAGATTGATGAAAGAAATAAAACGGGAATTGACTGTGTGGATAGAAGGTTTTTGAATATGTAATTGTTATTGAAGAAGGTATTATAAAACTTGTATTGAGTGTAAACGAGGAGGTAAGTTATGAATTATGAAGTTATTAGAGAAAAAGTAGGGAAGCTTAAGGGCAAAGTTGGATTTTGCTATAAGGATCTGGACAGCGGAGATAGCTTCGGTGTAAATGAAGATGAACCTTTTATTGCTGCAAGTATAATTAAAATACCTATCTTGATTGAAGCATATAGACAATTCAGAGAAAAAATTTTATTTAAGGAAGAGCTTGTTGAAATTAAAGAATCTGATAGGGTGCCGTCATGTGGAGCTGCTGCTTATATTCATCCAGGAGCAAGGCTTATGCTGAAAGATCTCTGTGTATTGATGATTGTTTTAAGTGACAATATGGCTGCAAATATTTTAATCAAAAAGCTAAAGATGAGTAATATCAATAATACAATGAAGCAGCTTGGAATGAAGAAAACTAAGGTAAACAGAATTCTATTTGATTCAGATGCCGAAAAAGCCGGCAAACAGAATTATTTTGCACCTGATGAGATTCTCAAATTGTTTGAGATGATGTGGAAAGGAAGCTTAATTTCCCGCCAGGACAGCGAGGATATGATTAAAATATTTAAGCTTCAGCAAATTAATTATAAAATGCCCTATTTGTTATCAGAGGATATATGCGTTGCACATAAGACGGGAGATGATGAAGGAATTACACACGATGCCGGCATTGTATATGCTAGAAAACCATTTATTTTGTGCTTTGCTTCTAATGAAACCGATGTTAATGAAACGGATGAATTTATTAGAAAGACCACTAGAGAAATATTCGAACAGCATTCTTGATGATGATATGAATTCTATAAGTAAAAGGAAAAAAGTTTAATAGATAAAAAATTTTACTATAAAATGGAAATTGCGGGGGCGATATCATGATAAAAAACTCAAATGAGGAGAACTTTCAAATTGTATGTGGATTAGTTGATGTTACGAAAATAGATTCTACTCTAGTAGTTGATTTAAAATATGCCAAAAAAGATAATTTTTTAAAAAGGAGTGTCTATCCAATTGAAAAAGCTGTTCTCCAACTTGAAGTGGCAAAAAAACTTGCGGAAGCCAATGACGAGTTTCATAAATACGGATTTACTATAAAAATATGGGATGCTTATAGACCATTTTCAGTTCAAAAGATGATGTGGGAAATCATGCCCAATGATGATTTTATTGCAAATCCTTCCCATGGATCTGTACACAATAGAGGGGCCGCTGTGGATGTAACGCTTGTAGATAAAGTGGGAAGGGAAATGGAAATGCCGAGTGGTTTTGATGATTTTACAGAAAAAGCTTTTATCAATTATAATGGTGCCACTGCTAAGGCAATTGAAAATAGAGAATTTCTTGCAAAAATTATGATGAAACATGGATTTACACGCCTTGAAAGTGAATGGTGGCATTTTTACGGACCTAATGCATATCGTTATCCTATTAGCAATGTGAAATTGGAGGAATTTTTAGATTATAAGCAATAGATTAGTTTCTCTCAACTTTGGTTGAATCTGATATGATTATTGACACAATTGAATGTAAAAATAAAGAAGTACAATTTATAATTGTCGTAAATAGCATAAAAGGAGATACTGAAATAATTATTTAAGTCTATATTTTATGAAGTATAATTAAATAAAGGGAGTTGAATAAATAATGAATGAAAATTTATGGAATAGATGTGTGGTTTTCCACGGGCACGAGTGCCCAGGGTTAGCTATAGGTTTTAGGGCCTGTGAAGCAGCTGTAAAAGAGATGAACATAGAATTCTCTCACGATGAAGAAATAGTATGCGTTTGTGAAAACGATTCTTGTGCAGTTGATGCAGTACAGGTTATAACGGGATGTACTTTTGGCAAGGGAAATCTCATATACAGAGGAACTGGAAAAATGGCCTTTTCATTTTTTAATAGACAAAATGGAGACAATGTGAGGATTGTGTCAAAACCTTCAAAAGTCAAAATGAACAAAGAGGAGAGGCAAAGGTACATTTTGAAAGCTCCAATAGAAGATATTTTTTGTATTAAAAAACCACATTTTAAGATACCTGAAGCTGCAAGAATATTTAAGACTGTAACCTGTGAGAAATGCGGCGAAGGGGTATCTGAAAATAAAATAAGGTTGGAAGATGGTAAAAAAGTTTGTCTTGATTGTTTTCATGAATATTCAAGGGGATGGTAGAATTAATTTAAATATACAATAAACATGAGAATTGGAAGCGACAAGATAATTCCCATAAATGTAAGAATAATTAGTGCTACTAACAAAAACTTATGGGAGGAAGTGCTAAATAAGAGATTTAGGGAAGATCTCTATTATAGATTAAATGTTCTTGAACTTAATATACCTCCACTTAGAGATAGAAGACAGGATATACCAGAGATTTCTAGGGAACTTATATCTGAAGAATTCAGCGGATTATATGAAAGATACCAGGATAAATGGGAAGAAATTTTTAGATTACTTATTTCTTACGATTTTTTGGGAAATGTAAGAGAATTAAAGAATATCCTTAAAAGAATATCTATTTTTATTGAAAGTGAAGACAAAAATTGTTTTGATGCAGAGGAATTAATAAATAAAGTATATAAAAAAAGGGAGACACAAATATCACAAAATAAGAGATTAGAAATTGAATGTATTTTAGAAGCCCTTTCTGAATTTAATGGCAATAGAGAAAAAGCTGCCAAAAGGCTTGGTATGAGTAGGACAACACTGTGGCGTAAAATTAAAAATTATGGAATATCATAAATAAGAAGAAACTACCTTTGAAACAAGTAAATTGTCGGGAAGGTAGTTTTTTGTAGATGACTGTTTAAAGTTGGTGAGCAATTTCAGTTAACCTTTCAGACATAGTGGTTATTTCTTCTATGCTTGCTGTAATCTCCTGTGTAGCAGCAGCCTGCTCCTGGCTGGAAGACAGGGAACCCTTGCTTTTCTCGCTGGATATATTAACTTTTTCTTCAATATTGCCTGTTAATTTCTTTATTTTAGGAACTGTACTCTTAGCTTGATCTGACAATTTCCTGATTTCATTTGCTACCACGCCAAAGCCGCTTCCTGCTTGTCCTGCTCTGGCGGCTTCAATTGCAGCATTTAATCCCAACATTTTTGTGGCATCGGCAATATTAGCAATGAAAGAAGTTACCTCATTTATGTCTTCTGACAGTTTCGTTATTTCATTGATACTGTTGTGAAGTTCCTGTTCATTGGTGTGAATTTGAGACGCAGATGCTGCTAACTCCTCAATTGCAGAAGATATTCCCGTAATATTTTCTGTAAGATTGCTTGACATATCTCTTAAATTTACAGCTGCTTCCTTTGGAGTTATTATGGAGAATGTTCCAACAACTTCACTGGTATCTTTGTCGAGTAATGGAAAACTTACATTCCTTACAGGAATTCCATAAATTGAAGCATCCAATTCTTTCTCCTGCTGTTTTCCTGTTTTTATGACTTCACTGCTTAAAAAATTATTTTCAAATTTTTCTCCAGCTTTTATAGAGGGTATATTAAATTTTTGCGAAGATTGAACTTTTACAAACTGTTCTAAATCCGTCAAGCATAAAAAGGCACCTTCCGGGAACATCTGAGCCAATACCGGTGCAAAACCGTCAAAAGCTACAGCTACTGGATGTAATCTGGGGAAAGCCATGGAAAATGCACCTACAGCTTTATCAGTTTCATCTACAATCGGAATTGAAATTATTTCTAATCTTGTACCATAAACAGAACGTGGAATTTCTTGGGTTAATATCCTCTTTTCTTGAAGGGCTATACTGGTTGTACTGTTTTTGCTTAATTTTTTACCTACGTGGAATACATCCATATTTAAGGACTTGGAATATTTAACCCATTCCATGGTATCTTCTTTTGTAATTCCATATACAACTCCTCCCGGTACTAAGTCAGCTTGGGCTTCTGATAATCTTTTTAAATCTTCTAATGCATTAACTGAAATCATAATATAATTTTCTCCTCTCTAATTGTGATGTTGTTTTGATGTATTTTTAATATTAAATTTAATATATTATAATGGTTATTTAG
>CADDXC010000002.1 GCA_902809985.1 Clostridiaceae bacterium BL-3 | reverse complement strand
ACATAAAATTTAATATAATTCCAAAATATTTTTTAAACTAATCTTATGTTAAGGTTCAACAATTAAATTTAAAGCTAGAAGATGAAGGTAGTTGTTATTTAAATACATCTCATGTTAAGGTTCAGCGATCCCTTCTATGTTGGGTTTGTACATAGAAATTATCATTTAAATACATCTCATGTTAAGGTTCAGCAGGAAAGCCATGGCTAATAACAGTTGATCCTGGATAATTTAAATACATCTCATGTTAAGGTTCAGCATATGGGTTTATAAAACATAATCCAGAAGTGTTTAAATTTAAATACATCTCATGTTAAGGTTCAGCACTACATTCCTTACGACACTGGGAGACTTAAGGACAATTTAAATACATCTCATGTTAAGGTTCAGCATTTAGTGAGTGGCGCTATAGAAGGTTTAGACTCATTTAAATACATCTCATGTTAAGGTTCAGCCCCCGATGACTATAAATTAATAACTAGTAATGAATGATTTAAATACATCTCATGTTAAGGTTCAGCTCAATTATTTGTTCTCCTCTGTCATCTGTTATAATTATTTAAATACATCTCATGTTAAGGTTCAGCTTTGGTATTTAGATGCAGAATCCATTTATATTTTAATTTAAATACATCTCATGTTAAGGTTCAGCAATATCTTTGTAAATAGTATCATCCTCAAATTCTTCATTTAAATACATCTCATGTTAAGGTTCAGCAAGATGCTTGAGAGTGTTTGCTAGTAGGTCCCGACAATTTAAATACATCTCATGTTAAGGTTCAGCGTTGGTACTGGAGGGTTTCCGTTACCGTAACCAATAATTTAAATACATCTCATGTTAAGGTTCAGCCAAAATAAGTATTTACCTCATTTAGAAACAACATCATTTAAATACATCTCATGTTAAGGTTCAGCGGAATGAAATGGATGATGATAAAAGAAGAGAATTTTATTTAAATACATCTCATGTTAAGGTTCAGCCAAAAATATATTTGAATTGGCCAATAAAAGACTAGCATTTAAATACATCTCATGTTAAGGTTCAGCATCAAGTAGTGGATATGATTTTAATAACTGGTTAGAATTTAAATACATCTCATGTTAAGGTTCAGCAACAGACTTACGGCTATATATAGCAACTCTTAACATAATTTAAATACATCTCATGTTAAGGTTCAGCATTTGTTGCCCATGGACTATCCAATTCAAACGCCCATTTAAATACATCTCATGTTAAGGTTCAGCCTGCACCTTTAGCTAATCAAGCAATGGCCTCAGTTGATTTAAATACATCTCATGTTAAGGTTCAGCAGCTTATATGGATGGCGAAAATAGATATTTACAGCTATTTAAATACATCTCATGTTAAGGTTCAGCACCATTGAAAGAAGACTGGAGCAGGCGACTTGATGAATTTAAATACATCTCATGTTAAGGTTCAGCGTGCACTTAGCTTACGTCTTTTACTAAACAGCATGATTTAAATACATCTCATGTTAAGGTTCAGCTGGAACAAGTGATATTATAAAATCTGCTGGAATATAATTTAAATACATCTCATGTTAAGGTTCAGCGCAAGCTTGCCCTCTAACTGAGCAGGTTTAAATCTTATTTAAATACATCTCATGTTAAGGTTCAGCATATATTTAACTGAAAGCAACCATAGGCATATTCAATTTAAATACATCTCATGTTAAGGTTCAGCTTAAAAGTTGTTCCATTTTATCCCTTCCTATTCCTCATTTAAATACATCTCATGTTAAGGTTCAGCCTATAGGCAAGGAGGTGGAAGATGGTGGAGGAGAAATTTAAATACATCTCATGTTAAGGTTCAGCCCCTGAAGGAGCATATGAATATTGGGCTAAAAGTGCATTTAAATACATCTCATGTTAAGGTTCAGCCTTCTTCGAGTTTAGTGCCCCTTATTTTTTGTTTAATTTAAATACATCTCATGTTAAGGTTCAGCGGCGATACTAAAATTTTTGATATAGGAGGGTAAAAAATTTAAATACATCTCATGTTAAGGTTCAGCTACTTTTTGAATTTGTCCAGCGCAGTTCTTACGTTTATTTAAATACATCTCATGTTAAGGTTCAGCCATTTAGAAGGCAAAAACATAACGCCACAAAAAAATTTAAATACATCTCATGTTAAGGTTCAGCAAAAAACAAAAAATGAAAAACATGCTTTGACCAAATTATTTAAATACATCTCATGTTAAGGTTCAGCGGACGAACGTATAAAAGTTGTTTTGGATGAAATTTAATTTAAATACATCTCATGTTAAGGTTCAGCAAAGCCAGACGTTGACAATATACTAAAAGGTATCTGATTTAAATACATCTCATGTTAAGGTTCAGCCAACCCAGATATATGTCCAAGTAGACGAGGAAGACGATTTAAATACATCTCATGTTAAGGTTCAGCATATGGATATTTACATCAAAGGTTAGTTTCTACAGAATTTAAATACATCTCATGTTAAGGTTCAGCTGTCATATCAAATTCCCCCTAATAGTTATATTAAGTATTTAAATACATCTCATGTTAAGGTTCAGCACATGGCAGGGGTTCATAATAGACGGCCATAACCGTTAATTTAAATACATCTCATGTTAAGGTTCAGCGGATAACTACAGGTATACGCTCTTAGCAAAAGCCTATTTAAATACATCTCATGTTAAGGTTCAGCTCATGTCGAGAGTGCCGTCCATAAGTTCGGCGTCGGATTTAAATACATCTCATGTTAAGGTTCAGCATACTCCCTATATCATCAGTAGGTTCAAAATGTTCCCATTTAAATACATCTCATGTTAAGGTTCAGCGTAAAAGCAGAGGCGAATATACTTGGCGCCATCCTGGATTTAAATACATCTCATGTTAAGGTTCAGCAAAAGTAAAAAGAAGAAAAAGTCTGACAAAAAGAGGATTTAAATACATCTCATGTTAAGGTTCAGCATAAGTATCTGTACACTATTTATAGCTGTCACTAATATTTAAATACATCTCATGTTAAGGTTCAGCAAAGCATTAGTTTTTATATAACCTCCTCTATATCTTTATTTAAATACATCTCATGTTAAGGTTCAGCTAATGTAAAATAGCCATTCTTTATTTTTATTATATGCCTTAAAGCCGCATAAATAAAGAATTTCTCTGAAAATTTTCCAGACATTTTTAGTTTTCTGGAATAACTATGAAAAAAGCAGCATAAAACGTTGTAAGTCAACGATTTTTGCTGTTTTTATTTATAAATTAGGTTGGAAAATAAGTCTACAATATTTTGCAGAATAATTGTGCAAAAACATAAAAAACTTAATGTACAGTAACTTACTTACATTCTGTTCACGTTTCATTCATAGTCTCAAGGAATAGCCTACCATTAATAGCTTATTTCTTTATCTCTATGCATCCAAATCCTTGAGAATTTTTGGACCCTATGCCCGCATTATAAGCTATATCCATAAGTTCTTTTGAGCCTTCAATTAAAAATTCTCCATCCCACCCCTTTATAACATAATCCTTGTAAATAACTACTCTTTCCCTTAGTTTTTTTATGTTAAGAGGGCTTATGGAAAGATCATCTTTTACAGGCAGCTTGTCATAATAAGCTTCATACTTATGTATTAAATTTCTTCTTATAAGCTCACTAAATTCACGTTCTAAGGGATTATAATAATAAGTTTTATTTCCGGCATAATTTTTGAAAGTACTGTACATGACTATTGGAGACTTTGTGTAGACTTCCTCTCTCTCAGAAATCTTATTATTTACTGTCTCAATTGAATCCACCCTCACTATATTGCTGCCAAACTTAAAATTATCCTTTTCTATAACATTTAATGCCAGATAACTCAAGAACTTATTTTCCAAAGATGAAATAGTAAAATGTGCATTGTCAAAAAAATCTATAGTTTTTCTTTCCCTGTTTATATTAAATTTCCCATATATTTTAGAAAACGTAAACAGCTTGTACTTCCTTTTTCCCACCTTATATCCACAGTCATGTATAAATTTTTGATAATTCTTATCTCCAAGCCAGTTTAATATAACTGCCTGGAGTATGTTATTGTAATGTATAGGCAGGCTTAACTTTTCTTTAAATCCTAAATTTATATTTAACCTCATACTCTTTCAACTCCAATTATTAAATCATATTTTAAAGCTCTCTTATGAAATAAACCTAATGTTTATTACCCGCATCCCCAATATGTCCATCAATTCAAGTATAGCTCACTATGCTAAATATAATCAAATAAAAGATTCAACTTATAATCATATTAGCAGCAGAAGTGTACTATTCAAGCTTTTATTCAATTATTGGCTCCATCTTTCCAATAACACAGCTATATTTTTTATCATATCATGTCCTTCTTCTTTATTTAAATGACTGCCTATCATGCAAAAGCTTAAAGTACATACTCCTGAATACGTAGAAACAGCCAGCTGAAATTATGGAACTCTTCTGAAGCTCCCTGTTAACATACAATGTAAAATTGCATTGTCTTCAAAATAAAATTGCTGGTCGAGAATGCCAAAATTAGTATAGGAAACCGGCTGAACATGGTAATGATTCGAAATTATCCAGCGGACAAGAAAAATAGGAAGTTTGTGATAAATTGACTGCAGCTTTGGAATTGACTGCAAAAATGTCTTTCTGTCCTTTAAATCTATTATATGATTGTGAATTTTTCGAGCAATAGTAAAAATATCATCATTGTTTTCAACTGAAATTATCAATCCATATTCTCCTGTCAAATTGGCAATACGCGGTGATTGAGAAGTAAAAAATTGCCTCAAATCAATTGGACATGGAAGCGATATTTTTGTCAATTCTGTTTTTCGTGATAAAGTAATAATATATGCAGCCATAATTACATCATTAATAGTTAGGCAATATTCTTTAGCTCTTTGGTGGATTTTTAAAAATTTATCTCTTGATATCTCAATGTAATCAATGAATTTCTTCAAAATAGGATCTTCATTTGTAAATGGTACAGTCAAAATATTATCAGGCAGATCCATTTTTGATTTATATTCTCTATTATTGCCGAGCAGTGTTTTACAATAGATTCACTTGAACGCTGGTTATGAAAATTCGAGATTAATTTTTTATGGTTATAATTATTAGCCAGTAAATAAAGAAATTCTTTAAAACCCGAACCATCTGTGAATATATGACTCATCACTATGTAAATCATAGGTTCCGGTATATTTTTTATAAAAATTTTAAGCTGGGTATCTCTAAGAAAATCAATTGGCTGCTGCGGAGGATCATCATTTTCTCCCAATTGGACAACTACTGTGTGCTTCAATTTTGATGAATAAACCCATCGATTTTTTGCAGGTTGATAATAACATAAGATTTCGGGAATTTGCACACTTGTAAGTTCAACAGCTTTCTTAAGACGGTTGACATTAACAGGTGAAGATAATTTTACCATACAGGAAATGATAGTATGCATCTCTTTAAATGCTACCGTATGTAACATATCCATTGGTTCACCTTTATAATAATGCCGTTTTCTCATATAAGTTCCCTTCAAACATTTTATTTTTCCTCATAGGTAATCTAAAAACGGCTTAGGATGTGCATATGCAGTTTATTCAACACGATTTCAATTCCTCATAGGTAATCTAAAATCACGCCGAAGGAATGTTGGAGATTGCAAGGTATACCAGAGTTTCAATTCCTCATAGGTAATCTAAAAACAAGAATTTAGGCTTAAGGAGGATAAATAGATTGAAGTTTCAATTCCTCATAGGTAATCTAAAAACTCTACCTGCCTATCCCTTATTTAAAAATTGTTAACTATGTTTCAATTCCTCATAGGTAATCTAAAAACCAGGAGATGCGGCGGCAGAAATGCAAAGGCTCGGCAGTTTCAATTCCTCATAGGTAATCTAAAAACGGAATGTAAGTGCATGGCTTACGGCTGCACTAGGAAGTTTCAATTCCTCATAGGTAATCTAAAAACTAGAAGCTCAATGTCATCCAGCCCACTAAACCTATGTTTCAATTCCTCATAGGTAATCTAAAAACAAGCTTATAACTTTATGTTATAGGCTTTTTCTTTATAGTTTCAATTCCTCATAGGTAATCTAAAAACTATATGTTTCCCTAAATTTATAGATTTTCTAAAAGTGTTTCAATTCCTCATAGGTAATCTAAAAACTGCAAGGGAACTTGGAGTAGATAGAAGTACAGTTAGTTTCAATTCCTCATAGGTAATCTAAAAACCTGGATAGTGTTATATCTGCAGCATTAGCAAAGAAAAGTTTCAATTCCTCATAGGTAATCTAAAAACCTGCATCAGAGCCTCCAATGCCGGCTTGACGGCTCTGTTTCAATTCCTCATAGGTAATCTAAAAACACATAAAGAAGTGGATTGTTTTACAGAAGGTATCGTGTTTCAATTCCTCATAGGTAATCTAAAAACCGCCATAGCCAGAGGTGTGGAAGAGGGATTTAAAAAGTTTCAATTCCTCATAGGTAATCTAAAAACAAAGAAGTAAATCTTTTTAACCGTATATACTGGAAGTTTCAATTCCTCATAGGTAATCTAAAAACGTTGGTTGCTTTGTTGATTACTTTCTTTTCTTGACTGAGTTTCAATTCCTCATAGGTAATCTAAAAACTTTCCAATTTAATTGCCATATTATCACCTCCTTGTTTGTTTCAATTCCTCATAGGTAATCTAAAAACTGTCACCCCATTTATGGCCAGCCCGTGCGCCCTTTGGGTTTCAATTCCTCATAGGTAATCTAAAAACCTATTTATCCTCACTTTCTGATTTATCTTTTTTCTTGTGTTTCAATTCCTCATAGGTAATCTAAAAACCAGCGGGCCAGATTTACATAGTTTATCTATACCCTGTTTCAATTCCTCATAGGTAATCTAAAAACTCAAATACATAAGGGCTTTTTGAGAGGGGATACCTGTTTCAATTCCTCATAGGTAATCTAAAAACGATAAAGGCTTTCTTTTTTATTTCTGTGGCATATTAGTTTCAATTCCTCATAGGTAATCTAAAAACCCATTTAAAATCTGTTCCCTGGTATCGACTTTCCTGTTTCAATTCCTCATAGGTAATCTAAAAACGTTTGCATAGAGGTGTTTACAGATTTAATGATTGCTGGTTTCAATTCCTCATAGGTAATCTAAAAACTCCTCCTTTGAGACGGCTATTATGTGCGGCTGGAAAGTTTCAATTCCTCATAGGTAATCTAAAAACATGTCCTTAGTGTCCTGTAGAACGGTCATGCAATTCTGGTTTCAATTCCTCATAGGTAATCTAAAAACAAAGGTATATATGTAATTCAACTCAATTAGAGTTTAGTTTCAATTCCTCATAGGTAATCTAAAAACCATAAACAAATGGTTCTTCGCCATAATGCTTTGTTAGTTTCAATTCCTCATAGGTAATCTAAAAACCAATCAGCAAGAGACAATATGATACTTTGTTTAGAAGTTTCAATTCCTCATAGGTAATCTAAAAACAAACAAAATGTTTTGATGGTGAATATAGAACTGAATTTGTTTCAATTCCTCATAGGTAATCTAAAAACTAGTATAGAAAGCATTGATTTTACTAGCTTTCCTTTGTTTCAATTCCTCATAGGTAATCTAAAAACTATTATGTCTGTACTATTTTTAATTCTTAATTTATAGTTTCAATTCCTCATAGGTAATCTAAAAACATGAAGGACTGTACAAGAGCAAGCATTTTATTAGTTAGTTTCAATTCCTCATAGGTAATCTAAAAACACTGCCATTATTGCTGTTTTTATTCCATTCCAAACAGGTTTCAATTCCTCATAGGTAATCTAAAAACTACTGGAAGCAACGATTGTTTTATTTGCCTTTTTAAGTTTCAATTCCTCATAGGTAATCTAAAAACTCTTCGTAAGTTACTCTGACAGCATCCGAATTTTCTGGTTTCAATTCCTCATAGGTAATCTAAAAACAGAGCAGCACAGACCAAAGAGTGAAGTTCTCTGCTAAGTTTCAATTCCTCATAGGTAATCTAAAAACATCCTCACTCTCCAATTTTTCCCCACAGAAAGGACAAGTTTCAATTCCTCATAGGTAATCTAAAAACAAAACGTCTGGCTGTGGTTTCCAATATTTCTTTGGAAGTTTCAATTCCTCATAGGTAATCTAAAAACATAGACATTTAAGGCATATCCCAGCTCCATAAAGATGTTTCAATTCCTCATAGGTAATCTAAAAACTGTATCCAGATCAGTTTGTTTTGCATAATATGCCGGGTTTCAATTCCTCATAGGTAATCTAAAAACGGCCATACATTACGTAAACGAAGATGTTGAAGGTAGTTTCAATTCCTCATAGGTAATCTAAAAACTTTCTTTGACATTCTCTAGTACTTGCCCATATTTTTAGTTTCAATTCCTCATAGGTAATCTAAAAACGCAATTGTAACTGCCTGCCCCGTTGTTGGTGCAGTAGTGTTTCAATTCCTCATAGGTAATCTAAAAACAGTAAGAATATTATAACAACGGATGAATACAAGACCAGTTTCAATTCCTCATAGGTAATCTAAAAACTTGATTATTACTTGCTTCAGCTCTTGCTCTGAATTGGTTTCAATTCCTCATAGGTAATCTAAAAACTATCTTCCCGTGTAACCTCCATGTCTTGGCAGGTGGGTTTCAATTCCTCATAGGTAATCTAAAAACGCAATTTGGTCTTTTCTGAGCTGAAAACCGTTTATTGGTTTCAATTCCTCATAGGTAATCTAAAAACAGACGGAATGATAACCAATAAAGGTATAAATTCCAAAAGTTTCAATTCCTCATAGGTAATCTAAAAACCAAATCCAAATCCAATACAGAAGTTCCATACCTGCGTTTCAATTCCTCATAGGTAATCTAAAAACAACAATTCGATACCAAACCCATTTATGTCGGAGAATAGTTTCAATTCCTCATAGGTAATCTAAAAACACTGAGCCATCCTTTATTTTTTCAAATAAACTACCTTGTTTCAATTCCTCATAGGTAATCTAAAAACTACTAGAGATGGATATGGACTTACAGATGTTTATACGTTTCAATTCCTCATAGGTAATCTAAAAACGTGCTTATGGCAGCACATGAAAAAGAAGGCATAGAGTTTCAATTCCTCATAGGTAATCTAAAAACGGGAGTTATTTCTTGTGAGATATTAGAAGATGGTAGTTTCAATTCCTCATAGGTAATCTAAAAACGATGGTGAGATATTGGCTGAAAATACTGAAGGTTTGGAGTTTCAATTCCTCATAGGTAATCTAAAAACAAGATATTGGAAATTAGCTTTGGCTGAAGCTATTGCGTTTCAATTCCTCATAGGTAATCTAAAAACTTGATGGTAAGGCATTCCATTCATTTACAAAAGGATTGTTTCAATTCCTCATAGGTAATCTAAAAACCTTGTTAAATACCATGATACTAGAATTGAGTCAGAGTTTCAATTCCTCATAGGTAATCTAAAAACTGCTTAATACCATAGCTTTAGTATTAGCAAATCCAGTTTCAATTCCTCATAGGTAATCTAAAAACTGTAACATTTTTACATCACTTCTCCTTTTTATTTATGTTTCAATTCCTCATAGGTAATCTAAAAACATAGGTGTAACTATAGAAACTAGGACTAAAGAAATAAGTTTCAATTCCTCATAGGTAATCTAAAAACTAGAAAAATATTTATAAGGAGAGTAATAAAATGGAATGTTTCAATTCCTCATAGGTAATCTAAAAACTTTTTGATTGCTTTATACTCTTTATCTGTTCTAAATGCGTTTCAATTCCTCATAGGTAATCTAAAAACGATATGGGATGGTATGAATTAACGAGACAATTAAGTTAGTTTCAATTCCTCATAGGTAATCTAAAAACCAAGGATTAAGTCAACAATTAGGAGTATTTGGTGAGAAGTTTCAATTCCTCATAGGTAATCTAAAAACTTACAACTAAATTAGATGGTATCAGGTTTGTTATTTGTTTCAATTCCTCATAGGTAATCTAAAAACGAATTCAAAGAAAAATATGGCATATACGTTGAAGTTGAGTTTCAATTCCTCATAGGTAATCTAAAAACATGGCAAGAAATTTACAACTAACCAGGTATATAAAGGTTTCAATTCCTCATAGGTAATCTAAAAACCCCTAATATTATTATATCTCATTTTGTAAATATTTGTTTCAATTCCTCATAGGTAATCTAAAAACGGGATGATATTGACATGAATAGCAGAATACTTCATAGTTTCAATTCCTCATAGGTAATCTAAAAACTGCAACAGTAAAGAGGACAAATACCGTTGGAGGTGGGGTTTCAATTCCTCATAGGTAATCTAAAAACTAGCAGATGGCAAGATACTTGATCCTAATGGATTTGGTTTCAATTCCTCATAGGTAATCTAAAAACCAAATGATATAGAAGCAAGAAGAGAGATACTAGATAGTTTCAATTCCTCATAGGTAATCTAAAAACCAATCAAACAAAGCATACATCAGCTTGTACAAAATTGCAATATCTAAGAAAGTTTTTGGAAGAATTTCAAAAACCAATCTCAAGTCGCAAGTTAACTGGAAACATAAAAATTGTCGACCCCCGGTAATTTTTACTCTATTCAGGGTCGACAACAAAAGTTACCTCAAGTGATTCTTAGGTTCAGATGGAGTTTGCTAATAAGGATTACTTTCCTCCACCTGAACTTTATTAACAGTATTCTTAGTGCCTTTAGCACTTAAAATACGTTATCCTTTAGGGGAAGAACCCAGGCGCGTAGCAGTGCTTATCTCCCACTTTGAGAAGCTGGAGAGTATTAGCAAATGGTAGCGTTCGGATAAAAACAAGCCTCAGTTAAATTTTTAATACAATTATACAAGTTCAAAATCCCGCTGTAAATAAGGACCATCAATCAACTGACGGCCAGTTCTGTCATATACCTTTAAAAACAGGCGGTAAATTTTTAAATCCCTTGGTGGTCAAAGCAAGATATACAGCTCCCACTATAAGCCATATGAAGCCAACCTTCAAGGTCAGGTGAGATAAATGAATCCATAGATAAAAACATATTATAAACCCCAAAGCTGAAATTATCAAGTTACGAAAAATCTTTTTCTCTCTTTTTGTAAAAAAGTAATATACAATAACTGAAAGATTTACACACATGAAGTCGGCAAGGCCGCCAAAATTCATCAATTCTGCAATCGTGGAAATAGGCAGAAGCAGTGCACCTACAATACTTATGGAACACATAAGCATGATATTATAAACAGGCGTGTTGAATTTAGGATGAAGATGGGTAAAAAACTTTTCCGGGAGCACCTGATCACGCCCCATTCCAAACATAAGCCTGGAGGCACTTGACTGCCCTGTGAGTCCCGCTGTTAAAGTAGATATTATAACTGCCACTGTATACAAAGTTGCCATTGCAGGACCACCAGCCTTTTTGGCTATATCAAACAAAGCTGCATCACTTGAGGGAAATGTAGTAACATCCGGCCACAGAAGCTGTGCTGCATAAGCTTGCACTATAAAAAGTATTCCACATATAAAGCAGGATAATATAGCTGCTTTCCACATATCCCGTCTGGGATCTATTGCTTTCTCTGAGAGTGTGGTTATGGAGTCAAAACCCAGAAAAGAAAAACAGGCCATTGCAGCACCTGAGATTATAAGTGTAGTAGAAAAATTCTCACTGTCAAAGAAGGGTTTTATAGAAATTAAAGTTCCCTCTCCCGCCCCCTGAGAAACAGCTTTAAAACAGGAAACAATAAACACAATTACTACGATTCCCATAAATAAAACCAGAATATTGTTGGTTTTAGCTGCCAATTCTATGCCCACTATATTTATTGCAGTAATAACAGCCGCAATTATGAGCACCCAAACCCAATATGGGATGGACGGCACACACTGCAGTAGATCTGGTTCATTATAGTCAGTTCCGCATCATGAAGCTCTTTTGTGGCAGCACAACAGCCGTCTTCGGGAAGTATCACCTCAAAGCCTGCATCTGCAAGGCTCCTTACTGTAGATGCCACGCATTGATCTGTAACAACTCCAGTACATATCACATATTCAATGCCCATGTTTCTCAAAATTCTTTCATAATTGGAGCCATAAAGTACACTGTCAGTGGTTTTTTCAACTACAATTTCATCTTTTAAAGGCTTGAGTTCATCTATAATCTCAGCCCCATAAGTTCCAACAGGAAGAAGTATATTATTCCATCCAGGTCTTCTCTGTACAGGAGATCTGTCCCTTCCATCCTTATGGTAACAGGCTATCCTCCCATAAGTGACTTCCATTTTATTTTTTCTAAAAAAATCCAAAAGTTTTTTATTATTTGGAATAACAGTATTCTCTAAACGATCATAAAAATATTTCCAGCTGTCCCACATTCCTTTCTCTTTGGCAATCCTGGCATCTCCAAAATCCTTCTTCACAAACTGATTCTGCATGTCCACAATAAGAAGTGCAGTCTTTTCTGGATCAGGTTTAACCAAATTGCCCTCAGCAGGAACAAATTCATAATACAAAGTTTTATTTTCCATAAATATTCATCCTCCATAATTCTTCACAGTTTTAATAGCTTGATAATTTCACATAATATTACTGTATAACTTTACTTCATTAAAATATAGCAGTTTTTTAAGTACCTATCAAGTATCTGCCCCGTACCACAGAATCCCATTTTAAAAGGAATTTATATTATTTCTAATCATTTATACTCCAGTATAAAAACAGAGGCTTAGGAAAACCTATACTTAGGGAGGCGATATATTTATGCATAATAAAATAAAAAACAACAATAAAAAAGAAAATGGTAAATTTAAAAAGAAGCATATAAATCACGATCCTCAAGCTGAAAGCTCAAGAGCAAAATTCAGCTCTCCATCGGAAAAACACTTAGATTAACCTCTAAAAATCAATAGTTTATAATATTAAGAATAATTCCATATTTTATGGATATATTACTAATTGATAAATTCTTTCATTTTATTAGTCCTATAACTCAGTACCTCCAGCTTCTCGATATGCTCCTCCTTATGATAAAAGGGAAGCATATCATTGGGCTGGGGGTTATTTTTATTAACTATACATAATAAAAAATAAAGCCCCGTTTCCGGGGCAATAACTACTGCTTTACCTATGATGTACTTGAGTAATTGGTCTTGGTACTGCTTTATGTGCTACCTTTGGTGCTACTTTATGCTTTGACTTATTTATCGGTTTTACTACTCCTTTGTGAACTGGCTTCGGTGCTGCTTTGCGAACTGGCTTTGGCGCTATATTGCGAACTGGCTTCGGTGCTGCTTTGCGTACCACCTTATGGACTGCTATAGGTGCCTTAGTAGGACACGCTTGAACCGTTGTAGCAAATCCTGTACTGAAAAATAATGGTGCAATAACCATAGCAGCTGATATTACTTTGTATTTCATCTTTAACATTTTCTTGTACCTCCTGAATTAAATTATTTAAAGTTAAATTTAACTTTAAATATAGTATATATACCCACTATGGTTAAAGAATGTAATAACATTGTTATTTTCGTGTGATAAGAATTATTTTTGTCACTCGTTCTTCTCTTCCTCTAACATTCACTCATAGGACTTTCCTTTATAGTATTAAAAAAGAGCTCCAAAAAATTTGGAACTCTTACACAATTATAACCAATTTGTATTCAATCATCTGATTCTCACTCATATTATCTAAACCTATATTTTTTTAAAGGTATTATCATATTTCTGTAGAATTATCACTTTATAAAAGGAGGTGATAATTATGAGCACGGATTTTGCCAAGATAAAAGCTACAATCGAAGATAAAATAAACAAAAAATTTATAAGTACCGACCTTAGCGACCAAGAAATAGAAATGATTAAGCAAATCCAGTTATATTCACTTGATATAGTTATTGACGTTCTAAAAGAGTACGAAACTTCTCAAACTTGTCATCCGTATTACCCACTGCGTTTCGAGTAATAACTTCACTATCTAGTTTAGTTTCTTTAGACTTCTCTTAAATGTGTTTCTTACTTCTATCTTTCAAATTTTCATTTATAAGATAATTTCAATTACTAGTGCTAATCATTAAAAAAATATTATTATTCTATAAAATATACTAAATTTAAACATTATAAACCTCAACTAAGATAAGCACCCATCATTTAGGGTGCTTATCTTACATCACATCTTTAAAAAGGAGTCTAAATTTACATAGAATCTTGTTGTGGTTGCATTTAAGTTTAACGTGCCCTGCAACCACAGACACTAATATACACCTGTAACTATTTTTAAAGAGAATGATTAATTTATGTAAACTAAGGTTATCCCTTAGAATATTTATAATTATATAGAATATTTGTTACATCCCAATGTCTCATTCATAAACTATTTGTAAACATCATAAAAATAAGCATCCTAAATGACAGATGCTTATTTTGTGTGATTAAACTAAGGGAGATCTATTGACTAGATATTCTATGGTGGTTGCATTTAAGTTTATAGTGTCCTGCAGCCACAGACACTGCCTTGGTAATTACCATTACTTTTTTCTCTTGTATATGTAAACACATTATTTTTCACTTTCGCTAAGGTTTATTTCCCTAGGACACTTATAAGTATATATGATTTTTATTACGGCTTAGTGTCACTCAAGTTAACTATTTGTAAATATTATGAAATTTTAAAGACAATCTGCTTTTTATCTATATTTGCCTCACAATTTTTACGGACTTAAATTTTATTAAATCATACTTTTTCAACACTTTTATCTTCTTTAACCCAAAATAATATAATGTTCAATTTTCTTATTACTGGCTGAATTTTAGCAATTCTATCCCTATGTTCCTCATTGTCTGGAAATGCCATCGCTACTTCCGTGTTGGGTCCATGATACTTTGAAATAGTTTCACAAGTTTTCAATAAAGCATTAGCAACGTGATCTTTAACTTGATTACCATTAAACGGTTTGCCATATCTGTTTGTTGTTAATTTAGAACTTGTACCACCTTTAGCCTCGATGTAGATTTTAATACCATTTTTTTCTCCAACTATATCTATTCCTTTCTGAATGGTATTTAATTTTTGATTTATCGTATATCCTTCATTTTCAATTGCCTTACACGTTGCATCAACAACATCATTTTCTGTCAACATCATTATTTCCCATTTTATGATAAAATAAATTAATTACAGATATTTTCATATCATGAGAATCTCTATATTATCTTATACAAAACTTTTAAATTTTGTATATTATAATACACTTTATAACAAAAATAAGCCTCAGCTTAAATAAATAACCCGAGGCTAAATTTATTGTGCTGGTTGTACTGGATGCGCAGGAGCTGTTACACTAGCTGTGCTTTGTGCAGGAGCCACAGTAACTAATTACTTCTTCGACTGTTTTAATAATAGCCTCTATGCTCGGAAACATGCTTGGGAATTTGGCCTCTTTATTTTCAACAAATATTACCCCATCTTCTTTAAGTATTTTCACATTTCTTTGTACACTTGGTTTACTGTACATTGTCGGGTTAATATGAGTTGCAAAAACAATAGGCGAATTTGTTGATAATAGATTTGTAGTAAGAAGATTATCTGCTATTCCATTTGCTGCCTTTCCAATGGTATTAGCAGAAGCTGGTGCAACAAGCATTAAATCAGATTTAAACGACAGTGACTGATGATTCATATCATAAGCCTTTGGAAGTTCAAACTGCTCAATCTGGATAGGCGTTCCTGCCTCTCTCTGTACCATAAGTGGTGTAACAAAATTAACTGCGTTTGTCGTCATAACTACATGTACCTGTGCACCACGCTTTCTCAATTCCCTAATTAACGTAATTGATTGGTATGCTGGGCTACATGCCGTGATTCCTAAAGTTATTATTTTTCCTGATAACATATTTACTCCTCCATTTTCATATAATTTTATCTGTACTTATTAAAATTCGAATCAATAATCTTTGTGATCTGGTGAAAGATAACTTATCTCAAAGTTAATAATAATCTCATTTCTAAAAATAGCATTTACTTCTACAAATTAATATTATCATATTTTTTAATATTTATGGCAAAAAATAAAAAAAGCTACCTCTAGCTGCTATTTTGCTCTGTATTCTATGATAATCTCCTCCTATTTAAGTAAAATCATATTTGCTGTATTATCCAAGTCTTACATTTGATTTTCCAGTGGTTTAATATCACTAAAGATAAGAAAATTACCCTCCTTAATGCTATCTTCCTCAATTAATATTTTATCTTTGTTTTGGTCAATTATGTTTTGCTTTTCAGCACCATCTTTGTATTGAAATTTATACATTTTAGTTTCTCCTAATCTAACATAACAGTCGTATAATTATTATAATAGCTTATATCTAATTGCAATCTAAAATTCCTAGTATTCGAAACATACGACATATCAGAATTTTGCGCCCATGTACATATCTCTATTAGCTCCCTAGCATTTACTCCAAAATTTTGTGCTGCTGAAAACCAAGAGTCTGAACCAGTTTTTCAAGGTTTGCTCATTTATGCCTAAATCATTTGACACACTGTTTACAAATCTACCTTCTTCTACTACAAGCCTTACAGCATCTGCTCTGAATTCTGTATTATACCTCTTACCATTACCTGACATTTCTTATCCCCTCCATATGATTATTATAGCTAACTCATATATGTTCATCAATTCGAATATAGGCCAAATCCGCAATGTTGCAAGTTGTTGTACTTTAGTAATTTAGGGTTCAATTCCTAATAGGTAATCTAAAATGGGTACAACATACTGGGAAGGTGGACCAACATGACTGTTTCAATTCCTCATAGGTATCCTAAAATCATCAATCAAGTTGAAAAACACCCTGAATTATCTGCGTTTCAATTCCTTATAGGTATCCTAAAATCCAAATCTAAATACATTTATTACTTTCTTAATCCCATGTTTCAATTCCTTATAGGTATCCTAAAATCATTTTTCCTCCTTTTAAAAGCCCTGGCGTATTCAAGGTTTCAATTCCTTATAGGTATCCTAAAATCTTGATCCATACTGATAACTTAAATTTATATATTGAGTTTCAATTCCTTATAGGTATCCTAAAATCGAATTGGTAGGAGCAGCATCAAGAGGATATCAGGATTGTTTCAATTCCTTATAGGTATCCTAAAATCAGTTTGTATACCATACCTATTCATTATTTCAAAACGGGTTTCAATTCCTTATAGGTATCCTAAAATCTCAAAGTGTTTTGTACGAAGCTGTCATTTACTTCTTGTTTCAATTCCTTATAGGTATCCTAAAATCCAATTCGTTCCTGGACGTATTATAGTCATCTATATGTTTCAATTCCTTATAGGTATCCTAAAATCAGATGGATATGCGAAAACTTTTATAGCAAGTACTGAGTTTCAATTCCTTATAGGTATCCTAAAATCAGGTATACCAGTGTTTTGCAAGGATTTATTTTTACAGTTTCAATTCCTTATAGGTATCCTAAAATCTTCAAAGGCTACAAAAGAAGATCTCGAAGAAATTTGTTTCAATTCCTTATAGGTATCCTAAAATCTTTAATACCTTGGATATCAACATCTTTCTTACCAAGTTTCAATTCCTTATAGGTATCCTAAAATCTTTGTACACCATGTATTATCTATGCTATCATAGTCCATGTTTCAATTCCTTATAGGTATCCTAAAATCCCAAGGACTTGCGAAATAGGCACATTCAGACAATGGGGTTTCAATTCCTTATAGGTATCCTAAAATCTGGTAGCTTTAAATATTTCGGATATGAGAGATATAAGTTTCAATTCCTTATAGGTATCCTAAAATCAGTATCTATTATTTTTTTATTGCCAAATCCTGTAGGTTTCAATTCCTTATAGGTATCCTAAAATCGAGAAAATAAATTAGTACATACTGCTAGGTGTATGGAGTTTCAATTCCTTATAGGTATCCTAAAATCAAATAGAATTAAATATGATTGATACCCTGATATGTTAGTTTCAATTCCTTATAGGTATCCTAAAATCAAAACAAAGACACTTGCAGTTTGTGTGAATTGCAGGCAGTTTCAATTCCTTATAGGTATCCTAAAATCTAATACCTTGTACACTAGATATTTCAAGGAGAGATTTGTTTCAATTCCTTATAGGTATCCTAAAATCGAGAGCCAGAATCAGAGCCAGAGCCGGTCAACTGGTTTCAATTCCTTATAGGTATCCTAAAATCTTTACGGTTCAAAAAGTTTTCGACTTTTGATTGTCTGTTTCAATTCCTTATAGGTATCCTAAAATCCGGATATTCTGGGGGGAATACTAATAGACCAGCCTTGTTTCAATTCCTTATAGGTATCCTAAAATCCAACAAGCTCCTTCTTCTTTCCTTCCCAGTCTGTGGTTTCAATTCCTTATAGGTATCCTAAAATCTTCTTTATCTATTTCATAGTCCATATACAAGTCTAGTTTCAATTCCTTATAGGTATCCTAAAATCGAAATTATATTTTATGTTCGGGGTGATTTAAACAAAAGTTTCAATTCCTTATAGGTATCCTAAAATCTCTGGATTAGTTGTCCAAAATGCTTTAGCTCCCGGGTTTCAATTCCTTATAGGTATCCTAAAATCGGGCTTTTTTCTTGTTTAGAAGGTGATATTATTCGGTTTCAATTCCTTATAGGTATCCTAAAATCGGCGAGTAAATGCGTGATATAAAGTTTAGAGCATGGGAGTTTCAATTCCTTATAGGTATCCTAAAATCACTTCTTCTTGGGTGTAACCTTCCATCCAGTATAGTTGTTTCAATTCCTTATAGGTATCCTAAAATCAGGACTTAAAAGTGGATTCAGCTATTATATTTTATTGTTTCAATTCCTTATAGGTATCCTAAAATCAGAAAAAGAAGATTCCCAGGACATGTTGAGATTGCGTTTCAATTCCTTATAGGTATCCTAAAATCTGGAACTACCAGGAAGCTGGCTAACAATTTTGGCTAGTTTCAATTCCTTATAGGTATCCTAAAATCATACTCTCATGGATGGGAGGACTTTAGAAAGGCTTAGTTTCAATTCCTTATAGGTATCCTAAAATCTATTCCGTTTTTATCCCGAGACATTTTTCTTTTGTCAGTTTCAATTCCTTATAGGTATCCTAAAATCTCCCTTTTCTTTTTCAAATAGGCAACCCCGACCGCAAGTTTCAATTCCTTATAGGTATCCTAAAATCATTCAAATTAAGGAGTTTATTATGGTAGGAGATAAAAGTTTCAATTCCTTATAGGTATCCTAAAATCCAGCAATTCCTATGGGACTTGTTATTGCCGTAAATACGTTTCAATTCCTTATAGGTATCCTAAAATCATAGAGGTCATAAAGTAAGTGATACTATTATACCAAAGTTTCAATTCCTTATAGGTATCCTAAAATCTTCTCTGTATAACTCTCTACCCCTACATCTTGTTTTTGTTTCAATTCCTTATAGGTATCCTAAAATCTGCATCATTTAATCCCATTACAAACTGTGGTATCCCAGTTTCAATTCCTTATAGGTATCCTAAAATCTATATATTACAACATATTAATACTAATCTATTTTCTAGTTTCAATTCCTTATAGGTATCCTAAAATCCCATCAAGTATAGAATACATCAGCATCTAGAAAAATGCAATATTCAGAAATATTCCTACAAAAGTTTTAAAAATTAATCTCAGGCGGCTAATTAACTACAAATATAAAAATCGTCGACCTCCGGTAACTTTTACTCTATTCAGGGTCGACGATAAAAATTTAATATAATTCTAAAACATTTTTTAAACTAATCTCATGTTAAGGTTCAACAAGAAGGGCGACGGGGAATATGTCGAAATCCCAGATTTAAATACATCTCATGTTAAGATTCAACAATAATGGGCATGAAGAAAAATTTGATAAAGAACAATTTAAATACATCTCATGTTAAGGTTCAACTTATAATGCCAGGAATGACCCCAAGATACTTGCTAATTTAAATACATCTCATGTTAAGGTTCAACAAAGATATCTAATGCAGAAAGAAGCCTAGGAGGGAATTTAAATACATCTCATGTTAAGGTTCAACCTTTCTCTGTTTTTACGCAATGTAAACTGATTCTTATTTAAATACATCTCATGTTAAGGTTCAACCCAAACAGCAAAGAATATGCTACACACTGTTGTAAAATTTAAATACATCTCATGTTAAGGTTCAACGTAACGTATCGAAAAAAGGATAAGGGTATTCAGGCTGATTTAAATACATCTCATGTTAAGGTTCAACTTGAATTGAAAGGCTCAAAGAAGCAAATTGCATGGGCATTTAAATACATCTCATGTTAAGGTTCAACGGAGATGTAAAGGATGGGAAAAATAGAATTTGATTTATTTAAATACATCTCATGTTAAGGTTCAACACTTAGGACAGAGAAAATGCCTGTTACTCTTATACAATTTAAATACATCTCATGTTAAGGTTCAACCCTATAGCACCATTAGTGAATTTTTCTAGTGCTTGAATTTAAATACATCTCATGTTAAGGTTCAACCAGAGGAGCAAGCTGAAATCGAAATCCAGAGGATTAAATTTAAATACATCTCATGTTAAGGTTCAACCCAAATTCAGGGTTCTTGTTATAACATCTTCGTTTGATTTAAATACATCTCATGTTAAGGTTCAACAATTAAATTCTTAATATAGAAGGAGGGACAAAGAGATTTAAATACATCTCATGTTAAGGTTCAACCTGGACAGGAAACACGCTTTTGTATACATGGAGAGCTATTTAAATACATCTCATGTTAAGGTTCAACAGAAGACTTTATATTTTAGACATATAATTGTATTAAATTTAAATACATCTCATGTTAAGGTTCAACCCTCGCTATTTCGCTGGGCAATTTGTTGTAACGCTCATTTAAATACATCTCATGTTAAGGTTCAACAAGAAGGAGAAGGAGCAAAGGCAGGTGTATAGTTAATTTAAATACATCTCATGTTAAGGTTCAACCTTGAGGGAGGTCAGATAGATGAGTAAATCAGATAAATTTAAATACATCTCATGTTAAGGTTCAACCTTAAGTCAAAAACCATCTCAAACACTTAATAATTATTTAAATACATCTCATGTTAAGGTTCAACGTATGTCGCCATTCTCTCAGTCTTGCCCTTGTATTATTTAAATACATCTCATGTTAAGGTTCAACATTTGGCAACTGTAATTGATGGCGTTGGTTCTAGTCTATTTAAATACATCTCATGTTAAGGTTCAACTCAAGAGGAAGTTACATGAACATGGAGCTATATTTAATTTAAATACATCTCATGTTAAGGTTCAACGTACAGGAGGGCAATAGAGCAGATAAGGCTTGATTCATTTAAATACATCTCATGTTAAGGTTCAACGGTTTCTATAGCAAAAGCATTGGATATTTCATTGGAATTTAAATACATCTCATGTTAAGGTTCAACCCAACTTGAAATAACTCCTCATATTCGTATCTAAAAATTTAAATACATCTCATGTTAAGGTTCAACTTCAGGTGTATTCTTCATGCTATCTGATAATTTTATTTAAATACATCTCATGTTAAGGTTCAACGCAGTTTGTGGCTTTTATTGGTTTATGGTCCATTCTATTTAAATACATCTCATGTTAAGGTTCAACATACTTATAGTATAGAAGAACGGGAAGTTGATAACCATTTAAATACATCTCATGTTAAGGTTCAACGGTTGAGGATATATGGATTTATAGTTCATAGAGGGGATTTAAATACATCTCATGTTAAGGTTCAACATAAGTTATAAGGTGGTGATGAGCTATGAACACAGATTTAAATACATCTCATGTTAAGGTTCAACGTAAAGGATAATTATATCATTGATGTTGTCACTGTGTAATTTAAATACATCTCATGTTAAGGTTCAACTATTGCTTTCAAAAGCCCGATACAGCCAACTTGAAATTTAAATACATCTCATGTTAAGGTTCAACGATTAAAAGGCAAACGGAAGAACTTGAAGAAATGTAATTTAAATACATCTCATGTTAAGGTTCAACCAATGGTCAGAATAAGTTCGTGCATTGTGTTGTACATTTAAATACATCTCATGTTAAGGTTCAACACTGAACACCGCATTATATTTGAACTATTTCCTATAATATTTAAATACATCTCATGTTAAGGTTCAACGGTGTCAACTATATAGGTGTCCAACTTGGATGAACCATTTAAATACATCTCATGTTAAGGTTCAACTGTTCCCCCTGCTACCTTATAAGTGATATCGACTTTAATTTAAATACATCTCATGTTAAGGTTCAACCTGGTATGCTGGAGGTAAATTCTCAACAGGTCTATAATTTAAATACATCTCATGTTAAGGTTCAACATAGTGGGACTTACAGGAACACCAGCACCTAACAGCTATTTAAATACATCTCATGTTAAGGTTCAACATATTGCTGACATTCTGGGGAGAGCTGAAGAACTTGATTTAAATACATCTCATGTTAAGGTTCAACGACCACACAAGGATGTATATAAGGAGTTGAATGGTTAATTTAAATACATCTCATGTTAAGGTTCAACTGTGGGAAGATTATAAATGCAGGTCAACGATATTGCCCATTTAAATACATCTCATGTTAAGGTTCAACGCTTTTGGAAAGAGTGGAAAAGGATTAAGACTAAGCAATTTAAATACATCTCATGTTAAGGTTCAACCTGACCTGGAAGATTGTTTGGAATTGGAATGGGGATTTAAATACATCTCATGTTAAGGTTCAACAGTTAACGGTGGCAGGATCAGAAATCTACCTGAGCAATTTAAATACATCTCATGTTAAGGTTCAACAAGTATACCGGAGCAGAGAATGATACAAGTTTCTAATTTAAATACATCTCATGTTAAGGTTCAACCAATAGCCCATTTTTCCTATCTGTAGCTGCTACTATTTAAATACATCTCATGTTAAGGTTCAACTTTAACATTTTTTATACTCTCCTTTAAAATTTTTCTATTTAAATACATCTCATGTTAAGGTTCAACATACGGAAAAGGCTACAGATAATCTAAAAGAATGTAATTTAAATACATCTCATGTTAAGGTTCAACCTGTTTGTTCTGAAATCTCTGATACATTTTTATGCCATTTAAATACATCTCATGTTAAGGTTCAACATGGTCCTACTATATAGAACATAAGATAGTACAAGCATTTAAATACATCTCATGTTAAGGTTCAACATATAAACAATGGAATTATTTAGGATTTAGGGTATTATTTAAATACATCTCATGTTAAGGTTCAACTAACGTAAAATAGCCATTCTTTATTTTTATTATAGGACTTAAAGTCGCATAAATAAAGCATTTCGGCGAAAGTTTTCCAGCTGTTTTTATTTTTTTAAGAGAAATAAAAACAGGTATCTCAATCCATTCCATTTCAAAACATTGAAACACTTTTAGAGTTTAATTTGGTTGGAAATCATTTTGCAACAAGTGGTTTACTTATAGTAAACTAATCACCACTTAGCTGCATCCAGAGGTACTTCAAGCTTGAAGTTGGAGTTTCCTGGAAAGAGAGCAGACTCCACGGAATATTTTTTTACCAACAGTAGTTTCTAGTTTCTCTTATTTTCCAAGTTATCCCTATAGTTTCTACGGTTCCTGTTTTCCTTACTTATGCTGTGGAGTGTAATCTCAGACTCTGGGTCAAAATATCCTCATTGACATTGGAAAATCACATTTGATAAGCCTGGAGCCAATATTTTTATAATTTTATAAGCATCTTTTACATCAACCCGTTTCACATTATATTATAGATTGATCATACCAAAAATCAAAAGAAAGAGCGATTCGTCGCACCAGTTATGGAGAGATGGATGGTTTCTCGCCAATTGATGTTAAATATCAAATTTTTTAAAGCTTTTGTGTACATTACATTAACATCAACATCAAGTGATTCTTAGGTTCAGATGGAGTTTACCAATAAAGAATACTTTTCTACACCTGAACCCTATTAACAGTTATTGTCAGTAGCTTTAGTATTTAGAATACGTTATCCCTTAGGGGAAAAACCTATCCGATGACTGCCAGTTTTAAACCTCTCAGTTCTACAACATGAAAAGTTAAGAACTATTACGATATTTACAAATCTACATTTGTGCCGATTTTAGCCTTAACTGCCTTTTCGTAAATTTTATAGGCTGTAACAACATCCATTACGGCAATTCCCACAGTTTCGTATATGGTTATTTCATCTTCGGAAATTCTTCCCTGAATTTTTCCACAGATAACTTCTCCTAGTTCGCCATTTATCTTGCTTTCATCAATAAGCCCTTTTTGAATTGGAATTATAAAGTCGCCGCTTTCAGAAAGAACAGCACTTTTGGAATCCATATAGATTTTATCAGCATTTTGGACTATGTATTCATCAAGCTCCTCCATAACAGGGGTATATGAACCAACTCCATTTATATGAGCACCCTTCTTTACAAGCCTGCCGTTAAAAACAGCTTTTTTAGAAGTAGTTACTGTAGTTATGATGTCTGCATCATTAACGGCATCATCGGAACTCTCTGCAGCAACGATTTTTGTAGAAAAACGGCTTAACTCCCCGCTCATTCTTTCAGCAAAAACCTCAGCTCTTTCTTTATCAATATCAAAAACCTTTACTATATTAAGATTTCTCACGGTGAGCATTGCCTCAAGCTGGGATGCGGCTTGACCACCAGTTCCAAACAATGCACCATTTTTCGAATCCTTTCTCGACAATATATCAGCTGCCGCACCTGAGGTGGCACCCGTTCTAAGCTGAGTCAGATAAGTACCATCCATTATGCATATTACATCGCCGGTTTTGCCATCAAGAAGTATCATCTTAGCTGGTACTGAAGGCAGCCCTTTCTCAATGTTTTTAGGGAAGACCGAAACAATCTTGATGCCGGCGCTGTCAAGGCTCTCCACATAAGCAGGCATAAACAAACTCTGCCCTTCATATTTGGGTATATCAATATTCGTCCTCAAGGGCACTACACTTTTACCCTGTGAAAATATAGACAATGACTCTTTTGCAGCATCAATAGCATCTTTCATGTCAAATACCTTTTTAATATCCTCTTTATTAAGCAATAACATAATTTTAATATCCTCCTATATAAATCAACTTTAAATTTCTCAGCAAACATTATCAGTCCTGAATTTCTCTGCACTCTTCTTTTAAATTGCCCACTTTTTCATTTCTTAACAAAGGACATTAAGCCTGAGTATTCAAACTAAAATATATCCCTTATATTCGATATGCATTGATTCAAGTTACTAAAATCCGATTTTCCCACAGAATCAATCAATTTAAGGCAATAAGCATCATGCCTTACATATTCCTCAACTAAAAATACAAGAGAGCGGTTCTGTGTCCATATGACTTCAGACTCTTCATCGTCAAATATACGGCCGAAAACCACTTCTCTGTCATCGGAAACAAGGGAAATCAACCTTCCACCCAATTCCTCATGTTTTTCCTGTTCAAAGCCATGCTTATACACTAATTTCAAATCCAGTTTATATTTATGATCACTGCTGTACAGTACAGTCAACAGTGGAATATTTTCATCATCAAGTTTTTTCAGTTGATCATACATCTGCGGTACATCTTCCATCCATATCTGAACATATACTTCTTTCTTCGATTTCTTCAAAATATTTCTGCATTTGTTGAATATATTGTCATAGCCATTTATATACCATATGTAATCCATATTGTTGGAACATTCGACCTTTTTCAATTCATTTGACATTTCCAGAAGCAGTGAATCATATTCAAATTTTTTATTATTTATGAACTCGTCCACCGAAATGCAATTATAATAGGTGGGGTTTTTAGATTTTGAAGCCACTATGAATCCATTTTTTACCAGCTTTGAGAGCACATTATATACCCTGGACCTGGATACCGCTGATATCTTGCTTATCTCATAACCCGTAGACGGTCCGTTTTTCAGCAATTCCAATACTTTATCCACAATCATTCCTTCTCATCACTTAGTAGCACCATTTAATACTACTATATTGTAACGATAAATTTTTGTCAATAAAAAATTTAGAGGATCAAATCCTGTTAAATGAACCTGATCCTCATATTTATCTGTATTTTACAGCGTCTTATATACTTTTTTCTCCTTACAATTACAAAATACGTTAAAAATTTATATCATAAGTAATTTACCGTAATTACTAGATTTCCTGAACAACCTCATCAAGCCATTTAATAGATTCAATATATGCACTGGCCAGATCAACTTTGTCAATACCGAGATGGGATGCCAGCAGCATACTTTTTCCCCATTCTCCCTTCTGATATGCAACAGCTATATCGAGTATTTTACTGTAAAAGTTTGATTTTCTACCTAATAAGGCACATTTTACATCCTGGGGAATCATCAGTTCATCCAATATCTCACGCAGTGGTTTCTGTAAAATAACATCCATAAGAGACATGATCCCTGTTAAATATGCATAAAAGGAATACCTCCGTAATTTGGTCTTTTTAGCCAGAAGCTCTGAAAATTCTGCTCTCAGCAGGGATTCTATCATAACTATCTGCGGTTTGTCATCACATATAGGCTTCATACATATAAAATATAACCACCTTTTTATCTCTTTCTCTCCCAATAAAACTATAGCCTGTTTAATTGAACTAATCTTATTTTCAAAAGAATATTTTGCAGAATTTATCAATTTTAATGTATCATAAGACAGTGAAATATCCTTTTTTATCAAATTTTCAATATTCTCTATGGAAAATTCCTTAGAATTCAACTCCCTTATAAGATTTAAATAGATTACCTTATTCACCGGTATTTTTGCTCCCTTTATTATCTGAGGTTTGCTAAAATAATACCCTTGAAAATAGGAATATCCCAGAGATACTGCTTCATTAAATTCTTTCAACGTTTCAACTTTTTCAGCTATAAATTTTAAATTAGGATTTATATTTTTTGCCGTATTCATTACTTTCTTTCTTTCACTGTCCCTGGTTATAAGAAAATCAATTTTCACAATATCCACGAGTTTAAGAAGTTCAACATAAGTATCATCGAATACAAAATCATCCAGTGCAATCGTAAATCCTTTTTCCTTTAAAACTCTGCAGGAATTTATAACTTCTTCCGTCGGGATTATATTTTCCAGAACTTCTATCACTACATTTTTAGGTGAAATAATAGAAAATAAATCCGATTTCAATATTGTTTTTGTAAAATTGATAAAAGCTTTCTTATTTCCAACAATCTTATCTATTCCAATGTTGACTAAAGTATTCTGCATAACTTTTATAGTAGCTCCATCTCCATCATCCGTGTCATATTGGTTATTACTCTCGTTATCCCTAAATAAAATTTCATATCCAAAAACTTTACCTGACTTATCAAGAATTGGCTGTCTTGCTAAAAAAATATCCATTTTTAATTACCCCCAGTATTAAAAATGCCTTACGGAAACAACTTTGATTTATAAAAAAATTTTTTAACCCACTCAATAAGTTATCGTAAATTTAAAATTACAATTAACAACCAAATGCAATTTATTTTATTATTTGTCAATAATAGTTTCTAATTGGAGCTCATTCCAGTGCAAAATTAAAACCACCAACTAGCTGCAATACTAATTGGTGGTTAAGAAACTCCTAACTCATCCGAGCACTCTTCTCTTATCTGAATATTCATCACCTTTTTTCAACCATATTCCATTAAATGTCAATTATAAAACTTTTCAAGAGATCTTTATTTAATGGATAGTCTTAATTAACAACTGATCTTTCAATAAATAACTTATTCCAATAACTATATCTGCACATCTGGCAGCGCCTATAAAAGTTATTTATTTTCTTAAAGCATTATCATAAATAGATTCTTATTGCTCAGTCTTTAAAAAACCTCACTAAAATAGTATTTTATCAAATTTTTTATTTTTTTAAAACACTTTTCCAAGCACTCTTCTGAATCAGGATTATGATAAGAAGATTTATACTTCTTATTAATTTTATTATATAGTAAACGTTTAAATAAGTCAATAAATATTTTTATTTGTGAACCAGCTTGATTTTACTCACAATAATTCCCGATGTTATACCTACTATATCTGATACTAAATCTATTGCCGACATCCATAGAGGATCAAACTTTACTATAACATCATAAATCTCCTTAAAAAAACCAATTATGAATATAACTAAGCAGATTTTCAATAATTTAAATCACTTTTGTAATATAAGAATAATAACTACCGGTAATATAAAATGTAATAATTTATGCCATTGAAATAATACATGTAAATTCAAAACCTTCAGCTCCAAAAACTTCGAAATTTTATCTTGTCAAGGTTGAGTTGAGCATTTCCAGTGCAAGACTATCCACTTCTCTCAAAAAAGGAAATTCTTTTTTGTATGGGGATCAGTCCCCATATTCCCCTCTTTATTTTATCAAAATATATTATAATAATCCACACTGTGGATAAAAATATTTTGTTCATGATCCTCAGAGCATAATTTATAGCAGGATTATTCAACAGTATTGGATAATATACAATTTATTGATGTATAACAAAAAATTTAAAGGGAGATGTTATCACATGAAGAAGTATGCTTTCATAGATTCTACGGGTAAGTACAGATATACCCTATCCAGAGTATGGAATGAAAATTTGGGGAAAGTAGTTTTTATATTATTAAATCCAAGTACAGCTGATGCTTCCAAAGATGACCCTACAGTAAAAAAGTGTATATCTTTTACAAAAAGTTGGAACTTTGGATTACTTGAAATAGTAAATCTTTTCGCCTATAGATCTACTGATCCAAAATGCCTAAAAAACGTTTTGGATCCTGTAGGCAGAGAAAATAACTATTATATTTTAAAAGCTGTAGAAGATGCCGATAAAATAATTGCCGCCTAGGGAAATGGGAGTGATTTCTGCAATAGAGCTTCTGTTGTTTTATCCCTTTTAAAAAGCTATAAATTGTACTGCCTTGAAATCGCCAAAACTGGCAATCCAAAACATCCGCTGTTTTTATCACTGGATACGGAACTTAAAGAATATAAACAAAACCTCATAATTGCATAAATATAAGCATCGTTCATCAGGCATAAATAATTTCCATTTTTTGTATGGGGGTCAGACCCCGTACCTTTATTTTACCAGAACAATAAGAACGGGCAATACGATAAATGATGCAAGAGTTGTCCACAAAATACACTTTGAAACGATTTGTGGAGAAGCATCAAATTTTTCTGCTAATATAACAGAGTTAACTGCCACCGGCATAGATGCTAAAATAAAGAGAACTGAATAAAGCATTCCACTTATACGCAGTATATATAAGCAAAAGCATGCTATAATCGGTGATAGTATCAGCCGGGATATCATACCCGACCAAAATGCTGACCGAGTCTCTAATTTCAGATCAGAATTTTTCACGCCTGCCATTTGAGCTCCTAATATAGTTAAAACTATAGGAGAATATGCCTGACTGATCATACTGATGCCCTTCTCAATACCACCGGGCAAATTAAGATTAAAAGCCCTCAATAAAATAGCCAGTACTGCTGCATAAATAGCTGGAAGTGAAAATACCGATTTTACTGCATCTTTTGCAGAAAACCTGGATCGTGCTGCAAAATAAACACCGACTGTATTTACAATAATCATTTGGGCAACTACATAAATAGATGCCTTATCCAATCCCAGCTTTCCAAAGGCCAGCAAAACAAGCGGCAGACCATAATTCATGCTGTTTGTCATCGTTGATATAAGGGTAAGCCCTGCAATATTTGGAGAGGATAACTTTAATACTTTACCTAATATATTGGCTGCAGTCCACATAAGTGTAAGATTGACAATACTAAATGCAATAGTTTTGTATACATCTCCCCAAGAAACTTGTGCAGTGATTAGAGCCTGAAAAATCATTGCCGGAGTTAAATAATATAAGACCAGTGTTACCAAATGCTTTATATCAAGATTTTTAAAACGCACAAGGAGTACCCCGGCAATTACAGGTATAGATAACGGAACAATAACTTGAATTAGTGTTGATAAAACTGTCTGAACCATTCTATTAAATCCTTTCTAAAATTTATATTAAGAATAAGATCCGAGAAAATATATTTTCTGAATACATTTATTAATTCAATAACGTTCTAAAAAATCTCCATTAAGATCAATACACTTGTACTTATATACAGGTCTTCCTACTGAACCATATTCAACGTTCATCGTCAAAATTCCTATATTGCACAAAAATTCTAAATATTTTCTCATGGAAACCCTTGAAATTCCCGCTATTTTAGACAATTCTATTGTTGAAAAATCATTTTTGCTTATTTTTAAAATGCTCGTCCAAACATTTTTAAGAGTATTCTTATCCAATCCCTTTGGAAGATTATTTACAGTCAACTTATCTTTATTTAAAATATAGTTATCCAAATCTTTTTGATTTATAACATCTTTTACATTTATAAGATTTTGAACCTTCTTATAGTTTAAAAGTGCGGAATTGAACCTTTCAAATTCAAACGGCTTGATTAAATAATCAACCAAACCCAGATTAAGTGATTTTTTTATTATATTTATGTCACAAGCTGCCGAAATAATTATAAAATCGACCTCATCATTCAATCTTCTAATATATTTAAATAACTCAAGCCCGCTTTTTCCCGGCATAAAAATATCAAGTAAGATAAGATCAATCTTTGTTTTTTTCATTACTTCAACTGCTTTTTCAAAGGAAGAAGCAGTTGCCGCCAATCTAAACCCATCTATCTGATTCAGGTATCTTCTGTTTAACTCACACACCATTGGATCATCTTCGACAATCAATACCTTTATCAAAGTTTATCCTCCTCACTCTTATAATCTATTTTAATATCAAAAGTAGTACCCTCATTTATTTTGGAATATACATCTATACAGCCTTTTAACTTTTCTACGCTTACCATAACTAAGTAGAGTCCAATACCTCTATTATCCTCTTTTGTAGAAAATCCTTTTTTAAATATCCTATTTTTATCCTCAAGCCCGCACCCCGTGTCTGAAACAGTAATATGTAGACATTGAGCATTGAAAACCATGCTCAAATAAATTGTCTTATCATCGCTAGTAAAAACTGCATCTATCGCATTGTCTATAAGGTTACCTACAATTGTTATCAAATCATGAGCAGTTTCTTTATGAAATGGTTCAGGAACATATGAATTTTCTGACAATATCAAATTCACGCCCTTTTCCCTTGCATAACTCATCTTCCCAAGTATAAATCCCGATAACACAGGATCTTTGAAATGCCTTACAACAAACCCAATTTCCCTTTGATACTTATTGGCAGTAATTTTTATATATTGTGACAATTCATCATAAGATTTCATACTCAGCATGCCCAATATTACATGAAGTTTATTCATAAATTCATGGGTCTGAGCCCTAAGTGCATTAGCATATAACTTCACTCCCGTAAGCTGTTCTGCCAATATTTTTAACTGAGTCTTATCACGAAAGGTAGCAATAGCACCATCTACTTTCCCATTTATAAAAATGGGTATGCGATTTGTAATCAAAGTTATATCTTTGATCTCCTGCTCTCTGTCAAGCTCCTCCTTCCCAGATTTCAATACATAAATAAGCCTGGTACTAGAAATACAGCAATCAACTCTTTTTCCCATGACATTATATATACCCGCTTTATTAAATATTCTACATGCCTCATCATTAACAAGTGTTATTATCCCATATTTATCTACTGCAAGTACACCTTCTCTTATAGATTTAAGCATCGTATTTCTTGTATTTAACAACTTAGCTATATCATGAGGCTCCATCCCAAACATAATCTTTTTTATATTATTTGCAAGTAATCCAGCCCCTGCTACACCTGTTAAAAGTCCAAAAATTATGCCAAAATATATTGTATGTGCACTTTGTATAACAGATTCATGCACTTTATCCATGGATATACCAACTACAACAACACCAATTTGATGACCGTTACTTTTTCTAATCGGTACAAAAGTTCTAAGTGATTCTCCCAATGTTCCCTTAGCTTCTGAAACGTATTCATCACCTTGAAAAGCTTTTTTAAAATCTCCTCCTACAGCCTTTTTACCCAATTTGGTTTTATCAGGATGTGATTTCCTTATTCCATTCATATCAGTAACAACAACAAATTGAACATTAGTTGAGTCTTTTATCTTATTGGCAAGATATTGAATTTTATCTTCATTGGACGAATTGCTCAGCCCCTCAATTATTGTAGGCGATTGTGAAACAATATATGCTATGTCAAAAGCTTTTTCCTCAAGATTCTTCCTTGTCATATTTTCTATTTTCTGGCTGATAAAAATATTGGCTACCAATAATACAATCGCCACAACACCACATACCAACAAGCCAATTCTTACATAAAGTTTTAGATGAATTTTTTTGATTTTAACCATAATCATTATCCCCATATAAAATTTAACTTTAATAAAAACATTCAGTCACTCATATACTGTTTCACCAAATATAGAAATACGGTAATCGCCAGCAGGTCCGCAGTACCTCCAGGACTTATATTCCTGTATATAAATTCTTTATCCAACAATTGTATTGCTTTTCTCCCCTCATCAGTCCTCATTCCTCCCAAATGAATTATATGCTTTGCTTTGGCATTAACCTCTTTAAGTATATCTAGAGAATGCCTATGAATTATATTTGTGTCTTCACTAAACTGCATAATACCTATCAAAGTATTCACCAATCTGTCATTTTCATTTAAGTTTTTGCTCTTCTTATAAAAGCCCAACGCAAAATCAAATATCAAATTCAGGCCCTGTTCTACCTGCCCTCTTACCCCCTTAACATTATACTTTAAAAACAGCTTTTCACCATAGGATAATTTTCGTCCAAACAGTTTGCCGTTTTTGATAAAATTTTTATTTCTCAATATAGGAGATAATTCCCTTTCAGTAATACCTTTTGTCATATTCTTAATTATCTGCTCTATTTCCCAAAAATTCATATTGTGCTTTACAGCTATACCAACTGCACCACAACACGTACCCATAAGAAATATCATTCCTTTATGAGTATTAACCCCTTTTGTTTTCTCATACATCTCTTTTTCTGCAGAAACTCCGAGTTTCTTCAATTCCATAAATATATCCTCCGGTCTACCTGTTTCCATTCCCTTCTGAACACATAATGTCAAATATTTTATAAGTACAGAAGTGCTGTCTATGAATGTATAATAATCCATATCTTTATGAGCCCCATTGGATATGCATGAAACAAGCCCCGGCGAAGGATAGCAGCTCACCTCATACACCATAGCTTGTACTGCTAAACTGCTTATTTTAAAAGCTTTATCGCTTACAAGATATTCTTTATCCATGTCAAATTCTCCATATAGCATTTTAAAAATACTCATTCATCTTTTATTGAATATTTAATATAATCCTCATATCTTTTTCTTATAAATTCCTCAACTTCCTCAATACCATGCCTCCTTTCCCTTACACAACTTTGTGCTGATCTTTGACAAACATAACATTTCCTATCTTTAAGCCCCAATTCCCTTCTACTTATACTTTCACCCATCTTGCCATAAACATCTATATCAACGCATCTACCCAAAAAAAGATTTTCTTCTAAATCCACCGTAATCCTCTTGACATTTTCTTTTAATTCATTTATAACCAAAGTTCCTATAGGTCCTTCCGCTGTTATATCAAAATCATGGTATAAAATTTTATTTTTGAATTTTTCAACTATTATACTGTAAAGCACTTTAATAATATACAAAGTTATATAATTATTTTTTCTCACTCCAGGGTAATTTACCCTTATAGAGATCAAACTTGCTTTGTACCTTGCAATTAATTTTTCCTGCCTGCACACCCTTGTTTCTCTTGCTGACAAAACATCTTCCGGAATATATTTTTTATCATATTTGTTTATCAATTCACTTACATCATATTTTTTTGATGAATATTTTTCATACAGCGATCTAATTATATTCTTATCCATATTAAACGTAGGGATTTAATTTTCCCTTATTTTCCCAATAACCTTCTTCCCCTCATAAGAATTCAAAAACTCCCAGGTAGCTTCCGGAACAATTTTTTTAACTTCTTCTATGTTGCCTTTTCTTATTAATTCTCTGACTTTCGATGCGCTTATATATTCATCTCCATACTTTTTTCTTTCTATTTCAATAAACTGCACTCCATACTTTGGCATAATTTCTTTTAACCTTTTATTGTACATATTTGTAATTTTACAATAAGGTTCCTGCCCTGCAAACCTTTTAACTATATTAAATTTGCTGCAGAAATACTTTCCAAAAATACCACAATCCATATCCTCATAAGCCTTCAGCCTTATATTTTCTTCTTTTATAAAATATGATGGAAAAGTAACGGAAGATATAATATACTCTCCTCCTGGAATTACAATTACATTTTTTAAGTCATTTGTAGCTTTCTTAGCTATATCATACCTACATTCAAATGGAAAAACCGATCTATCTTCCTGTACTATAAATAACAGTACTTGAGGGCAATTGGCAGCTGCTTTTTCTACAAGGAATCTGTGTCCCTCGGTGAAAGGATTGCAGTTCATAACTAAAGCTCCCTTAGGCGTACTTGTATCTACAGAGTACTTCAAGGCTATATAATCTAATGCCTGATTTATATCATAGATTCCATATTCCAGCAAGGCTGCATCTTCAACTTCATATACCATCTTAAAATTTAACGATTTAAATATATCTACCTTATTCAATTTAGTAAATATAAAATCATGGAAAAAATGCCCTTCAAAACTTTTATCTATCAAATGGGATACAAGAGAAGAAGTTACATTTTCTCCTCTTATATCTTCTGAAACTGCAAAACATTTAAATATGTTCCTGGATTTAGAGCAAGTTGCTTTAATGTTTTTATCTATATCTCTTAAAGCAATAGTATAATCTACATCATCATCAAGGCATAAGTCAAATTTCTTTAAAAAATTATCTACTTCCTCTCTTTCCTTTCTGCTCTCTAAATCAACCCTTTGAATTATCAAATCCTGCATAAAATATATCTCCCTCAATTTAAAGGCTTTCGTACAACATCTATTACAGTGCCGTCCCTATATTCCACTACTGCAACTATATTATTGGAAAATTTCAATTTTTCTCCTTTTCCGGCTATCCTTTCAGCTGTATTCTTCAGTTCCTCTATTGTGGTTATAGGAAGATTGCTTTCCCTCAACTTCTCCATGAGATCCTTTCTTTTCGGATTTACGGCTATCCCCCTTTCTGTGACAACTACATCTATACTTTCACCCGGTGTAGTAACAGTGGTGACCGTATCTTTTACTATTGGAAGTCTTCCTTTTACAAGATTTGTAACAACAATCGAAAGTTTTGCACCAGCCGCCGTATCACTGTGTCCTCCAGCTCCTCCCATTATTATCCCGCTGGAACTTGTAGTCACGTTTACATTAAAATTAACATCTACTTCAGTAGCACCAAGAATCATGACATCCAATTTATTTACAACAGCTCCTTTATTAGCCAGATTTCCGTACATAGAGCCACTCATTCCCTGGTGCCTGCAATTTTCTCTGTATGACTCCACAGCTTTTAAGTCAAAACACTGTACATCAAACAAATTTTTAAATAGTCCCTCATCCAACATATTTGAAATATAGCCAGTTATACCCCCAGAAGCAAAACTTCCTACTATATTTCTCTCCTTCATCATCTTTTCAAGTTCTGCAGCCACCGCTAATGAAGTGCCGCCTGCACCAGTTTGAAATGACATGCCATTTTTTACATAACCAGCTATATCCATTACTCCAGCAGCCATCTGGGCAATTTTAAGACCAACTGGATCCTTGGTGATTTTAGTTGTTCCCGATACTATTCCAGCCGGATTACCTATAGAATCTACCTTTACCACATAATCAACATATTCTTGGCTTATTTCTATGGGACAAGCAGGATAAGAAACCAAATTATCCGTAACAGCTACAACCTTATCTGCATATTGTGCATCAGATACAGCATAGCCCAGTGATCCACAAGCAGAACTCCCTGAAACCCCATTTATATTACCATAGTCATCCGATGTGGGTGCTGCTATAAATGCTACATCTATGTGGAGGTCTCCGCTCTCTATTGCCCTAGCTCTTCCACCGTGTGTCATCATAATGGCAGGTGTTTTTAAATATCCTTTTGAAACTGCCTCCGCTACAGGCCCCGACATGTAATCCGTTACTATTCCTGTTACAACTCCATTTTTCATATACTCAACCAGCGGTTCATGGATTGGAAATATCGAGCTTGCAGCCACCCTTATATCTTTTATACCTCTTTTAGCTATTTCATACATTACATTATTTAAAATGAAATCTCCATTTCTCAAATGGTGATGAAAAGATATAGTCATTCCATCCTTTATTTCCAATCTATCTAAAACCTCGCCTATGCTTGAAAGCAGTTTATTGCTTCCGGATTTCACTGAAATAAGTTTTACCGAGGATCTTGTTTTTACACCATAATTTGCAGTCACACCGTTAAATGGTTTTACTTTGCCATACCCTTCTATATAATCTGGTATTTCCCTATCAAGCATGTTTTTCATAAGTATTGCCTCCTTCTTTAAGATCTTGGTTCCATACATATTTACCTAACATAATACTTTACCTGTTCATAAAATCCCCAATGCTTTGGCTAAGCTCACAGTTATTACAGCTCTATTTATTATAGGAGCGTCTACCATTTTACCGTCCAAAGAAAAAACTCCCAATCCCTTTTCAGCAGCTTCATCCCTGGCTTTGAGCACCCTCACTGCATGTCCTATTTCCGATTTTGTTGGTTCAAATACAGAATGTATAGTATCTATCTGCCTTGGGTTTATGGAAGCTTTTCCTGTAAAGCCCAGGCTCTTGGCCTTAAATGTATCTTTTGCCAATCCTTCATAGTCATTTGTGTCCGTAAAAGGCGTATCAATAGCATCAACTTTTGCAGCCCTGCAAGCCGTTGAAACTCTGTTCCTTGCATAAAAAATTTCCTCGCCTTCTTTAGTCCTCTTTATTCCAAAATCCGATGTTAAATCCTCAGCTCCCAGGAGAACCCCTGTAACCCTTTTAGAAGACTTTATTATTCTATACACATTTTCCAGGGCATAGGCAGTTTCAATTATTGGAAATAACTTTATACTTCCCTTCTCAAATTTTTGATTTATTTCTATCTGATAAAGTATATCATCTATACTTTCAAGCTGCTTTTCCGTTGCCTTAGGTATCATAAGTACATCCGGCTTTACACTGGCAATAGCTTCTATATCCTTATGTCCATATTCACTGTCCAGTGGATTTACTCTAACTACCAGCTCCACGTTGGAATAGTCCATAGTTTGTATTGCATTCTCAACTAATATTCTTGCACTATCTTTTTCTGTAAGACTAACCGCATCCTCCAAATCAAGTATTACTGCATCTGCTCCAAATACCGATGCATTTTGAAGCATTCCCGGATTATTACCCGGCATAAAAAGCATAGATCTTCTTAATCCTTTCATTTTATATCCCTTCTCCTTCATAAAATCAATATACTTTCCAACCTACTTTAATGCTCTTTCTACAGCTGTCTGTACTCTAGATCTTATAGTATAATCCAACGCTCCCTTGTCCTGGGCTTTAACCTTTATATCTTCAATCTTCATCTTTTTAATCTGATCCATAATAGCAGCTTCTATCTGCTTTCCAAACTGATTCATCACAATGCTTTCAATTTCAATTTTTACTCCATGTGACTCATTAGGTAAAACCATTATTAAAATATCATTGGATTCCAATGTTCCTGCTTTAGCTATTTTATTAATTTTCATAAATAATTCTCCCTTCTTTTCTACTAAAAACTTTAAGATAACATCTTTAAAAGCATAATAGCTATAACTACCATGGATGCTCCACCGAGCCTAGTAGATATCTGTGAAAACGGCATCAACTGCATTCTATTAGCTGATGAAAGTATAGCTACATCTCCTGTCCCACCCAATCCACTGTGGCAGGCAGTTACAAGAGCTGATTCAATAGGATACATCTTCATAAGTTTGCCTATGAAAAATCCAGAAGTAACCATAGCAATAACTGCTGCCGCACAAATTAAAATGTACGTGGGTGAAACTGCAGCTACCACATTCTTCCAGGGTGTATATACTACTCCTACACCAACAAGCAGCGGCCAGGTAAGACTTTTACTTATAAAACTGTAAAGATGATAAGCTCCTGTTTCAATATCCTGAGGAACAAGTTTTAGATATTTAATAATTGCTGCTGTAAAAATCATAATTACCGGTCCCGGGATTCCAAGAAATTTACTTGCTAATGCTCCAAATACAAACAAACTGCAGGCAAGTAGCAGTCCTCCTCCCATTAAATTGAAATCTACATGCTTTTCAGTATTCATAGCCTCCAATATTTCCTTGTCATCACCTGTTTTTACTAAAAGACCTTTGCCTGTAAGATATGGTTTCCTTTCGGCTAGATATTTCAATATTCCCGACAATATTATTGCAATTATATTTCCTATCATGGCTGCCGGCACAAGCTGTGCTATAAATGCACTCTGGGATTTATTAAGCACTTCTGCATACCCCATTGAAAGAGGAAGCACTCCTTCTCCAAGTCCGCCTGACAGTATAGGACAAATTACATAAAAAAATGCCTTCTCTGCTTTGAATCCAAATATAATTGCAATAAGCAAACCAAATAATATTGAACCTATTGTACCTACTATCAACGGAACAAACATTCTCACAAACCCTTTTATCATAACTTTTCTGTTCATCCCAAGTATGCTTCCCGTAATCAAACATGATATATACAAATATAAAAAATTTGAATTTTTCATAAGAGTTGTCATGGCATTAATTGCAGGCTGGTTTATTAAATTGTAGTAGACCATTGCAGAAGGAACAAATATTGTGAAAATTGCCGGACCTCCTATATTTTTGAGCACAGGAAGTTTTGAACCTATGTATCCCAACAATATACCCATCGTCATCAGTACGGCAAAACCACCTATCATATCATTAGGTAATTTATTGTACATAGATGCCAGATAAACTATGGCAGCAATAACAATATACAGTGGAATGGAGAAAACGCCGACCTTTATCTTGAATAATTTTTTAACAACGTTTTCATGTTTTTGTAAATTAGCTGTGTTTTGCAAGTAAATCACTCCTTAAATTTTTTTTTGTACAATTTTGATTATAAGAGTGATTTTCAAATTTAAATATCTTATTCAATTTTTGTAATAATTAAGTAATTAAAGTTACAGCACAGTAATCTAATGGCTGAACTTGTAGTACAGTAGGCAGGAAAATACAGATATGCCCTATCCCGGGTATGAAATGAAAATTTAGGTAAATAGTTTTTATATTGTTAAATCCAAGTACAGCTGATGCTCTTAAAGCTGTAAAAGATGCCGATAAAATAATTGCCGCCTGGGGAAATGGGAGTGATTTCTGCAATAGAGCTTCTGATGTTTTTTTCCTTTTAAAAAGCTATAAAAGGATATAAACAAAATCTCAAATTGCATAAAAATAGAACAGGGCCACTGCCCTGTCAGGTATAAATGATTTCCATTTTTTGTATGGGGGTCAGTCCCCAGGATTTGCCTTACCTTTTTTATCCCTACAATCATTAATTTTATCATATATTGCCGGGACAATAATTTTCAAAGATAATAAGCTTATAAGTTCTTCAATTTCCAATGGAAGAATATATTTAGTAAATTTAGGTCTTCTCAATACCTCATCTATTTCTCTAAGCTGTTCTTCACTTATAATCAAGTCATACTCATCATTAAAGATTTTTTTCTCTCACTAATTCAACTTCTTTGGTTATTACTTTAAAATCAATATTTTCCAATTCTGTTCTTTTACTCACATTATCCAAGATATCATTAAGTTTAAGCTTTATATCTTCATGCAGCTTATTATAAATTATTTTTTTTTCTTGTGGTGTCAATTGACTTATTAAATTCCAAACATCATCTACACTCGGTTTCATTTAAAACATCCCTTTCGATATCCAGTGTATGTTGAATAAAGTTATTTTCTGCAATGATATCCTAAAACTTAAAACCGCCACTCATTTCCAAAAAAATATTATGTGGTCAGTCCCATACATTAATTTAATTTTCTTTGTCTCAATTTTTCTTTAAATTCTTCAATAGAATTACTCTTAACTGCATCCTCGAATACAGAATTCAAGGTATTTTCATCCTCTATTCTTTCTATTCTGCTCATATAAGAAATATCAGAAAACTTAATATCCAATAATTTTTCCAATCCCTGAAGTAATCCAGCTTTTTTACCTTCTTTTTCGCCTTCTTTTCTGCCTTCCTTTATAATATTGTCTATAGTTTTTCCCAAATTAGACACCATTGAATCCACCTCCCCTTGACTGGATTTTTCCAATATTTCTTCTACCTTAACCTTAGATTCATCATCTAATCTTGGCTTCATTATGTTTTTGAGCCAGATTTTAAGTATGTCAAATTGCTCAGGAGTTATCTTCTTAAGAACATATGCTGTAAGTCTGAGCCTCTTCATCAAATCCTCTTTACTTATTTCTTTGTCCAGCAGAAATATAGTAGATACCATATTAGCCATACTCTAGAGCTGACTTTCATCATATCTGTAAATATCAAACAATATATACCTGAAATCTATTGTATTTTCACCAAACAACTCACCGCCGCTCAATACATCCTTAAAATTTCTGTAAGCAGTCCATCTATTTTTACCGTTGTAAAGCACCATGGGAACAACTGCAGGCAGTCTGAAATCCTTTCTGCGCCTGTCATTCTTCAGTATCTCTCTCCATATCTCAACTATATAAAACAACAGTCTCGTGGGCATCCTGTAATCTACAGTGGACTGGAACTCAAGAAGTATATAAAATATCACTTCCTGCCCTCTTATATTTACCTTGTATACAATTAAATACATATTCATTATCTTCATTTTATCAAAACATATTAAAATAATCCACAGCGTGGATAAAAATATTTTTATGATTCCCAGAAGGTAATTTACAACAGGAGTTTTTGAAACTCTTTCAAGTTTCCGCCCCTGAATCCGCATTACCATATCTGTTTAATTTCCATTTTTTGTTATGGGGTCAGACCCCACTACAATATTTCAAGTCTCACTTTTTTATCCGGCTTTGGAAATACTCTGTCAAGTTTATCCATATCCTCTTTTGACAGGACAATGGATGCAGCTTCTGCATTTTCTATCACATGTTCTTCTCTGGAAGCCTTGGGAATTGCAATTATATCGTCGTCTCTTATAACCCAAGCCAGAAGTGCCTGCAGGGGCCTTATGTGATATTTCAGTGCTATTTCATTTACAGCTTCATCTTCCAGCAGTTCTTTTCTCAGCCTTCCGCCTTTAGCTATTGGGCAATAGGCCATAATTGGAATATTACGCTTTCTCTGCCAGGGCATAAGATCAAATTCGATACCTCGTGAACCGAGATGATAGAGAACCTGATTGGCCATACAGTTTTCACTGCCACTGCAGGACATAAGCTCTTTCATATCGGCTGTATCAAGATTGGATACTCCCCACCTTAAAATCTTGCCCTGCTTTTTAAGCTTTTCCATACACTCCACAGTTTCCTGAAAAGGTACGCTTCCCCTCCAGTGGAGCAGATACAAATCCAGATGATCAGTGCCAAGCCTTTTCAAACTGTTCTCACAGGCGGTAAATATATTTTTAGATCCTGCATTGTGGGGATATACTTTTGACACCAGAAATATACTATCCCTGATTCCCCTTATTGCTTCGCCCACCAGACGCTCAGAACCACCGTCACCATACATTTCCGCAGTATCTACAAGAGTCATGCCAAGTTCTATTCCAAGTTTCAGGGTTTTGATCTCACGTTCTCTTGTTGAAGGATTTTCACCAAGATACCAGGTTCCCTGGCCCAGTGAAGGAACAAATGTGCCATCAGGCAGTTTCACTTTCCGCTTTTCATTTGCATTCCTGATTTTCTCCATATCACTTTCACTTATGAAATCCAAAATATCACTTCTTTCTCACTTATAAATATACTTAATTGCAAATATAATTATATACTCTTTTATCATTCCTACAATCAGGCAAACAAATTCAAAATCAAGACCTCCCAAAAACAGTAGCAAATACCGACGAATAAACAATTAATAATTGAAACTCCATATACTCTTTTATACATTATAATATACATTTAGAGATTTTAGTATTTAGAGTTTGTGCTCAACCATATATTAAAACGGTCTAAGTCATAATTTATGCTTGCAATCAGAACAGAGTTTATTATAATTTATTTCCAAAAAATGTTATGGGGTCAGTCCCCATAAATTAAAATAAAGAAGGATCATCATTTTGATGATCCTTCTTTATACCGTTCCTCTTTTTACTCACAGTTTGCTAATGGGCACCAGGAATCTTTGCAAATAATACTTTTCAAATGTTCTAATGCCTTTTTTTTCTTGTAGAGCACTGCCCTATATGATATCTTCCTTCTTATGGAATACTCCTTTAAGCTTCTTCTTCGTACATAACACCATATTATTATATTTCTCTCCTCTTTCAGAAGCTTTCCTACAGATTTCCAAATATTAATACTCTGCTGCTTTTTTATAAGATCTTCTTCCATATTTTCTTCTGAAGCTATCATCTCTATAACCTCACTGCCATTTTTATTGACACTGTAGAGGCTACAGCAGCTCAGCTTTTTTGAGTTACTTCTTATCTCATAGTAAAAATTTTTCTCAACAGCACTGAAAGCATAGGCCGTAAATGGATACTTAGAATCTATGTCGTATTTTCGAACGGCCTTTATAAGTGAAACCCTTCCCTCCTGTATCATATCCTCCAAGGTATATCCGTTTATATAAAAAGATCTTGCTAAATTCACAATCATTCCATTAAACATTTTACAGATTTCTTCCACTGCGGCTTTATCGCCATTTTTAGCTCTTATCAGTAATTCTTTCAATTTAAATTCTTCTAGCAAAACACAGTCTGTATTCATCATAATTTGATAATGCTTGTCCATATTAGAAATGGGTTTGAACTCTATCATATCATTCTCTCCCTGATTTTAATTTGCAGTCAAAATTATAATTTACCGTCTTAAATATTGTATTACAAATTTAATTTTTCGTGCCTACCTGAAGTTTCAGAGGTTCAGATGGAGAAAACAACTTCTTATAAGCAAACTCCATCTGAATCCAAGAATCATTTAATTCACTATTATTTCACTGTGAGCTCAGTAGTCGAACTCTCCAGTATATGAGCTGAATCTACAGTTCTTAAATCTCCACTTTTTGAGGTAAATATATTTTTTGCAATGATTGTCTCCATGGCAGTTTTTACTTCTAAATCCGTTATATCCTCTTTTACATTGGCAACTCTTACAGAAGTCCTTTTACCCTCTTCAGTTAAAAAATTCATGATCAATGACTTAGACATATAATTCACCCCCTTTTTTAATTGACGATTGACAGTTGTGAGTTGACAATTCTAAATTGTCCATCACCTAAGCGTTCGTTATAGAACTTTCATCCTCTCTTACAAGCTCATCAAGTGTCTTTCCAAGAAGTTTTTCTATCTCTTTGGCAACATCGTAGATGTCCTGGTCAGAAGCATCTATTTTTACATTTGAAAATCTCTGTCCTTTAATTATTTCCTTCCCCTGATCATCCAGACCGTCTTTATATCTCAATACTACTGAAGTTTGCAGCATTATTGAATTTACAGCCATATCAATCAACTCCCTTCATACAATATATATGCATTTTTTTAAAAGAAGACAAATTTTTTGCAAAAAAATAAAGATACAAAGATAAACTTTTACATAAAATCTTCATACCTTCTTAAGCAAAACTCACTTAAGCTGAGAATCACTTGATCAATTCTTTTGCAGAATTAAGTTTTCCCCTTAACATATCTTCAATATTAAGTTGTCTCTTCTCCAGTGTTACCAAAAGTTTTTCATTTTTAACATTCAGTGCAGTAATACCCACTGGAATTTCTTTAGTATCTATGACTATGGAATTTTGTTCAACAGCAGCGGTATTCTTTAACTTACCAGATAACTCCTTCAATACATAGGCTTTAGGTAAGGTTATTTTTCCCACTTTGAAGTAATCCGGTGTATATTTAATCTTATCACTTTCCTTAGAAATGCTTCCTTCAGATGTAACCAGCACATCAAAATCCTTATAAGTCATAGGTATATAAAATTTCATCTTGTCGCCACTAAAATCTGCTTCTACTGCTTTTACTATAACATCATTGCCCCTATATTCCTGAAAATACAGAGATATAATTTGATTCACTTCATCTTTCGTAAGTTCCGCAGTACCTCCTGTACTCTGGGCTCCAAGCATTTTATTAAATAACTCTAAAGAAAATTTATATTTAGGTGGACTGTAGGACGACTCCCAAAAAATAAGCTTTCCAAAAGCCACTGCAGCCAGAATCAAAACAATAATTATAACCAAAAATACAGACTTTCTATGTTTCCTTGAATTTCTCATATATATTCTCCCCAAATTTAAAATATTGCAATGGTATTTAAATTTAATTGCATTTACGTAAATACTATTTAAATCCGGAAAATAAAGTCAGTAAGAAAACTATAAATTAACCAGAAATATATTATATATTATAACACATATTTAGATAACTTATAAAACAGCTCAATAAAAAAACTGTGGATTTATCTTTCATAATTTAAAATAAATTCACAGTTTCACACCAACATATTTCAACTTTATGATTGCTCTAACGCTTCCAACTCTTTTAAGAACACAGTTAGAAATTACTACCACATTTTCAAGTAAGCTCTTCTAATATTGAAACAGAAAAAATATCTGTAAATAGACAGCCATATCAACTAAGAATCACTTGGTATTCTCTTTATATTTTTGCCGCCATTTATATTTACCAATTTATAAATCACCGACCACCCTTCCAGGGCTTGATCATATTCTGGATGAACATCTGTCGGAAATGCAAAATTACACAATTTAGCTCTATAGGGACTCACTGTGAAATCCTTCAAATTGAAGTCCTGTGATTTTACCGCCCGCTTGTTTTTATCAAGCACGGTCATAGGCATTTTATTAATGGTAATTGGCTTGTTTGTAGCATTTCTCATAACTGTCGTTATAAGTATGTTCCCATTTGTCTGAAGTCCTATACTGAAAGTCGATATACTGAATTCTCCCTCTTCCATTTCAGGAAGCTCATCTAGAAACTTATCGAAAACAAGCTTGTCCTCAACGGATATTCCCTCAGGCAGTCCTTCATATCTCGGTCTCACTTTGGAAGTTATGTTGAATTCACCATTCAATACAATTTTCCAGTCATCTGCAGGTATCTTATCCACTTTAAGATTTTTCTTTTCAAAATAAAGCTTTACAGGTCTGGCAGAATGAGGGGGCAGTTTTCCCAGTGACGAGAGGTTGAAGGTCTGGGATGCCAGAGTTTCTCCCTTAGAATTTACAATCAGAAAAGGTATTTTCTGCAGATTCAAATTAGTGGAAAGTCCATTTCTCACATAGACCTTAACTTCAACTTTATCTCCCAGGTCATAGGCATATACACCTGACACGTTGAGCTCCCCTTCCTTTATAGGCGGCAGCTCCCTTATCTCATCTATAAAAATTTCTTTTTGTACATCTGAAACTACATTTTCCTCTTCATCCAAAAGTGAAAGCACAGTAGAAACATATTCTTTTTTGTTATTTTTTTTGCCATCTTGTGTTTTCTTTACCATATTAAACCTCCAAAATTCTTTATAATAGCTCATTTATCCACAATACAACTATTGATTATCTTAACTTAATATATCATAAGGATTTTATAAAATCAAATATATATAAGTGTAGAGTTACTAGTATATAGCCAAAAGTTTCAAGTTTACTTTTTATTAACTTTTTCCCGGGTAAAATTTCAGATTATAATCCAAAAAGATAGTTATTCATTTCTATTGATGGTATAATAATCTAAAAAATATATAATAGGAGGGTAAGGGGTTTGCAGAAGTATTTTAAAAGATATTTTGGATTAGCACTGGTTTTCTTATTCACTTTCAGCAGTACATTCATATGGAATTCACCAAAAGTTGGTGCATCAGCCGGAAAATACACAGTTTCAGATTCGGACATAACTGCAGACAATATATATTCATTTCAAAATGGCCTGGTCAAATTTCAAAGCGGCAGTTTATACGGGTTAATGGATAAAAATGGCACGGTAAAAACAAAACCTGAATTTACTTCCATCGGCTCTTTCAAAAACGGCTGCGCAAAAGTTTCCAAAGGTACAAAGTTCGGCTTTGTAGATGAAAATGGGACAGTTATAGTACAACCTCAGTATGAAGATGCAGGAGATTTTTCTGAAGACGGCCTGGCGGCAGTGAGCGCAAATTCAAAGTGGGGATTTATAAACACCAGAGGCAGTGTCGTCACAGAGCCTCAATTTGATGTAATATACGGTTTTCAGCAGGGCTTCGCAAAAGTGAGAAAAGATGGAAAATATGGATTTGTAGATGCTCATGGGAATATATTCCTGGATTGCAAGTACGACAATGCCTATGATTTTCAGAACGGTTATGCTGCTGTAAAGTTGAATAACTCCTGGAGTCTGGTAGACACCCAGGGTAATTTCAAAGCTTTCAACTTCGATGAGATAAAATCGCCGATACTGGGACTCGTACCTGTAAAATCCGAGGGCAAATGGGGTCTTTCAGACATGGACGGCAAAATAGTACTGGAACCCAAATACAAGGATATATATTATTTGAATAGTAATCTGATAAAAGTGTCCAGTGGTGATAAATACGGACTCATCGATAAAAACGGCCGTCTGATCCTCGATACGGGCTATGACAGCATCACATCCCTGGGCAGCGGTTTCTCTCAAATAGTTAGATCTGGAAAGTGCGGCATTGTAGATGCCTCCGGGAAAATAGTCCTTCAGCCGCAGCTGGACTGGATAGACAGCTACAAGGAGGGAAAAGCCATTATAACGTCCAATGGAAGATATGGATTTGTAAATTCATCGGGAGAAATAAAATACCTATCCCAGTTTGACAAAATATATGCTTTCAGTGAAGGACTTGCAAGAGTTCAAAAGGGGAAAAAATGGGGTTTTATAAACAGCAATGGAGATATCGTGATAGATACTATATTTGACAATGCCCTGGATTTTAGTGAAGGCTATGCAGCAGTGAAAAAAAATACAGGCTCTTCAAATATTGAGGATTCAGGAGACACAGATTTCAGTAAAAAATATATAAAATGGGGCTACATTGACAGACTGGGATCTACCTTTATATCCTATGATTTTGACAATGCTTCATCCTTTAATGACGGCACCGCCGCAGTTTTAAAGGACAATAAATGCAGCATCATAAAGAATTCAGATGTAAAATTAATGACAGCCCTTACTACAAAAGATCCACTTAAAACCTGGAGAATAAAATTCAGCAAGCCGCTTGACGACAAGACAGTCAAAAATGAGGATGACGATACTGTAATAAACGACATAGATATGACAATGACAGATAATATCAAGGTGACAGACAGCAGTGGGAAATACGTAAATGTCTCCTTTAAACTGGAGGATCCAAAAACCATAGCAGTAAGCCCTCCCTATGAGGGATATGAGGCTTCCCAGGATTATACCATCACCATATTGAACAACAATAAATACAATATAAGAGATAAAGACGGAAGTACCTTAAAACCTTCTATTATAAAAATACCTTTTTCAGTTAAAAATTAAAAGTGCATAGTTAACATCAGGGTTGATTTTCGACATTTGCCGGAAATCCTCCTCGCTTTTAACTATACACCATCCATTTTTCACCGTTAAATCATTTCACGGTTATATTTGCTATGTTTTTATTATCCCTTACTGCCATTACACTGACCTGCATATTTTTATATTTCTTTTTTAAATCATTGGCATACTTTTGTGCCAGATCCTTCGCCTCTTTATCACTCACACCACTTTTAATTACCATAGTCGCTATAGCCCTGTTGCTCTGCACATATACTTTTCCATTCAGTATAGGCTTTTCTTTCTTAAGCTGGGCAGTTTTGTCTGCATCCTCAGTAATTTTAGGTCCTTTTGTATTTTCAGAAGTCTGTGTAGTTTTTTTGGTATTGTCATTTTGTTGTCCGGATTTATTTCCAAAAGAACAAGCTGTAAAAGATACAATCAGCATCATAATAACTGCAGTAATTCCCAGTGATCTAATCTTTCCTCTCATCAAATTATCTCTCCTATACAACTATAATTGATTTACAGATTATATTCTATCATACCTGCTGCAATTTAACAGCTGCCCTTTAAGTTATTCATAAAAAATTTACTTGGAAAGATTGTATTGGAACTGATCTAAAGCTATCATATAATTGTCCTGGGCACTCTTTAAACTTACCTTTTCACTTTGAAGTGCAAGAGCGGCAGAATCAAGATCCACTTCAGTGAGTACCCCTTCTTTAACCTTGGTCAAAGTATTGTCATAATTCATCTGTGCATTTTCAACCTTTATATTTTCCGTATTCACCAGATCCTCGCTGTTTTTCAAAGAATAATAACTGTTCCACAAATTGACTTTAAGATTCAACTGTGTGCTGTAAAGACTGTTCTGGAGGTTCTGTATGCTGAGCCCCGTATTCACTTCCCCCGTAGCGTCATTGTAGGAATACTGCTTGTATATATCCTCCTGAATTTTAAGTATAGCAATATTATTAGTTATCTTTGCCATATCATAAGAATTGTTCACTGCATTGTCAATTTTTGACTGGATACTGCTGTCATCAAATTTTACAAACTGCTTTGATGCAGGTAGAACTAGATTTACATCAGTATTCAAATCCATATTTATGATCTGTTTTATATTGAGTTCAGACTGCTGAAGCTGTGACCTGGGAGTATTAAGAGAGGCCTCAAACTGGCTCCTTTGAACCTGAAGAGACTGAAGGGCATCATTTGTCAGCTGGCCCTGCTGTATCTTAGCCTCTGTCTGTGCAATCTTTTTATCCACATTTGCTATCTGGGCATTTATAGTAGTTATCTGATCCCGGGCATTTATTGCATTTAGATATTGCTGCTCTGCAGAAAATTTCAAATTCTGCAGTGTATCATCCCTGTCATGCTTGGCATCTTTGATATTCTGTTCATCCTGCTTCGGTACCACATCTATTGCAATTTTCACAGCCGCATACTGACCCGCAGGATAATTGACAGGACTTTTATCAGCATTGAGCATTGCATTTTGATGGTCCCGGTCAAATTGTCTCTGATATAGAAGTATTTTCTGATCGTACATGTTAATTTCCATATTATTCTTTTCTATGCTGCTTAACACCTGGTCTAAGGTAAGGGTTGTACTTGTCGTATCTGAAGTACCAACTGCAGCCGTGGTATCAGCAGGGACTTCAGCACTACTAGCTTCTGCAAAACAAGTGCTTCCCATACTGAGTACCATAGCAAGTCCAACTATGACGCTTAACTTTTTTTTCAACTTTTTTGCCTCCCTACATAATTTAATTCATATCAATTACTGAGCTTTGATGTGTCATCTCCAACACCGCAGGCCAGGTTCAATTTAAGCTGTGCCATCCATATATCCCTTTGAAAGGATTTCAAATCATTCTGTGCTGCCTTTAAATTGCTTGCCTGGACGTCAAAATCCACTTTGCTCATCACACCTGCATTATATTTGACTCTGGCAACATTATAATTTCTCTGCGCCAGATTAAAAGCATCTTTTTTGGAATCAAGCATCTTGGACTTGTTTTGTAAATCACTATACAGATTGTTTATTTCAACAGGTATATTTATTTCAGCAATGTCAAGTGCATCCTGTGCCTGATTTACACCATACTGCCCAATCTGGTTCATAGTGTCATATTTAGAGGGAAATACCCCTTTTATAATATCATATTCAAATTTTTTGAGATTCACATTTTCCTGTGCATTTAAAATTTCCGCCCTGTTTTTCAGCGCATCACTTACATAATTATCATAACTTCTTATATAGGGCGACTCTGTGATTTTATCCCTGAGAAGCACATCGTACTTTGTATATATGTCCCTGTCCAAAACCTGATTTATTTTCATAACTGCAAGATCATATTGTCTCTGGACCTTATTCAGATTTAAATTTTCACTGTAGTAATCTGCCTCTGCCTGCTTTACATCTGCCGGAGAAGCCGTTCCCAGCTTTAGTTTTAATTGTGAAATATTATATTGATCTTTCGCACTTTGAAATTTTTGCTTTTCGAGGTCAAGTGCATCCTTAAAATCCATAAGGGCCGTATATTGGGTGTAAGCAGATAATTTCACCTGATTTTCAGCAACTTTGCCCATATTAGAGTACTTGTAAATGGAAAATTTGGCCTCTGCAGGAGGATTCGCTATGCCCTGCAAAAGTGTAAGCCTAGTATAGCTATCTAAAGTGTCTCCACCCTCATCCAACTGATCTCCATAGTTAGCAGCATTTTTAACTGCCTGATTGTATGAATTTTGAGCCTGCTGTGTTGAAATATCAGCACTTTTCACTTCATAAGACTCTTTTACCGCAGCATCAATGGCAGCATCAATATCCAGGGTATTTCCCTGGGCAAAAACTGAGGTGCTTGTACAAAATATAATTATAACCGCTGCAGCAAATGTTTTTATTTTGTTCATATTTTCCCCCCTTTCACACACTACAGTAATTTTTCATTCTTGTGGTATCCAAGCAACTATCCATATTACCAATATCTTACCAGTGAACTAATTTTACCATAATTACATATACATTTCCATAGATACAGCTATAATTTTACATGATATTAAGTGTAAATTTCATGCTTTCCCTATATAGTTTTTCCCACATTTGTGCTAAACTTTAAGTATATACTTTTAAGGGAGGGAAAATACATATAATGAAAAAAATAGTAGGATTAGCTGTAAGTCTAACCATGTTACTCTGTACCGCAGCTCCAGCCTACGCCAAGACTACGTACAACGTAACAAGACTTGCGGGTACTGACAGATACGCAACATCTATAAAAATTGCATCTAGTTTTAAAACCGGAAATCTTCAAAACATAATACTTGCAAGCGGGAGAGATTTTCCGGATGCTCTAAGCGGCAGCGTTTTATCAAAAAAATACAACGCTCCCATACTCTTACTGAATGACAGCACAGATAACAATTCCGATGTCTTTGAATATATAAAAGATCATTTGAATTCTTCCGGAAACATCTATGTTCTCGGGGGCGATTCATCCATAAGCGAGGACATTTTAGATCATATTAAAGAAATGGGTTACGAAAATGCCAATTTTACAAGACTGGGCGGATCCAACAGATTCGGCACCAACAAATATATAATCAATTCACTGAAGGTCACAAACGGAACTCCAATAGTTTTGGCAAATGGATGGGGCTTTCCTGACGCCTTGAGCATATCCAGCATAGCTGCTTCAAAGGGATATCCTATATTCCTGGTAAATACAGACAGCCTGCCTTCAGAGACCAGGGATCTGATTTCATCTATAGAACCATCCAAAGTATACGTAATTGGCGGACAAGCTTCTGTATCTGAAACCGCCGTAGATGAGTTAAAATCCCAGCTGCCGTATTTAAATGATGACAACATAGAAAGATTAGGCGGAGCTACAAGATATGATACATCTATGAGCATATGCAAAAACTTCAGCTTCAATTCAAATACAGCAATACTTGCAAATGGCAAAAACTTTCCCGATGCACTTTCGGGGAGTGCACTGGCCGCCAAATTGAATGCACCTATAATTTTAACCGATGGAAGCGATATATCAAATCAAAAAAGTTTTATAGATGAGAAAAATTACAGGAACATATACCTTCTCGGAGGATTAGGTTCTGTAGATTTACCTGTGGAATATCTGCTAAAATCTCCATCGGCAGTGCCGCAGACTGAAAAAGATTATGTAAATAATTTAAAAGATTATTGTGAATCCTATGAAAACGAAACTTATAATACTGCAGACGAATTAAATGAAACCTATACCAATGCCACAAATACAATGTCAGAGTTAGATTCCGCCAGCAGTGCCGAGGAAATGCAGCAGTATCTTGATCAGATGATCCAGGTGCTTACCACCGGAAGTTCGTATCTTACAACTTATAAAAATAACCTGACAACATTTAGAGATGATGTATCCAAATTATCTGTTCCGGAAGGTCTGGAACCCCTAAACAAACAGTATATAGACAGCATAAATAAACAGATAAATGCTGTAAATCAATCCATAGGCTATACAAACAGCTGCATAGAAATACTGAATTCCATTAAAGATGGAATAGCTGAGAAGGATCAAAACAAAATAGAGACAGGATCTCAGAAATTACAGAACTTGAGCAATGAAATGAACGATATTGCAGATGTTCAAAACAGCAACAGCGGAATATACGATCTATATGTAAGACTCACAGATGCCCTGAACAACTTGAATCAGGAGTAACCTTTAATAGAAAGTTCAGAGTACAAAAAACAAATATCAAATCTAGCTGGTTTTCGGCATATGCCGAAAACCTTCATCATTTCATATCTAAACTTTGAACTTTTTGAATTTATTCCATTCCGGTTCTTATGTTGTCAATGCAGGCTTTTATTATGCCCTTCTGCTCCATGGCAGCTGCAGTTTTCTCATAATCATAGGTAAACTCCACCAGTTCTGCATATACATCCCCGTCTTTTACATCCATGATCACATAAGTGCCATTGGGCCTGCCTATCTTGGGTTTTCCGATACTGCCGTCATTTATAAGTATTTTAGAACCATATCTGCTTTCACAGGGTATATGGGTGTGGGCACAAACCAGCACATCCCCTGCAAAAGCCTCCATGACTTCCGATGCTTCCCTTGAATTTTCCAGAAGATATTCATTTATGGATCTGGTGCTTCCGTGTACAAAACAGATTTTTTTATCCAAAAACTGAAGATTTATTTCCCTCGGAAGTGATTTCAAATAGACCCTGTTTTCCTCTTTAAGTTCACCAGCTGTCCAGGGCATGCAGAATTCATTGATCCTGTTATTTCTTATGTAGTTGAACTTTTTTTCCAGCACTGCTGCATCGTAGTTGCCCAGTATGTTCAATATATGCTTTTCTCTTATAAATTCCACAACTTCATTTGGATAAGGACCATAGCCAACCAAATCTCCAAGGCATATTACAGCATCCGCCTTTCTTTTTTCTATATTGGAGAAAGCCTCCCTGAGTGCTTCCAGATTTCCGTGTATATCAGAAATAATTGCTATTTTCATATTGTTTCACTCCTTGTCATAACTTATTTTAACACAGTTTCTAATATCAATTTGTATTTCTAAAAAATATGTACTAAAATTATTGTTAGAATAGTATGAGGAGGAATATTATGTCAGGGAACACTGCCTTAACTCCGCAGGAAGTCGCAGATATGTTGAAAATAGCCAAGAACACAGTATACGAATTGATAAAAAGAGGAGAGTTAAAAGGTTATAAAGTAGGTAAAAAAATTAGAGTGGATACGAGAGATGTGGAGGAATATAAAAACAGGAAAAAGAATACTGTCAGCCGGCAAAACAATACACGCAAAAAGGACAATTCTTCACTTTTAGATATTCTTTACCCGGGAAATACCAGAGAGGATGATTTTGTAATCTGCGGTCAGGATATGCTTTTGGATATACTGTCCCGTTATATAGAGATGCACTATCCTGAAATCAGGACATTTCGTTCATATGTTGGAAGTTACAAGGGATTACTGGGGCTTTACATGGGAAAAGTACAGGTAGCTACCGCCCACCTATGGGATGGAGACTCCGGGAAATACAATATACCTTTTGTAAGGAGGCTTATTCCCGGCATACCCACCGTTATAATCCACCTGGCCTGCCGCATGGAAGGCTTTTATGTTGCAAAGGGCAATCCTAAAAATATTCACAGTTGGGAAGATTTTAAAAAACCGGATATCAATTTAATAAACAGGGAAAGGGGATGCGGCGTCAGAATACTCTTAGATGAGCACCTGAGACTGCTCAATATAAAGGGCAAAAACATATCAGGCTACAACAGGGAATGTCTTTCCCACCTTGCCGTAGCCAGCACCGTGGCCAGGGGAGAAGCAGATGTCGGCATTGGAAATGAAAAAACCAGTCTTCAAGTTCAAAACATAGATTTTATACCACTTCAAAAAGAGAGATATGAACTTGTCATAAAAAAAGATGACATGGATAATCCTCCTTTTAACTCGATAACCAAAATACTCAAGTCGGATAAATTCAAGCAGGAGCTTGCAGGTATAGGAGGCTATGATCTTTCAGAAACGGGCAATATCACAGCAGAACTTTAGGCAATGCACAATTGACAATTCACATTTTACAATTTATTTACAACCCCCGGCAACAGCTTGAGCCGCGGGAGCAGCCTGGCCGGGGATAACCTGACCGGGGGGATAGCCACCCAACAGCTACCCTTGATCTTAGCCAAGGGTGCTTAAGATATCTTCTAATGCTGCAGCTGCAAGCCCAATGGAATTATCCGATATACCATAATATATATACAATTTTTCATGTTTTTTTACTGCACCACAGGGAAAAACCACATTTGAAAAAAATCCCCCTGTTTCATAATCCATCCTGGGATCAAGAAGCGGTTTCTCACTGCGGGCAATAATTCTTGAAGGGCAGTTGACATCGAGCAGAAGAGCTCCCATGCTGTAATGCCCCTGATCATCCACCCCGTGGTACAATTCCAGCCAGCCTCTATCTGTTTTAACAGGAGGTATCCCGGCACCTATTTTTTCAGAATCCCAGTGACCCTTTCTAGTACATGCCAATATTCTGTGATTCCCCCAATGGAGAAGATCATAGGATTCAGATATCCAGATGACAGGATCACCTGTACTTTTTGATACGGGCCTGTTTAGTGCAAAGTACCTGCCATTTATTTTTTCAGGGAAAATCACTACATCCTTGTTTTCCGTTTCAAAAATATTCCCGAGCTTTTTATAATCCTTAAAATCAGAAGTTACAGCTAGACTAGTGACAATTCCATATTGTGATACTGAACTATAGGTTATAAAATAGCTGCCGTCTATCTCAGTTATTCTCGGATCCTCGATGCCAAAGCTCTCGTATCTATTTTCCGGAAATATGAAAGGTTTGTCCTCTATTTTAAAATTCACTCCATCCGTACTTCTGGCGAGCCTTACATGGGACATGGAAGTGAGATATACAAAATCGCAGCAACTATCTTTCTCTTTAATTACCCTGGAATCACTAAAGTCATATCTGTCATCTTCCTTATCCAGATCTACAGTTTTCAGAGCAGCACTCTGCCCGTCTATAACTGGAATTTTTATATGCCCATCATTATTGTCCTTAAACCTCTCTGCAACCCTCATGGCAAGTACTATTTCACCTTTATAGAGGGCCGCGCCAGGATTAAACGCACCTATGACTTCAAAATCCCTGCTGGAGGGAACAACATCTTTACAGGTTACGATGGGATTAAATTTACACCTTTTTATATTCATCATGACACTTCTCCTTTTTTACGCATATATTCATAAAAAGGATTATCTATCTCAAGAGTCTGGGCTTCAATATCGCTTATTCCGGCATACAAGACCGCTTTTTTATCTTTAAATTCAAGTCCACCACTAAATACAACATCGTACAAACTTCCGTCTTTACTTGGTCCAGGCAAAAAATCCTCCCTGGTTGCAATTATTTTTACATCCTTGTATCTCATAGAATTCATATCCAATACAAAAGTCATGGAATAATAATGCTTCATCCCGTCCTCATCCATTTTAGCTATATGTCCCAGTAATCCAATGTTATTTTCATCAATAGGATATATACTGTTTATTCCGCCCCACTCATCATCATGTAAAAAGTCATTCAAAATTGGCGCATCCTCAATAACTCCCATACTCAGATCATTCAATCTCCTGATTTTTGTAAAACCTATTTTTCCCTTTCCTCCCTTGGCTCCCTGTGGACGTGTCAAAACTCCTATACTTCCATCCTTGAGCTCAGCTATACGCAAATCCTTCATACCGTCAGGACCCACAAAAAAAAGCTTCAGATGAAAAATATCCCTTCCCTTATACATTATGGTTCTCCATATAAGATTATAAGGGTTATTTATGCTGTTAAACACCTCTACACCGCCTATCACCAGCTCATCGCCTATCTTGGTGAAAAAAGGATCTTCCAATTCCATAATAGGTGATTCAACTACATGACACCAGGCGTCCTTATATTTTTCAAAAAACAATACCATGGAATCCCTTCCCATTTTGGACTCAACCCTTCCAGCTATTACAATCCTTCCATTATTTAAAAAAGGAGCTGTTATATTATACACATCTTTGTTAAATATTCCTATGAATTTCACTCTTTTTGCCGCTTTTTTTGTCTTTATAGTCTTATGTTCCTTTAATAGCTTATCACAATTAATAATCATATATTTTACACCTTCTCCATCCAACCGGCATATAAAATGGCAACACCCGTCTTAATAATAATTATTACTTTCCCCTATATTCTACTACTATATCATTCTATATTCACGTTTTTTACATAAGGTATTTTTAGAAGACTTACCATAATTTTTTTTGTTTCATTTTGATTCTTAGTATAAATTCTAAAGGTAAGCCTTACCTCCAAATCCTTGTCAGTTTTGTTATAATGCCTATTCACTTGAATGCCTGATATTTTTATTTTTGAATTTTTCAAAGTATCCAGCGCAGGATTGATCCCATCCGGTGAAAGATCTGCCCTGCCCATAGAATAAGAGACAGTCTTTTTAAATTTATTGAATATTTCAAGTGCCACAAGGATGAGCACAGTAGCACTTATACCGGGAATATACATACCTGCACCAATTGCTATGCCAATTCCAGCTGTAGCCCACAATCCAGCCGCAGTAGTCAGCCCTCTTACAAATTGATGCTCCACTATTATAGTACCAGCCCCGAGAAATCCAATCCCGCTCACTACCTGGGCAGCTATTCTGCTTGGATCCACCGATATGGCATTTGTATATAACAGATCTGTAAAACCATACTTGGACACTAACATGATAAGGGCACTGCCCACTGCTACAACAAAATGTGTCCTGAGTCCCGCTTCCTTGAAGTGACTTCTCCTTTCAAAACCTATTAAACCTCCCAGCACTCCCGAAAGAACCAACCTAATTATCATTTCCCACTGACTCATAAAATTTCCTCCTGTACTTACACAAAATCCGAAAAACAGATTTCCAATTAATTATTATACTTTTATAGTATTTAATTATAACATAAAATGGCACTGTGAAATTAATCACAGTGCCACAGCAATTAGTTTAGTTAATGTCAATTCTCTTGCTTTTGTCCTTGTGTTTCTCGGATTTTGGAAGATTTACCTTCAAAACTCCATCTTTAAAAGAGGCGCTGATTCTCTTGTCATCTACATTGTCAATATAAAAACTTCTTTTAAATTCTCCATAACTTCTTTCACGCCTTACAAAATCTTCTCTCTTATCCTCCTTGGAATCTTCTCTCTTTGCAGATATAGTCAAATAATTATTTTCAAAACTTAAATCTATAGAATCTTTATTTATTCCCGGAAGATCTGCTTCAACTACATAGGAGTCATCATTTTCTTTAAGATCAACCTTAAAATCCCTGCCAAAACCATTTAATCCAGCGGGTAAAAAATCATGGTTGAAAAAGGATCTCATGAATTTTTCAAATTCATCACCCCTGCTTAAAGAATTATCTCTTCTGAATGGAATCATATCAAACATAATATACAACCTCCTAAATCATCATAATTTGCTGTTTCCAACTGTCTCATTGTCTGTTAATCCTTATTACAGTTATTATAATACAATAAAGGTCAAAGAAAGTCAAAGTCTAAAAAATACAGCTTTGCCTTCTAACCAGCAGTCATCGGCAGTAATAGCTATATATTTTAGTATAAACATTATATTAAAATATAAACTGTATATATGATGTTTTTTATGATAGTCACTAGAAAAATTGAAAAAAATTTTTAAATTTTATACAAATAACAGCCCTTGAATGTATTATGCTCTGCTCAAAGGAAAAGTCATACAGTGTATTCCTCCGCCGTGCTTAAACATTTCGCTTATATGAGTCTCTATTACTTCAATTCCATAGGATCTCAGAGCACTGTTGACTTCTCTATTATCCCTGAAGGACACTACTTTTTCATTTCCCAGTGCCTGAAGGTTGCAGTGGCATTTCAGCAAATTTTCTCTATCCACTTCTATGAATTTGAAATTTCTGTCCTTCAATATGTTCAGAAATTCATCTGGAAGGACTTCACTGCATATTACAGCAAGCTTTTCCGCCACTATGTTAAAGCACATATCCAGATGAAGACATTTTTCAGGAGATTTAACGGATATTATTTCATAACCATATCTACTTCCTATCTGCTTCCTTATTTCATCAATTCCTGTATCATCAGTACGCTCCAATATGCCTATGGCCATGGTCTTATCGTCCAGCATCCAGAAATCGCCGCCCTCAAAATGTCCTCTGCTGCACCTTGCAATACATGGAATTTCAAGTTCCTTCATTTTCTTTTCGTAGGCTTCTGTCTCGCCCTCCCTGGGATGTATTCTAAAATTCCCCAGTATATAACCTTCTTTTACGCAGGCGCCAAAATCCCTGGCAAATACCTGATCATGCAAATTGCGATCCGTTGTCATTAAAACCACTTCAACTCCATTTGACCTATACGCCTCAACCAGTTCATCATGTTCCTTCATGCAAAGCTCACTGTTTATTTTAGCTTTATTGCCATTTCTACCTGCATTTTCCTTTAAATATGCATAGGTAGGAGGGCACATAAGTACTTTTTTCAAAGATGCAGTCGAGTTTCTTACAAAACATCTGTCCACTTTTGTATTCACCTTTGTTTCCTCCTTATGATCATAGAGTTTTCTATATTTTATATTACCCCGTTATGTTATATATTATCAAATAATTCCTATGTCAAAGTACAGCCTTGGCCCAAAGTACATTAAAAATAATTTTTCAGCCTTTCATTTTCTTTCCTATATTCACTCCTAAGATTTTTCACTGCAAAATCATACTCTCCCCGTGTACAAGCATCTTCTTTAAGATCCTTATTGAGCTGATTAATCCTTCTCAATATTCCTCTCATTGCTTTGCTTTTTAAATTCAAACACCTCCCTTTCTCTAGCAAGTTTTGCTTGAAATTCCATATCCTTTCTTTTTTCATCTTCATATAAATCAATTGCACTTTTCTTACTAAAAACCCTGCCATTTTTTAAATATGATATAAGTTTTTTAAGAATTTCTTCATTCTGATATTCTTCTGTCACTTCACATTCATTTTCCAAAAAAAATGAATTATTTTTGTATCTGTTCTCCAGTTCATTTATTTTTTCTGAAAATTTTCCGGTTAGATCATTCTTTCCGCTTTCAATTTCTCTGGAACGTTCGCCGCTTGATTCTTTCCACTTCATGTCTTTTTCTCTTTTTACACCATCAATACGCTTATTTTTCTCCTCAATTAAACTGTTAATTTCTCTGGTGTTACTATCAATTTTTTGCACCATTCCAACAACATCAGACTCTTTATCTATTTTTTTATAATAATATCTTTTCTATCACATAATGTTTTATAGGAATCACTGCAGCATTTTACTCTGGCTTCTACACTTTTTAAACGAACTCTACATTTTCCACGGAAACACAATATTCCAAGGACAAAAGCCGCAGTGCCAATCCAATGAGACAATCCCAAAACTATATTGACAAGAAACCCTCCAATAAAAGATATAATTACTATAGAACTCACCCATTTATAGAATTCATCAGATAAAATCACAGAACGTGAACTACCACCACTTATAGAAGTGGATGGCTTCTTAGTCAATATTCCTAATGGAACAAGTTTACCTAAGCTCTAAAGGTCGAACCAACCTCAGTGTATTACCAAAATTATATGGCTAATTTCAGCAGATTTTTACTGGCGTTTATATCCCTGTCATGGTGTGTGTCACATTTAGGACAAGTCCATTCCCTGAGTGCAAGATTTTTTACTTCTCTATTCTTATATCCACAAACTGAACATAATTGACTACTTGCATAATTACTGGGTGCCACTATTATTTTTCTGCCATACCATCCAGCCTTGTATTCCAGCATTCTTCTGAATTCACTCCAGCTTGCTTCGCTTATTGCCTTTGCCAGCCTGTGATTCTGCTGCATATTCTTAACTTTTAAGTCCTCAATAACTATAGATTGGTTTTCTCTGATTAGTTTTATTGATAACTTATTTAAGAAGTCTGCCCTTTGATTCACTATCTTCTCGTGTAATTTAGATAATTTTAACCTAGCTTTTTTTCTGTTATTACTGCCTTTTTTCTTCCTTGATAGGTCCCTTTGAAGTTTGACAAGCCTTCTCTCTGATTTTGTCAGATATTTTGGGTTGGCCTCTCTATATCCATCTGAACATATTGCAAATTCTTTTAGCCCCATATCTATTCCTATTTTTTTACTGACTTCAGGCATCTTTTTAATCTCACAATTAACCAGTATAGATATAAAATATTTGCCACTCGGCACCTGGGATACAGTACAGGATTTAATTATTCCGTTGAATTCTCTATGCTGTTTTATCTTTATCATGGATTTTAATTTAGGTAATTTAATATGTTCATCTTTGATATAAACTGTTCCATTTTGATTATTGGTTGTATAACTGTTATAGTTACTTTTCTTACTTTTGAATTTAGGAAAACCTATTGATTTATCTCTAAAGAAATTTTTATATGCTTTATTTAGATCCATTTGAGCATTTGCCAGAGCAAGACTGTCAACTTCTTTAAGCCATTCAAATTCTTTTTTATACTGTGCCGGGGTAGGATACTTAATCTTTTTAATATCCAAATCTTTGTTTTCCTTGTATGATTTAATTCTATCAGCCAGCATTTTGTTATATATAAACCTGACACAGCCAAAAGTTCCAGCAAAATACAATTTTTGTTCTTTGTTCGGGTAAATCCTGTATTTATAAGCTTTTAACACATTTTCACCTCATTTCATTCCTTGATTTTCAATGTACTCCTTAACTATATCAATTGGAACACCGCCAGTTGTTATAAGGCAATAACTTTTACTCCAAAAGTACTCTTTCCATAATTGTTTTTTTATTGATGGAAACTCTTTTTTTATAAGTCTGCTGCTGGCACTCTTATAAGCATTTATAAATTTTGATATATTTGTATTTGGTGATCCTCTAAACAAAAGGTGTACGTGGTCTTTATCATGATTCCATTCGCATAAAGTAATATTGTATTTAGGGCATATATACTCAAATATTCCCTTTAGCCTATTTGATATTTTATCATTTATTACTTTTCTCCTATATTTAACAACCAATACCAAATGATAATTTAGCAAAAATACTGAATGATTATTTGTATCTAAATCCATTTATTTTACCTCATTTATATATTTACCACTGATTTTAGAATACATCATATATAATAATTCGTCAAGTAGTTATTATTTTAGGTATCGAACCTAAAATAACAAGGACTATTCATATCCAACTTATAGAAAATAGGAGAATTACGCCCTTTTTGTTAAATTTATGTACATTTTTTCTCAATTTAGAATTTTCTTTTTCCAGGTTGTCTATTTTCATCTGGCAATAATGCTCAATCTCATTAATTTTTTTATCATACCCGCTTAATTTTTCTAAAATATCCTGTCAACCCTTTCATCTTCACCAGTTATTTTTTTATTGTATTCATTTTTCAGTGTAAAAATTTTTTGTTCAGTTATTTTATTTTCCTCAATCTTGTTACAAGCAGTACTCAAATTTCCTATCAAATATTTTACTTCATCTTCCATTTTGTAACAAAAGCATACACATGTATGTTTTTGTTACAGGTGTATGCCTGGATTTTTTCTTCAACAGCCTTTCAAATATCATTACCCTGTCTTGCCCGTTTATTTTGTTCACAATTTATTCACGACCGATGGGGACAGTTATTATTGACATATGCCAATAATGATTTATAATTAAATTATAAATGACATATGTCATTTACTATACAAAAAGAAAGGTGATGAGCTTATGCCGAGGCCAACCAAATGCAGACAGATATGCTGCCTTCCCGAAAAACAAAATTTTGGTCCCCTTAGTTCTTCAAAAGATATCGTTGAAACAATTCATATGACGGTAGATGAGTTTGAGACCATAAGACTTATTGACCTCGAAAGGCTTACGCAAATTCAATGTGCCCGGCAGATGAAAATTGCCAGAACCACTGTCCAGTCAATTTACAGCAGTGCCAGAACAAAATTGGCAGAATGCATAGTAAAAGGAAAAGAACTTCACATTAACGGAGGAAATTACATTCTCTGCAGTGATTCCACTAAAAAGTGCAGGTGCATTCACTGTCCTAAAAAGCTTTGCAATAGATAAAAATTTGATTTAAAATACAGGGGGGAAAATTTCATGATCATTTCAGTACCTTATGAAAATGGACAAATATTTCAGCATTTCGGCAGGACGGAACAATTTAAAATTTATAAAACAGAAAACAATAAAATTACAGACAGTAAAATAGTATCCACAAATGGCAATGGACATGGAGCATTGGTAAACATACTCAAATCCCTAGAAGTTTCAATATTAATCTGCGGTGGTATAGGGGAAGGTGCCCAGAATGCCCTGGCTGAAAAAGGCATCCAATTTTTTGGAGGCGTCAGCGGCAGCGCTGATAATGCTGTAAAGGATTATCTTGAAGGGAATTTAAATTTTGATGCCCACATAAAATGCAATCATCATCAGGATAACAACCACAGCTGCACCAACCATGTCCATAACTGCAGCCATTAAAACAAACACCAAAAAGAACTGCTTCATAATTGAATTATGCGGCAGTTCCAACTAAATCCGAGTTTGAGGCTGCAGCTAGTTTAATTTCCTCTGTCTCAATCTTTCTTCAAACTCTCCAATGGAATTGCTCTTAACTGCATCCTCAAACACAGAATTCAATATATCTTCATCATCTATCTTTCTTATTCTTCCAATACAGGAAGTATCAGAAAATTTAATACCCAATAACTTTTCCAATCCCTGAAGCAACCCATCTTTTCTACCTTCTTTTATGCCTTGTTCTCTGCCTTCCTTCCTGCCTTCTTCCAGTCCCTTCGTTTTACCCTCTTTCACAATATTCTCTATAGTTTTGCCCAAATTGGATACCATGGAATTCACCTCCCTCTGACTAGCTTTTTCCAATATTTCCTCTACCTCAACTCTGGATTTTTCATCTAACTTTGGTTTCATTATACCTTTAAGCCAGGTTTTAAGTATATCAAATTGTTCCGGTGTTATCTTTTTAAGAGCATAGACTGTCAGCCTAAGTCTCCTTATCAAATCTTCCCTGCTTATCTCTTTATCCAATAGAAATACAGTAGATACCATGTTTGCCATGGCTTTGAGATTATTTTCATCATACCTGTAAATATCAAACAGTATATACCTAAAGTCTATTATATTCTCGCCAAACAGTTCACCACCACTCAGTATATCCCTAAAATTTCTACAAACAGTCCACCTGCCTTTACCATTGTAGAGCACCATGGGAATAATTGAGGGCAGTTTAAAATCTTTTCTGCGCCTTTCCTTTTTTGAGGTATTCTTCAAAATTTCTCTCCATATCTCAACTATATAAAACAGCAGTCTCATAGGCATCCTGTAGTCCACTCTGGACTGAAATTCCAGAAGGATGTAAAATATAACATCCCGCCCATCTAAATTTACTTTATATACAATATCCGATTCTTCCTCACTGAAGTCTTCAAGTATATATGACTTGTCAATAAGTATCAAATCTTCACTTAACTTATATCAGAAATCTTCCATCTATTGTTTTCAAATTTCAAGGTTGCAATCATCTTCTCATAATCATTCGAGCCCCCACTACTATAACTATTGTAACTAACTCGTATAGTGGTATTGTCAACATCTTCCCTGCTTTCAAGCACATTTCTAAGGTCATAAAAGCCTATCCCCACATTCCCCAAAACGCTCATGGTTTTTCCATTAAAAGTATATCCATAAAAATTCTTCAGATAACCTAATTGAGTTTCAGCATAATCATCCGTATCATATCTTGAAATCACATCTTTAATCTTCTCATAACTGCTGTATTGATCGGGAACTGGTACATATTCTGTCCCATCATCTGAAGTTATAATATTTTCCAGCTGTTCTTTATTGTCAACAGAATACATGACATCCTCCAGAGATACCTGCGAATCTGAAAACAACTGGTAAATCTCATCATTTGAAATATCATGTGCCATGGCTGAATCCTTTATATAATTCCCCAGGTTGTCACTTACCACACCAGTTCCACCGAACAGCAACACAGGTTTTGAAGTGTCATCCAGGGTATACCTGAGTTTTGTATTTACAAGAAGAGGGTTGTAATTGTACCTGGCTGTCAGAACAGAACTCGAAAGTGCATCTGCAAAAAAGCTATCGCTGGAAATGGAAATGCCGCTGCCCTTATTTGTATCCATAAAGTTCCATGCCACACTCTGAGGGGTCGTACCATGTATTGTAAGACAGCTGACTCCCATATTTTCAAGTTGTGCAACTGCATCATAGGGAACTACATTATATGAACCCACCACAACTGCATCTTTTACTCCTAATTTCGATATTTCACTCCTGGTCCTATCATTTATATAAGATCGCATATTTTTATCACCAGAACCAGTAAACAAGATGGCTGCCCCTTCTCTTGCCGCGTAGGGCGCTGCTATAAGTGCATACTGGAATTTATCCGAGGGCACTATATATACTTTGCTTATCTTTGATTTTGAATTCAATATGTCCGCTGCCATGCAGGCAGTGTCAAATCTATCTGTCCCTGCTATCCTGGTCACATTGTATCCTTCCGACTTGAAGCTGTTTTCCTGGGATGCCGATATAACTCCGGTTCCTCCCATTATATAAACATTTTTTGCACCCAGATTTTTGATTTCATTTTTTACAACATCAGGCGTACTCTCAATATCAGTCAAAAGTATGGGGCAGTTGAGGTAATATGCCAGTGATGTACCGGCGGTGGCATCGGCAAAGGCATCATTCCCCTGTGCATCTGCAATCACAACATTTGTAGAATTTTTCCATCCATAGTCGGCTATTTTCACAGATGTATCAAATCTGTCAGATCCTCCAAGCCTTATTATATTCTGTGCAGCTTCAGCCCCATTCTCATTAAAGAAACCACATAAAAGAACTATTACACAAGTTAAAAATACAGTAAAAAGTGATTTAAATTTTTTCATAAATTCACATCCCCTTTATCAATAAAAACACTATAATATCATTTATTAATCCATTAGTTATTTTATTCCCTCTAGGAGATAATTAAAGCCCCAATAATTAATAAGATACGCTCCATAAAAAGTACCTATAGCAATTATCGAAACATTTTATAAAAGTCAAATGATTTCCTATTTAAAATACTCTTTTACCTTTATTATAATCTATAATCCATGCTTTGCTATATAAATCTATCAACTTTATCAACTATTTTTTCGTTCATTTTTATTTACATTTTCTGTCATGGGGTCAGACCCCATACAACAAATTTTTTATAGTTTTCCCTATCTTCAAAATAAAAAAGTATCTTTTCTGGATTAATTATTTTTTCTTCAGATAATCCTATAATACTTCTATAACTGCTCCACTTGTAATCTTCAGGATTTTTTACCATATTGGCTTTTACAGGATTTAAATGTATATATCTGCTTGCCTCAAGCATATGCACATCATCTTTTATCAGTCTAGATTTATATCTGTCCTGGAACAAATGACCTATGAGATTATATCTTTTATTAAAATAAATTGAGTAAATCATATTTATTCTCTTCATAATCCTGCCTATATGCATTTCTTCTGTCCCAATAAGCATATGAACATGATTTGTCATGAAGCAGTAACAGTATAAGTCATATCCCAACTTCTTCTTCACATATTTCAATATGTTCAAATAGACCTGATAATCTTTCTCATCTTTAAATAAATCATTTTTATGATTTCCTCTGCAAATTATATGATACCGTGCACCTGGAAACCACTCTCTCTTTGCCCTGGCCATATTCCCACCACCTTCTTTTGTCTTAAATTATGCTCATAAGCAGGTGTCTTTAATCAAAACGAAAGAAAAAGAAGCGCTAAAATAACGCTCCTTTTCCAAATATTGTTATGGGGTCAGACCCCTCATTTTACCAACCACCCATAATCCTGCCTACAATCTACAATATAGTCAACGTACACCGTCTGATCCTTAATCTGATATAAAATCAGATACCATTTTTCTACGAACATCTTATGGTATTTATTTGGAGGAATAAATTCAGCATACAGAAATGGAAAACGCTCCGGCATTTGGTAAAGAGATCGAATGGCATCCATTAGGCCATTTTTTATTTTACGGGCAGCTGTTGGACTTTTCTGTGCCAGAAATCGGACATGACACACCAGCATCTGACGGGCACGGTCTGAAACAACTATTTTATATTGAGGTCTCTTTTCCATGTTCCACCTCATCTATAATGCTGTCCAGATAGCTGTCCAACTCATCCGGTGTACTTCCCGTACGACCAGCCACACGATCTTCCTCAACAGATAACAGCTCTTCTCTTAGTTTTAACATTTTTTCACGACGGTTAAACGCTTCTATATCCATAACCACGAGGTCGCCCTCACCATTTTTTGTAAGATAGACAGGCTCACCGGAAGATTTGCATAAAGCCGCAATTTCATTATAGTTCTGTCGGATGCTTGCGGACGGTTTAATCTGCATGGTATCAACTCCTTATAGTAACATTCTAATCATATTATATTCTTTTCATGCTATGGAATCAACCAACAATAAGGACTCACAGAAAAATCATGAACCCATCTTCCCACCATCTTCTTTTGTCTTAAATTATGCTCATAAGCAGGTGTCTTTAATCAAAACGAAAGAAAAGGAAGCACTAAAATAGCGCTCCTTTTCCAAATATTGTTATGGGGTCAGACCCCCATCCACTAACTGGATGGGGGTCTGACCCCAAACAATTACTTCACTGTGATGTTATATCCGTCTACATCGTCACTTGAAGGTGAATAAGTGGTGTATGCAGCATTGTCATGCTTTTCACTTCTTATGCTTATGGCAGAAGAAGTGCCGCTGGCAGACACTTTGACTGTATCGCCCTTGTCAAAGGAAGAGCTGCTGAATCTATAGATAACCGTTTTGCCATCAACACTTATGGCATTCGGAGTGAGTGTTTTCCCTGTAGTCAAATCCTTAAATACGAAATCATCTCCATATTGATTCTGTATGGCGGTATCCACATCCTGGTTGAAGACCACATTTACAGTATCCGTATTTGAAGCACTGGTTGCTGTAAACTGATCGGATTTCGTCATAGGAGGTATATAGACTTTAGTGGAACCTGTCCTTATATTACGTCCTGCAGAATCCACAGAACTATTGCCCACTATGCTCACACTGGTACTTTCACCAGAATTCTTTATATCTTCTATCTTATCACCATTTTTCACGCCGGCTTTATATATGAGAATAACATCATTTCCAACAGTAGTGCCGCTGTCAGGCTTGTTTCCATCAACCCTGAAGTCACCCATGACAAAAACATCAAGGGCCGCAGAAAGAGAAACCTTCACTCTTATATCATCGCCTATAAAAGTCATCTCGGCAGTACCGGATATAATTCCAGGACCGCTGCTGCTGGAGGTGCTTATGTCACCAATATATGAGCCCAAATCCAGCGAATCTCCATTCTCATCAACCACATCCTTGACTCCAACTTGAATTACATCCCTGGCTGTAGTGCCGTTGCTGTCTATTTTATAGCTTGAAGGAAATTCGATAGTAACGCTCTTGTCGTCAAAAGAAGATGTTACAGATGCCCCTCCCGGAAGATTTCTGACTTCTCCGGTTCCATCCCTGAAAACATAGTTTGACTTGTCGGATATGGAATCATCATCCATGGTACGGTTGAAAAACATTGCTACAGCCTGGGAATTATCCGCCCTCTTTACTATTTCCGTAACTTTAAGTCCTTCATTGTCCATACCAGAAAGCACAGCAGTATAAGTATCCATTACATTTGGCTTTGCCTCTGTGTCTATGATGTTTTTTACAGTCAAAGTGTACTTTGAGCCGTTCAAGGTATTGTCATCAAATTTGAGATCAAAGGTCCTGTTATTGTTCCCATCCACCGTTATAGTATTTACATTGTTGAGCTTGTAACTCACATCATTTCCATCAGAATCCACAAGCTTATAATTTCCAGTATTTGTGGCATAACTTCTCACCACATCCTTGTTAAACTTAACCCTTATAGTTTCTTCATCCAGAATATTCGCAGATGTAACTGAAGGTTTCTGGCTGCTGCTTCCATAATAAAGGTTCATGCTTGTCTGACTGATTGTATTCTGGAAGGTATCTTCTATATTATCTTTGATCAGAATAGTATTCGTGCCCTGATTCATCATGCTTCCTATATTCTTTATCTTCACTATGCTGTCCCCGGATCCGGAATCAAAAGTAACATAGGAAGAATCCACATCCACAGTATCCCCATTTATCTTATAGTTGGAAGGTTCAAGAGCTGTGTCAGTATCCATTGCCCTGTTGTACTTTATATATATGGTCCCTGCATTATTTGTGGTAACACTTTCAACTTTGGGACTTCCCGATACAGATTCAACTGTAAATCCTTTAGACTGGCTCTGGATAGGAATATTGGCCCCATTGTCAAATTTGCTTCCCGACGTGCCGTCAGGCATGGTAAAGGTATTGTCGCCTATGGGAAGTATGGAGTCAAAATAGAGATCAACCCCGTCTGCCCAATCCCCGGATTGATTTACAAGCTCGGTATGGGAAGTATCAAGCCCGTAGTTTCTCACGCTTCTCTTGTTTATCTTCATGGAAGACAGATCACTTTCCTGCATTCTCACAGGCTCGGAAAATCTGACCTTCAGTTTATTGCCTCCCACCGCATCCACGGAACTTATGGAAGGAGAACCGGTTTCCTGAAATGTAATATCCTTCTCATATTTGTCTATGTTGGAAGAAGAAGTATCATCGAGAATATTACCTTTTACAGTAAATGTGACCTTTTTCCCCTGGGAAAATGTATTCCTGAAGGTGATTACAACAGTCCTGTCATCATCCTGGAGATATGCGGAAGATTGCGTCTGGGCTTCAGAACCCAATGAATTTCCATCTATCTCATAATTTGCAGTTCTCTCGGCAGAATTCTTGTCAACAGCAGTATTAAATACGACCTTTACCTGATTTAAGCCAACTGCAGTTACAGATTTCACCGTGTCACTGTCCTCTACAGTTCCACCTGCTGCATTCTTTATATCCGAAATGGTATTGTCCGAAATAACTCCTTTTTCCGATATTACATTTACTTCTGAATCAGAACCAGCTTTCGATTTAATATAATTCAACGCACCTTCGGTCTGCAGATCTCCATCCCCGTTTACAAGTACCAGAGGTGAAGATTTTATTCCCGCAACAGAGGCTGCTACGAGAGCATCAGCATACCTTCCGCCGCTGGCGTTGGCCACATATATGCTGTCGGGTTTCAGGTTTTCGTCAAAAGCCCGGAGCACGTTGAGATTGGTTGCAAATCTGTCAGCGCCGCCCTCTATCCTCTTAACTGCTCCCAAAGAATTATAAATACTTTCACCTATAATATTCTTTGTACCTACAACTGTAACCCTGGAATTGTTGCTCTTCACAAAACTGCTTACGGAAGACATGGCAGTGCTGTCATTATCGCCAAGAAGAAGTATTTCATCTCTGGCAGAAGCTGCCGGAGCTGCAGAAAGAGCATCTGAGAATCCGCTTCCACCCACCATCATGACATCCGAGGGATCCACTCCAAGTTTCACAAGTTCCCCTGCCACAGCAGCATTGGTCTCATACCTGTTTTTGCCGGAAAGTTCAATCAGATTATAATTACTGTTTCTCAGCTGTGTCCTCACACTCTCAGATATTACCGATTCTCCGCCTATTATATATATATTCTTCGGTTTCAATTTACTTATTTCATCACTTGTAGTACTGTTTAAACTTGAACTTCCAGTTAAAAGTATCGGTGCATTTAACTGTTTTGAAAGCACTACTGCACTAATAGCATCTGCATAACCTTCGCTGGATACGAGTATCACATTATCACTGCTAGTCCAATTGGAGTCTGCAACAGCTGCCGCAGTTTCATAGCTGTCTGTGCCTCCCAGCTGAACAAGCTGATTTTCTGAAGCTTTTACAGGAACTACAGGGACAGCTGCAGATATTATAAGAGAAAATACAGCAGTACCACCTATAGTTTTTACGGTATTTTTATTCATAAAATTTACTACCTCCAGTCCTTTTTAGCATTATATGAATATTGTACCATATGGCTTGGATTTATATAAGAGTCAAATACATATCCATATATAAGCAAAAGGAAAAGGAGTGCTATTTCAGCGCTTCTTTTCCAATAACTGTCGAGGGGTCAGACCCTCACCCAATATGTAGTCCATAAAAGAAGTATCTATTTGAAGGTTTTTTAGCTCGGTTCTGGCAGCAGTAATTATTTTTACCTTTATACCGAAGAATTCAAGGGCATCTTCTTTGAAAACATCCAGTACGCTTTTCATTACAGCATCTTCAATATTTTTGATTTTTTCCGCCATGGCTGAACTCCTTTGCAATTTAATAACTGTATTTGTAATTACATATTATCATATCTTTGCTATTGTTGAAAGAACTTTAATAAATATAAGGAGGTCAGTTTCCCTTTGATAAAAAGAGAGGCTGAAGCCCAGGATACAATTCAAAAAGGCTCTTATCAGGATCTTTCAAGAAAGTACTGTCTTTATCTGAACACTTGATTAAATTAACCCAATCTTCTTTGACAAATCCCCGTAACCTACAGGGACTGACCCCCTTACATTTTTTGTCAGGGGGTCAGTCCCCTGTTCTACTTGTAAATCAAATTAGAAATCTTCCATTTATTGCTTTGAAATTTCAAGGTCACATACATCTTCTCATAAATTCCAGAACTATCATACCTATTATAAACGGCCTGTATAGTAGTGTAGTCAACATCTTCCCTGGTTACAAGCACATTTCTAAAGTCATAAAAATTTATTCCCACATTTCCCAAGACGCTCACCGGATTTCCATTAAAAGTATATCCATAAAAATCGCCCAGAGAATCCAATTCATCTGCAACATAATCATCCGTACCATATTTTGAAAGGAAATTCTCCACTTTATCATAACTGCTGTACTGATCCGGAGTTGGTACATATTTTGTCCCGTCATCTGAAGTTATAACATTTTCCAGCTGTTCTTTATTGTCAGCAGAATACATGACATCCTCCAGAGATGCCCGTGAATCTGAAAGCAGCTGATAAATTTCATCATTTGAAATATCATGTGCCCCAGCTGAATCCTTTATATAATTTCCCAGGTTGTCACTTACCACACCAGTTCCCCCGAACAACAATACAGGTTTTGAAACATCATCCAGAGTATACCTGAGTTTTGTGTTTACGAGAAGAGGGTTGTAATTATGCCTGGCTGTCAGGACAGAGCTTGAAAGTGCATCTGCAAAAAAGCTGTCGCTGGAAATGGAAATGCCGCTGCCTTTGTTTGTATCCATAAAGCCTGATGCCACACTCTGAGGGGTCGTACCATGTATTGTAAGGCAGTTTAATCCCATATTTTCAAGCTGTGCCTCTACATCATAGGAAACTACATTATATGAACCCACCACAACTGCATTTTTTACTCCCAATTTCAATATTTCACTTCTGGTCTTACCATTTACATCAGCCCGCATATTTTCATCACCAGGACCGGTGAACAAAATGGCTGCCCCCTCTCTTGCCGCATAAGGTGCTGCTATAAGTGCATACTGGAATTTATCCGATGGTACTATATACACTTTGCTTATCTTTGATTTTGAATTCAATATGTCCGCTGCTCTGCAGGCAGTGTCAAATCTATCCGTCCCCGCTATCCTGGTCACATTGTATCCTTCCGACCTGAAGCTGTTTTCCTGGGATGCCGATATGACTCCGGTTCCTCCCATTATGTAAATATTTTCTGCTCCCAGCTTTTTGATTTCATTTTTTACAATATCCGGTGTACTCACAATATTGGTCAAAAGTATGGGACAGTTGAGATAATATGCAAGTGATGTACCAGCTACAGCATCGGCAAAAGCATCATTCCCCTGCCCATCTGCAATTACAACATTTCTGGAGCTCTTCCATCCGTAATCGGCTATTTTCACAGAAGTATCAAATCTGTCAGTTCCCCCAAGCCTTATTACATTCTGTGCAGCTTCAACTCCACTCTTATTAAAGAAACCGCATAAAAGCACCATCATACAAGCTAGGAATACAGTAAAAGCCAATTTAAAATTTTTCATAAAGTCATATCCTCCTTATTGAAGTGAGTCAAGAATTATATGAGTATTCTACAAAAAATTCATAATTCCTTCTTAAATTTTACACTTTATTAATTTTTATGACATAATTCTATACAAAAAGAACCGCCATTTCTGACGATTCTTTTTGTACTGTTCATAATTTGTCCGCTAACTGGGGACTGACCCCATGACAATAATTGTCATGGGGTCAGTCCCCAGCTTGAAAAATAAAGATTTCCGGTTTTATCCGGAAATCAGCCAATACTATCATTAATTTAATTTTCTCCGCCTCAATTTTTCTTCAAACTCTCCAATGGAATTGCTCTTAACTGCATCTTCAAACACAGAACTCAATACATCTTCATCTTCTATCTTTTTTATTCTGCCAATACAGGAAGTATCAGAAAATTTAATACCCAATAACTTTTCCAATCCCTGAAGCAATCCATCTTTTCTACCTTCTTTTCTACCTTCTTTTCTACCTTCTCTTCTGCCCTCTTTCATACCTTCTCTTCTACCCTTTTCCCTGCCTTCTTTTATACCTTGTTTCCTGCCTTCTTCCAGACCCTTCGTTTTACCCTCTCTCACAATATTCTCTATAGTTTTGCCCAAATTGGATACCATGGAATTCACCTCCCTCTGACTGGATTTCTCCAATATTTTCTCTACCTCAACTCTGGATTTTTCATCTAACTTTGGCTTCATTATGCCTTTAAGCCAGGTTTTAAGTATATCAAATTGTTCCGGTGTTATCTTTTTAAGAGCATAGACTGTAAGCCTAAGTCTCCTTATCAAATCTTCCCTGCTTATCTCTTTATCCAATAGAAATACAGTAGATACCATATTTGCCATGGCTTTGAGATTATTTTCATCATACCTGTAAATATCAAACAGTATATACCTAAAGTCTATTATATTCTCGCCAAACAGTTCACCACCACTCAGTACATCCCTAAAATTTCTACAAGCAGTCCACCTGCCTTTACCATTGTAGAGCACCATGGGAATAATTGAGGGCAATTTAAAATCTTTTCTGCGTCTTTCCTTCTTTGAGGTATTCTTCAAAATTTCTCTCCATATCTCAACTATATAAAACAGCAGTCTCATGGGCATCCTGTAGTCTACCCTGGACTGAAATTCCAGAAGGATGTAAAATATAACATCCCGCCCATCTAAATTTACTTTGTATACAATATCAGATTCTTCCTCACTGAAGTCTTCAAGTACATATGACTTGTCAATAAGTATCAGATCCTCACTCTTGATTAAATCAACCCAATCTTTTTTGACAAATCCCCGCAGCAGTTCCAGAAATGTTTCCTTATGAGAAAATATATATTTGTAACCTACGTCATGTTCATGATGAACTCTATCTTCCGGCATACCATCTCCTCCTAATAATATCTTACTGTATTATTAGTATTTGCCAGAACATCTGTTCCTATACAACTTATTATATATTTCTATTTTTATTTTATCAAAACATCTTATGATAATCTACAGTGTAATAAAAGCAGGATGCTGAATTTACTAAAAATATCTGTGAGTAGAAATAATTCCTGGAGGTGAAAATCACATTTAAACCTGTAAATCTGATAATCTTTTTTGGCAGAAAAAGGAAGGGGGACTGACCCCATTACAATTTTTGTCAGGGGGTCAGTCCCCCATTTTATATTTCTGCTTTATCCCTATCTGGTACTTCTGTTTCACCATTTTTGATTTTGATATAAATATAAAACGGCATTCCTACTGCTATAAGCATAAATCCCCACATAACTGCTTTAGCACCTGTTGCATAAGTAATATACAGCGTATAAATAAATGCTATCAATGGAATTGCAGAACTTTTTAAAAACTTACCTATGCTTATTTTATCAAACTTATTTTTCAAAAATAGTATTTCTGCACCTTCAGTCATAAGGTATGCAGGCATACTTGATAATGTAGCTATAAGGATCATAAAAGTAAAAGCTGCATTTAACGATTTTACATAATTCAAAGTCAATATAAGATTGGTGAGCACTCCACTTATAATTATTGAGATCACAGGAGTACCATATTTTGAATTTATTCTGGTGAATATATCGGGAAACAATTTAATTTTAGCAGCGCCATAGGCTGTTCTTGAAATTACAATCACATTGCCATTTGCCGCCCCTAAAACAGAAATAACTACACCAATTGCTATAAATTTACCACCCCAGGTTCCTCCTACCATGAAATTTATCATATCAGCAAAGGGAGCTGTAGATTTTGCAAGCTGACTTTGAGGCAATATCCCACTTGCCAGGAAATTTATTATAAGATAAACAATAGCCACAAACAGCGTTCCATACAGTACTGCCTTTTTTAAATTACTTCCAGCATTTTTTGTTTCTCCTGCAGGTACCGTAGCCATTTCAAAACCTAAAAACGCCCACATGGTTATAGCTATAGCTGAAGGTAAAGTTCCCGAATTATCAACCTGCGGTGAAGATACCGTATTAAAATTAATAATATTGAAGTGAAATAGAGCCAATATCACAAACACTATTAATGGAACAAGCTTACATATAGTTGTAGCAACCTGAACATATCCGGCTTTTTTAACTCCAAAAATATTTATTATATTTAAAATCCACAGCAGTGATGATGCTACAACAAAAGCTATCACTCTATTTTGATCTATAATTGGAAAAATAACGCTTAAATACCTAACTCCACCGGTTATAAAAGCCGCCTGTGAAATCCAGGCACACGCCCAATAACTCCATGCAATAGAAAATCCACCCCACTGACCAAAAGCAGCATCTGCATATATTACAGGTCCACCTGTCCTTGGGATCAATTCAACCATATGCGAAAAACTCAATACAATACATATTGATCCCGCAGCTGTAATGATCCATGCCAGCATTGCAGTTTTGGGATTTGTAGCTTCTGCCATATTCTGCGGGGCCATAAATATACCGGATCCAATTACACTGCCAACTACCATGGCAACTGCTGCGGGAAACCCAAGATCCTTTTTCAACTTTCCTCCGGTCTGTACATTATTACTCATATACACAATACCTCCCAAATAAAATCACTTTACATACCAAGTACTTCTTCCGGTGATTTAAATTCCCTATTTTGCTTCAACCCTGTCTCTTTCAAGGTAAGGGTACCGTAATAAAAGCACAGTCCCTTTCTCATATACTCATCTTCCAGCATAGCTTTTTTAATTCCCTTATTGGCTATCTTAAGAGCATACGGCAGCGTGGCATTACACAAAAGAGTTGTAGCAGTTTCAGAAAAAGCAGAAGGTATGTTGTCCACACAATAGTGCATTATACCTTCATCAAAATAAACCGGATCATCATGAGAAGTGGATCTGCATGTTTCTATGGCACCATTCTCATCACAAGCAACATCAACTATCATGGCTTCTTTTTTCATAAGCTTTAGCATATCTCTGGATACAAGATGGTCTTTTCTATTTTTAGGCCACAATATACAGTTTATAAGCACGTCGCAATCTCTAATGCACTTCATAATGTTAATTTCATTAGAATATAACAACTCTACATTTTTGGGAAGTACCAGCTTTGCATATTCCAACTTTTTCATGCTGATATCCAGTAAAGAAACCCGATTTTCAAATGCTGAAGCAAGTTCCGCAGCTCCTAATCCCGCAGAACCAGCACCTATAATAGTTATCTTGGGAGATCTCACACCTGGAACATTGGCTAAAAGCAGCCCTCTCCCCCCTTTTATCTTCTGGGAATATTCACAGGCAGCTATAAACCCTCCTCTACCTGCAATCTTACTCATAGGACTTAATAGAGGAAATTTTCCATCCTTGTCTTCAATATCTTCATAGGACACACCTATGATCTTATTTTTTAGCAAAACATCAGTTTCCTCCCTGTGGGCATTTGAGTGTATATAGGTAAAAACTATAAGCCCTTCCCTCATGTACTTGTATTCTTCAGGTAGAATTTCCTTTACCTTATACAGCATCTCAGCTCTGGAAAACACCTCTTCCCTTGAAACAATTCCAGCGCCTTCCTTTTCATAATCACTATCTGGAATATTACTTTCTATTCCCGCATTTTTTTCAATGATGACCTCGTGTCCATGCTTGACAAATTCTCTAACCCCGGTTGGAGTCACGGCTACACGATACTCATTGTTTTTTATTTCTTTTGGTACTCCTATTAACATATATATTCCTCCTTATAATTTATTTCATTTACATGTCTGGAGCAAAATGCATACCAATATAAAAAACAGCCTTAAACCCGCAATCTGCCTGGGTTAAGGTAATAAGCCCAAATAAAAAAACTGCCCGATTTCAGGCAGCTCAATAAAGCAATTCATATTCGAAGGTCATTATTTACACGGAATTTCTCAAAAACGTTTTCAGCTGAATTTTAAGCAGTCCTGCTGAAATTACAGCATAGTATTATAATAAGTATTTTATATTAAATTTTAATATTATATTTCTGGATTTTATACTGCAGCGTCTGCCGTGGTATATTTAACAGCTTTGCAGTCTGCGATATATTTCCCATGCATCTTTCAATTGATCTTTTTATTATTTTTCTCTCGACTTCTTCAACTACTCCGCTCAGGGAATGAATATCATTTTCTTTGTCTACGTTAATCATTTTTTCTTCCATCTCATCAATAAGATACACAGGCAAATCACGAAAATGTATATACCCATCCCTGACAATATTAATTGCAGATTCTATCACATGTTCCAGTTCCCGGACATTGCCATTCCAACTGCACTCTTGAAACATATCAAATACTTCTTTTTCAATCCCTTTCACGTTATGCCGGAACAAATCATTATATTTTCTTATAAAAAAGTTCACAAGAACAGGAATGTCATCTCTTCTTTCTCTGAGAGGCGGGATTTTTATACCAACTACATTCAATCTGTAAAAGAGATCCTCTCTCAAAATATTCTTATGCACCGCATCTACTGGATTTATATTCATAGAAGTTATTATTCTAACGTCAATCTTACTGGATTTAATATCCCCCAACCTCCTTACATGCCGATCCTGTAAAACCCTCAAAAGCTTGGATTGAAGATTGAGAGGCATCGAATTTATCTCATCAAGATACAACGTACCACCATCGGCGATCTCAAACAGTCCCGGCTTATTGTGTGCACCCGTAAAAGCTCCTGAAACTGTCCCAAACAGCAGGGATTCAAAAAGAGATTCGGGTAATGCCGCACAATTCTGCGCAATAAAAGGTTTATTTTTTCTATCACTGTAATTATGAATCGACTGGGCAAACAGTTCTTTCCCAGTACCTGTTTCCCCATAAATCAACACAGGAGATATACTATCTGCAATAATCTTCGTCTTCTCGATTATTTCAATCATCACTTTATTTTGAGTTATGATATCTCCATAAGTAAAATGCGCATAGGACTTCCCGTCTTTATGCCCCACACTGACTTCATCACTGCAGTCACCAGCCAGATCATTAATAGAAGTAATATCCCTGGACAACTCAATTGCCCCAACCACCTTGCCACCCTTTACAATAGGCAGAGTCACATTGTCAGTATTAATCAAATTACCATTACAATCATAAAATTTCTGATCTTCACGGTAAATACGTTTCCCATTTTTTACACATTCGACCAAGGTACTGTCTTCAGGCTGGAGTCCAGGATACAATTCAAAAAGGTTCTTATCGGGATCTCTTAAGAAAGTACTGTCTTTACTAAATCTCGGATTATACTTAGCATGAAAGACAACCTTGCCACTGTTATTGATAACTGTTATGCCGTCAATTTGTTTCATCGCAAACGCCATTTATACTCACCCCCATCCTCATTTTACACCTTACATTAAACTATAATAAAGCGTATTCATGTCGATTGTTGAAATCCAGTATTGAGCTCTATATAACCACACAATCAAAATTCTGACATTGTTCATACTGAAAATCAAGTAATTAGATCTTCGTATAATATGTTTCTAGAATTTTTATTTTGATTTTTATCATTTTTTATAAAATAAAACTAAATAGTAAAAAACAACCGCCATTTCTGGCGATTCTTTTTTGTATTATTCATATTTTTTTATAAGTTCCGTGAATTAGTTTCTATAAAAAAGAACAGTCCATAAGGACTGTTCTTATAAACGTTACAATTTATAACCTTTTATAACCTTTTATAACCTTTTATAACCTTTTATAACCTTAAATTGTTAATTATGGTGTAACAGTAACAGTTACTGGAACTGAAACAGTATCAGCTGTTTTTCCACTTGCTGTATTAGTTACTGTATAAACTACATTAGCTGTACCGTTTGATTGAATTTTACCATCGGTATCATATACTGTCGGAGTATCAGTTGTTTTAACAGCAATAGTATATCCAGTAGGTACTGTAGGCAATTCAGCGGTCCCTGCTACTGCAGATGCTGGAGTAAACGAAGTTATACCTGATGCTACTGTATTAACTGCTGTTTGATCAGATGCATTAGCTATATCGCTAGCTGATACTGCTACATAAGTAGTCTTTGTATCATTTGTAGAAGGTACATAATATGCATACTCACCATTTAAATCTTTCTTACTAGATATCTTAGAAGAAGTAGTTGGTGTAACCTTTATAGTTGAACCAGTTCCAACAGCAGTTTTAAGTTTAGTCAAATCACTGCCTTCAAACTTAAATGTTACGGTTGTTCCTGCTGCAGATGCTTCAGTAGCATCTACTGTAGTACCACCAACATTGAAAGTAAAATCAGAAGGTTTTACACTTGAATTCTCAATTGGAGTATCAAATTTAACATTTATATCAAAAGCAGCTGGATTAGTTGCGTCAACATTTGAATTCCAATTACTTGCTACATCATTAGAATCCCTATTAATGATTAATTTTGGTGCTGCCTCATAAGAGTACACTTGAGGTTCAACACTTGTATCCACTGCTGCTCCAGTAATATCATCAACTGTATATTGCTTACCATCAGTACCGATTGCATTAGGTATTATTTCAAGTGGAGCAGTAGTTCCTGCAGCTTTAATAGTATTAATCAACGTACCAGCGATACTTTCATCATCACTTGCAGTTCCATCAGGCAGTTTATCACTAGCAAATGTAAGAGTTACCTTACTACCATCTACACTAACTGAAGTTGGAATTTGACCCGCTAATTTAAAGTTTTCATTTACTAAGCTATCCTCATCAATAGGATTAGTAAAGCTTACATCAGCCTTTAAATCATCTCCACCGTCATTATAATAAACTCTTACCGAAGTTGGTTTAATTTTAGTATTACCATCATTAGCTGGATTTAAAATTCCACCATTATTGCCTACACTTAGAGTATTACCATCCACATCTTTAACATTTGTTGCATAAATTGCCTTTACTTTATTAGAATTATCAAACGAAGAAGAATCTAAATCAGTAGTAAAGGAAGATGGAAGTTTAATAATTACACTCTTATTATCTGAACTTACAGAAATATCAGATCCACTTGGAAGAGTTTTTGTATCTCCATTATTATTAACATACTGATAATTTGAAGTGTTTCCAAGAGAGCTTGAATCCATTTCTTTGTTAAATACCAAAGCTATTTTATCTCTTCCATTTTCTGTTCCTGCTTTATAAGCAGTCACAGTTGCATTTACATCACTTGAGCCATCAAATGGAATAGCAACCTCATCCATTACATTCGGAGTAGAAGCTTTATCCTGAATATTCTTTATTGTAATAGTATATTTAGAATCAGATAGCTTATTGCTACCACTTAATTTAATGTCAAATACACTTGCAGTTGAATCTGTATTCTTTCCATCAACTATAGTAATTCCATTAGGATCTATTTCACTAGTTATATCCGTTCCATTACTATCTTTCAATTTATAATTAGATACACTCTTTGCATAACTTGCATCTACATCTTTGCTAAATCTAACTCTTATTGTACTATCATCAAGAGCAACTACTGAATTTACCGTTGGCTTAGTAGTATCTTGAGTTAAATCGAAGGATTCATAAGTATCATCAGCCACTTTGTTTCCATAAGCGTCTTTTACTTTATTACTGATATATAATTTATTTGAATTTTTATTAAGAGATACTCCACTTATTTTAACCTGAGTATCATTTTTCTTTAAATCAATTGTCGCATCTGATATATTACCAGTAGTTACTCCTGATCCACCGTTAAGTACATAATTTGCTACATCAGTTGCAGTCTTAGCATCCATTGGTCTATCAAAATTTACATATATTTTCCCGCTGTCTTCAGCTGTTATACTGTTAATCTCAGGTGCAGTAGTTAAGGTATCTACTGTAAAATCATTAGTAGTATCTGCAATTGGGAATCCAGCTGAATCTGATAATACATTGTCATCAGCATCGGAAACCTTCAAAGTATTATTCCCAGTTGGAAGTGCTGAATCAAAATACAATTCTACCTCATCTGTATAATAATAATCTGATGCCGACGCATCATCCTTAGCTTTAACTGCATCATCCAAAGCAGAATATTTGAGTGAATTATCAGTATCAACATCATAATTAATTCCAAATGAAGACAAGTTTTTATCATTTATCTTAAGCTTTCCAACTATAGACTTAAGTGCTTGTGATTCAGTTGTACCAGATGCTTTAACAGGCTCCGAGAATTTTATGTCTAATTTGTTATTTCCTCTAACAGATACAGAATCTAATGTAGGAGCTGTAGTATCTGAGAAAGTTACTGTCTGCGTAAATTCAGGTACAGTTTGTGCTTTGTCGGCACTAAGTATTCCTTTCTTTACTGTTACATCCACATCATCATTTTGTTTTTGCTTATTTGCAAGAGTAATAAGCAAAGTCTTATTGTCATCCTGAAGTGACGCAGTAGCATCAGTTGTTTTAGCTGCACCTGAAGGTTTAGTAAGTTGCTGACCATCAACCTTGTAGTTAGCTACATCTTCAGCTGTATCTGAATCTACTTCCTCGTTGAACACAACCTTTATCTGATTTAATCCAACGGCACTTATTGAAGAAACTTCTGGATTTGTATTATTATTATTGTAAATAGCATTGATGCCATCTTCTACTGCCTGGGAAACAACTCCTGTTCCTCCAATTACCTGGAAATCAGTGCTGGAAGTAGTGTTGTTCTTCAAGTAAGCTATTGCATTGTCTGTTGCATTTGGAGCAGTTGTTGATCCTGAAGGATCTTTGTCCACTAATACCAGTGGTGCTGAATATTTTCCAGCTACTGCGGAAGCTACCAGTGCATCTGCATAAAGGTTGTCCGGTACAGCTCTGCTTGCATTTGCAACGTACACCTTGTCACTCTTCAAGTCACCCTGGAAATTATTCAATACTTTTATGTTTGTAGCAAATCTATCTGCGCCGCCATCTACTCTTGAAGATGCTCCAAGGGCATTGTAGATAGTGTCATTTATTATATTCTTAGTTCCAACAACTGTAACCTTTGAATTGTTTTTCTTTACAAAATCTATTACTGGCTGAGTTTTAGCCTGGTCATTGGTTGCCAATAACAGTATTTGTCCCTTTGCAGCTGCTACTGGTGCTACTGAAAGGGCATCCGAGAATCCTTCTCCTCCAACAACCAATGCATTGCTGGCGTCAACTCCCAATTTAACCAGTTCATCAGCTACTGCTGCATTTGTTTCATATCTATTGGCTCCGCCCAATTCTGTCAAAGTATATTTGTCTTTAAGTCCATCTCTTATACTCTGAGAAATTGAAGCATTTCCGCCAATAACATATACATTCTTTGGTTTCAGCGTATCAAGTGCTTTCTGAGCATCTGCGTTAAGTGAACCTGGTTCAGTCAAAAGTATTGGTGCACCCAGTTTCTTAGCCAATGCTGAAGCACTAACTGCATCTGCATAACCTTCACCTGAAACCAATACCACGCTGTCACTTCCACTTTCCCAGTTTGCTGTTGCAACCTGGGAAGCTGTTGCATATCTGTCGGCACCGCTTACTCTAGTTACTTTTCCTTGAGCTGCTTTAACTGGACCAGCTGATAAAGCTGTAGTTAAAACCAAGGACATAAGAGCAGCACTTGCAAGTGCCTTTGTACTTTTCTTACTCATATTGTAATACCCTCCTCGATTTAAGTGAATTTTAATTAAAATTCTTTTATATATATATATATATTTAAAATATATACTTTATTAAAATGCCAATCCAAGTAACATAAGCATGTACAAATCAATTTTTAACTTTATGTACTCTGTGAAATTTCATCTTTCCCATGCCAATACTGCTTGGTCAACATCCTTAAAACAGACTTTATTATACCACATATGGATCGTACATACTAGTAACATTGTACAATTTAACATAAATTTTCACAAAAATTTATTATTTACATGGTATTCCTTATAATTTATTTTGATTATATCATAATAAATCCATAATTTCTACAGTATACCTCCTATGATAAATAATTTCTCATCTGGTAATGAACAACCCATGTTTCAATTATACAACAACATTTCTAATTTTTCCATAGTTCAATCCCTAGTAAGTTAAGGTTTTACAAGAAATATATTCCTTAAAATATGGATGCTTTTTATAAAGCTAGTTAATTATACTTATATATTTGATATATTATTCTACATAACCTATAAAAATCCTTTTTTTATATTGTTAATAAATTTAAAAATCCGCTTTTTTTGATTTAATTTTATGCTCACCTATCATATTCATTCGTCATAAACATAGTCATTTATATCGCAAATGACTATGTTTATTATAAAATGAATATATTTATTATATAAATTTCAGAAGAGTTTCTATAATTTACAATCAAAAGTTCAAAGCTCGAATAACGAATAAAAAACCCGCGAAAGCGGGTTTTTTTATTCGATACCTATTATAGAAAAAGTAAAACTGTCTTCTATTGCCTGTGAAACGGAAGCCGTTCCTCCAATTATGGTTATCTTTGAAGTGTCCGGATCGGTATTGGACAATACATAATCTCTGGCATTATCTATTTGAGTCTGATTTGCACCAACTCCGCTGAGCACCAAAGGTGAATCGGTCTTTGCTGCTGCTGCAGAGGCCACTAGGGCATCTGCAAACTGATTGCTTGTCGCTCCCCCAGCTGCTACATACACATTGTCAAATTTAAGGCTGCTTTTAAAATAATTGAGGACTGCCAGATTGGTGGCAAATCTGTTCAACATATCGGAATCCTTGGTGATTTTAGTCCCATTTACTGAATTCACTACAGCTTCAGGCAAGACTCCGCTTCCCCCTACAGCTTTTATATTACTCAAGCTGTTGGAAGTCACTATATCCTTAACCACATCAGGTACTTCCGTGCTATTTGCAAATAAAACGGGATATCCCTCCTGTGCTGCAACGGAAGCTACTGAAAGTGAATCCGCATATCCATCTTGTCCATTTACAAGGATTGCAGATTTCTTTCCGGTCTTATCAAGCACTTTCTGGGCAACTGCTGCATTTGTACCCATTCTTGTGGTGTCAGTGGTTCCCTCTATACGCTGAACGTGTTCCGTCCCATATTTAGCCTTCAAACTGTCTTCTATGGACTGGGATACAACTCCGCTGCCGCCTACTATGTATACATTGGACACATGAAGACTGTCCATGGTTGAAGATACCTGGGATTCCAGAGCATCCTCCCCGCCTGTCAAAAGTATGGGGGCATTGAGCTGTTTTGCCAGTGGAGTGGCACTCACTGCATCCGCATATCCGTATCCATTTACAAGAACTACATTTTGGGAAGTTCCAAAGAGATCCAGCGCCACCTGGTCAGCAGTACCTATCCTGTCGCTTCCCCCTATTCTGTTTATATTATCACTGCTGTCATCTGCTTGTACACCTACACTTCCAACTCCAAGTGTCAGTGACAGCACCAGCGCAGTCAACAGGGGGCTCAAAAACCTTTTCTTATTCGCCATATAGTTTACCTCTCTTTCAATTATCATCAATATATACAATTTATTATATAACAACACAAAATTTTTTTACAGTCAATATAAGAATTTCTTATCCATGTAATTGATGGAAATAAGAGTTTAAGTAAATAATTGTAACCTTTTAAACTTTTCCAAATAAAATAATACTGTAAGTAAAATATGGAGGTGAAAGTCTATGGCTTTCTCAGATAGAGAACTCCTTGCCAGAATCATAAAGTGTGAAGCAGGCGGAGAAGGGGATAACGGAATGAGGGCTGTAGCTACCACTATCATGAACAGGGTACGGGTTCCCTACGGGGAATATCATAGAATAGGCCAGGGTGATCTCAGGCGTGTACTTTTTCAGGCTGGTCAATTCGACTGCATGCGTACTGAAATAAACGGCGTACCCAATAATCAAAATGTCTGGTCCATTCCTCCTGATCAAATACACTATGACATAGCAGACTGGGCACTTGCAGGAAACAGGTTATTTAACATAGGTTATTCTCTATGGTATTTTAATCCCTATGCCCCATGTCCCGGTATATTTCCCTATAACGGTGTAGGAACTTTTCAGATAAGGATATTAAACCACTGCTTTTACAACCCCACGGAGCTGTACGCACAAACTTAGACAATGCACAATTTAATTTTTAATTGACAATTGAAATTTAGCCAGATTAATCAATATAACATGGAGGTATTTTAATGATATCAAATTACCCTGATTATTTCAGGACTATGCCAATGTCACCGGAGATAATGCCTGAAATGGAAATGCCAGGAGCTCCTCCCCCGGAGGAAACACTTGAAGAAACACCTGAGGAAACAGACGAAAGTTCTGACGCAAGACAAAACCAGCAGACGCCTTCTCAGGCACCCCATATCACCCCGACACCCACCAGCTTCGAGATGGCACCAGGTTCTCCAATACAACAGGATATAAATTATGTTCAAGGTTACTTAAGAACTCAGATAGGGAAAAGAGTGAGGGTTACCTTCTTGCTGGGCACCGGCACTATGCAGGACAGGACAGGAATACTGGAAAATGTAGGAATAAGCTATATAATACTGAGGGAAGAGGGTACGAATGCCAGAGAACTGGCAGATATATATTCCATAAAGTTCGTGGTTATATTCGATAATGGACAGTCTTAGACAATTCACAATTTAAAGTGAAAAGTTAAAAGCGCAGGGTGTATAGTAAATGAAGATTTTCGGCAGTCGCTAAAAATCAACAAGAGCTGTATACTCCCAGCTGTCAGCTTTTCACTGTTTTTTATTTTTTGTTTTAAGTTCTTCTATGACAAATTTGTCAAAAGAGAATCTGTCTATAAAATTATCCTGTGTAAAAATAGTTTTGCCTCTCCTGTTGTACTCCTCCAGGTTGGCGGGAAGCCAGTAGGGTTTTTCAATGTCAAATTCACTGCAGAGCACAATTATACATTTCTTGAGATCCTGCTGATAATTTTCCCCGCCGCCAGCTGTGACCACTTTGTCTTTGATTATTTTATTGTGTTTTATGAGCTTTCCCCATATCTTTATCATTTGATTCAACTCACTGTCTATCATAATCTTCCAAAAAAGAATGTTTCTCTCCATCTTTCTCCCAGGCGAGAATGCCGTCTAAATTTACATTTTCCGCCGCGTGAAAAATGGATTTATCTATATCTTTAAATCTCTTCTTTAACTCCGCTATCAAGTCCTTGATCTCATAGCGCTTATTGCCTATTCTCTCTGCTGCAACCATGCAGGCACAATTAAGAGGCCATATACCGCTGTTTTGTATAAAACGCTGAATATAGACTTCTTCCACGTAATAAAGAGGTCTTATGAGTTCCAGACCTTCAAAGTTTTTGGACTTCAATTTTGGAAGCATGGTTTTAAAGCTTCCAGAATATAAAAGATTAAGAAGAGTTGTCTCTATTACGTCATTGAAATGGTGTCCCAGGGCAAGTTTATTGCAGCCAAGTTCCCGGGCTTTGGTATAAAGTGCTCCCCTTCTCATCTTGGCACACATATAACAGGGGTAATCTCTGGCAATTTTATCTATTACAGAAAAAATATCAGATTCAAAAATATGCAGTGGAATTTTTAAATATTCACAATTACTTTCCAAAAGTTCCCGAATGCTCTTATGATATCCCGGATCCATAGAAATAAATTCCAGCTGAAAATCCACTTTCCAGTGTTTTTTCAGTTCCTGGAACAATTTTGCCATGAGCAGACTGTCCTTGCCTCCGGATACTGCCACTGCAACTTTATCCCCTTCTTCTACCAAATGATATTCGCTTATAGCCCTTACAAATCTCGACCATATATGGGTTCTATACCTTTTAGTGATACTATGCTCTATTTCTTTCAACGGTTTTCTCTCATTAAAGGGAACCAGTATTTCGCATCCGTTCCCTCCAATTTTGCTCATGCCATCACCCCACCTTTACCAGAATATTATATCACTTATAAAGATGGAATCAAGATTCCTGCAAAATCAAGTTTTATAGTATATATCCGGGAATTCCATGCCAATCTGTTCTTTTCTGTTCCCATAATCGCTCTCTTCACAGTACTCTTCCTCTATAACTTTGGCGGGAAGCCTTATGGTAAATTCGCTTCCGACGTTCAAGGTGCTTTTTACACTGATTTCACCGCCGTGGAGCTCTACAAATGATTTTACCAGGTAAAGACCTATTCCGCTGCCCTTGCTGTTGTCTACATAATCTCTGCCCACCTGCCCAAATCTTTCAAATATGACCTGAAGTTTGTCTTCCGGTATTCCAACACCTGTATCCTTTACTTTAATATATACATTATCCCCTTTATCCAGAACATCTACGTATATCTCACCATTCTCGGGAGTAAATTTCACTGCATTTGAGAGCAAATTTAAAATTATTCTCTCCATTTTATCCGGATCCACGGCCATTATCTTTTCCTCCACATTGGTGTCAAAGGTCAAATTGATTCCCTTGTCTTCCACATATGGAGCTAATGAAGAAGTGATATCCTCAACTACGCTTACAATATTTCTATTGTGAAGATTTAATTTTATAAATCCTGAATCCAGCTTGCTTATATCAAGCAGGTTATTTATGAGCCTCATAAGTCTGTAACAGTTTTGTTTCATAATTTCCAGATACTTGCTTTGCTTGTTTATGTAATTTTTGTCTGTATAATCCTTACACAGTGCCAATACTTGTATCACAGAAAAAATAACGTTGAGAGGTGTTTTTAATTCATGAGAAATATTAGATATGAATTCTGTAATCTTTTTATTAAGCTCCTGGCTTTCGTTTAAAAGTTCAGTATTTCTTTCTACGTCATTTTTAAGCTGTTGAACTTGTTTTTCCAGAGTGGCATCACAAAAAACGTCTAATACAGAAGATTTTTGTACTTTACTATACCTGCCTTTATCCTGTTCACTAAAACTTTTCATATTCTCACACCCATTTCCATATCATTAATAATTATATTCTTATTACACAAACTGCCCTACACATAAATTATATTGATAATTATTGTATTATATGAACTGTTTATAAAAAAATATATTTTAACTTAATTATGCACCGTGGAGACTTAAACTTAAATACTTATGAAAATGTTTTAAATTGCAATTAAGATGTAAATAATCCAACAAGCTAATTATATCACCTCTTTTTCTAAAAATAAACCTATAATAAGAATATTTTTGCAATTTTTATTTTTTATGTATAAAAATTACATTAATAAAAAGATAATACTACATTTTTCACCGTCTAAAACGCTAAAATCCGCGTAAATTATAATTGAATTTTAAATTTTTTAATTAAATTTTAAATATTTATTCACAATTTATTTACTACACATTAACATTCCGCTCGCGGCCTGTTCACGGCCCCCGAGGACAGCTTGTACCCGGAGGCTGGCTTGATTATTTTATGAGCACAAGGCTCTTCCACTTTCCTTTTTTAAATCTCATATAGTACAATATTCCCCTCACAAGCCAATCTATATACATTCCAAGCCAAATTCCTATAACACCCATTTTTAAGGGTATTCCCAATATATATCCCATAGTTATCCTGAAAATCCACATTCCTATGATGGAAGTCACCAAGGTATACCTGACATCACCTGCTCCCTTCAGCCCCGCAGGCAGGACGAAGGCAATGGACCAGAGCGGAATAAACAGTGCATTTACTCTCAATAAATTCACACACAAATGTACTATAGAGGAATCTGTGGTGTAGAGAGAGGATAAAAAGCCTGCAGCAGGTACGGAAATAAGTGCTAAAACTACAAGGCATATGGTGGAAGCCTTATTCAAATAGGATAAGCAGTCTTCCGCTCCGCTGCTGTCTTTTCTTCCCATATACTGTCCTACCAGAGCAGTAGCCGCAATGCTCAGAGCCATTCCAGGTATGTTGAGCATATTTGTTATGGAATTGGTAATTGTATTGGCCGCTATGGATATGGTTCCCATGTCTACAATAAATATCTGAGTTATAAGTTTTCCTCCATTGAACAAAAAGGATTCTACACTGGCGGGAATCCCCACTCCAAATATGGGTTTCAATAATTTCCTGTCAAAATTAAATTGAGCTACTTTAGCAAGTTTTACGATGGCTGTACCTCTCAATAGGACAATGAATACCATAACTGCACCAAGAGTTCTGGCCGCAGCAATGGCAATCGCAGCCCCCTCCACTCCCAGACTTGAAATTTTGAAGTTTTTTATATGCACGCCGTAAATCAGGCAGTATCCCAATATTACGTTTATCACATTCATGAACATAGTAATTTTCATGGGTGTTTTGGTATCGCCTGCTCCCCTCAGCACGCCATTGGCGGAAAGGTTCAGTGCAACAAGAGGATACGTTAAAAGTGTTATTTCGAGATAGGTGTAAGCATAATCTATAACCTGTACATCTGCAGAACCATACAGCAGAGTTACAAGCTGTTTTCTGAATATCCACATGGCAGTGGTAATTGCAAGAGATATCAACACAGCAGAGTAAAGTGCCTGCTTGACTGCTTCATTTGCCCTTTTTATATTTTTTCTGCCGGCATATTGTGCCACTACCACAGTCCCGCCTACTGCCAGGGCTGAAAAAAAGGCAATAAATATATTGTTGATGGAATCCACCATACCAATAGCAGAAACTGCCTCCTTGTTGATATGCCCTGCCATCATGGTATTCACCACACCCAGGGACATGACAAACAACTGCTCGGTTAAAATAGGCACTGCCAATTTAAATACGTCTTTTCTTATAAAATTCACTTGATCTTTCTCCCATAATAAATTAGTAATAAAAATAATAATCAAGTTCTTCTTAGGTTCAGGTGGAGTTTGCTTATAAGGAATACTTTTCTCCACCTGAACCTAAGAAGAACTTATCCGATGGCTGCCAGTTCTAAACCTCCCAGTTTACAACATGATAGGTTAAAAACTGTTACGCCACTGGATTGGCTCTTCTAAAGTTCTTGAAAAAATTTTTCTCATAAGCAAATTACTGCTAACCTAAGAATCACCTTATCCAGGCGCGTAGCAGTGCTTATCTTCCAGCTTAGGAAGCTGGAAATATTAGCAATGGTAGCGTTCGGATAAATAAGATTATACATCAATAGTTTGTCCAAAGTCCAGAATTACATAATTCCAAATGATCAGTTCACAATTTGTTCACTACTCCCAGGAGTCGAAAAAAAACTTTTTCAAGAAGGAGGATTTTTTTATTTTACGTAGAATTTCTTAACGTAAACAAATTGTACAAATATGTACAATTTTTACTATAATATATAAATAATGTAGTTACAGGAAAGGACATTTGCAATGCTGAAACTTCAATGGATAGAAATTTTTCTAAGGTGTATTCCCGAGATGCTGCTGATTATATGGGGAATATACGTACTGGCCAGAAAATCTTTTAACGTGCGAAATTATATAATTCTAAGCTGTATTCTGGGTTTATATTCCTTTTTAGTAAGAGAGCTCCCCATATACTTCGGTGTCCACACCATAATTATAACGATTTCAATAATAAGTATCATGATAATTCAGGGCATCCCGCTGGTTACTTCCATTTACAGCACCCTGGCAATGCTGCTGATACTTATGATAGGCGAAACTCTAAACAAACTTATACTCAGCCTTTTTAATATATCTTTTATATTTACCAACATAGACCCCGTTAAAAAATCCATACTTACCCTCCCCTCATTGATCATACTTTTTCTCTCTATAATCATCATCCAAAATATTGTAAAAAAAAACCTTAAAATACAGTAAAATGAAATATAATATCCTATAAAATATTTTTATAGGATATTTTTTTATTTAAAGAAGGATTTTCATATTTTATGGAGAATAACATAAATTAGACAATGTGAAATAAATTCATAAAATGTATATATTTGTCGAATGGATTGTAAATAACAACAAAAGGAGAGACGTGAATATGCTCGGGATCAATTGGGTAGAACTTTTTTTAAGAAGTATTCCCGAAATGCTTTTGGTAGTTTGGGGAATACACATTATAGCTAAAAAACCACTTGAGATAAAAAAATACATATTCATAAGTATGTTGCTGGGTATAGTTTCTTTTCTCGTAAGAGAGCTGCCAATATATTTTGGAGTTCATACCATAATTTTGATGATCTTAATTATAGGGGCTATGGTAATTGTAGGAATACCATTGCTTATCTCTATATATGCAACTTTGTTTATGTCTTTAATGTTTTCAGTAAGTGAATTTTTAAATATGCTTATGCTCAAACTGCTTGGCATCAACACAAATATAAATTCCATGGAACCTATAAAAAAATCCCTGATGGGTATTCCATCACTGGTAATGTTATTTTTATTTCTTGTCATAATACGTTATCTATTAAGAAAAAGAGGAATTAAAAATGTACCTGACTGAAAGGCTGGCAGTTTCTCTGGGGAAAAAAGCCAGAACTGTTCTAAAAGCAGACAAGGAAAAAGAGGAAATAATAGTGTACGGGGCAATCAGTCTGCTTCAGACCATATTTTCTATATTCTGGGTAATAGCAGCAGGTGCAGTTTTAGGTGTACTGTATGAAGCTCTCATATTTTCCGTGTCAATGAGCATACTGAGAAAATATTCAGGCGGCTTTCATTCTTCATCTCCTAATCTATGTATTATAAGCGGAACAATTTCCGCTGCTGCTGCGGGACTGCTGGTGGACAGATTTTTTTACAGTTTTTCTTTCCCGGCTACTGCAGCAGTGAGTGTATTCTGCATGGCGGCTGCCTTTGTAACAGTATTTTTGAAGGCCCCGGTAGACAGCCCTCAAAAACCCATTACCAGTAAAAAAATGAAAAAGATGTTTAAAAAAGACTCCATCATCACCTTGACAATATTTTCTATAATGATAATTGCACTTTGCCTGCTTTATAATACAAACAACCAACTGTATTATTTAAAAATCATAGACTGCATAAGCTTTGGCTGCCTGTGGCAGTCCATCACCCTGACGGACCGGGGATCAGTAATTTTAAAAAAGGCCGATTCAATGTTAAAAAAGTAGGAAAAAAGGGGGGGAATTCAATTGAAGGGTAAAATAGTAAAATTATTCATCACTTTATCTGCACTGGTGTGCACACTCATGGCATTTACAGTTTCAGCTTCGGCATGCACGTGGTGTTTTTATCAGCCAGAGGAACCTGACTGCTTGAGAAAATAGCCTAAAAACTTAAAAAGCTCTAGGGTAAAAATTACTGATTTAAAAAATTGGTAATTTTTACTTTTTAATCTGAATTTTTCATTTATACCTGGGAGGAAATTATCTATGAAATACATTGCAAACAGCATATCCGTTATGCTGTCCATCATAAAGATAGCCATAGTTGTATTCACTGTCATAATAATATGCATTGATTTGCCTCAATATTATTCAGTTTTAAAAGTTAACTCAGATAACAATTATTTCAATTTATATAACACTATTTTCATATTATGCATTATGTTATCAATTTATGCGGCTTCATTAATAATCAATACTAAATTAGAACGTTCTTCGAATGTATTTAAAAAATCCTGGCTCATGGAGACCCTTTTTTTTACGCTCATTATCGCCATACCCATATATATATCCAACTCCTACGAAAGTGAATACAAATACCTGTTTCTGCTCCTGATACTGTCTTCCGTAATACAGTACGGCTCCAGATACGGCATTGTAACTTCGCTTTTCTGTTCAACTTTTGTACTTACGGCGGATCTGCTGTACGCCCCCACTTCCAACGGCATAAATATATATTTCCAGAGGGATCTGATACTGGTGGGAATATTCATATTCATATCCTGGGTGCTGGGATATTATGTGGACATAGAAGCTGAAAACAATAAAAGCAAGGACAACAGGCTAAACCTGCTGAGCCACAAACTAAAGGAACAGAGTATAAAAAGAGAAGATATGGAATCCTCCCTGCTGAAAAACAAGGTATGTTTTGAAATGCTCTTTGAGAACTCCATAAACTCAGTCATAGTCCATGAAGGCGGAAAGATAATATACGCCAATGAAAGTGCTGCAAAACTCCTTGGCTATTCCAGGGCGCTGGATCTGGACGATAAATTACTATACAGGCATTACCCAAAGGAATGTATAATGACCTCCAAGGAAAAATACAGCGACATAACAGAGAAAAAGCTGTCAAAAGTCACCATGGAGGAAAACATACTGGATTGTCAGGGGAATGCCATATCCGTCAGAAATACATCTTCATTTTTCGTCTATGACAGTAAGCCTGCAGTGATGACACTGCTTCTCGATCTGACATCTGAAAAACAGATGGAAACCCTTAAAAACACTGCGGAAAAGAACTTGAAACTGCTCAATGAAACCAGGGAATTCAATTCCCTCATAACAGAATTCTTCGTAAATATGTCCCACGAGCTCAAGACTCCTATAAATGTGATATTCGTTGCCATCCAGACCATGGACATATATGTGAATAAATGCAGCAGCAAAAGCACTGAAAAATGCAAATTCTACCTAAAAACCATGAAGCAGAACTGCCTGAGATTAATAAGAATTGTAAACAATCTTTTAGACATAACCAGGCTTGATTCGGGAGCTATTAAAATAAACAGGCAAAATCAGAATATAGTAAGCGTGGTGGAAGACATCACCCAATCAGTGGCTTCCTATATAAACAGCAAGGATATAGAGCTGATATTTGATACAAATGTAGAAGAGAAGATCATGGCCTTCGATCCAGTCAAATTGGAGCGTATAATGCTCAACCTGCTGTCAAATGCCTTTAAATATACTGATTCCAGGGGACACATATATGTAAATGTGGAAGACAGGGGAAAGACAGTGCTTATCAGCGTAGAAGATGACGGCAAGGGAATCCCCAAAGACAAGCTGAATCTCATATTTGAACGCTTCGGCCAGGCAAATCGTTCCCTTTCAAGGGACTGCGAGGGAAGCGGCATAGGACTGTATCTGGTAAAGAGCCTGGTAGATCTGCACAACGGTAAAATAAGTGTTAAAAGCGAGGAAGGAAAGGGAAGTAAATTTTTTATAGAACTTCCGGCAGAACTGGTGAAGGAAAATGACGTGAAAAACAATGAATTGTTTAAAACCAATGTAGAAAAGATAAATATAGAGTTTTCCGATATATATTCTCTTGAAAAATGAAAAGGGCTTAAAGCAATTTACTCTAAGCCCTTTATTTCCGCAAAAATTTTTCTGAAAATAAAAAGATCTAAATGGACACCTCTTTTATTTTGTTATATATGTTTCCATCTTTTATATTGGATTTTTTCCTGAAAAGAGCTTCTCCAAATTTTACCGCAATCCACAGTCCAATTCTCCTAATCCAGGCTACAAATCCAAAGATCTTGAGTATGTTGAAAGAGGATTTAAAAGTATAGAACAATTTTGCCACTCTAAAAAATTCACTCTGCAGATCATAAGGAGACATCTTTTTAGGTTTGAAGTTTACAACCATCATGTCATAGTACTGCCAGTCATTATCCAGCAGGCGGCCTTCCTTCTTATACTGCTCATAAACAGGCGTGTTGGGAAATGGGGTCAAAATTGCCGGCTGGAACTGATAGGCATTTATCCTCTCACAGAATTTCTCTCCTCTTTCCATGTCCTCTTTACTGTCATCATCAAGCCCCAGTACAAGGCTGGCTATCAGTCTTATCTTGTGCTTGACAAGGGCTGTACCACATTTTTCAATATCGGAAATCTTCTGTTTCTTGTTTATGTTGTCCAGGGATTTTTGATTCAGGGATTCAATTCCTATAAGCACCCTGTTCAGGTGGGCATCATGAAGGAGCTGAAGCAGTTCTTCATCGTTTGCCATATCTGTCCGTCCAAAGAAAAAGGTCTCTCTAAACACCAGGTTATTTGAAATCATCTTTCTAAGTATTTCTTTCGCTCTATCTTTGTCTGCAGTAAAATTGTCATCTTCAAAATTTACATATTTAAATCCCTGGTTTTTATACATCCTCAGCTCTTCTATGACATTATCAGGAGTCCTCTTTCTATAAGGATGAAACATTCTGGAAGTGGTACAAAAAGAGCAGCTAAAAGGGCATCCCCTGGAGGTCATGACATTGGCGGCCCTGCAGGGAGTTTTTAAAAGACTGTAATCCGGGAAAGGTATCTCGTCCAGATTCTCTATGCATTTTGAATAAACTATCCTGTCCTTGATTTTCCCGCCGGCCACGTCTACAATTACCCTTTCACCTTCTCCAACCACTACCTGATCTGCATGCTGAAGGGCCTCTTCAGGCATGCTGGAAGCATGTATGCCCCCTATGACCACTCTCTTGTGCCTGACATTCCTAAAATAGTCTGCAATGTGATAAGCCCTTGTGGAAGAAGAAGTCATGGTGTAGAGCATTATTAAATCCGCATCTTCAAATTTATTGAAATTCAAGTCTTTATAAAGCTCCTCATATACTTCTACATCATACCCTGCATCTTTCAATATCCTGCCGAGTATCAACGGCCCTGAAATAGAATTAGAATGTCCATAAATTTTATCTCCAAACCTATATATGGCATTTCTCCTTATATCTGCTGCCGGAACAATAAAAATTACTTTCATATTTACACCTTCATTATACAATTTTTATCACATACAAGTATATTAGTATTTTTGTCCAAATATTTCAACTCTTTTTCAATAAACAGAAAAAATAAAGTACAAACATCAAATCTAAACTGCAGAGTGAATAGTGTAGAATTTTGGTGAATTTTCGGTAAAAACCAGAAATACTGATTTACTATTCACTCTCCATTAAATATTCAGTAAACAGAGGTATAGTATATAATCTACAGCTGCAGCATTTAACCTAAAAGTTCAAAGGATGCTTTGCAATTACGGCTACTTTGCTTGTCCATTTTTATTTGATTTTCACATACTTTCCCCAATTCATGCAGGGCCTCTCTTCATCCAGTATCTTTATAAACTGCTCCAGCATTCCCATTTTTTTCAGCTTCTTCAAGAAGGATTTGGGGTAAGGTATATTTTGCTCGTAGCTTTTTCTGGGGTCTATTACCATGAGAGATCCATCTTCCTGAACAAACAGGTGGGGAAACCTGATCTCCAATTTTTTAAAGCCCATCTTTTTCATGTCATCTATCAAATCAGCCACTTTTATGACAAATTCCCTGCTCAGTCCATATTTCTTCAGATACTTTTCTACATTCATTCCGCCTACATAATCTCTTATAATATAATACTTACCGACTTCATAAACCTTCGGAAAATACCTGCTTTTTTCTACCGATTTTAATATATCATATTCATTCCTGCAGCTGTCTGAACTGTTAAATATTTTTAAAGCTCTTCCATCGGGCATAAGGTATACCTGCCCACTATGGCCTTCTCCCAGGTACTTGCAGTGTCTCAAACTTATCGGAATTTTTCTGGAATGAATACACCAATTTCTCAATATAACACCTCCTTTGTTTTTATGTAACATAAAAACAAAGGTTTGATACAGCTAAACAATTCTTATTACATAGTATTACGGCAATTAAATTATGTTACAGCTATATTATAGTATTTTTTGTAGTTATATGAAAAATTTAGGTGTAATTTGTAAGTTAAAAGTGTTATGATTATGGGTACTATAGTTAAGTTATTGTTAAATTATATTTAAGTTAATTGCAAAATCAAGACGGCATATATAAAATTGAGGTTGTAAGGTATTCTTAAACGAGTTCATGGTTTTGCACATAACTAAAAAGAGGAGGATCAATATGACATGGTTCAAGGATCTAAAAATAGGTAAAAAACTTTTAACAGGATTTCTAGTGACATCTTTGTTTATCATAATAATAGGCATGATAGGCACAATCAATTTAAACACGGTAAATAAAAAATCCAGCGAACTGTACAATGCCAATCTGAAATCTATAGAAAATTTAGACAGATTTGACGCCAATTCAATGAAGCTTCGCCTCGAGATAATAAATCTAGTTGAAAGCAGGGACAAAAACAATGTAAAAGATACGGCTGAAGCTATGAAGGAATTACAAAATCAAAATACAAATATAATCAGTACTTATGAAAAATCAGATCTTACACCGGAGGAAAAAACTCAGTTGGCAAGTTTAAACAAGCAAAGGGCTGAATGGCTGAACATATGCAATAATATTATAAACCTCATGGCTTCGGGCAAATACGATGATGCCATGACTTTAAACAAACAGGCGGCTTCTTATAGAAACAAACTCACTGAAAGTATTGAACAATTGATTAAAATTATAAATGAAAAGGCCGAAAAGCAGTATATAAGTATTAACAATACATTCAGGACTTCTTTCTATACAATTATAGCTCTGACTCTAATTGGAATAATTGCAGCAATAATTTTAGGCAACAGGATCACCGCCGGACTCATAAAAAGAATCAACAAGATACTGTCTTTTACAGATTTAATAAGCAAGGGGGATTTAAGCCAGTCTTTAAAGGCCAGCAGCAAAGATGAAATTGGAGATATCGCCACCAATCTGAACAATGCAAAAAATAATATAAGGGATTTAATCAGCCAGATAAATAACAGCATTGAGGAAATGAGTGCATCCAGCGAAGAACTATCCGCATCTACAGAAGAAATATCCTCAATGATGAATTCTGTAAATGAGTCTACGGCAAATATAGCAACGGGTTCTCAAAATCTAAGCAGCGTAACCCAGCAGATAAGCACATCTTCCCAGAAAATGGCACAAAGTGTGGACATCCTTCTGGGAGATGCTGAAAAGACGTCTAAAACTTCTTCAGAGATAAAAGAACGTGCTAAAAATATAAAAGAAAAAGCCTCACAGAGCATAAAAGAGGGAGAGGCCATATACAATGAGAAAAAAAATAAAATCGTAGAAGCTATAAAAGCGGGAGAGGCAGTTTCACAGGTCAAAGTCATGTCGGAAACAATCGGAAATATAGCAGAACAGACTAATCTGCTGGCATTAAATGCCGCCATCGAATCCGCCAGAGCAGGGGAAGCAGGAAAGGGCTTTTCAGTAGTGGCGGAGGAAATACGAAAGCTTGCAGAACAATCCTCCAATACCGTGGAGGGTATAAATAAAATGGTACTTTCTGTAGAGACAGCTTTTAAAAATCTATCTTCCAGCGGCAACGAGATTCTGGATTACATGTCAAACAGCGTCCAGCCCAATTACAACCTCCTGATGGAAACGGGAGTGCACTATGAAAATGATGCTGATTTTATAAATACCATGTCACAACACATGGACACTTCTTCAAAACAAATGAAAGAAATGATGACAGGTATAAATTCAGCTGTTGAAAATACGGCTTCTACAGCTGAAGAATCTGCTGCCGGATCTGAAGAAATATTGAGCAGTGTTGAAGAAGTCACCAAGGCCTCTTCAGGTATTGCCGATTCATCACAGAACCTGGCAGCACTGGCACAGAATATTGCAAAGACAATAGGTGAATTTAAGTTGTAGAGTTAAGATGTTAAAAACCTGGTTTAATTTACCAGGTTTCCCACTAATTTTACATGGATATTTTCTGGAAATACTGTTAGAATAGCAAACAAGACAAGCCTAAATTTCAGTGATGAAATGCGGGGGATAATATCTAGGGGTGAATCTTTCTTTTAAAGTAGGGGTATCCCACAGTCCCGAACCCGTCAACTAACTCCGTAGGCAAAATTAAGGGGGATAATCTAATATGCATTTCAAGAAAATGAGGAGTATACTTTTTGCAATATCTCTTTGTGCTGTATCTTTTACCCAGGTTCATGCAGCAAGTTATACAGTAAAATCAGGTGATTCTATATTTAAAATAGGCGTGTTGTTCAAGAACAGTGTGGATACGATAATGAGAGACAACAATTTAAGTCAAACTACCATATATCCAAATCAGATTTTAAAGGTAAATTCGAAAACTTATATTGTACAAGCTACTGATACTCTCTATTTAATAGCAAAAAAATTTAATATATCTTTAAATACATTGATTGCCGCCAACTCTAATGTGGACAAGTATATTTATCCGGGTCAGGTGCTCAATATACCTTCAGGGTACATCTTCAAAGGAGCAGCTCCTCCCGCTATAGTACCCTACAGCCAAAGCGACCTGGATCTACTTGCAAGGCTGGTAAACGCAGAGGCACAAAGCGAGTCCTATAAAGCTAAGGTCGGTGTGGCTGCTGTGGTTTTAAACAGAGTCCGCAATCCAAAATACCCATCCACTATAAAGGGTGTAATATATGAAAAATCAGGTGGATACTATCAATTCACTCCTGTATTGAACGGTTGGATAAACAAACCCGCCTCGGAGGAATCGAAAAAAGCAGCTTATGATGCGCTTCACGGCTACGATCCTACCAAAGGTGCACTCTACTATTTTGATGACAGCACTACCAACACATGGCTGTGGTCAAAACCAATTGCACTGAGAGATGGCAAGATGGTATTTACTTATTAAAATAGGGTCAGACCCCCTGACATTTTCTGTCAGGGGGTCTGACCCTATTTTACAAACTTCTCCACTTCAGGTATTATATACTCTCTTGTATTATCTATAATATTTCCTCGTTTAACCACCATCAGCGGTTTTTCAAAACAATTCAGATCTTCAAGAGGGTTGCCATCCAGGATAACAAAATCTGCAAATTTTCCAGGCTCAAGGGTTCCAACTTCTTTATCAATTCCCAGAATTTCAGAATTTGATTTAGTTGCAAAATATATAGCCTGTGCATTTAAGGCTCCGCCGTATTTTACCTGAAGCTGCAGTTCTCTCCAGGTATTATAGTGGGTTACAAAAGGCATGGCTGCATCAGTGCCAAGTCCAACTTTTATACCTTCATCTATAGCAGTTTTAAATCCTCTGGTCATTTCATCCCTTATAATTCTGCCATTGGCAAACTGCACATCATCAAGCTTTGTGTACTCAGTGCTGATTTCCGACGTATAAATTGCCGGAGCAAAGGTAGGTATAAGAGCACTGTAGCCTCTCAAGGATTTAGGATTGTGTTTGAAAAGCTCTATTATTTCATCATCCATGGAAGCACCGTGCTCTATGGTATCCACTCCTGCCCTCAAAGCTTCCTTCAATCCTCTGGTGCTCTGGCAGTGACTTGCCACAAGCAGACCTGCCCTATGGGCCTCATCACATACAGCCGCAATTTCATCATAGGTCATCTGGACTCTTCCTGCTTCGCCTATTTTCCTGGAATCGGTAACTCCGCCCGTACTAGCTATTTTTATAAGATCCGTACCCTTATAAACATGTTCTCTCACCTTTTTTCTTCCTTCCCAGGGTGAATCTGAAGCTTCAGATACAAGTTTATATCCATGCCCTCCGGTTATGCATATCATAGGTCCAGCACATAACATGTCAGGTCCAATTTGACCGCCGTTTTTCATTTCATTTTTAACTTCTATATCATAGTAAAGTGGATCTCCCACGCTTCGGAAAGTAGTCACTCCGGCATGAAGTGCTGCCATTGCATTTTTTTTCATGTTCTCCTCGAGAAGATATTTTCCAAGAGATGACTTCATGAACTCTAGGTTTTCATCCGGAGTCCTCTTTACACCTTCTTCTGTAAAAGGATTCCCATCCCCGAAAAGATGCACATGAGCATCTATAAGTCCAGGAACCACATATTTATTCTTTAAATCAAATACCTTACAGTCCTTAGGTATGCCAACCTCCATTTTATTCCCCAGAGATTTTATCTTTCCTATACCATCTACATTCTCTACTAGCATTACACCTTCATTTATCATATTGCTTTCAAATCTGCCATCAATTATATTACAGTTTATAAAAGCACAAACTTCTTTTTGCTCATTCACAATAATTATCTCCCTTTTTTTAGGGGTCTGACCCCCTGACATTTTTTGGAAGGGGGTCAGACCCCTAGCTTATCAAAACTATCCAGTGATTTTTCTATTTTATCATATGAAATACAGTAAGAAAGTCTGAAATAGCCCGGACATTTGAAAGATGATCCCGGGACTATAAGAAGATTGAATTTTTTTGCCCGCTGTGCAAATTCAACATCATCCGGTATCAACGATTTTGGGAACAGATAAAAGGCACCATCTGGTTTGACACAGGAGAATCCTATTTTTACAAGATGGTTGTACAAAAGATCCCGATTTTTTTTGTATATGTTCACATCCACTTTTGAATCCACACATTTTGCAATGACCCTTTGAAACAGTGAAGGCGCATTTACAAATCCCAGGATTCTGTTGGCCACATTCAAAGATTGCATTATGTTATCAAAATCATCTGCATCACTGCTGCAGACTACATATCCTATTCTCTCTCCAGGAAGAGAAAGTGATTTGCTGTAAGAATATCCGACAAATGAATTTCTGTAGTAATTCAATATATAGGGTACTTCCACTCCGTCATATACTATTTCCCTATAGGGTTCGTCGGAAATCAAATATATACTGGTATTAAACTTCTGCTGTTTTCTATTCAAGACTTCTGCCATGCCCTTAATGAGCTCTTCCGAATATACAACCCCCGTCGGGTTATTTGGTGAATTTATTATTACAGCTTTAGTCCTGGAATTCACTTTGTCCTCAAGTTCATTTAAATCGGGCTCAAAAGTTTCACTGTCCGAGGGTATAATGACAAGCCTTCCATCAAAATTTTTTACATAGTTTTCATATTCCCCAAAGAACGGCGAAAATACAATAACTTCATCTCCAGGATTTAAAAGAGTTTTCAAAATAATATTTAATCCGCCTGCAGCCCCGCAGGTCATTACTAAATTGTTTTTAGTGAGTTTCACATTATATTTTTTGTTGATATTTTCAGCAATTTTGGCCCTTACATCTTCATAACCGGAGTTGTTCATATATCCATGGACTAAATTAGGAGGCTCTTCCCTCAATATTTCATATACAGCCTCTCTTATAGATTCAGGCGGTTTTACATTGGGATTGCCCAGACTGAAATCAAATACATTTTCTTCTCCATAAATTGAAGAGAGCTTTTTTCCCTCCTCAAACATAGCCCTTATTATGGAGCTTTTAGATACATATTCCTTCATTTTATCAGATATCACCTATTTTACCCCCTACCTCAATAATTTTAAATTATATTTGATTAATTATATAAAATATTCTAACACAACCATTGCCAATTCACAATTCACAATACACAATTTACAATTATGCTTGCAATTAAACTGTAATATTGGTAAACTCACTTTATAGTTTTTGAGATCAATCAATATATAAAACAAGGAGAATCTTATGAAAATTGCAGTGATATACGGTACAGAACATCGAGGAAGTACTTATAGTATTTGCCAGCTATTTTTAGAAAGACTACAACCGGAGACAAGTGAAATTACAGAATTTTTTCTGCCAAAAGATATGCCAAATTTTTGCCGCGGATGCAGTTCATGTTTTACTATAGGTGAAAAAGCATGTCCTCATTATAATCAAGTCAATCCAATAAGAGAGGCAATTGAAAAAGCAGATTTAATTATTCTTACAAGTCCCGTATATGTATTTCACGTGAGCGGGCAGATGAAGACATTACTGGATCATTTCGGCTTTCAGTGGATGGTACACCGTCCTAATAAGACAATGTTCTCCAAAATGGCCTTAGTTATTTCAACGGCTGCCGGCGGCGGAATGAAATCTACAATTAAAGATATTGTGGACAGCTTGACCTTCTGGGGAACAGGTAAGATATTTACCTACGGCAGGGCAGTTGCCGCCGTAGACTGGGAGGGTGTAAGTGAAAAGAAAAAAGTAAAAATTCATGGGGATGTAAAAAAATTATCCGATAAAATCCTGCACAGATGCGGTAAGGTAAAACCCAGCCTAAAAGTAAAGGCCCTCTTTTACGCTATGCGCTTTGTCCAGAAAAAATTTACCTTCAATGCTGTTGATAAAAAATATTGGGAAGAACAGGGATGGCTAGAACATAACCGTCCCTGGTAGTTTTATTCAATGAACAGTGCACAATGCACAACTGACAGCACAAAATGCACGATGGGCAATTGACAGCGCACAACACACAACTGACAATTCATGGTGCACAATTGGCGGTTTTTAATTTTGGGCAAAGATTGAAAAGCCTATAACTGCTATTATAAATACAATCAGACCTATATATATGGCCATTCCTGCAGGTCTCCCTGCATTTATTGTCCAGCCTATGCCAAACCTCTTTTCCACAAAGAGGGATGGATCATCAGGGTTGTAATATATGGTGTTCGCCAGCTTCCAAAAATTATCATCATCTTTATCCGTAAATTCAGATTCGATTTTCCCAAAGTCCTGTTTTCCTATTTCTATATTGCTTCCTCCCTGTCCTATCTTTATAGACAGCACCACGCTGATCAAAGTTATAAATATGACAAAGACTATGGTGAAGATGAGCACAAACAGGTGTGAAATTTCAATTATATCAAATATTTGAATGGTTCCAACAGTCAAAATCAAATTCACCGCTACCGCAGAAAACACCGCGTATATGGACCATATTCTCCTGAATCTCCTGTTTTTTTTCACGGAAATTTCAGGGTTTGAAACATTTGTCTGCTGTTTTGACCAGCCTATGATCTTATACACTATGAAAAGCATGAGAGTCACTGCCATTTCAGTAAGAGGCATTTCCCAGATCAAAAATATGGATTTGGTCTGATAACCGTTGATATTTCCTGAAAGATCCCAGTGAGTGGGCACCCTATTGGGCAAAGGTGCATAATTTGCATATCCCAAAATTATATTTATCAAAATTATTGATACGGGAATCAGAAAAAACCATGGCGATACCAGAGTTTTTCCCTTGTCCCTGGAGTAACCTACATCCACTGCCACAGCCTGCTTTTTTCCCTCAAACCAGGAATTCTTCAATTTAAGAGCTTTAACAGCCCTGTTGGATATCATATATACCAGAAAATCTATAAAGACAAAGGCAAAAACAGTAAACAAAATCACAGCTGCACTCAGGAATTTGTAATTTAGAAAACTAAACAGCAGCATAAATGGAATCCCTATTATCAGATTATTTTTTATAAACTGCCTTTTTATATCTTTGATTTCAGCACTGTCCATTTTATCTCCAGGTATTCTTACTCCAAATACAATTTCCTTTCTGGTAAAATTCGGTGTCAGCATGTTGATGACAAGTATCAATAAAAATATAAAGCACAAATATATACATAAAAATAAATTTTCCTTCATTAACATTCACCTGCCTTTATTTATTTTGCAAATCGTATTTTTGATATATACCGGAACATAATTTCAATATATCTTCCAATTTATCATCCCTCAAATAGGCTTCTGCCAGCAGATAGGTCAATTCCCTCACCAGCTTTTCATTAAATTCCTCACTATTTTTAGGATAGTTTTCATTTATAACAGCTCCTGTTCTTCTGTCTATATTCAAGTATCCATCAGATTTCAATATATTATAAGCTTTATTCACAGTGTGCAAATTTATCCCTATATCCTCCGCCATCTGTCTTACAGAAGGCAGGCTTTCACCCGGCTTCAGATCTCCAGCTGCTATTCCCTCTATAATACTCCTTTTAAGCTGTTCATAGATGGGCATTTCAGATTCAAAATCAATTTTAATTATCATAACTACCCTCCTATTCTATTTGTTATATATAATATATAACAAATAGAATAAAATTGCAACATTTATTCAATTGACAATTGACAATGAACAATTGACAGTTGACAGTTCACAGTGCACAATTAACAATTGGCAAAAATAAAGTTCAAAGCATAAATATCAGATGGTGAGGTCTGATATTTAAGCCCTGAACTCTGTTTATTACTCACGGGGATAACCTGGACTACTCTTTATAAAATCTGGCTTTTTCCCTCAGGGTTTTCAGCTTTTCAATGGACTTTAAAAGTGTGTCATCCTTCTTTGCAAAATGAAGCCTTATCAGATAATTCACATCTTCTTTAAAGAAGCTTGACCCAGGAACCGCCCCTATTCCAACTTCTTTTGCCAGCCACTCACAAAATTTCAAATCATTTTTTACATTAAATTCCGAAACATCTATGAGCACATAATAAGCTCCCTGGGGCTTCACATATTTAAGTCCTGCCTCGCTCAATCCCTTGAGAAACAAATCTCTCTTTTTCGTATATAAATTCTTCAGCCAGTCATAGTACTCCATAGGCAGTTTAAGCCCGGCCACAACTGCTTCCTGAAGCGGTGCCGCCGCCCCCACCGTAAGAAAATCATGTACTTTTCGCACATTTTCTATTACCCTCTCGTCACCTATAACATAGCCTATTCTCCACCCGGTTATGGAATAAGTCTTGGAAAAGGAGCTGCAGCTCAAGGTTCTGTCAAACATTCCCGGAAGTGAAGCAAAATAGACATGTTTATGGGGATCCATTACAATATGCTCGTACACTTCATCCGTTATTACGAAAGAATCATATTTTTCTGCTAGACGGGCTATGAATTTCAATTCCTCAAGTGTAAACACCTTTCCTGAAGGATTTGACGGGTTACAGAGTATAAGGGCCTTCGGCCTTTGCTTAAAGGCATTTTCAAGTTCAGTCTTGTTGAAAGAAAAATCAGGCGGATAAAGAGAAACATATATTGGCTCAGCTCCGCTCAATATGGCATCTGCAGCATAATTTTCATAAAAAGGCGAGAATACTATTACCTTATCTCCCGGATCACAGACAGTCATGACAGAAGCCATCATAGCCTCAGTACTGCCGCAGGTAATTACAATCTGGGTATCCGGATCTATGTCAAGTCCCATGAATCTGGACTGTTTTTCTGCAAGAGCTTCTCTCAAATTCTGTGCGCCCCAGGTGATGGCATACTGATGAGGTCCCTTGACTGCTGCTGTTCTAAGTGCTTCCTCTATCTCCTTAGGAGGATCAAAATCAGGAAAACCCTGAGACAAATTAATTGCTCCATATTTGTTCGATATTCTCGTCATTCTTCTTATAACAGAATCGGTAAAATTAATTAATTTTCTGCTCAATTCAGGCACTACAGCCACATCCTTTCAAATTATCAATACATCAAATAACATCTGAGAATAAAGTAAAAGTCTGGGGATATACCTCAGACTTAAAATCGCAAAATATATTCTCATCTTTCAGCTTCCGCTGCAGGACTTAGCACCAATATACAACAACGTACTGGTTGCCGGGTTTCAAAGGGCCTGTTCCCTCCACCTCTCTTGATAAGTTCAAGATTTATATTAAATTATGCTATTAATTATAATCATTTAGATATGTCCTGTCAATATACCTGATTTTCCCCATTTCGTTCTACATAGCATACACCGACAGTTCCCGGTCCTGAATACACACCTACTATAGGGCTTATCTGACCTATCATGTATATATTTTCCACGTTGGGAAGTCCAGAAATCCTGTTATAAATATTTTCGGCTTCTTCTCTGGCATTGCCGTGAACTACATATACGTCACAGGGGGATTTAGCTAAAAAATCATTACCTATGTCTATCATTTTACTTAAAGATCTCTTCCTTCCCCTCACCTTATGACGGGTAAAACATATGCCCTGATCATCGTCAAAGTACACTATTGGCTTTATATCCAAAATCTCACCTATTGTACCCGACAGTCTCCCTATACGCCCTCCTTTTCTGGCATACTCCAGAGTGCCGAATACGAAAAAAAAGTGCATCCTCTTCTTTATCCCAGGTATACAGTTTACAATTTCACTAAAACTTCTGCCCTGATCCAAAAGCCTTCCACACTCTTTTAAAACTATACCCTCTCCCAGGGAAGTGGATTTGGAATCATAAACATACGATGACAGTTTATTATGTTTTTTGCTTACCATTTTCAAAGCATTATATGTACCTGAAAGTCCGCTGGAAATCGTAACAGCTACCACATGAGTATAGTTTTCCCTTTCCAGCCTGTCAAAAACACTTTCCATATCGTCTATTGAAGGTAGAGAAGATTTTGGAATTTCATATTTCATGCTGTCATATACTTCTTTTGGAGTGATCTCAACTTTATCTATATATTCCCTATCCTTATATATAATCCTAAAAGGCAATATTTCTATGCTGTACTTTTTTATGGTTTCATCATCTATGTCACAAGCAGAATCTGTCAAAAGTGCAATTTTTTCCATAAGGTTTCTCCTCCTACTCATACTTACCATAAATTATATCATACCGAGGGAAAATTATTCAAATTCTACAAAAGAGACAGGCTTTTAAGCAGATATATGCCTATAAATATAGTAAACATTGAGAAAAAAGTGGTCAAGATCACAACATCTCCCGTGAGCTTGTAATCAGAATTCATTTCCTCAGCCATTACATAACAGGAAATAGCAGAAGGTGAAGAAAACAATATAAATATGGCACCTAGATCATATTTTCTAAATCCCATTAAAAACGCCAATGTGACAACTATACAGGGAACTACTATGAGCCTCCCCACAGAAGCTGTTATGGAGTATTTCAAATTTTCCTTTACACTCTTAAATTCCAGCTGGGCACCTAGTGTTATAAGGGCCAGAGGAGTACCAAGGGAAGCAACATCGGAAACAGCCCTTTCCATAAACAAAGGCAGTTTTATGGAAAACAGCTGAAAGACTATGCCCAGAAACGATGCTATGATAAGCGGGTTTTTCACTATTCCCACAAGAGTATACTTTATTTTACTTCCTATACCGCTTTTGTCACCTCTTTCGTCAAAAGCCGCAAGTACCAGCACCGCAAAAAAATTATAGGTGGGAATGACTATGGGCAGCAAAAGAGAAATAGGTCCCATATGGGATTTTCCAAGCATGTACATTCCCATGGGAACTCCAAGGAGCACAAAATTGCTCCTATATATAGTATGTATCACAGCAGAAGCCCTTTTCCTGTCCTTAATAAACAACGGTACAATAAGCCAAAGTACCAATACTGAACCGAATATACATAAAAATACAAATATCATGAGTTTAGTGTTGGCTATATCGCTCAATTTGGAGACATATATATTTTCAAAAAGCAGTGTGGACAATCCAACTCTAAAATTAAATTTGACAGCAGTATTTATAAACCTGTCATCTATAAGTCCTACTTCTTTTATGAAATATCCCAGTGCAATTACAATAAATATAGGCATTATCACGTTAAAACTAAATATTAAATTATCCAATTGTCCAACCCCCAAGTCTGTAAAGAAAGCTAGTCCTATCACTCTGAATCAACAACCATCTGGTTATTTTTAAGATTATTTTAAGCTTTATCCTAGAAGATATATATAATTATATTCCCATACTAGATTTTAGGAAAGGAGTTTCAAGATATATGAAAAAAATTTTTTCAAAAAACAGTCTATTGAAAATAATCCTAATTTTTTTAATGTCATTATCATTTTTACTATGCATCTACAGTGTAAAAAACTACAAGTCAAATTCCTATCCACAAAACAGGACAGGACAATTCAGTCAATTTAATAGACAAAATGGACAGACAGGAAATAAAAATTGGAACCACAGTGTGAAGCAAACGCCGCCCGGCAGCAATGCAAACACTCAGAATAACCACAACAATACGATAAACTCCGGTAAGAATGGATTTAATTCTTCAAATAACAAGTTTGCACCGCTTCTCACCGTATACCTGGCAGTATTTCTTGCACTGTGTATCGTAATATATCGCAATTTCATACAGAAAAATATGAAGATAAAATCTGTAAATACCAAAATGCTTATTTTTTCGATGCTCTTTACGGGTCTGTTCCTCAAGATCACATTGTCGACTTTTATGGAGGGATACGGAGGAGATGTGAGGCTGTTCGAAAGCTGGGCGTCTTCTGCTGCAAACAATTTTTCTCAATTTTACATAAATTCCAGTTCCAGCGACTACCCTCCACTCTATATATACGTACTGTTTTTTATAGGCAAAGCAGCAAGTTTAAGTTCATTAAACCCATATTATATTCTGCTCCTGAAGCTGCCCTCAATAATAGCGGATATGGCCACAGCTTATCTAATATACAAATTGGCTCAAAAATATCTTTCTGCAGAAATGAGTGTATTTCTAAGCATATTCTATATCTTCAGCCCGGCTGTATTTATAGATTCGGCCCTGTGGGGACAGGTGGATTCATTTTTTACATTACTCGTTGTACTTTCACTATTTCTGCTGTCAGAAGGGAAAACTGCACTTTCTTCAGTATTTTTTGCCAGCTCGGTACTTATGAAACCCCAGGGAATCATCTTCCTTCCCGTACTTTTCTTTGAACTCATAAGGAAAAAAGATTTGAAAATATTTATAAAATCGGTAATTTCAGCCGGAATAACTGCCCTAGCAGTGATAATACCCTTTTCCGCCAGCCAAAATATAATGTGGATCTTTAAATTATACTCAAATACCATATCGGAATACCCCTATGCTTCTGTGAACGGATTTAATTTCTTTAACTTGATGGGAGCAAATTATGAAAACAGTTCAAATACATTTCTAATATTCAGTTATAAAATCTGGGGATTGGCCGCAATCATTACAATTACAGTGCTTTCCTGGATAATTTATATCAGACGGAAGAGCAGAACCCTGGCCTTTTCCTGTGCACTTGTTCAAATTTCTGGAGTCTTTGCTTTTTCCACAGGAATGCATGAAAGATATCTGTTTCCAGCTACTGCACTGTGCATTTTGGCATTTATATACTTGAAGGATAAAAGATTCCTCACACTGCTCATGGGGTATACCATAACCATCTACGGCAACATATACTATATACTCTTCGGAACATTAAACCGCATGAATTCCAACTCCCACAGCATAATAACCGACGGAATATCTCTGCTAAATGTGCTTTTGTTCTTCTATCTCGTAAAAGTGCTCATGGACAGGGACAAGCAACTTCCGGCAATAGTGAGCAAATTGTAAACAAAATGGCATTGTTCAAATTCAATTTACATTTGATAGGAGTTTTTTAAGAACTTTTTAAGATTAAAAGGCAAGAATTGATATAGGAGAAACCAATAAAGGTATGGAAAGGAGTAAACATTCATATGGACATTAAAAAAGCAGTAATTCCTGCAGCAGGATTGGGTACAAGATTTTTACCAGCTACAAAGGCACAGCCCAAGGAAATGCTTCCTATAGTAGACAAACCAACTATTCAGTACATAGTTGAGGAAGCAGTGTCTTCTGGAATTGAAGAGATTTTGATAATTACAGGTAAAAATAAAAGATCCATCGAAGATCATTTTGATAAATCAGTTGAGCTGGAAGATGAGCTTGAGAAAAACAACAAGACAGATTTGCTGAAGCTGGTCCAAAACATATCAAATATGGTGGATATATATTATATAAGGCAGAGAGAACCCAAAGGACTAGGACATGCCGTAAGTCTGGCTAAGAATTTTATACAGGATGAACCCTTTGCGGTCATGTTAGGAGATGACATAGTTGACAACAGAATACCCTGCCTCAGGCAATTGATAGACTGCTACGAGAAGCACAGAGGATCAATTTTAGGAGTTCAGCCGGTAAAAAAGAGTGCAGTTTCAAAGTATGGCATCGTAGACGGGACAAAAATAGGTGACAAAATTTACAGAGTAAAAAGTCTGGTAGAAAAACCTGATGCCAAAGAAGCCCCCTCAAATATGGCAATTTTAGGGAGGTATATAACAACTCCTAAAATATTTGAAATCCTAGAAAGGACAATACCGGATAAAAACGGGGAAATACAACTGACAGATGCTTTAAGAGCTCTTGCAAAAATAGAACCCATGTATGCCTACAATTTTAAAGGCAGAAGATATGATGCCGGAGATAAACTGGGATTTTTGGAAGCAAACATATACTATGCCCTAAAGAGACAGGATTTGAGAGAAGATCTAATTGACTACCTGAAAGACATAGAAGAAAAAGACATATAAAAAAATAAACCTACTGTATTAAAGTGCAAATGCCGAATTTAGTGGACTTCCGGTATTTGCACTTTGACAACGCAGACATGCAATTTTAAATTTCAAAGGAATTAAATGCCTGCAGGAATCTGTCAACATCTTCTTCAGTGTGTTTTACATTCAAAAATACAGCTTCAAATTGTGAAGGTGCAACATAAATGCCCTTTTTTATCATATGGGTGAAGTATTTCGCAAAAATACCTGTATCACATTTTTTGGCATCGCTGTAATTTTTCACTTTGGAATCCTCTGTGAAAAACAGTGCAAACATGGCACCGCACCTGTTTATCACTACAGGCAGTTTTTTCTGCTCAGCTATATTTTTCACTCCATCTTCCAATTTCTTTCCCAATTTTTCGAGATGTACATAGTACTCAGGATGATCATGAAGCTTTCTCAGCGTTGTAATTCCCGCAGCCATTACAAGGGGATTTCCAGACATGGTACCTGCCTGATACACAGGTCCAAGAGGCGAAAGCTTTTCCATTATATCTTTTCTTCCGCCGTAGGCTCCACAGGGAAGACCCCCTCCTATGATCTTAGCCATAGTTGTAAGATCAGGTTTTATTTTATAGATGCTCTGGGCACCCTTATAGGCAACCCTAAATCCACTCATCACTTCATCAAATATGAGAAGAGCCCCATTTTCATCACACAGTGCTCTAAGTGATTTCAAAAAATTCTCATCCCCTGGAATCACACCCATGTTGCCTGCCACAGGTTCCACTATAACTGCAGCTATGTCACTGCCCTGCTGCTTAAAAATATCTTCTACACTTGAAATATCATTGTACTGGGCTACCAGAGTATTTTTTATACTGTCCTCAGGCACACCTGCACTTCCCGGAATACCCTCCGTCATAACTCCAGAACCTGCTTCCACCAGAAAATCGTCAAAATGTCCATGATAGCAGCCGGCAAACTTTATTATTTTATTTCTTCCCGTATATCCCCTGGCAAGCTTCACGGCACTCATAGTAGCCTCTGTTCCGGAATTGACCATTCTAAGCATTTCCACATTATCCACAGTAGTGCATATATATTTTGCAAGCTGAAGTTCAAGTTCTGTAGTGGCACCAAAAGATATGGCCCTTTCACTGGTATCTTTTATGGCCTTCACCACATCTTCATCACAATGACCCAGTATCATGGGTCCCCAGGAACAGACAAAGTCTATATACTTATTTCCGTCTTCATCGTATATGTAAGCCCCACTGCCGCTTTTTATCACAGGCGGATTCATCGGCACATCCTTAAAGGCCCTCACCGGACTATTGACTCCCCCGGGCATATATAATTTGGACTCGTTGAATATATCATCGTTTCTCATTTTCATTTGCCTCCTCATTGACAAAATATTTTATTTATAAGTTTCATGTATTCTTTTTCCCTGCCCTCAAGTTTTCCCTCTTTTAAAACCTTTATGGCCCTATTTATATACACCTTGGCGGTGCTCTCTATCATAGTTTGTACAAGTTTTTCATTGTCCTTGGTATATCTTTTATTTTTGAAGGTCTTTATCCTCTTTTCACATATCCGGCTGCCAAATTCCTTTATTTTCTGTATTTCAGGAGAAATCTCATCCAGGGACCGCCACTTCAAAAACTCATCTATGTGCTCATCTATAATATTCCTGCACTTTTCCATTTTTTCTTTTCTCATGATTTTATTTTTCTGATCAATAGCACTTATACGGTCTATATCATACAACTCAACATTTGAAAATGTCATTACATCCCTGTCTACATCCCTTGGCACTGCCAGATCAAATATAAGCAATTTTTTATCAGGAAGTTCATCCTTTGAAATTACGGTATGAGGTGCAGACGTACAGCTTATTATGCAGTCCACATCTTTATAATAGTCCTTTCTCCGGTCAAAAGTTATAAATCTAACCCAGCTGCATTTTTTATATAGTTTGTCCACTTTATCCAGATTTCTAACTGCCACGTATACAATTTCCGTACTCAAAGAATTCAAATATTTAAGAACAAGCTGTCCTATTTCGCCAAAACCCAGCAGCATATATTTTTTCATCTTTCTCTTTTCTGATTCTCTCACCACTATGGAAGGAACCGATACGGGTATCTTATATATTTCACAGGTGTTTTTAAATTTTTTGCCGCAGGTTACAGCACTCTGGAACAGCCTCTGAAGCTGTCCTCTAATGGTTCCAGTTTTAAGAGCAGCACCATAGGCGGTTTTAATTTGTCCCAATATCTGATCCTCGCCCAAAATTTTGGAATGAAAACCACAGCTCACCTCCATGAGATGTCTGATTGCATTTTTATCCTCTACATAGAATATATAGTTCTCAAGCTCTCTATCCCATCCCAGGCGATCAAATACAGCACAGATCAGATCTTCCCTCTGTAAATCAGAGTTCACGTATATCTCCGTTCTGTTACAGGTACTTAAAATCAGCACATTTCCTGTAACATCATATATGTCCCTCAATTTGTCTACAAGCCTTGCCGGTATAATGGAAAACTTCTGCCTTATTTCAATATCACATTCACTTTTCACTCCAATAAGTTGTATAATTTTTATCACCTCCATTTATAAAAATGATCCTTTCAACCAAGCTGGCAAAAGGATCATTTACAATCAGATATAATTACACATTACCGTAAAAGTAACTCATTAATATACAGCCCCCCCTATCGCCTGTAGAGTTAAAGGTGCAAAGCACAGGCAGGTCTTCTGACTTAAGATTCATCATCTAAAATACGCCTTCCCAGTTTCCAAGTGGCTCATATAAATTAGATTCATCTAATACAGCTACAGGATAGCTCAGGACTTTCACCTGATTCCCTTTTAATCAATCATATCAAACCCGTACTTATTATCAAATTTTACTTAATTATAACATTATTATAGAAAGATTCAACTAATATACACAAACTATTTTACAGTACCTTTCAAATCATATAACTGCTGGGAATTCATTTCCATTCCTCCAAATCCATTCTTTCCCAAATTCTCATTTTCTGCGCTGCTGTCTTCCCTGGCTTCACCGGTTTCATTTGTATCGGTAGATGTGGTATTTTTCCATTGGCTTTCTGGAACAAGTTTGCCGTTTTTCTGAACCCAGCTCATTATATCCTGTGAGTCCCTTCCCATTCCACCTGTGAGTACATATCTTATTTCGCCCTTTTTCACCAGCTCTTTGAACTGATTCAAAGAAAGTATTTTGTCAGAGCCCGAGAACCCTCCCAGAGGCATTATACTTTTACCGCTCTCGATTATCATGCCAGCAGCAGCGTTGGAACTGGACGCCACAAGAGCATATCTTTCATTTTTAACATGGCTGTCAAGGAATTCTATCAATTTTTTATTTTCACTAGAATATCTGCTGTTATTTCCTCCCGCAGTCCCCATTCTGAAATTTCCGGATCCGGTGTTCGACAAGAGCTCCAATCCGGCAGCAGGCATGCTCCCGTTTACGCCATGGGTTACAGCAGCTGCAGATCCCAGAAAAGGTGTTACAAGTATTCCTACAAAAGCAAGGCTGGCAAGTACTTTTGCAAAATTTATATTTCTTCCAAGATTCAAATCATGCTTCTTTATTATCCTGTAAATTACAAGAAGCACAGAGGATGCAAAGCTCAATACAGCTGCAGCTATTATCATGCCTTTAGCTGCCGCAGGTATGGAAGAATAGAAATAGGATAACATCATCAGATGAAGTGCTCCCTCTACAATAAAGGATATCGGCAGCAGCCACGCCTTTATTCCGCCTTCCTGCCTATACAGCTTCCACATAGAAACAAGACCTATGCCGGACAAGGCTGCAGCAGGAGGTGCCATCATTGTCAGATAGTACTGGTGAAACAGTCCTTTAGTATAGCTGAAGTATATGAATTCCGGTAAAAGCCACAGCATCCACAATGCCAAATCCAATTTTCTTCTATTATCAAAAGGAAATCTCAGCTTTTCCACTATTGCCGCTGCAATAAATCCCAATATGGACAAAGGCAGGAACCACACTATCTGATCGGACAGCACATTTTTGGAGAACAATCTTGTAATACCAGCCTCAGTCTGACCGCCAAAATTTCCTGAAAGCCCACCATTTCCGCCGGGTCCGCCATTTCCCCGTCTTTGCTGCATTCCTTCCCCATTCTGCCCTGCTCCCTGGGGCATCTGTGCCGGATTCACCCCATTTTTCTGGGAGCTGCCTCCCTGAGAACTGCCATTTTGCTGGCTGCTGCCCTGAGAGCTGCCTCCGGAGCCTCCAGGGAATCCACCCGGTGCCTGCATCATTCCACCGCCCTGGCCGCTTCCATTTGCTCCTGAGGTCACATTCTGCGTATCTGAAGAATTTCTGTTTCTCTGAAAGTAAGCCATATTTCCTCCCTGTCTGTTTCCGCCAGGTCCGCCGCCCATACCTCCACTGCTGCTGCTCAGCCTCTCAAGTCCATTGTGTCCAAATATAAGCTCCATAACGGTGTTATTAGTACTGCTGCCTACAAAAGGCCTGTTCTGAGCAGGAACCAGATCCACAACAACTGCCCAGGAAAAAGATACTACAGCAAGTACAACAGTACTTATGACAAGATGCTTTAACCTCTTTTTCAAAGGTGCGGCAGCAGAGATCAGATAAGTAATATACAGGGCAGGAATAACCATATAGGCCTGGAGCATCTTTATGTTGAACCCCACACCTACAAGGACAAGACTTATAAGAAGATACTTAAATCTGCCTTTTTCTGCCGCTCTGGATAAAAACATGCAGGCAAGAAGCAGCGTCATCACCAAAAGATTGTCCACAGTGTTATTCCTGCTGGTTGCTACAAAAACAGGGGTTATTGCAAGACACAGCGCAGAAATAAAGGCTGCAGCTTTTCCAAAAGATCTCTTAACCATATAATACAAAATCCCAACGGATATTACTCCTGCCAGAGCCTGTGGAAGCAGTATGCTCCATCCACTGAACCCAAATATCTTGGCAGATAAAGTCTGTATCCAAAAACCCAGGGGAGGTTTGTCAATAGATACAAATCCCCCTGGATCAGAGGCCACAAAAAAGAAATTCTTGAAATTTACGAGCATACTTTTTACACCTGCTGCATAGTATTCATTTCCGTATCCTTCCACACCTAAATTTGCAAAATTCAATACTGCAGATACGGCCATTACTGCAAATAAGGCAAGTTTTTCTTTTGTAAATTCTATCTTTTTCATAATTTCACTCCTCAATTAAACACCCATAATTTATATGACACAAAATTTACCACCTGGGCTGCAAGCGTTATAACTACCTTTGATACATATACATTAAAATTAAAACTGTCTATCAAAAATTTCATAAGCACAACTGTTACAAAAAGAGATAACACATTTACCAGAACAAATTGTATTACTTCGCGGACAATATTTTTATCCGGATTATCGTATTGAAAAGTCCATTTCTTATTGAATACAAAACTATTTATCACCCCACAGCTGTAGCCTATGATCTGGCTTACAGTGTAATATAACCCAACTACACTCTGACACAGGGTAAATACCAGAAAATCTATTATGGTATTCAACACACCGGTGGTAGAAAATCGGCTCAATAATTTAAGTCTTCCATTGAAAATAGAATCCATGGTTTTGATCAGCTGATTCATATTTTTCTACTCACCTCTTTTATTTACTATGTTTTCAATAATATAATTGGGTCTTCCCCTGCATTCATCAAAAATACGTCCTATATACTGGCCTATTATACCTATACAAAATAGTACAATTCCAAACATAATCAGATCAACGGATATTAGAAATTGAAAATTTATCAGCTCCAAGCCCTTAGCTGCAGAATTTATAAGGCCCATTATAAGCATGATTATCCCTATAAAAAACGATATTCCCCCCAAATAGCCTGACATTACAAGGGGCTTGTAGGAAAAAGAAGTTATACCGTCAAAGGCCAGTTTGAACATCTTTTTAAGAGGATACTTGGTATCTCCTGCAAATCTTTCCTGTCTTATAAACTCCACGTAGGTCTGCCTGTATCCAATCCAGCTGACAAGTCCCCTTACATATCTGTTTTTTTCAGGCAGGGAATTTAAAACATCACATACTTTCCTGTCTATAAGCCTGAAATCTCCGGTATCCACGGGAATGTCAATACTGGTCATGCTCTTTAAAAGCCTGTAAAAAACTCCTGCTGTAAGTTTTTTAAAAAAAGATTCACCTTCTCTTTTAGCCCTCTTTCCATACACAACATCATATCCCTGTTTCCACTTTTCAATCATCTCAGGTATGACCTCAGGTGGATCCTGGAGATCAGCATCTATTACAATAACCGCCTCTCCTTCTGAAACTCTCATACCTGCAGTTATAGCCGGCTGATGCCCAAAGTTCCTGGAAAAGTTAACAAGTTTTATATTCTTATCTGTACTGCATATTTTTTCCGTCTTTTCACGAGTCCTATCCCGACTTCCATCATTTACAAATATGATTTCATAACCCTCCGAGGTGGTATCCATAATTTTTTTAAGTCTTTTATAACTTTCATCTATCACCAATTCCTCGTTATACAGGGGCACCACCACAGAATAAACAGTATCTTGCTGCATTTTATTCACCTCAGTTTTCTAGGAATTTGATCTATTATAATTCTGTAGTTTTAACCTTAAAAAAGTCTTAAAAAAGCAACAATAAATGTAAATTAAATTTGAATATCAATAATTGAACAAACTATACATCTTTAAAATTTGAAAGCCATATCGTATAATCATACTATAAAGAGGTGAAATTATGAGATTGCTTTTAATTGAAGACGAGGTCATGCTTTCAGATGCCCTGGTGTATATTCTCAAAAAAAACAACTACAGTGTAGACGCGGCCTATGATGGAATCGAAGGGGAGGAATTGGCTGAAACCCAAATATATGATGTGATAATACTTGACAGAATGCTTCCCGGGAAAAACGGCATAGATGTACTGAAAGACATCAGAAAAAATAAAATTCAAACTCCGGTTATAATACTAACCGCCATGGATTCCATCTCCAACAGAGTGGAAGGCCTTGACAACGGTGCAGATGACTATCTGATAAAGCCTTTTTCTACAGAAGAGCTTTTAGCCAGGATAAGGGCTCTTGGAAGAAGGCACGTGGATTTCATACAGGACGGCAATATAAAATTATCTTCCCTGATTTTCGATCCAATGAAAGGTGAAATTGAATGCAATGGAAATAGAATGAAACTCACTGCAAAGGAATCCCAGCTTCTGGAACTTCTGGCACGAAATAAAAACCAGGTGATTACAAAGGATCAAATACTGGACAGAGTATGGGGCATTGATTCCAATGTGGAGATGAACAACAATATAGAAGTATATTTTTCCTACTTGAGGAAAAAATTGAGGGAAATTAACTGCAGTGTAAAAATTGAGACAATAAGAGGTATGGGGTACTGCCTGAAAGAGGTTTGATCATGTTTAAAAAATTGAAGATAGAACTGGTTTTAATTAATTTAATACTTACAAGTCTGGTACTCATAACTATATTTTCGGGAATATATATACTGATGGACAAGAGCTTCACACATTCATCCTTTACAAAGATGCTTAAAACAGCTGAAATGGATAAAATACCTCCTCTTGAGCCTCACAGCAGAAATATGAACCCCATGGAAAGTTTTTTTGTGAAGACGGACAGCAGTGGAAATATAATTGAAATATCTCAGAACTCAAATCTCAATAAAAATTCCTATGAAGCCATACTGTCGAATATCTTTAAAAGCAGTGATTCAAGTGGCAGCATAAGCTATAAGAACTACAATCTAAGATATCTGAAAGTTCCAAAAGAATATGGCTTCATAATAGTCTTTATGGACAGATCCTCCGACAACGAAATACTACACCGGCTAATAATGATATCAGTCATGATCTGTATAATAAGCCTCATACTGGTATTTATCATAAGCCTGTTTCTTGCCAACATATCCCTAAAGCCAATCATAAGTGCCTGGGAAAAACAGCAGGCCTTTGTAGCAGATGCATCCCATGAACTGCGCACACCACTGGCAGTTATAACTACGAACCTGGATATAGTCCTCGGCAACCGCAGTGACACCGTAGAGAGCCAGGGCAAGTGGCTTGGAAATATCAAACTGGAGGCGGGAAGAATGACTAAACTCATAGAGGATCTGCTGTACCTCGCCAGAGCCGATTCCCACCAGAAGGCATTAACTTTTTCCAATTTTGATCTCAGCGGCGCAGTTACCAAGGCAATTGTTCCCTTCGAGGCTTCTGCGATAAAACATGAAATACTCATGACATCCAACATAGAACCTGGGATAAATTTCTTAGGAAATGAGGGACGCATAAAACAGCTCATGGCGATTTTGATCCACAACGCCATAAAACATACACCTGCTGGAAAATCCATTGAAATAAGTCTGGGCAGAGTTAAAGGCCGAATTCAGATAACAGTTCAGGACAGAGGGGAAGGCATAGCCCCTGAACACATAGATAAAATATTTGACAGATTCTATAAAGTGGATAAAGTCAGATCAGGAAATAACGGAAATTTCGGTCTGGGGCTTTCAATCGCCAAATCCATAGTTGAAGAACACAAGGGTGATATAAGTGTATCAAGTACACTTGGTGAGGGATCCACATTCAAGGTGATTTTAAGGGGTCAGACCCCCTGACATTTTTTGTCAGGGGGTCTGACCCCTTAAAACAACTTCAGCAGCCTATTTAGATCTTCTCCTGTATCCAGTTTCAATATCACCTCTATAATTTTATCGGCTGCACTCTTTGATACGGGGGAATTCCTCAGTTTATTCTTTAATTCATCTAGAGAAAGGCCATTGCCGGGAGCACCTCTGGGACAGTCAACACGGGCTTCGTATATCCTTTTATCTTCAGTTGTCAGCTGGACTATCGTAAACCTTCCATAGGGAACTGAATCCTTTGCAATATCAATGGATGAATCATGATACCTCCGTGTCTTTGCCATTAATTTTCTGATATCTTCAGGTATATTGGAACTTTTAAATTTGTCTCTGCTTAAAGGCTGTCCACTCAAGGCAAGAGCCACAACATACTCAGCACTGAACATCCCTTCCCTGCAATTTTCCGGCTTTGAATAAATCAGCGCAGAATCTCCATCTGGCGGAAAAATTATCTTAACTTCTTCGATATCCTCAGTACTTATTCTGTATTTATTAAACAATTCCAGAGCAGCATCAATAGCATGGTGGGAAGCCGAACAACAGGGGTATTTTTTAAACCACAGTCCAGGTTCAACTATTTCCCATGATCTATTCCAATTCTCTGTCAAAATATTTTTTGCATAATCACACCCCTCGCCATATACAGAAAAAAATCCAATTTTTCCGTCTAAAACCGATGAAGTTCCACTGATACCACATTGTACAAATTTTACTGCCCTTACCGCTGCCTGAGCGGCCAGGCCTGCATGAAGAGGCTTGGTTTCCGTACCAAATTGAATTCTAAGGCCAAAGGACTGTGTAGCAGCAAATCCAATAACTTTTTCCATTTCACCAACACTAAACTTCAGCAAATATCCTCCTGCAGCAGCTGCTGCTATGGTTCCCAAAGTGCTTGTATTGTGCCACCCCTTTAAATAATGAGATTTTCCTACGGCTCTTCCCAATCTACACATAACTTCCAATCCCACAATATATGCAGCTATAAATCTTTTTCCACTGACATCATAATTTGCCGCCAGGGATATAAGAGTTGGAAATATAACCGTACTTGGATGACCGCGCACATCGGAATGTACGTCATCAAAATCAAGTATATGCCCAGAATAGCCATTGACCAGGGCTGACTGCAGCATGGATGCCTCAGTTTTTCGCCCGATTACAGGAACATCTTCACTGCCCCCTTCATCCTCTATAAGGGAAAGCAATTTATCTACACTATCCTCCCCTGCACCCATAAAAGCTGCAGACAGATAGTCAATCAAGGCATATTTAGCATTTATTACAGCTCTGTCACAATTTAAAGGCTCTGCATTGACTATTTTCTCAGAAAATCTGTAAGTTAAAGTTTCCAAATGTTCCTCCGCCATCAACTATCCCCTTCTTTTCTGTCACTTAATATTTGTTTTAGGAACTGCCTGGTACGGTCATTTTTTGGTGAATCAAATATTTCTTTTGATGTTCCCCTCTCTACAATATTTCCATTTACCATAAATATGACTTTATCGGCAACTTCACGTGCAAACTTCATTTCATGTGTAACTATGATCATAGTGGTGTCCTTATGGGCAATTGCCCTAATTACTTCAAGTACTTCTGAGACAAGCTCCGGATCAAGCGCCGAAGTTGGTTCATCGAGTAAAATAGCATAGGGATTAACAGCAAGAGCTCTTGCAATAGCCACTCTCTGCTGCTGCCCTCCTGATAATGTAACAGGATACTTATCTGCTTTTTCAGAAATATTAACTTTTTCCAGCAGCTTCAACGCAGCTTCATTAGCTTCTCTGACTTTCATTTTTTTATTCAGTATTAAAGCCTCTGTAACATTCTGCAAAACGGTTTTATTTTTAAAAAGATTGTAATGCTGAAAAACCATAGCTGTCTGCTGTCTCAATAATTTAACATCCCTGCTTTTATAGTTTTTAGCATCAAATTTAACATCTCCTATTTCTATAAATCCATCATCGGGTTTTTCAAGTAAATTGAGACACCTGAGCAATGTAGACTTTCCAGAACCTGAAGGCCCTATAATTGCAACCACTTCACCATTATTGACTTCAAAATCCACATGATCTAAAGCCACAAGATCATCGAATTTTTTATAAAGATTCTTTATCTTAATCACTACGGATACCCTCCTACACTAAATATGGACGACTTAATTTCTTTTCCAACAACCGCAGTAAAGCTGAAGCTACACCAACCAGCAGGCAGTATATGATTGCAACAATAAGATAGGTTTGAAAAAAGTTCATGGAGGCTGCTGCCAGTATTTTACCCTGGGCAAACAGTTCCGTAACACCTAAAGTAAATACCAGAGAGGTTTCCTTTATCAGACTTATAAAAGTATTGCTGGTAGCAGGCAGTGCATTTAATGCCGCCTGGGGTAATATTATCCTTCTGTAGGCATTAAATTTGCTTATTCCCACTCCTAGACATGCTTCCAGCTGTCCCTTATCCACTGAATTCAGCGCTGCTCTGAAAATTTCTCCCAGATAAGCTGCTTCTTTTAAACTCAATCCTATAATCGATGCGGTAAATGCATCCATGCTACTAAAGCTCTTAATTAACTGCGGCAATCCATAATAAATCAAAAACAACTCAACAAGAGTGGGGATGGATCTAAAAAATAATACATACAGTGTGGCTATACTTGACAATACAGGAACTTTATTATTTCTTATCAATGCAATGAGCAACCCCAGCAATACAGCAAAGAACATGGATGCTACAGCTATGGATACATCAAGCGGTGTATATTCTATTATGGATACGAAGGAATCTTTTATATATATTAAATTGCTACTCATATAAATACGCTCCCGTAATAAATTATTTTATCCGACCGCTACCATTGGCTAATACTCCCAGCTTTTCAAAGTGGGAGATAAGCACTGCTACGCGCCTGGATAAGTTCTGCCCCTAAAGGATAACGTATTCTAAGTGCTGAAGACACTAAGAATACTGTTAATAAGGTTCAGGTGGAGAAAAGTATTCCTTATAAGCAAACTCCATCTGAACCTAAGAATCACTTGATCTCAACGGAAATATCCTCATTATTAAAATACTTTTGAGAAATTTTTTTCAAGGTTCCATCTTGATGCATTTTCTTTATTTCCGTATTAAATTTCTGGACAAATTCCTTGCCCTTTTGAGTTTTGGCAAATGGATATGCTATGGTCTCATACTTTATTGGATCTCCTACAAATTTTAAAGGCAGATTTTTCTTTTTTATTGCCGCTATCAAGAAAGGCTTTGAATTTATATAGCCCTGTATACGGTTCTGGGATACATCATTTTCTGCTCCCTCTCGAGTCTCATAGGTTTTAACTATAATTCCAGCTTTTTTCTGATTGTTATATTCTTCAAGATCCTTAGTATTATTCGACCCAAGCACCCCTCCTACGGATTTTCCTCTAAGATCTGCCAAACTGTTTATGCTGCTGTTTTTATTTGTGACAATCTGTGCTCCAGCATAAGAATAGGCATCTGTAAAATAATATTTCTGCTTACGTTGATCTGTAACAGCTACTGCATTGGCAACTGAATCTATCTTACCGGATTCAAGCTGTCCCATTATTCCTGTAAAATCAGACAATGACCACTGAACTTTATAACCCAGCCTTTTGGCAACTTCCTCCGTAACTTCCACATCAAAACCCTTCAGTTTGTCCCCTTCCTTATAGGAATTAGGATAGCTCTGACCTGTCGTACCTATTTTGATTACTTTCGACCCGGATTCAGATGAATTACCTGCAGTTTTACTACCGCATCCAACCAATCCAAGCAATAGAATTGCAGTGACGATAAATATTGACAATTTTTTCATGATAATTTCCTCCTAAACTTTAGACTAAATCTATAAAATATTGGATATAAAAATTGACTATTTATTTTTCAACTTCTCAAATAACTCTGGTATCAAAATTTTTCTCAAGTATACAGTAATATGCCCCCTCCCAAGATCCGCAGTTCCAATCTTCCTGTAGCCCCTTCTCTCATACATGTCAACAAGCCATGGATGGTTTTCTGCAGTTCCCAGCGTAACAGCAGGTGACTTCAATGTATCCCTCACTACACTTTCCTCAACCCATTTTAATAAAGATGATCCGACATTTTTCCTGGTTATATCTGGATTTACTGCAAACCATCCTATATGAGGGAAGCCGCAGGGGCCGGGGTTTATTCCCCAGGGCATGCGAAGTGCTATGGTAGCTTTTAATTTACCTTTTTGTTCCATTACATAACACATGTTGTTTATTATGTGCTGCCTAACCAACTCAATATCTGCTGTAGCAGCGGCAAAATTAATTCCAAGTTTCCGTATTGGTTCATATGCCTTTAAAACTAAAGTCAAGAGTTCAGGCGCATCCTCCAGCACTGCTAAACGAATCTTACTTTCCATCATTTTACCTTCCTTCACAATTTATAGGAACATCACAATATTCCGGATTTTTCAATATTGGACAATACCTGGTCCACCTTCTGCGGCGCCAATCCCAAATAGGTTTTTGGGTTGAGCAGTTTGTCAATTTCATGTTCTGAAAGTATGGACATAACTTTTTCATCGCCAATAAGCACATCTCTAAATTGTTTTTTGTTTTCAAATGCATCCATGGCCAATCGGTATACAAGATGATGGGCTGTCTGTTTCCCAAGTTTTTTCCCTAAGGCAAACAATATTCTCTCGGATAATATCAACCCTCCCTGGATGTTTAAATTCTTCAGCATATTTTCGGGCTTTACCACCAGGCCTTTCAGAACTGATTTCATAACAGCCAATTGGGAAGAAATATAAATGCAGATTTCCGGCAGGGCAATCCACTCGGCACGCCAGGATACGGCATCTCTCTCATGTTCCACAATCAAAGATTCATGAATCAGCGAAACGCTGTGAAATATAGGTCTTGTCAAACTAGCAAGGCCTTCAAAGGCAGCTGGATTACGCTTTTGGGGCATTGTCGAAGATCCTATTTTCCCCTTAGAAAAAGGTTCTTCAATTTCATTTATCTCTGTACGCATCAGATTATAAAATTCATTTCCAACTTTGCCAAGGGTCCCGCTTATCAATTCTATAATATCTGCATATTCCGAAATTCTGTCACGGGACGAATGCCAGCAGATTTCCGGTACATTAAGCCCTAATTTTTCAAGTGTCAACTTTTCCACCTCTGTACCTTTATCTCCAAAAGAAGCATAAGTACCTACTGCTCCAGCTATAACCCCGACAAAAACCCTTGGCTCTGCCTGCTTTAATCTCTCAAGATGGCGAACAATTTCACTGAGCACGACAGTCAGCTTAAATCCAAATGTTGTGGGCAGTGCCTGCATTCCATGAGTCCTTCCCACCATGGGTGTGTCCCTGTACTTTTTTGCCAGAGATATCAATTCTCTGCATATATCTTTTAATTCTCTGACAATAATTTTATTTGCCTCCTTTAGTTGCAAAATTGCTCCAGTATCTACGACATCCTGAGTAGTCACACCATAATGGACATACTCACCATTCTTCCCGCACAGCTTCTGAAGGGCCCCAATGGTAGGTGTCAATGAATGCTTGACCCTTTGCATCTCCAGTGCTAGCTCTTCAATATCAAACATACCAACATCAGCATGCCCGGCAATTGTATCCGCAGCTTCCCGGGGAATAATTCCAAGCTCACCTTCTGCCTGCGCAAGGGCAGCTTCTACATCTAAATGTTTTTGAAGTCGATTTTCATCAGACCATATCTTCCTCATCTCTGAAGTACCAAAATTATTTTTCAGCATAATCATGTCAATTACATGTGATGCCATTTGTCATCCCTCCTATTTAGTTAGTATTAAAGGCAACAAAAAAACTAGAGTCAAAGTTCCCCTAACGTAAATTTAATATGTAAACACAGAAATTTACGCATAAATAAAACTTAACCTCTAGTTTGTCTAGTCAGTTAATTGCTTTTTTGTTGTTCAATTTTAATTTGGAATATAAAAACAAACAGCCATTTCTCAAATAAGAAAAATAGCTGTTGAATTCATTACCATTTTCTTATCTCCCAAAAATCAACTTGCAGGAATTAACACCATACATAAAATAGTAATGCTGGTTGTTGGGCTTCGCAGGGCCAGTCCCTCCACCTCTCTTGATAAGATATAAATTTATTATACCATTTTAATCTCTGATGTCAAGAACGAAGAACGGGGTCTGACCCCCTGACATTTTTTGTCAGGGGGTCAGACCCTATTCCAGCAATTTCAAAACTGCATTACTTATAACTTCCATACCATAGAGCATGGCATTTTCATCTATATCATACTTGGGATGATGCTGTGGATAGATGATTCCCTTTTCACGGTTGCCCACACCCACAAAGATGAAACAGCCGGGTATTTTCTGCAGATAATATGAAAAATCTTCACTGCTCATAAAGGGATTTATGGGATGAGCTTTGCCATCTATCATTTCTTTTCCCGCTTTCAAAACAATGGCTGTAACTTCGGGATCATTGTCCACTACATAAGTACAGGTATTCTTTTTGATATTGCAGTGAGCTCCTGTCATTTCACTTATATGCTCCACAATTTTTTTAATGTGAATAAATACCTGTCTGCGCACCTCTTCATCCAGAGTCCTGATAGTTCCCTTCAATATAGCCTTTCCTGCTATGGCATTGTATACACTTCCTGAATTGAAGACACCTACAGATACAACCGCCTGCTTCATTGGATCCACATCTCTTCCCACAATCGTGTTCAGGGCGACTACCACTTCAGATGCAGTCAATATGGAATCCACTGTCTGCTGGGGCATGGAAGCATGGCCTGCTTTTCCCTCGATTGTTATTTCAAATTCATCACTGGCTGCCATCATAGGTCCGGCAGAAATTCCCACAATTCCACTTCTGACAGGCTGCCACAGGTGGGCTCCTATAATGGCATCTACACTTTCCAGACCACCATCTTTTATAATGGCTGCCGCCCCTGAACCATCCGCAACTTCTTCCTCACTGGGCTGAAATATGAATCTTATATTTCCACTGATACTGTCACGGGTATCATATAAAATTTTTATCACTCCCAGCAGCATGGCTATGTGACCATCGTGACCGCAGGCATGACATGCACCTTTATTTTGAGATTGATATGGCCTGCCGCATTCATCATTTATAGCCAGTGCATCCATGTCTGCACGAATTGCTATAGTTCTGCCAGGATTTTTGCCCTTTAAATCTGCAATAACACCGGTTCCCCCTGCTTTTCTGATTTCAAGCTCCTCCAGATTTTCCAGTATCTGAATGATTTTTTTCTGGGTATTAAATTCTTTTTTGCTCAGTTCAGGATGAATGTGAAAATACCTTCTCAACTCCACTACACCGTGATAATTCTGTTTTGCCAGTTCTTTTATATTCTCTATCCTATTTAATTCTACCGACTTCATAATATGACTCCTCCTACTTATTTTAAAATTCAATTGATACCGCAATTACAAAATACCTTGAGTTCATTTTCATTCACTTTTTCCCCTTTTATCTGAACCAAAATTCTAAATGTGTCAATAGATGTTATAACTTCTATATTTCTTTCCACTGCTGCCCTTCTTATATGAAATCCGTCTCTTGTGGAATCATTTCCCTTAGTGGGCGTATTTATTACCATATCAACCTGTTCATTTTTTATGACGTCTATTATATTTGGATGTTCTTCTTTCATCTTCCTGACTTCTTCCACTTCAATGCCATTATCTCTCAACAATCTTGCCGTGTTTTTGGTAGCCATGAATTTTATGCCCATTTTATCAATTTCCCCTGCTATAGGCAGAAATTCATTCTTATCGTGATCACCTATAGTGGCAAGTATGACGCCTTTTTTCATGGACGCAAACATCCCTGCAGCTACAAATCCCTTATAAAGCGCTCCAGACAAAGTGCTGGAAATTCCAAGTACCTCACCGGTGGATCTCATCTCAGGTCCCAGGGAAACTTCTACATTGGGGAGTTTCTGTGTGGAAAATACAGGAACTTTCACAGCTACTATAGGCGGCTCTTTTGAAATCCCCACTCCATATTCCATATCCCGAAGCTTTTCACCAAGCATCACCCTGGTGGCAATATCAACTATGGGAATCCCGCTGACCTTGCTTATATATGGAACTGTTCTTGAAGCCCTCGGATTTACTTCTATCACATAGAGCTCACCATTGTATTCTATAAACTGTATATTTATCATGCCCCTTATGCCTATGCCAAGTGCCAGCTTCACAGTACAGTCCAGTATCTTTTTCTTCATTTCATCACTTATATTCTGGCTCGGATACATGGTTATGCTGTCTCCAGAGTGAACTCCGGCTCTTTCCAGGTGCTCCATGATTCCCGGCAGGAGTACCTCGCTGCCGTCACATATGGCATCTACTTCTATCTCCCTGCCCATGAGATATTTGTCTATCAATATGGGATTCTTCCTGTCCTTTCTAAAAGCCATGGAAAGGTAAAACTCAAGTTCGCTTTCATCATAAGTTATCTCCATTCCCTGTCCTCCAAGTACATAAGAAGGTCTTACCAGAACAGGAAATTCAACTCTCTTCGCCTCCTCAATTCCCTCTTCAACAGACCATACACCTTTTCCACGGGGCCTTTTAATATTTAATTTTTGAAGAAGTGCATCAAATTTCTCCCTGTCTTCCGCCGTGTCTATCTGATCAGCAGTCGTGCCCAAAGTAACTATTTCCTTTTCCTTTAAAAATTCCGCCAGTTTTATGGCAGTTTCCCCGCCAAATTGAAGTATCACTCCGTAGGGTTTCTCTTTGTCCAGTATATTCAATACATCCTCTTCGGTTATAGGTTCGAAATAAAGTTTATCTGAAATGTCAAAATCAGTGCTTACAGTTTCAGGGTTGTTGTTTATTATTATAGTCTCTATGTGAAGTTTCTTGAGTGTCTTTATACAGTGCACGGAGGCATAATCAAATTCTATGCCCTGACCTATTCTTATAGGTCCTGAACCTATTACCACAACTTTCTTATTGGATGAAACCTGAACCTCGTCATATTCCTCGTAAGTGGAATAATAATAGGGTGAAAGAGCTTCAAACTCCCCTGCACAAGTATCCACCATCTTATAGGAAGGTGTTATATTCCATATCCTCCTGAGCCTGTATATTTCATCGGGAGAAATCCCCATCATGTCTGCTATTCCCTTATCTGAAAACCCCTTTCTTTTAAGCATTTTAAGCCAGTCTTTGTTCAGCTCACCTATACTGCTGGATTTTAATTTTTCCTCTTCGTCTATTATCCATTTGAATTTGTATATGAAAAATTTATCCATACCGGTGATCTCCGACAGTTTTTCTATTTTGTATTTTCTCCTCAGGAGCTCCGCCAGTGCAAATATTCTCTCATCATCAGGACGCTTTATTCTATCTTTAAGTTCCTCTATGGTGAAACCCCTAAACTTTTTATAATCCAGTGAATAAGCACCAATTTCAAGGGATCTTATTCCCTTTAAAAAAGCAGCCTCAAAATTGCTTCCTATGGCCATTACCTCGCCTGTAGCCATCATTTTTGTACCGAGCTCTCTCTTAGCATTCTCAAATTTGTCAAAGGGCCATTTGGGGATTTTTATCACCACATAGTCCAGGGAAGGCTCAAAGCAGGCATAGGTCTTTTTAGTAACAGCATTTTCTATCTCATCCAAGTTGTAGCCAAGAGCTATCTTAGCCGCCACCTTTGCAATTGGATAACCTGTTGCTTTGGAGGCAAGAGCCGAGGAACGACTTACCCTTGGGTTTATTTCTATAACTGCATACTGGAGAGAGTCCGGATTCAAGGCCAGCTGCACATTACAGCCGCCCTCTATCTTGACTTCATTTATTATGTCAATGGAGGCAGTTCTCAGCATCTGGTATTCCTTGTCCGATAACGTCTGGCTCGGAGCTACAACTATGCTGTCTCCTGTGTGAATTCCAACAGGGTCCACGTTTTCCATATTGCACACAGTTATACAATTGCCGGCACTGTCCCTCATTACTTCATATTCTATTTCCTTCCATCCCTTTATGCTCTTCTCCAGGAGTACCTGACCTATGGAACTGAGCTCAAGTCCCGACTCGAGTACGGTTTCAAGTTCCTCTTCGGTATAAGCTATTCCGCCGCCGGTTCCGCCAAGGGTATAGGCAGGTCTGACTATTACGGGATATCCTATTTTAGCTGCAAATTCTTTTCCACTTTTCACATCCCTTATGATCTCACTTTCAACTACAGGCTGACCTATCCTGTTCATTGTCTCTTTAAATAATTCCCTGTCCTCACCTTTTTTTATGGATTCTATGGAAGTCCCTATTATATTTACACTGTATTTTTCAAGTATTCCACTCTCATGCAATTTCAATGCAAGGTTCAGAGCTGTCTGGCCTCCCATACTGGCCAAAAGGCTGTCAGGTCTTTCTCTGTCCATGATTTTTTCCACAAATTCCACCGTGAGAGGTTCTATATAAACCTTGTCCGCCACTTCCCGATCAGTCATTATAGTGGCAGGATTGCTGTTTACAAGTATCACCTCAACCCCCTCTTCTCTCAGGGATTCGCAGGCCTGGGTTCCTGAATAGTCAAATTCAGCCGCCTGCCCTATGATTATGGGACCGGATCCTATTACAAGTACTTTTTTAATATCTTTATTTAAAGGCATAATGCCGCTCCTTTCTACAATTCACAATGCACAGTTCACAATTATTGATGGATTTTCGGCCGGCGGCGAAAATCTTCATCAACTATTCATCTTTCACTTCTAACTGCCAATTGATTAAAGTGCATATTTCATAAACTCATCAAATATACAGCTGTTGTCTTCCGGCCCGGGACATGCTTCTGGATGGAACTGTATTGAAAATATCGGCAGTGACTTATGTCTCATTCCCTCTATAGTTCCGTCATTTAAACTTATATGGGTTACCTCCATGTTCTCAGGCAGTTTATTTACATAATATCCATGGTTCTGGGAGGTTATTCTGACTCTGCCCTCTGTAAGATCTTTTACAGGGTGATTGCACCCCCTGTGGCCGAATTTAAGTTTTGCCGTAGTTCCTCCAAGAGCCAGTGCCAAAAGCTGATGCCCAAGGCATATGCCTACAATTGGCTTCTTACCTATGAGCTTTTTTATATTCTCTATTTCAAAATTCAAATCTGCAGGATCTCCAGGTCCATTCGATAGAAATATCAAATCCGGATCAATTTCAAGAACATCTTCCGCCCTGGCAGCTGCCGGAAATACCGTAACAGTACACTTCCGATCCAAAAATGCCTTTATCATGCTCTTTTTGATGCCAAAATCCAAAACCGCTATATTCTTTGCACCATTTCCCACCGTGTATTCATTTTCTGCAGTCACTTGAGATACCGCATTTTTATTGGAAAAGGATTCAATCGTACTTTTTACAGTGGAAAAATCCAGGTTCTCCACGGTTATGATTCCCTTCATAGTGCCCTTTGTTCTAAGTGATTTTGTAAGTGCCCTGGTGTCAATTCCTGAAAGACCTGTCACTTTATTTATCTTAAGATAGTCGTCAAGTTCCATTTCCGATTTAAAATTACTGGAGTAATGACATATCTCCCTTACAATAAGTCCCTTTACTTTTGGCGAAGTTGATTCCAGATCACTCAAATCAACTCCATAATTTCCTATAAGAGTGTAGGTCATCGTCACTATCTGTCCATAATAAGAAGGATCCGTCAATATCTCTCCATATCCTGTCATTCCAGTATTAAATACCACCTCGCCTATGCTGTCCTTGAGATATCCAAAGGCTTCACCCTGAAAGACACTTCCATTTTCCAGTATAAGTTTTGCTTTCATAAATTACCTCCTGTATTTTTACAAGCAAAAATACACTCAACCAACTTTAAAAAATAAAAAGGCAATGAAAAAAATTATCTATAAAATAATTTTTCTATTGCCAGAATTTCTAAAAATGTTCACTTTTTTAAACACATAAAAAAAGCTATCCAAAATAATACATTCCTTTCTGGCCTCACAGGACCAATTTAAAGTGCATTTTTTACTTAAAATTCTATTTTAATTAATTTTAATTAAAATATCAGCTTATGTCAAGTATCAAAAAATGTATTTTGCATACAACTTTGGAAAGTTGACAAAAAATTTATTTGCCGGTATAATTTAAAATAATATAACTACAATTAAATACTTGCTTTATCAAGAGAGGTGGAGGGACTGGCCCTTTGAAGCCCGGCAACCAGTATTTGTGAATAATACATTGGTGCTAAATCCTGCAGTATAGAACTGAAAGATGAGGATATTTTGTTTGATTAGCTCAAGATTTCCTTGAGTTTTTATTTTATCTGAAGATTATCAAATTTAAGGTGCAAATATTAATATTAAATAATAAAATTTTAGGAGGACAGATATGGGAACATTGAATAAAAAAATCGGTTTTATCGGAGCTGGACAGATGGGAGAAGCCATAATTAGAGGACTGCTTAAATCCAAACTTTTTTCTCCTGAGGATATCTATGCTATGGACATTTTGGACAGCAGACTGGAATATCTCAAAGAAAATTTTGGCGTAACCAATTCCAGCAGTGACAAAAGTACCGGTTATGATTACCTGGTTGACAATTGTGACATTGTAATATTGAGTATAAAACCCCAGGTACTAAAAGAAGTTTTAGGATATATTCAAAAATCCAGGTGGAATGGAGAAAAACAATTGGTTATATCAATTGTGGGAGGTATGAATACCTCCGTTATTGAAAAATATCTAACTGAGGTTCCCCTGGTTAGGATAATACCAAATACTCCAATGTTAGTCAATGCCGGAGCAGCAGGAATTGCACCGGGGAAAAATGCTGAACAAAGGCATACCGAACTGGTAATTAAAATTTTTAAGGAACTGGGTATAACTTTCCTGGTACAGGAAAATCTAATAGATTCCGTAATGGCTATAAGCGGGTGCGGCCCTGCATATATTTACATGCTGATTGAAGCCATGGCCGACGGAGGAGTTGAGCTGGGACTTCCAAGAGATATAGCCCAGACACTTGCGGCACAAACAGCTTTAGGAGCAGCTAAAATGGTCCTTGAAACCCACGAACATCCTGGTGCACTGAAAGACAGAGTCTGTTCTCCGGGCGGATCCACTATAGCAGGTGTCAGAACTTTAGAACAGGGAGGTTTCAGGGGAACTGTGATCAATGCTGTAGAAATCGGCAAAACCAGTATGGAAAAGGTAGCTAAGAAATCTGAATAAAGCGGTTCTCGGATTTAGATTCGGATAAATTTTACTTTATCAATATAACTGGAGAGAGGAAGGTAAAAACATGGGTAAAATAAAAAGTACTGATGAACCAGTTGGTAGAATGGCAAAACTTATGGCTGAGCTCCATTATTTCATGGCTAAGGAAATGATAGACAGATTAGGCGAGGAGAAGGGAAAAGAAGCTGTCAGATCCGCCATAAGAAAATTTGGTGAAGCAAGAATAGAGAGCATGCTGGAAGAAGTCCATGAAAAGGGTCTTGAAATAAGTCCGGAAACTTATGCCAGGGTAAAGGATATGCCTTCTATTTCCTGGGAAAGTGATCCTGACAATCCCTGTGATATAACCTACTGCCCCATGTATGACATGTGGCATCAGCTGGGCGCAGAAGACATAGGAGCACTGTATTGTGAAATAGACAGTATAATGTACGATAAATTCGGAATAGGCTTTGAAAGACCCCTGTGCAAAACCAAAGGAGATAATTGCTGTAGATTTTTAGTCAGGGACAAAAAACATTAAAATTTTTGAACATTTGAAAACACTTTATCATAAGATCTCATAAAGGCAGCAACATTATAGTTTGGAAACCTGGCCCATATTTTGACAGCCGAGTTTTCAAACCATATTTTACATCTTTAACCTGAATTCACAATATACTGTGTATTGACAAAATTGAATTAAGACAATATAATAAATTTCAATAACCAAAATCAAAACAGTCTTATCATATACTGATACCCTCTACTAATGCTGAAACCTCAACTGCTCTTCAAAATATCTTCTTAAAATTTCGGATATATTTTTCTGAGTATTACTTAAAATTTAGTACATATTAATTTATCCCTCTAAGTCGCAGCATTTTCAACTATTATACATAATAATAATTCATCCTGCGTAAGTATTTAAATATAAGTTAAAGGAGAGATAACTATGAATTTTAAGGAAATAATTGAAAGAGATAGAGAAGTTCGACAAAAGCATGAGTTTGAAGGTACTTTTCTCGAATATCTGCAAATCGTAAAAGACAATCCCCATATAGTAAAATTGGCACACAGGAGAATGTACGACATAATAATAAGCAAAGGCTATGAGGTATTGAAACCTGAGAAAAATCCAAGAATCAAAAAACTATATGGCAATGAACCAATCAGAAAATACAATTTTTTCAAAGATGATTTTTTTGGAATTGACAAGGTAATAATGAAACTTGTAAATTACTTCCACTCTGCAGCAATGAAAGGTGAAGAATCAAGACAGGTGCTTTATCTGGTAGGTCCCGTGGGAGCAGGCAAATCCTCTCTGGTGGAATCAATTAAAAAGGCACTGGAAACTTCAGAACCTATTTATTCTCTAAAGGGCTGCCCTATGAGGGAGGAACCGCTTCACCTGATACCAAACCATCTAAAACCTGATTTTGAAAAAATGCTGGGTGTGGAAATTGAGGGGGACCTGTGCCCCGTATGCAAATACAGGCTAAAACACGAATACAAGGGAGAATATGAGAGATTTCCCGTGGTAACCAGTGATTTTTCCATTCGGTCGAGAAAGGGCATTGGAGTAGTACCTCCAGTTGATCCAAATAACCAGGATACGTCAGTCCTCACGGGTTCTATCGATATATCAAAGATGGATATGTACCCTGAAGATGATCCAAGAATATTTTCATTAAACGGTGCATTTAATGTGGGAAACAGGGGGCTTGTAGAATTTATAGAAGTTTTTAAAAATGATGTGGAATACCTCCACACAATTATTACGGCCACTCAGGAAAAATCTGTTCCATCTCCGGGAAAAGGATCAATGATTTATTTCGATGGAATTATTCTAGCTCATTCAAATGAATCGGAGTGGAACAAGTTTAAGTCCGACCATACCAACGAAGCAATACTCGATAGAATAGTAAAAATTGAAGTACCCTATTGTATGGAATTAAATGAAGAAGTCAAGATATATAAGAAAATACTCGGCAAGAGCCAGTTCAACGCCCATATAGCTCCCCATACTATTGAAACTGCAGCTATGTTCGCAATTCTCTCAAGGCTTTCTCCTTCCAACAAGGTGGATCCTGTGACAAAATTAAAGATCTACAATGGGGAGGATATAGTTGAAAAGGGAAGCACTAAAAAAATCGACTTTGCGGAATTAAAGGAAGAAGCAGGCATGAGAGAGGGCATGACTGGAATTTCCACAAGATTTATCATCAAGGCTCTGGATGATGCACTTTCCAATTCCGAATACAACTGCATAAACCCGCTGAGCGTAATGGAGAGCCTGATAAAATCGGTAAAGGAGCTGGATATAGCCGAGGACGATAAAAAAAGATATTTGACATTTTTAAAGGATTCTATCAGAAAAGAATACAACAAGATACTTGAAAAGGAAGTGACCAAGGCATTTATACACAGCTTCAAAGAACAGGCAGAAAGTCTTTTCGACAATTACCTGGATCATGCTGAAGCCTATGTAAACAGGAACAAAATCAAGGATCGCTCTACAGGTGAAGAGCTTGAACCAGACGAGGTGTTTATGAGATCCATAGAGGAACACATAGGCATTCCTGAAAGTTCTGCAAAGGGGTTTAGAACAGATGTTACCTCATATATGTTCTACGTTATAAGAAACGGCGGCAAAATCGACTACACCTCCTATGAGCCTCTTAAAGAAGCTATTGAGAAAAAGCTCACTGTATCTGTAAAAGAACTGTCAAGAATTATAACCAAATCCAAAGTAAGGGACAAGGATCAGGATGAAAAATACAACTCAATGGTGGAGGAAATGAAAGCAAACGGATACTGCGATCACTGCTGCGACGTAATTTTGAAATATGCTGCAAACAATTTGTGGAAGGATTGATATTATGGCTATTTTCAGAGAATTCGATACCGGCGGACATCATGATAGATCCTTAGAAGATAGAAGACGTCACAGACAGCTTGTAGAGAAATCAATTAAAGACAACCTGGCGGATATAATATCGGAAGAAAGTATTATAGGTCAGAGCGGAAACAAAAAAGTGAAAATCCCCATAAAGGGCATTAAAGAATACCAATTTATATATGGAGACAACAGCCAGCAGGGTGTTGGAAGCGGCAACGGCTCCCAGAAAAGAGGAGACAAAGTTGGAAAAGCTTCCGGTAAAAAAGGCTCCGGTGCCGGAAACACAGGAGCCGGAAATGAAGAAGGGGAAGATATCTACGAGACAGAAATAACCATAGAGGATCTCATAAATTACCTTCTGGAAGATCTGGAGCTTCCTTTAATGGACAAGAAAAAATACTCGGATCTGCTGTCAAAACATTCGCTTAAAAAGACTGGCTACCAGAAAAATGGTATAAATCCAAGGCTTGCTAAGAAAAGAACCGTCATCGAAAAGCTTAAAAGACAGCAGAATATAAAAAGGGACCTCAAAGAAGCGGAGGAACAACTTCCGGATACCAAAATACAGGAATATAAAGAGAGGAAGTCAAAATTTCACTTCAGACAGGACGATCTAAGATATTTCAGGGTGAAGGAAAAACCAAAACGCGAATTAAACGCCGCCGTCATCTGTGTGATGGATACCTCGGGTTCCATGGACAGTACGAGAAAATTTCTGGCAAGATCTTTTTTCTTCATTTTATATCAGTTCATAAAGATGAAATACAACAACGTGGAAGTAAAGTTCATTGCTCATTCCACTACAGCTAAAGTAGTTACGGAAAGTGAATTTTTCCACAAGGTGGAATCTGGAGGGACTTATATATCGAGCGGACTGCAGAAAGCCCTGGAGACAATCGAGGAAAACTACAATCCTGCCTACTGGAATGTCTATACATTCTATGTAAGTGACGGTGACAATTGGAGTGAGGACAATGCGAGAGCATTAAAATGCGGTGAGGAGCTGTGTAAAATATGTAATCTTTTCAGCTATGCTGAAATCATGCCCAGTTCTTACGGCGGCAATATAAAAGAAATTTTTAAAAATGGAATCAACAACAGTAATTTTACTGTTGTCACCATCAACAAAAAACAGGATTTATGGAAATCCCTAAAAGAAATTCTACAAAAAGATCTGGAAAGAAGGTGATTTCCCTGGAATATACAAATATGGATTTAAAAAATTGGTGCGATATTATAGAAAATGCTGCCAAAAAGCTAGGGCTTGATTTTTATCCCCAGGAATTTGAAATTGTGGATTACAAGGATATGATAGGGTATGAGGCATATTCAGGTATGCCTTCCCGATATCCTCACTGGAGTTTTGGAAAATCCTATGACAAGGCGGATTCACTTTACAAGTACAACATCTCGGGTCTTCCCTATGAAATGGTGATAAATTCAGATCCCTGCCTCGCCTACTTGATGAAGGACAACACCCTGCTGCTGCAGATTCTGACCATGGCCCACGTATACGGGCACAATGATTTTTTTAAGAATAACAGATTGTTTAAAGAAGGAACCAGGGCATCTTACACTATTGAATTTTTTAAAAACAATGCAGATATAATAAGGGAGTATGTAAATGATCCAAGTATAGGGTATGAAGAAGTGGAAAAAGTTTTAAATGCAGCTCATTCCATAAGATTCCAGATAAACAGAACCATCGGCATGGGAAAATCAGATGAAGAATCCAAAGAGGATCTCATAGCTTTTATCATAGAGAAGGGCAAGCTGGAAGAATGGCAAAAAAATATTCTAAATATAGTTAGAAGAGAGACTGCCTATTTCATACCACAGATTGAAACGAAAATCATGAACGAGGGGTGGGCAAGTTACTGGCACTATAAAATTTTAAATTATCTTAAACTTCCGCCTTCCCTTCATCTTGAATTCATTAAAAGACACAATGACGTGATTTCGCCCCTTATGGGAACAATAAACCCATATTACCTTGGTTTCAAGATGTTTGAGGATCTGGAAAAAAGGTACGGAAAGGATAAAATATTTGAAGTAAGAGCTCTTGAACGAGATGAATCCTTTATCAGGAGATATTTAACGGAGGAATTATGCAGTGAGATGAATTTATTTGAATATATAAAGAAAGGTGACGACTATGTTGTAAAGGAAATTTCTGATGAAAGCGGTTGGACTCAGATCAGAAGCACCCTGTGCAGCAACTGCGGTGTCAACATGATTCCCAGCATTGTGGTAGATGATATATCAAAAAAAGACGGTGCTCTTGTATTAAAGCATATTTATGAAGGAAGAGAATTAAATTCAACTTACATGGAGGCAACTTTGAAACACATCTATGATCTTTGGAAACATCCTGTAGAATTAAATACTGTCATATATGAAAATAAAACAAAGGTCTGCTGTGAAGAGGATAAAAAAATTTCCTACACCAATGTAAAGTGATCCAAAATGTAAGCTTAAAAGTGATAGATTGTGCCAATCGCAATCTATCACTTTTTCAGTAAAAAGCCGCGTTTTTGAAGAAATTTAGCCACACCGTCATCATTATTTGAATCTATAATACCTGTGGCTAGATTTTTCAACTTCTCATATGCATTTTTTACCGCATACTTTTCATCTGCAATTCTAAAAAGAGGTTCATCATTTAAATTGTCCCCAAAACAAATCATTTTATCCATTTCCAGATATTTCTTTAAAAATTCAGCTGCCCATCTTTTATTGCCCTGTGGATTCGTAGCCTCCAGCCAGAAAAAACCTCTGGAATATATCTCTTCAGTATAGTGACAGCTTACATCCAGGTTATTTTTAAACAATTCATAGGTATTGTCAAGACATCCCTTTTTTTCTATGGCAAAAATATTTATCACCCTGTAATTCACAAGAGATAAAGGCCCATCCACCAGGGTAAGTCTTTTATCTTTCTGTGCCCTTCTGGAATCCACATATATTTTCTGGCCGCTGTTAAATATTCCCCTGTAAAATAATTTTTTACTTCCCTCTGAATCCACTGCTGATATAAAAGGGTGTATGCCCTTAGATTCATAGTATTCCAAAATAAATTTCACAGAGGTTTTATCCAGATAATTCCCCACAATATTTCTACCTGAAACAGGATCATATATAAATACTCCATTGTTCAAAATCACAGGCAAATTCAAATTCAAGGGTTTCAATATATTTTTTGAAGCCTCATAGGATCTGGCTGTAGCAACGGTAAATTTCATCCCTGACGCTATAAGATCATTTATAATTGCAGCTGAGCTTTTACTTATAACCTGCTCTGAAGTCAGCAGTGTTCCATCTAGATCCGATATATATAGATTCAAGGTTCTCCTCCTTTTAGACAATACACAGTTTACAATTTACAATGTACAGTTCACAATTAATGTTAATAGGCTACTTTACAGGCCAGGATGGTTTTTTACCACTCAAAACCTGATGTATGCCAAGGGCAGAATGAAGGGACATTCTCTTCACAGCTTCTTCAGTATGAGCTGCAGTATGTGGAGTCACAATAACATTGTCAAGTTTAAAAAGCAGGTTATCCTGTGATGGAATTTCCCCGGTAAACACATCAACAGCAGCTCCTGCAATTTTTTTATTCACCAGAGCATCCACCAAGGCACCTTCATCAACCACTTCACCCCTGGCTGTATTTATGAGAAAAGCTCCCGGCTTCATAAGTGAGAATTCCCTCTCTCCTATAATATTTCTGGTAGAATCACTCAAAGGTACATTCAAGCTTACAAAATCAGAATTTTTAAGAACATAATCCAAATTATCCGTAAGTTCAACATCTTCCATCTTCACAGAATCAATGTGCCGTCTAAAGCCTATGACATTCATCCCAAATCCTTTAGATGCCTTGGAAGCGACAAGTTTCCCTATACTGCCTATACCTATGATTCCAAGAACTTTTCCTTCAAGATCCCAGCCGAGAGTCTTTCTTATACCAAAATTTCCATCTCTCAATTCCCTGTCATATACAAAAAACTTTTTAGCCAGTGCCAGAATAAGCCCAAGAGTATACTCCGCCACTGAATTTCTATTTGACTCAGGGGAGTTGGTGATCTGTATCCCCCTTTTAGCTGCAGCTTCAATATCTATATTGTCCACACCAACTCCAAATTTTGATATGACCTTCAATTTAGGTGCAGAATTTATGATATTTTCTGTAATAGAAGCCATGCGGACCAGCACTGCATCACAGTCCCTGACCTCCCTTGCAAGCACATCCTCTCTTACACTAGAGGCTATCTTTATATCATAGCCGCACTTTTTAAGATATTCTTTGCCTTCACTGCCTATATTTTCAGTCAGCAAAACCTTATAACCCATATTAGTATCACCCCCTTAGACAATTTACAATTCACAATTCACAATTTACAATTTACAATTCACAATTTACAATTACAGTGCACAATGTGCATTGAATCAAAGCCACTTTTTTCCCTCTACGAGCCTGGATATCATCATACTTGATACTGTATTCCCCGCAGAATTCAATACAGTAGCCGGTGCATCTATTATAACACTTATAACTGCAATTATGGGAAGCAATTCTGGAGGAAAGCTATATACACTTAAAATGAGCATTTCACCAATCATACCGCCGCTTGGAATAGCCGCCATTACAGCTCCTACCAGAAATGCCACAAAAATTATGGACAATACAGCTGAAGGACTGGTCATGCTTTTTCCAAAAAGTGCGAACAAAAAGGTTATCTTCATGACACCTCCAATGGCAGATCCATCTTTGTGTATATTGGCGCCCATTGGAATTACAGTTTCCGCTACATCATCAGGTACCCCCATTTTTTTTGTGAATTCCAAATTAACCGGAATAGTTGCCGCACTGGAGCAGGTAGCCAGAGCAGTTATAGTGGGTGTTATCACGTTTTTCCAGAATATATTGATTGCCTTTTTTCCACCGGACATAAAAGCATATATGGTAAAGAATCCAAAATAATAGACTACGGCCAGAACCACATAGAGGATGAAAACCCGCAGATAGCCTTGAAGTATTTGAGAGCCAAGAGAGCCTATTACTGCAGCAAAATAACATCCAAGACCTATGGGAGCATAATACATCACTATTTTTACCATTTTCATAGTGACTTCTGAAGCTGCCGTCAAAAACTTTGTTACAGGTTCCGCCTTTTCCCCCAATAAAGCCGTGGAAATTCCAAAAAGTACTGAAAATACAATGAGCTGGAGCATATTGCTCTTGGAAAGCAATGAAGCAAAATCCGAGACAGTAACAGTATTCACAAGCTGTTCCAATATCCCTCCCTGCTTAACCTGCTGTGCTGCATCTCCGCCAGTAGATACGATCTTCTTCAAAGTATTATAATCTATACCTTTAGCTGGATTTACAATAAGTGCGCCTATGAACCCTATTACGGAAGCTATAAGAGCTGTACAAAGGAAAATAAAAAACGTACTGGCCATGATCTTCCCAAGTCTTTTCATTCCCTTCATATTGGCTATGGCAGAAGTAACGCTGAAAAACACCAGCGGTATTATTATCATGAACATCAGATTTAAAAATAAGTCCCCAAAAGGTTTTAATACCACAGCTTTAGGTCCACCCAAAATGCCTACCACTGCACCTAAAATTATTGAACCAAGCAATAGAGCAGAAAATTTGTAATTTTTCAAAAACGACTTCATCAACTAATACCTCCACAATTTCGTTTATATCGTGAAAACAAAATTCACCTATATTTTATTATATTCTAATTTTTTGCGGTTTTTAGTGCTAAAAATGCTTGAAACATTGCAAAAAATGCTTTAACCTATAATTATAGTAACTGAGGGGAAAGAGTAAATGTGTGAAAATAAAATTCTAAAAATAAAAAAAGGTTATCTCAACAATGATTTTGAAATATTTCATCTAAAGAATAGAGAATCCATTGATTTTGAATTTCATTATCATGAATTCAGCAAGATAGTGATCTTTCTGTCCGGTGATACCACCTATTTAATTGAGGGCAATTCCTACAAATTAAAACCCTGGGATATACTTCTTATAAACAGCAACGACATACACAAGGCCGTAATAGATCCAAATAAAATTTACGAGAGGATAATTTTCTGGATCAACCCGAATTTTCTGGCAAGACACAATGACAAATGCAATCTGTCAAGTTGTTTTGAAATGGCATCGAAGCAGCGTTTCAACCTGCTCAGGCTAGAAAATGCACACCTCGGTAACATAAAAAAATTGCTTTTTAACATGGAATCATCTTTAAAACACAGAGAATTTGGCTATAAATTGCTTGTAGAATGCTTTTTCATACAGTTCATGGTATACGTAAACAGATTGTTCTTAGGTCAAAAAAAACCAATGGAATTACCCGATATAAAATATGACGAAAATATAGGCAATATCTTAAATTATATAAATAAAAACTTAAATGGGAATCTGTCCATAGATTATATTTCCTCTAGATTCTACATGAGCAAATATTATCTAATGCACAAATTTAAGGAACAGACAGGGTATACAATACACAATTATATACTTCAGAAAAGACTTATTATGTCCAACCTGTTGATAAAAAAAGGCATGAGTATAACAGACGCCTGCCTGGAATCGGGCTTCAATGATTACTCAAATTTTCTAAGGGCATTTAAAAAAGTATTCGGCCTCTCTCCCAGAGAATATTATAAAGGCTAAAAAATTTCATGAGACAAAGGATCTTCTTTGTCTCATGAAAACACCATTGAATAATTATGGACTGCATAGGCATTATTTATTTAAAGTGATGATGGTACCTGTTTTATCTTCCAGGGCATCTACTGCCTTATACAGTGAAGTGATTATCGCCTTATGAGAGGGATTGGCTTTTGCAAACATAACAGCAGCCTCTATTTTAGGCAACATGGATCCTGCTGCAAAATGACCTTCTCCCATATATTTTTCAGCCTCTGCCACTGTAATATGACCCAGATCAACCTGATTGGGTTTATTAAAATTAATTGCTGCCTTTTCAACCTCTGTCAATATCATGAGTATGTCAGCATTCATATCTTCTGCTAATCTTTCAGCTGCCAGATCCTTATCTATAACAGCTGCCACACCCTTTAAAGAGCCATCCTCTTGTTCAACTACAGGAATACCGCCCCCGCCAGCCGCCACACATATGGTTGAATCCCACAGCACCTTGACGGCAGGAAGTTCTACTATCCTCTTCGGAACCGGTGAAGCTACGACCCTTCTCCATCCTCTTCCAGAGTCGTCTTTCATCACATATCCCTTTTCAGTCTTAAGCTTGTCAGCTTCCTCTTTGGTATAAAAGGCTCCTATAGGCTTAGTGGGATTTTTAAATGCAGGATCATCCTTATCAACTACTGCCTGAGTTATAAGAGTCACTACAGGTACTTTCTTGTTTCTCTTATCAAGTGCCCTTCTCAGGGACTGCTGTATATGATATCCTATATAACCCTGACTCATGGAGCCACATACATCAAAGGGCATAGGCGGTGTGATATTTTCCGCAGCTTTGGAAGCCATGAGAATTCTTCCAACCTGGGGACCATTCCCATGGACTATTGCAATTTCATATCCCTTGCAGCTTATATCTGCAATATATTCACAAGTTTTTTTTACCACTTCCAGTTGTGCCTCAGCTGTGGCAGGAGCCCCGGCTTCCTGAAGTGCATTTCCCCCTAATGCTATAACCAATTTACAAAATCCCATTATACATATTCCTCCACAAATTTTATATTTAAATTAATATGTGTCCTACAAGTTATAATTCTATTTATCAGCAAATTTATTCACATAAGTTACCGGGATAAGTGCATACATGGCAGCACATTTTACCAGTTCATCCTTCCATGTCTTTTCATTTGGTGCATGGGCTTGATCTTCGTGACCAGGTCCAAATCCAATACACGGTATATTATACCTTCCCATTATTGAAACTCCATTTGTAGAAAACGTCCACTTGTCTACTTTTGGTTCGCTTTTAAATAAATCCCTGTAGCAGTTCACCGCATTCTGACATACCTTGTGATCTTCCGGCAGCACCCAGGTTGGGAAGAAACATTCAGTTGGGTATTTAAGCCCCGTATAGGAAGGTCTTTCGTAAGTGTACATTTCTACATCAGCTTTTGCAGCTTTAACAGAGGGCAGCTCCTTGATTTGTTCAATTGCATATTTCCAGGTTTCACCGTTGGTAAGCCTTCTATCTATGGAAATTGTACATCCATCTGCCACAGCACATCTTGAAGGTGAGGAGAAGAAGATTTCAGATACAGTCAAAGTTCCCTTTCCAAGGAATGGATCATCTATAAGCCTTTCATTTAAATCCTTCAATTCATTCAATATAGGAGCCATTTTGAATATTGCATTGTCTCCCCTTTCCGGTGCGGAACCATGACAGCTTACACCGTGGGTAGTAACTTTTATCTCCATTCTTCCCCTGTGACCCCTGTATATATTAGTTGAAGAAGGTTCTGTAAGTACGACAAATTCAGGTTTTACCTTGTCCTCATTGATTATATACTGCCAGCAAAGCCCATCACAATCTTCCTCCTGAACAGTACCTGTTACTATAAGGGTATAGTCATCTTCCAGTCCCAGTTCTTTAATTATTTTCCCTGCATAAACCATGGAGGCCATTCCACCTTCCTGGTCAGACACACCTCTTCCAACTATGATCTTGTCGTCTTCATATCCCTCATAGGGATCGTAGTCCCAAAGATTTCTGTCCCCTATTCCAACCGTATCTATATGGGCATCCATAGCAATAATGTGTTTCCCATGTCCTATATATCCAAGGACATTTCCCATAGGATCTATTTCCACCTTGTCAAATCCTACTTTTTCCATTTCCTCTTTTATTCTGAGTATCACCTTTTTCTCTCCACAGCTCTCACTTGGAATTGCAGCCATGTCCCTCAAGAACCTGGATATTTCAGGTTTATATTTTTCTGCCAACTTTAATATTTTTTCACTATTTACATTTAAAGCCATATTAAATCTCCCCCATCCATCTATTATATTTTCCAACCTCAGCCTTTACAGGTTTCAGTTAAGAATTATTTTAATAAATTAACTAGTTAATCTAATATTATAATATCATCTTTACTTTGTCAATATTTAAATAAAACATTTACAATGTCTGATAACCCGACCATAATCCCTTTTGCATAAGTTTCCATTTTCTACAGCAACTTTGCCATTCAGTACAACATATTTTATGCCCGCAGGCTCTTTCCTGGAATTGTTATAATCCTCATATCCCTCAATTTCATCAAAATCAAACACAGTTATATCAGCTGTTTTCCCCTCGGCAAGCTTCCCCCTGTCCTTCAATCCCAGGGTCACTGCCGGAAAAAGGGTACATTTATATATCCCCTGCTCAAGACTCAGGACCTTCTTATCCCTTATAAATTTGCCTATGAAGAGGGGATAATTCCCATATAGACGGGGATGGGGCACTCCTGCAGGTATGCTGTCGGATCCCACCATCTGAAGAGGATGTTTTATAAGTTCAAGGGTATCCTCTTCTGAAAATATATTTAAAGTCACTATCCCAACTCCTGCATTTTCTTCAATAATAAGCTCTGCTATAAAGTCCACCGGATGAACATTTAAATCTCTGGAAATTTCCCCTACAGTTTTTCCTATATATTTCAGGTTCCCAGGTTTTTTCACCGAGGTAATGAGTATTCCATCCCAGCCTGCTACTGCGCTGTAATTATCCCAGCCTGCATAGCTGACGGAAGTATCCTCAATTTCACTTTTTACTCTATCCAGACATTTCTCATCCTTTAACATGTCAATGAGCCTGTCTTTTCCCTTTTCCGTAATCCAGGGCGGCAGAAGCTGGGTCATCAAGGTGCTCCCCGAAAGGTAAAGATGTTCGTCAAAAGTAATATTTACTCCTGCTTTAACTGCTTTTTCTACAATTTCAATGAGCGACCCTGCACTGCATCCAAGCTCTTTGGATGCATAAGATCTCATATGAGAAACCTGAAGCCTTACCCCTGATCTCAATGCTATGTCTATAATTTCCCTCAAAGCATTCTTCATGGTATTATCGTGGTTTCTGACATGAACCATGACAATTCCATCATACTTTTCTACAACCCTGCACAGGGCAATCAACTCATCTTCGCGGCTGAAAATACCAGGCACATACTGCAGTCCAAGAGACATTCCAAAGGCACCTTTCTTCATAGCATCCTCTACTATATCACACATCTGCTGAAGTTCACCGGTATCAGGTATTTTACTGCTGAATCCGACGGTATTTACTCTTACGGCACCCTGTGAAATAAGCATACCATAGTTGTTTTTCAAGCCCCTGGAAGAAATCTTATCCATATATTCATCGACATCATGAAAGCTCCATTTCAAATCGGGATCTCCCACCACTCCCTTGATATAACTTTTCCACCCACGGTCTTTCCCGTGTACACAGGGTACAACTCCCAGACCGCACTGTCCTACAAGTTCCGTGGTAACTCCCTGCATCAGTTTCAAGCCTCGAATTTTCTCACTCATAAAAGTCACCAGATCATTGTGACTGTGGACATCAATAAAGCCCGGAGCCACTATGAGTCCAGAGGCATCGATAATTTTATCTGCAGAATCATGTATATTTTCTGATATTTCCACTATTTTGTCATCTAAAATTCCTATATCCGCATTATAGGCATCATTGCCCGTTCCATCTACAACAAGTCCATTTTTTATGAGAATATTCAGCATCCCTATTACCTCTTTTCACGATTTTTACTAACCAGTTAATCTATTTTCATTATAATTTTCCACACATTCTGTGTCAATAATGGCTATTGATCGTGAAATGATTCTCGGGCTAAATCAAAAAAATCAATCCAGTAACTTGAACAGGGAATCATAGGACAGTGCTACCTGATAGAGGAGCCTCCTCTCATAATCCGGAACAATCATAAATTTAAATAACTTTTTAGTCTGGGCACTCATTTCCAGGGGAGTAACATAATATTTATTTTTATCCTCAAATAAATATTTTCTGATATCCTGTTTTTTATTCTCAAGTATCAATTCATATAAATTAAGATCCAGCGCACTTTCTATATTGGAAAAACATATCACTCCGTCACTGCTGCATACATCGATCTCATCCACTCCAAGCTCCCCTGCCAGTTTGTCCATGGTATCAACATTTTTCTCATTCAGCTCATTATATTTTTCTTTTAGCTGAAGTGTCTTTTTATACATAAGTTTATCCATTACTGCAGAAGCAACATACTGTTTGGTCTCTTCCGAAAGTTGGGTTATTACCTGAATACTGCTGTTTATTTCTTCTATAGAGGCGTTTTGCTCCTGTGAAGCCGCAGAAATTTGCTCTGTGTCAGAGGCAGTTTTATGTACCATCTCCTGATTTCTCTCCGTAATAGAAAGCACCGCCTCACAGTTTTTATCTATCTGTTGAATTATACTTTGAATATGCTGTATATTTTCTGCATTTATCTCAAAAGCCTGGAACATTTCATCTAATGATTTTTTCATATTACCTATGACATCGGCACCTTCTGCAACATAATTCGTAACCTGAAAAACAGAACCTGAGGAAGATTTTATGTCTTTTTTGATCTCCCCAATGATGCCGTTTATTTGAGAAGCTGCATCATTTGACTGCTCCGCCAATTTACAAACTTCATCTGCCACTACTGCAAACCCCTTCCCGTGTTCACCTGCCCGGGCCGCTTCAATAGTAGCATTCAATGCAAGCAGATTTGTCTGTTTAGCTATATTTGTCATAAAGACTACAATATCTCCTATTTTTTTGGATCTATCATCTAACATTTTCATTTTGCCCCGGGTATCATAAGAAGTACTTTTTATCTTGTCCATAGTATTGACCACATCTTTTACGGACTCACCAACCTCTTTGGAAATTTCCCTGGAGTGCTGTACTGTTTCATTTGTCTTTTTTACAAATGAGGATGAGCTTATAACCATCTCTCCAATTTTCTTGAATTTATCAGTTGTCTCATCAGCCACATCCATCTGAGAGCCATTTTGGTCAACAATACTCTGGGTATTTTGAGCAACCTGTTCCGCTGCTTTTCCACATTCTTCAGCAGATGCCTTGATGTTCTGCAAGGTATTATTCAGTTTTACAGAATTATATAAAATATTTTTAAAATAATCTTTTATCTCATTGTCTTCCATATAACGTTCAGAATTCACTGTAACATGCTCACTGCCATCATTGTTTGAATTATTTTTTTTCATAAAATAAATTCCAAGTAAAACAAATATCGAATCCAGTACACCAAACAGCAAAATGCCGCCAATACCGGATATTCCAACAATGGTAGTAATTATAAAAGCTATTAAAAATGAAACCACAATTATTATAATACTACCCATCAAGACTCCTTCTTTCCAAGAAATAAAAATAATTTCCGGGGAAAGTTATGTCTTATTCCCCCTAAACTGCCGTACACGCCATCATTCAAAAGGCAGCATTATAAATCTCAGTACAAACAATATTCCAAGTATATACACTATGGGATTAAGCTCCTTATACCTGCCAGTAGCTATTTTTACCACAGGATAAACGATCATGGCAACTGCAATTCCATTGGCTATACTATAACTGAAAGCCATAAGTGAAATGGCAAAGAAACACGGAAGTGCCTCTGTAAAATCATTGAAATCTATATTTTTGATTACACCCATCATCAGAGCTCCCACTATAATAAGTGCCGGTGCCGTAGCCTGTGCAGGAACTACACCTACGAGGCCTGAAAAAAACAGCGAAAGTATAAACAATATACCTACTGTTACAGCCGTGAGTCCAGTTCTTCCACCTTCTGTGACACCTGCAGTGGATTCTACATAAGTTCCCACAGTACTCGTCCCTAGAAATGAACCTGCAGTTGTAGCTACAGCGTCACATATAAGGGCTTTTTTCATCCTGATCACTTTTCCATTTTCATCTATCATTCCAGCTTTTGTAGCAGTTCCAACAAGGGTACCTATGGTATCAAAGAGATCCACAAGGCAGATGGTTATTACAACCATTACAAAGCTGAGTATTGCACTGGCTACAGTAGTTCCACCTTTTGTCAGAAGGCCTGCAAAGTCAAATGAGGCAAAAGTAGGGGCCAGTGAAGGAGGAGCACTGAATACATGCAGATTTGCAAGTGAAGTGATCTTAAAGGGTATACCCAGAATAGTGGTTATAACAATACCAAGTAAAATAGATCCTTTCACATTTCTAGCCATGAGTACTCCAATTACCAGAACCCCTATTATAGTAAGGAGAGTACCTGGATCTGCAAAATTTCCAAAACCAACGAGGGTCGATTTATTTGAAACTATTATTCCCCCGCTCTTCAGTCCGATAAGTGCAATAAAGAGTCCCACACCTGCTGACATGGCATATTTCAAATTCTCCGGTATGGCATCTACAATCTTTTCTCGTATGGAAGTAACAGTAATAATTATAAACAAGATACCTGAAGTAAGTACTGCAGCCAATGCCTGACGCCAGGTAAATCCAAGTGTAAGACATACAGTGTAAGTAAAGAATGCGTTGAGCCCCATTCCCGGAGCCTGCGCGAAAGGCAGATTGGCATAGAATCCCATTATAAAAGTTCCAATAGCAGCAGCCAGACAAGTTGCCACAAATACAGCAGACACAATAGGATCACTGCCTACAGCAAATTTTGAAGCTGCATCACCCACCACACCAGCTGAATTCATGCCTGCCACCCTCAGCACACTTGGGTTTACAAATATAATATAGGCCATTGTAATAAAGGTGGTAATTCCCGCAATGATTTCCGTCTTAGCATTTGTATTGTTTTCTTTCAGTTTAAAAAACGACTCCAGAAAAGATTGTTTTTCAACCTTGGTTTCCATATAAAATTCCCCCTAATAAAATTATAATTAATAGAGTATTGGTTCCTTTACCTCCCTTCCGCTTACATATCTCACTTTTATATTTCTGTCATCCCCTGTATAGATAAACTTCTGCAATCTTTCCTCTAAAGACAAAGATCTGAATATAGATAGATTGCTGTCATCAATGACAAGGGCATCAAATTCATATCCCCTTTCAAAGCTTCCTACCCTTCCAAAAAATTTTCCCCCTCCCTTAGTGGCCATGTAGAACAATTCCGCCGTAGTAAGAGGTTTATCTACTCTGCTGCTTTTAAGCCATTTCAGGTTGGACACCTGGCCGCTGTTTACGATTACATTCATCATGGAAAGACTATTTCCAGCGGATATGTCACTCCCAAGCCCTACAGGAATGCCTCTGGAAACAAGCCTTCTAATGGGTGCAATACCGCTTGACAAATTGCAGTTTGACAGCGGGCAGTGAGCTACAAATACGTTATTTTTCCTCATCAGTTCAATTTCATCTTCATCTACCAGAATGCAGTGGGCCATGACAGTAGGCATCTCTCCAAAAAGTCCAGCACTTTCATATACGCTTGCATAGTTATCATGATCGGGATGCAGTTTTCTTACAAAATTGATTTCATCACAATTTTCAGACAGATGAGACTGCACCGGTACCCTGTACTCCCTGGCCAAATTCCCCAGACTCTTTAACAATTTAGGACTGCAGCTTGGAACAAATCTCGGAGTGATAATGGGTTTTACAAGTTCATATTTGCTTAAATACTCTTTTAATATTTCTTCTGTATCCTCTATTGAATTTTTCGTGTCTTCCACCAGATATTCGGGAGAGTTTCTATCCATATTCACCTTTCCCACGTAAGCCGACAATCCAGATTGTGCGAGCAAATCCATAAGGAGTTTAGTGGAATCCTTATGCATAGTTGCAAAGATACAGCATCTAGTAGTGCCATACCTCCATAATTCCCTTATCAAAGCTGAGTACACTTTTTTCGCATATTCTATATCAGAATACCTTGCTTCTTCAGGGAACGTATAGGTTTCAAGCCACGGCATCAACTCCTTGTCAATTCCAAGTCCCAGATTGCCATACTGGGATGCATGTAGATGGAGATCAACAAATCCCGGAATTATAAGTGAGTCCCCATAATCCACAATCCTCACTCCGCTGAATTCTTCAGGAAGATGTTCATAAACACCTTTAACAAGTTTACCCTCGACAACAATATATCCATTTTCAAGCACTTCAAATTTACCAAAGGCTTTGGTGAAAATAATATTACCTTTAACTGCATACACGTTTTTCATTAGATCGCCTCCTATGAGCTTTTTACGTTCAGGCAGTTAAATTAGAATAAAAGATCTTCAATTACCAAATGTTTAACAATCAAATTTTTATTAACTAGTTAATCTATTTTTATTATAATTTTGAATTTTCTCTCTGTCAATAGGACTGTGATATTTGCATTTAAATTTACCCAGTAACAATTTCATAAATTCTAAATACTATATTTATTAGACAAAAGTTTATATCTATAATAAATGAAAACGAAGGAAGTGAATAATATATGGCTGCATTGCCAGTAGATTTTGATACACCACAGACTGCTTCTGGGCAATTAGTTACAGTAACAGGGACTGTACCCGCAGGAACTAGTTTCGTTGAAGCAATTCAATTAGATGTTCTTAGGACTGACTCAAGTCATGAGTACTTCTCTATTGCTACTGTTTATGACAATTCAGCAGGTACAACTCCATTAGATGTCAATGACACTCTTAACCTTGCAATTGTTCCAAAATTAGAAACAGGCGAAACTGTAACGTTAACAAGTTATGGGTCATTAAAAGCTGAAATAGTTCAGTCATAATATAATAATATAGATGGCCAAGGCATGAAAATGTTATTGGTCATCTATCATATTCATTTTAGATTGGAGGTAATATCCTTGGATACATTTATGATTCCAGCAAGTAAAAGCCTCACATTAACTGATAAAATTCCAAATGGAAATATTCAAGACTACAGGATAATTGTAGGATGTGATGGCAATTTTGAGTATCATGGTTTACTTTATTTCAATATCTCTTCATTACCAAATAATATTATAGCAACCAAAGCTGAATTAACATTATTTAAATGTGATAGTTTTCATAACGATAAAAGTATTGAATTTATAATATATCCAATATATGACCATTTTAGCTTATACACTACTTATTCTAGAATTCCATCAGCAGATAAATTTAACGGAATTAAGTTTTATCCAATGACATCCAAATCAGCAGTTACTATAGATATAACTCATATAGTTTCTCCATGGATTAAAAACGCTTCATCAAACAAGGGTATAATGGTTTCCAGTATATGGAACAACTCTGTAGCAAGTTTTGGCTCGGCATTATCAACAAAACAACAGATAGTTCCTTTTATAACTATCACTTATAAACATAACGATACCACACAAAATGACAAACCGCATTGCAATCATGATTTCCATCTATCAGTACAAATAGTTAATAGCCATAACCCTGTTACTTCTCCAGTTCCTTCAAATCCCAGCCTAACCGAAGTCACAGCAACCGGAGCAACTGAACGGCATTCCATATTCGTAGTAATGATAGAATTAGTTATAACAAGAAGTAATGGTACCATTGATAAATATTATGTTTCAGATGAATATATTAATTCGACTGACGAATCACTGAATATTAATAAGACATATTCAATTCCTGTAGTACCTGCACTTAATACAGGTGATTTAGTAACAAGTGCCAATATCTACGGTGCTTATAGAGGTATCGCCAACATTTCCCGGCAAACCTCAATCTAATATATAAATTAGCTATTTTAAGCCTTTAAATATGGTAATATTTTTCAAGTTTTTTCGGTACCATCCAGGCACTGCAGATCTAAATAAAATAGAACTATTTCCTACACGGAAATAATTCTTTGAAATAGTTCATTCACATCATGAACAATATAAGCTGCCTTTGCATTTCTAAGTTCTTCAACAGAACCATATCCATAAGCAACTCCTATACAATCTATGCCATTTTCCAATGCCCCTATGACATCATGCCTCCTGTCACCCACCATAACTACCTGCCGGGTATCGCCTATACTATACTTATCTATGATATACCCGATCACTTCCCCTTTTTTACATCTTGTCCCATCTAAATTGCTGCCGACAACAGTGTCAAAATATGAATATAAATTAAAATGCTTCAATATCCTTTTGGCAAATTCCGTGGGTTTTGAAGTAGCTACTATCAAATTCAATTTCAACTTCTTCAGCTTTTTCAAAAGGCCTTCAATGTTTTCATACACTTTATTTTGAAATATTCCCTTTGTCTCAAAATATTCCCTGTAATATCCAATTGCATGAAGCGCCTGTTCTTCACTAAAATTGTAATACTGCATAAATGAATCCTTAAGCGGTGGGCCTATGAAGACTTCAAGTAAATCCAAATTCTCTACAGCAATATTATATTTTCCCAGGGCATATTGTACCGACTTTGTTATCCCCTCTTTGGAGTCCGTCAGAGTTCCATCTAAATCAAAAAGTACATATTTATATCTCAATTCATCTTCTCCCTTTCTTTAACGTATGTAATACATTTCAAATATACAAACTTGCAGAAACTGAAGCTTTAACTTTTTCACTCACAATATGTATTTTATCATATATAATGCTATCAATCTATAATAAATGGGGAGCAGCCAAAACCCTAAGGTGTTTAAATAGTTGACAATGGTTTCATATTTAAGTATCATTCAATATAAGAAGAAACTGTTTTATACCATGGAGAGGAGTCCTATTATGAATATCATTGAAAGAATAAATACAAGAAGAAGTACAAGATCCTTTAAGGATCAGGAGGTGGATTCAAATACAATTCATGAATTAATCACGCTCGGGACAAAAGCTGCTACCGGTTCCTACGGCCAGCCCTGGGGATTTGTAGTCATAACAGACAAAGGGGAAATAAAATCCCTATCGGATGAAATCAAGAAATATCTGGTGGAAAACATAGCAGATTATCCTTATTTCAAACAATATGAAAACTGGCTTAAAGATGAAAACTTCAGCGTTTTTTACGGTGCTCCCTGTGTAATAGTAATTTACGGTGACACATCTTCACACTGGTGTACTTATGACTGCTCCCTGGCAGCAGGCAATATCATGCTCTCTGCCAAAGAATTCGGTCTGGGAACCTGCTGGATTGGATTTGCAGAATGTATATGCAGTACTCCTGAATTCAAATCAAAACACAATGTACCCGATTCCTACAAACTGGTAAGCACCATGATAGCCGGCTATCCCGATGAGAATCAAAAAAATCAGAAACCTCCCAGAAGAAAACCAGCACTTATTTTCTACGAAAAATAAAGCAGAGTACTTGAAAATTAAAAAATCCCTGTGATAAGCGGGCTTTTTACTTTCAAGTACTTTTATTACAGAGATTCACCACAAAAACCGGAACTGAATTCCAGAGACATTTTTTATTACCATCCCTTTATGGTATTCAGTACTTCATCTGGTATATTTCCCTGCAGATAATCTTCAATGGAGGATTTTATAATTTCCAGGGCTTTAAACATTTCATCCTTCGTAATAATCAGAGGCGGTTGAATTCTAAGTACATTTCCATTTAGAGATATGAGGATAACTCCCTTTTCATAACACCTGTAACATATCTTCAAGGTGGCTTCCGTATTTTTCTCCTTGCTCATTTTATCCTTGACCAGTTCCACCCCTATGGATAATCCAATCCCTCTCACATCTCCTATAATAGGACATTCATCTTTCAAATTATTCAAATAATTTCTTGCAAAATTTCCTATTTCATTAACATGTTCTAAAAATCCATCTTGGGAAATTACGTCTATAGCACTGACAGCAGAGGAACAGCATACAGGATTGGCAGCTGTTGTAAATGTATGGGCAGGAGGATCAAGGCTCTGCATTATCTCTTCCCTTCCTACAATCGCACTTAAGGGCAGTCCTCCGCCTATGGATTTTCCAAGAATAACTGCATCCGGGATTATGTCAAAATTTTCAATGCCAAACCACTTACCGGTACGGCCGAAACCCTGCTGGACCTCTTCACTTATAAACAAAATTCCATTTTGAGCGCACAGTTCATAGAGCTTTTTCATATATCTTCCGGGAGGAACTATAATTCCAGCATCTCCCTGGATGGGCTCAATTACCACTGCCGCCACTTCGTCAGAAGGCAAATAGCTGTCAAAGGCAATTTGAATCTGGTGGAGACACTCCAAATTACAGCAGTTTTCTTTTTTGTCGTAATTACATCTATAACAGTTAGGATAGGGGAAGCTGTAAACCCCAGGTAAAAAAGGTCCGAGTTTTCTTCTCATCTTTGTGGTAATTGCAGACATGGACATGGATCCATAAGTAACACCGTGATAGGCTCCAATAAAAGTGATTATGGAGCTTCTTCCAGTATAAGCCCTGGCAAATTTAATAGCTCCGTCATTGGCATCTGAACCCGAAAGCCCAAAGGCAACCCTTTTGGGAAATTCCCCGGGCGTAATTTTTACAAGTTTTTCTGCCAAATCAATCATAGGTTTGTTGTAAAGATATGCAGGAGTATAGTGGACATATTTATTCACCTGTTCAATTATGGATTTTTTGACATTTTCATTGGCTCCCCCTACATTTATTGAACCGGCACTGCACAGCAGATCTATATATTCATTCCCATCTATGTCCTTTACAGTGGATCCTTCTATGCTTTCTACAACTAACGGAAAGTATGGAATTCTACAGGCCCTGGAAACAACTCTGCTGTCCCTTTCAACTTCCTTGATACACTTATCTATTTTCATAATCTATAACCCCCTTCTATTATATCTTAATCCTCTATCTCCACATATATTCTCTTATTTATTCTCCCCTTACTTTTAAACCTAACTACTTTTATACTGCCGACCTCTGCAGTATTTTTTACATGGGTGCCCCCATCCGCCTGAAGATCCAATCCTTCAATTTCAACAGTCCTTATTTTATCAATACCTCTCGGAAGAAGATCTTCTTTTGTTTTTATTAAATCTGGAATCTTGAGAGCTTCTTCTCTTTCAAGAAAATTAACCCTGATATCTCTCCTACATTTTATTTCTTCATTAGCTTTCTTTTCAATTTCATCCACTAATTCTCTGTTAAAATTTTCGAATTCAAAATCCATCCTCGCACTTAGGCAGTCCATATCTCCGCCGGTCACTTTAGCTTTATAATCCCTCCACGCAACAGCACATAAAATGTGCATGGCAGTATGTGTCCTCATAAGTTTATACCGGCGGTCCCAGTCTATCTTCCCTATACAAGTTTGACTGGGTTCTGGAAGTCTCCCATTTATATAGTGGTATACAGAATCCCCTATCTTTTTAGTTCTTTCAACAGTGTATACATTTGACCCTCCTTCTAAAATCCCCGTATCATAGGGCTGACCCCCGCCAGCAGGGTAAAATGCGGTTCTATCAAGTACAACTGCATTTTCGGTTTTATTTACTTCAGAAATGCTGCATTTAAATTCCTTCAAATAGCTGTCTTTTTGAAACAACAGTTCACTCATCCTTATCCCTCCCTATTTATATACCAAGTAATGGTATTATATCTATTGTATCAAAAGCAGCATTTATTTCAATACAGTACTCTGTCAAAATCCAGGGTAAAAAATAAAGGATTGTTTCAAAATTTTATTGAAACAACCCTCAGCTCTTCCACTTTATTTATCTTTATCACTGTACTGCAGAGCTACTCTTCCCTCGTCTCCCGTACTTATACGTATAACATTTTCCACATTGTAGACAAATATTTTTCCATCGCCCATTTCTCCTGTATGAAGCACTTTTTTAGCAGTTTCCACTACCAGATCCACAGGCACTTCACAGACCACTATCTCAATCTTTACTTTCGGTACTAAATTTATGTCCATGGTAAGGCCCCTATAATATTCCTTATGTCCCTTTTGCATTCCGCATCCTAACACGTTGGTAACTGTCATTCCCGAAATTCCAATGTCTCCCAGGGCTTTTTTCAGTTCTTCAAACTTGCCCTTAGATGTAATGATATCCACTTTAGTAAGTTTATCAGCCATTATTTTACCTCCTTATTAAACATAATTTACACCCATATATAAATTTTACATCATTCTGCCAAGGCCTATCAACTATATTCATAATATTTTCTACATCTGAATTCCGCCATAAGCCTCTTCACCATGTTCCGTGACATCCAAACCTACCTGTTCTTCTTTTTCACCTGCTCTTATGCTGCTCACGGCATTAATTACCTTTATTATAATAAACGTGACAACCGCAGAGTACACCACACTGGACAAAACAGCTATTATCTGAATTCCCAGCAATTTTGGATTACCATGAATCAATCCACTTGCACCAGCTGAATTGATTGCTTTCCAGGCAAATATTCCAGTGGCAATTCCTCCCCATATTCCACCTACACCGTGACAGCCAAAAGCATCAAGTGCATCATCATATCCCAATTTAGCTTTAACGAAAGTAATACATGAATAACATACAGCTCCTCCTACCAGCCCAATGATCAATGAAGCTAAAGGGCTGACAAAACCAGCACCTGGAGTTATAGCTACAAGACCTGCAACTATTCCACTGGCAACTCCGAGAGAAGTTATCTTCTTTCTATAGGCAAATTCACAAATACTCCAGCTTATGGCCGAAGCTGCTGCAGAAGTATTGGTAGTGATAAAAGCATTCACCGCCACATCATTTATAGCAAGTGCACTTCCTGCATTGAACCCATACCATCCAAACCAGAGAATGGCAGCTCCCAAACAGGTTATTGGAAGATTGCTAGGTTTTCCCACATTTCTCCTTTTTCCAAGCATCAATGCTGCAATAAGTCCGGACACACCTGAACTTATGTGAACTACATTACCACCTGCAAAATCCAGTGCTCCAAGATTTTTCAGCCATCCTCCTGCACCCCACACCCAGTGAGCAATTGGATCATAAACCAACGTTGTCCAACATATTAAAAATACTATCCAGTGTGTAAATTTCATTCTTTCTGCAATAGAACCGGATATAAGTGCAGGAGTTATTATGGCAAACATAAGCTGAAACAGCATAAAAACCTGTTGTGGGATCGTACCTGCATAATCTGCATTTGGTGCAAAACCGACTCCCTTCAATCCTGCAAAATTAAAGCCCCCTATCAATCCACCTATATCTGTCCCAAAGCACAGTGTATACCCTATGAGTATCCATTGAATAGATATTACCGCCAATGCCGAATAGCTATGGAGAGTACTATCTAGAGTATTTTTCCCTCTTACCATTCCTCCGTAAAATAGAGCTAATCCCGGAGTCATTATCATTACTAATGCTGCGCATATTATTACAAACACAGTATCTGCTCCGTTTATACTATTCATAAAAAATACCTCCTCAATTTTAAGATCTAATGTTATAAATATAAAAAACCTTACTCCCCGGGGTTTTAAAAAAAACTTATTTATATAATACTAAGTTTTAATCAATTTATCAATAGCAATATTAAAATTTTATTAATTTATTATTTTTTTCAGCTATATATTACTATATATATTTTTAGGCACAAGCAGGGATACAATCGTTTCCAATTTGTCTTAAAAAAAATCAAAAAATAAGATGCGTTACATAGAGAGTCATAATATTCTCTTCAACGCATCAAATTCTTCATATTTTCAATTTTATGATATAAACTTATCAATCTACTATATCCTTAAGTAATTTTGAAAAATATGCCACATGTCCTTTTTCTTCCTCTAATATAACGGACAGTATATCTTTTGCATCTTTTTTAGAAATTCCCTCATACATATGGGAATATACCTGAACCGTAAGTTCCTCCGTTTTAACTGCATGCTGTATAGCAGTTTTCAAATCCTTAAATGCATCCTCAGGCTGCTCGCTTTTATCAAAAACCCTGTCTTCAATAAGTCCCTTAAGATATCCAGACACTTCACTGTCCAGAAGATATTCGGATTCAATTTCTTTATTCTGAGAAATTTTATCATAAAGTTTTTGAAATTTTTCCTTGTGAACAAACTCCTGGCCTGCAGCAACTTTCAAAAATTTTTGAGTTTTGCCAGTGGTGTGGTTAATACCGTTAGTATAAAATTTATAGCCTTCTTCTTCCATCAATACAGCTATTTTAAGCATTTCAAGTATACTAAAACTATTGTTTGCCATCTACGCCTTCCCCCTTCTGATAATCATTTACCTTCTCTGCTTATAATATCACGTGAAGCACATATTTTCAAGATGGGGACTGACCCCCTTACAAAAAATGTAAGGGGGTCAGTCCCCATTCTATATTTTACCGGTAATTTTTAAAACAAATTGTGCAATTAAGGTTGCAAATACAAAAGTTCCGGTGTAAACAGTAAGGGCTACAATTACTATTTTCCAGCTCAGTTCTTTGAAAAGTTTTAAATCTTTTCCAAGAGATAGACCTGCAAAAGCCAAAACCGGTGTTGTAAGGGCCAGCATATTTACTTTGTCAAGATATTGCTTATCCAGATAGGCACCATAGGGATTGAGGGGGCATGTCACCAAAACAGCTACTATAGATACCCAAAATACCATAGGCAGATTAATTGGAATAATTTTTTTTATGATAATTCCAGCCAGAGTAATGCAAATCAATATGAGCATTCCAATAAATCCAACTCCTAAAGGCACTTTATCATTTATACTATTTCCAATAAGCGCAATTATTCCAACTCCCAATAAAATAACGGCTTCCTGAATAAATTTTTTCATTTTAATCTTCCCCCACTCTTTTTTCTATTTCTTCCAATTCTAGGCTGCAGCCAATCATAGAACTTATTTGCAACCGGTAGAGAGATAAATAAGGTAAAATATATTCCTATTATAGTAGTAAGTAAATTGGAAGCTGCTGAAAAGCTGGCTATTTCCTTGGCTTCTGATGGAAATACAGCTGCAATAGCGCCCGAAGCTGCTGCCATCATACTTCCGGATCCCACGCCTGAACCCATGGCAAGAGCCAGGGGATTGAATATCTTAAGAGATCCCATATAACCTGCAAGAAGCCCTATATAAGCTGCACCAAACAATGTTCCACAGATATATATTCCCATAACTCCACGGCCTTCGGGAGAATCCATGCCATATCTTTCTGAAATTATAGCAATGTTGGGCTCACGATCAATCGAAAAAGTAGCTCCTACAGCTTCACGTCCAAGTCCCAGCAAAACAGCAATTGGAAGGCCCAAAACAACGGTACCAAAGAAATGACCGAGCTCCTGAAAACAAAGTGCCCAGCCTGATTCTACGAGTGCAACAATAGAAGGTCCCATTGTAGCACCTATTTTAGCTACGAACAGTATTACAGCAATTCCCATAATCTCATTTGACAAACTCATTTCTTTATCAGAAATAATCTTCAATTTGGGAAGACTTATAATAAGCCCCATGATCAGGGCAAAGAGCATGGGCAAAAATACCAGATATCCAGGTCCAAACTTAATTTTCTTCTCTCCTATGAGCTCGGCTATTACAACCAATATAAAAGCCAATACAAAAATTTTGATGTACTTTTTTAACATTTTTCCCCTCCTATTACTTTATTGAATCCATTTAAAATTTTTAAATATTCTTCCTTGGACAATTGAGGTTTAAAATTCTTGATTACGTCTTTACCTTTTTCTGCACTGCCGGCCAGCAGATCTACTATGAGCATTGCAAATAACTTTGCAGGAAGTACACAGGCCGCATAATAATCTTCCACATTAAAATCTTTTTCATGGAGGCTGCCGCTGACTCCACCTATATAAGGGTGTATACTTGGAATCAATTGAGATACGTCACCCATGTCTGTAGAAGCAAAAAAATGTCCTCCTTCCAGCACACCGCTTTCAGGTAAAAGTTCACTGCAATTTCGCCTGTACATATCATTTAATTCCTGTGAACATTCAAGAGGCAAATATCCCGGTATGGTCCTGATAACAGTTTTTGCACCCACTGCATCTCCCCCGGCTTTAAGTGCCCTGTCAACTTTTTCATTTGTCTTCACCATGGCATCTATAGTCCTTGCACGAACATAACTTTCAATTCTGACATCATCGGGAACACTGTTTACTACATCTCCACCTTTTGTAATAATAGGATGAAATCTTATATAATCTTCGTCTTTAAAAGTTTCTCTAAGGGCATTTACGCCCATAAGTCCAATCATTGCAGCATTTAATGCATTTATCCCCTGTTCTGGTGCCTCAGCTGCATGGGCTGCCTTTCCTATATACTGTATGGTTTTGGCTAAAAATCCATTACTAGATTTTCCCAAAAGTACAGTAAGATTTGGACAATTTTTCATGGAATGCATCATCATGGCTATATCTACATCGTCAAATTCACCTTGATATATGAGTTCCTGTTTTCCACCTAAAAAATGAATTTTTCCCTGCTGTATTAGCTTTTGTCTGTAGGCAAATTCAATACATTCTTCCGATGGCACTGCCATAAAAGTCACATTCCCATTTAATTTATCTGCAATTCCAGATAACTTCAAACCTATAGCCGAGCCAATCAAAGCTCCCAACTGCAGATGATGTCCGCAGGTATGAGCCGCCCCTGTTTCAGGATCTGTATTTTTATTTCCCCTGCATATGACTGCATCCAACTCTCCGAGAACAGCTACATTTATACCATCATGCCCATCCTTCAATTTTGCCTTTACTCCAGTAATAGCCAGTCCATCTCTATGCTTCAGGCCTATGCTGTCAAAAATATCCCTTACCTTTTTAGATGTCTTTTCTTCTTTAAATCCCAGCTCTGGTTCTTTCTCCACAGATTTTGAAAAGTCTATTATCTTTCCGGAATTGGCATCGATAGTTTTACATACCAGCTGCTTTAACTTTTCAATTTCTTCAGTGCTCATATAAAATAGCCTCCCAATCTTTTTTTATATATTTGCTGCCAAATTCATCATGAATATTAAAAATACATTTATTCATAATTGTTTGGGTATGGCGGATATGCAGTATTTGAAATATGTCCGTCATATATGAAAATTTACAAATATATATAGGCATATTTTATTACTAAGTAGTATTTTTGTCAAAATTTTTGTTAAAATAATTAAAATACTTTAGTATATAGATAAGTACACATTATACAGTAAATTCAAAAAACTGCATAAAGTTAAAATTAATAAGGCCAAGAAAGTCTACTGAAACTTTTCTCGACCTTATTAATTTACGCAGTTTCAAACTGACTGTTGTAGAGATCTGCATACACTCCGTTCTTTTTAAGAAGTTCAACATGCTTTCCCTGCTCAACAATATCACCGTGATCCATGACAAGTATCAGGTCGGCATCACGGATCGTAGAAAGGCGGTGGGCAATTATAAAACTTGTACGGCCTTTCATGAGATTATCCATGGCCTTTTGAATCTGCAATTCCGTACGGGTATCCACAGAGCTCGTAGCCTCATCCAAAATAAGTATCCTGGGATTTGCAAGTATTGCCCTTGCAATGGTGAGCAGCTGTTTCTGTCCCTGGGATACATTTGAAGTTTCTTCATTCAGTATCATATTGTATCCATCTGGCAGAGTGTGAACAAAGCTGTCCACATGGGCCGCATTTGCTGCTGAAACAACTTCTTCATCAGTTGCACCAATACGTCCGTAACGAATGTTCTCCATTATACTGCCATTGTAAAGCCATGCATCCTGAAGCACCATGCCAAATATGGATCTGAGATCCTTTCTCGTAAAAGTCCTTATATCATGGCCGTCCACAAGAATCTGTCCGGCATTTATATCGTAGAAGCGCATGAGAAGTTTAATGATTGTAGTTTTACCAGCTCCCGTAGGGCCTACGATTGCAATTCTCTGACCGGGCTTAACAGAAGCTGAAAAATTATTTATAACAATTTTATCCGGATCATATCCAAAATGAACATTCTTAAATTCTACATGACCCCGTATATTTTCAGGTTTCACTGCATCAGAAGTTTCAGGAGTTTCCTCTTCCTCCTCCAGGAATTCAAAAATACGCTCCGCCGATGCTGCTGTCTGCTGAAGTATATTTGAAATATTGGCAATCTGTGAAATAGGCTGGGTAAAGGATCGAACATACTGGACAAATGCCTGAATATCACCTACTTCAATAGCCTTCTTTGCTGCCAGCCAACCTCCCAAAATACATATTGCAACATACCCCAGGTTGCCTACAAAGTTCATCATGGGCATCATTATACCAGATAAAAACTGAGATTTCCAGGCTGATCCGAAAAGCCTTTTATTCATCCTGTCAAATTTTTTAATACTGTCTTTTTCACCATTGAAGGCCTTCATCACAATATGACCGCCATACATCTCTTCCACATGTCCATTTAAATTTCCAAGGTAGTCCTGCTGCTGTTTGAAATACTTCTGTGAATATTTAACAATGAGCATTATGAGTCCCAGAGATACGGGAATTATACAGAGTGCCACAAGGGTCATCTGCCAGCTTATACTGAACATCATAACCAGCACTCCTAAAACCATGGTAACAGAAGTGATGATCTGTCCTAAACTCTGATTAAGAGTCTGACTTAAAGTATCCACATCATTGGTAACCCTGGACAGTACCTCACCATGATTCGTCCTGTCAAAATATTTTAAAGGCATACGATTGATTTTCTCCGAAATATCCTTTCTGAATTTATAGCTTATCTTCATGGACACTCCGGACATTATCCAACCCTGAACGTAGGCGAACAATGAACCAATCGTATATAAGACTGCCAGCAGCACAATTATTCTCCCTATATAGGCAAAATCTATATTCCCGGTACCAGATATCTTTGCCATAACACCTTCAAATAATTTTGTGGTAGCTTTTCCCAGTATCTTAGGTCCCACTATGGAAAATACAGTACTTGCAACAGCAAAAATAACTACAACAGCAATTGATATCTTATATATACCCAGGTAACCCATGAGTTTTTTCATAGTACCTTTAAAGTTGTGGGCTTTTTCCCCGGCAATTATCATACCTCTCGGTCCCCTATTTTTCCTTAAAGAAGGTTTCCGTCTGTTATTGTGTTCACTCATGCCAATTCCTCCTTAGACAGCTGTGATAATGCGATTTCCCTATAGGTTTCACATTCCTCCATTAATTCACCATGGGTGCCAATTCCAACTATCTCTCCCTTTTCAAGCACTACTATCTGCTGCGCATTCTTGATTGTGGAAATACGCTGAGCAACTATAAGAATGGTGCCCGACTTTGTCTCGGTTTTGAGAGCCTTTCTAAGAGCAGAATCGGTCTTAAAATCAAGTGCGGAAAAACTATCATCGAATATATAGATCTTCGGCCTTTTCACGAGGGCACGGGCAATAGACAACCTCTGCTTCTGTCCTCCCGATACATTTGAACCTCCCTGGGAAATTTCACTTTCAAATCTTTCCGGTTTTTCATCAATAAATTCTTTCGCCTGGGCAATTCTCGCCGCTTCTTCCATATCACTGTCCGACGCACTATCTCTGGCATATTTCAAATTGGATTCAATAGTACCTTTAAACAATGCACCTTTCTGGGGTACATAACCAATTAGATCTCTAAGCTCACGCTGTGCAACTTTTCTTATATCAATTCCATCGATAAAAATCTGTCCCCCGGTTACATCATAAAAACGCGGCACCAAATTGACAAGAGTGGATTTACCTGAACCGGTGGAACCAATAAAGGCTGTTGTCTGACCTGGAAGAGCCTTAAAGCTTATGTTCTTTAATACATCTTTTTCTGCACCTTCATATCTGAAAGAAACATTTTTAAATTCTATAACACCTTTAACTTCATCAGGAAAGTGCAGGGGCTTTTCTGGATCTACAATGGAGGGCTTTACTTCCAGAACTTCATTGACTCTCTGGGCAGATACCGAGGCCCTTGGTATAAGAATAAACATAAAGGACATCATGAGAAAGGCAAATATAATCTGCATGGCATACTGCATAAATGCCATCATATCTCCCACCTGCATACTTGAACTTGCAATCTGATGCGCACCAACCCAGACTATGAGTATTGTGACACCATTCATTATGAGCATCATGGCTGGAAACATGGCAGACATGACACGATTTATAAACAAGTTTGTATCTGTCAGTTCCTGATTTGCCCTATCAAATCTTTTCTCTTCAAACTTTTGAGTATTAAATGCCCTTACCACCATCATTCCAGACAGATTTTCACGGGTAATGAGATTCAATTTATCTACCAGTTTCTGCACAATTTTAAATTTTGGGAAGGCAACTGCAAATATGCTGCCGATTAAGCCCAATAGAATCACCACCGCCAGGGCAATGATCCAGGTCATGGAGGTACTCTTGCTTAAAACCTTCAAAACTCCCCCCACACCTAAAATAGGTGCATATATAAGCATTCTCACTGCAAGAAAAACAACCAGCTGTATCTGGGTGATGTCGTTGGTAGTTCTTGTTATAAGCGATGCTGTTGAAAATCTATTGAATTCCTCACTGGAAAAGCTCTCCACTTTGGTAAACAGATCTCTACGCAAATTTTTTGATAATCCCGCTGCAATTCTAGCCCCTATAAGCCCTACCGCAATGGTACAGACTGCACCAAGCAGAGAAATTAGAAGCATGATTACACCCATATGGACAATATATCTGCTCTGAATTTTATCAGTATTCATTCCTATTTTCTCATATTCATCCCTGATTGAGGCCGATGAGGCCTGTATTATCATGCTGTCACCCATTGAAGTAAATTTTTTATTCATACTTTCACTTATTTTCAGCCGCTGCGTTTCAGGGAGTTTTGAAAACAGTGCAAATAGATCCGTATTTGCAGGTATCTTCTGCCCGTTAAAATTTATAACTCCATTTCTTGCACTATCTTTAATTTTTTCCACACCGGAAACAGCCAGGAAGGCCTTTCCCATTACAGGATTCATCCTGTCAATCTGCGGCTCATCTATATTTTTTAAAACATACAGAGGTTCACTTTCAAGTCCTGGATAATCCTTGAGATATCCACTGTAATTGAGGCTGGATTTATTCACAAATGTATAATTTTTTAAGATCTGCTGTCTATCATTTTCATTCATAAATACTAAAAGTCTGTTCATTTCACTTTCTCTCACCGCTTTCGGCACTGCATTTTCGATACCGCTCTGCTGTATTCCTACATTTACAATATTAGACATGTAGTCCGGCAGGGCAAGATCACACATTGCCTGTATGAAAAGTAAAATTACTGCACTTATAACAAGCACAATAAACGGCTTCAGGTATTTCATCAATTTAAGCATTATGTCTTCACTCCCCATTCATTTTCTGTCTATTCATTACTTTTTCCAATGTATACAACCCCCTGCTTATTATATCCATTTCCTCCGGGGTAGCCACATCTATCATGGATTGAAATATCCTATCAACTTCCTCATGCTTTGCATCAGCGATCTTTTTAAATTCGGGAGTAACACTCACATAGACTATTCTCCTGTCCTCCCTGCTCCTGGTTCTTTTTACAACATTTTGTCTCTCCAGTCTATCGATAATTCCCGACACAGTGCTATTGGACAAACTCATCTTTTCACCCAGATCACTTATCTTCATTTTTCCATGACGCATAAGATTCATCACCACAAACAATTGTGGTCCAGTTAGATTAAGTTCCTTAAACCGCCTCCCCATAATCCTGTGTGCATTCTTCATCACCCTTTTTATTGTTCTAAGCAGCTTTATTCCATCTTCTACATCGCTCATGTCCTCTCTTCCTTTCAGAATATTCTTATGTTTCGCATAAAAATATTTCGTATGCAAAATATATTTTACTGCATTGTCCTGTTCTAGTCAAATATTTTTTTATAAGTTCAAAATTTGAAGCAAAAAATTAAGAGTGAAAAATCTTCATTAATTTTTCACTTTTCACTGAAAACTTTCAACTATCAATGTCAACCTTTAAGTTGTTTTATATATTCAGTTATGGCATTATCTTTTTCCAGGTATTTTAGGTAAAGTCCAGCTCCCTTTTTTAATGTTTTAAGATAAATCCTTTCAGGCATGTATCTGCAGATCATGACCTGTTTATAAAAATGTATTATATAAAAGATGGTGCTTCCCAATATCCCGGGAAACACCATCTTCCTGTCACTTAATTTCGCCTAGATGTTTTTTTCTGATCTTTTACTTCTCATCATCATCCAGATCCCTGCAAGAACTGCCATCATTCCAATTACCAGCAGTACTGCAGTATCTACCATACTCCCCGTTTTAGGAAGTTCCTTGGAAATATTTTCAGACGGAGTTCCGCCTGGATTGCTGGGATTAGGAGTTCCTCCCGGATTGTTCGGATTCGGGGTCCCTCCCGGATTGTTCGGGGTTGGAGTTCCACCTGGATTGTTCGGATTCGGGGTCCCTCCCGGATTATTCGGATTCGGGGTTCCCTTTTCATCCACTACGGTAAACTGATATGTCTTCGAAGAATCCACATTGACACTCAATGTCTTCCCGTTCAAATCATATCCGGCAGGTGCCGCTGTCTCTTTGATAGTGTAGCTTCCATAAACCACATTGTCAAATCTTGCAATTCCGTCCTGCCCGCTGACTGCCGAGGCCGTTTCCACACCGCTGTTGTACAGTGTGAATTTGGCTCCGCTGAGTGGATTTCCGCTGGCATCTGTCTTCTTCACTTCAATGGAGGCTGCATTTTTAGTATCTTTCACAGTTCCGATGTCATAGGTCTTGCTCATGTTTATTTCCACAGGAATTACCTGGGAAGAAAGCACATATCCTGCAGGAGCTGTGGTTTCCTTCACAGTGTATTTCCCCGGCTGTACTTTGGTAAACTGGGCAGTTCCGCCGGCATCTGTAGTGGCAGTCTGAACCGGATTTCCGCTGGCATTATAGAGTGTAAACACCGCACCGCTCAAAGCATTTCCGCCATCGTCAGTTTTCTTAAGACTTATGGTTCCCTAGATACCTACACTGCCGCCGCCAGTGATTCTGGTGTCGGAAAGGCTGTATACACCCGTTCCCGTATCTCCTTCAGGTCTTGCATATACAGTGCTTCCATCAGCAGTTATACTTGCATCCAGCACTTTAGATGAAAGGTAATATCCTGAAGGTGCTTCAGTTTCCTTTATTACATAGCTGCCATACTCGATATTTTTAAATATCACATTGCCAGTTGTAACAGCTGCACCCTATGCATCATCTGCACCGCTTGCTGCAGTCAAATCCTTGCCGTCAGCATCCTTCACCGCTGTAAGAGTTTTACCGTCATCACCAATTCTGTAAAGTGTGAATACCGCACCTTTAAGAGGATTTCCACTCTGATCTGTCTTTTTGAACTGTATGTTTCCCCTTATCTTGTTGTCGAAAAGTACACTTGAAGGATTTCCATCTGCATCATTATACACAGCATCTACAGTCTTTCCATTGTCATTATCTCCTATAGCCGCAGTCAGTACCTTATCAGAAGGATTGTAACCTGTTGGCGGAGCGATCTCTTTTATATAATAGGTACCATATGGAACATTAGAAAATGTAACACGTCCATTCTCTTCGCTAGCTGCAGTTACACTCTTGCCCTGAGAATCTTTAACAGCATCATTGCAACTTGAATCTTTATACAGCCCAAATACTGCTCCGTTTAATCCGGCTGCATCTGCATCTTCTCCAGTTTTGGTGAACTGTATATTGCCCTTGATGACTGTATCTTTGTAAGTACAATTTACTTGATTATTATCACTACTAGTAAATGTAAACAAATTATCTTGAGAGTTATAACTACCTTGATTAGTTTTATCAAGCTGGAATTTATATTCCGTACTATTGAGGTTATAACCTGTAGGAGCCGTTATTTCTTTAATATAATAATCTGTGTCATACAAAAGTCCATCAAAAACAACAGAACCATCATTTACTGTAGCTGAAGAAGTTGCCTTGACGTTTCCGTACTGATCCAGAAGTTGGAATACTGCCCCGCTTAACGGCTGGGAATTATCACTATCGGACTTTACAATTTTGATGCTTCCCGGTGTGCCAGTTACCCAGACACTTCCGCTGACATACTTTACATATCCAGAATCATTTGTGGAATTATAAGTCTTTCCCTTAAATGTAACAGAATTCGCATAGGTACCATTTTCAGTAACATTGGTTACAAATTTAAGTACAAAAGGCTTATTATCGGAATCATCCGCGAAAGTAAATTCAAATAACCTGGTATCAGGATCATACTTCACGTTATCCTTGGTAAGCTTTATCTTATCTCCAATTGGACTGAGAGTTCCATCAGAAGAATTTACCGTAGCATTATATAATTCTACGGAATCCGTATTTAATGACAGTCCTTCCTGTAAAGTATCACTTATAATTGCATTGGACAAATCTACAGCATTATTGGGAGCTATGTCCAATGTCCAGTTAATATAGGACTTACCATCAGGATGATCGGCAGTTTTAGTGACTATCGGATTGCTAATGGTTTGACTGCCTGAATCCGTTACTGTGCCATATATTCCCTCTCCAATTATATAAGCACTATTTGTTACCTCAGGATTTCCCGGAGTAGTAAAAATACTTAAATCTACAAGCTCCGTCTGAAACATTATAGTATAGGTATTACTATTGGAAGAATCGGGAAATTTATAAGTGAGAGTTCCATTATTTCCGGAATCCCCAATTTTTCCTGCTGAACTGTCATCAATTGGCTGCGGTTCATTAAAACTTCCCCCCGCAGAAGTGCTGGGAGTTGCACTGTCTAGATCTCCTGAATAATTTCCGTCTATTATTTTTGCAGAACCAGAAACATACTTCAAACCCTTTGGAATATTATCAGTTACAACAGCACCGGTTACAGACATCTTATTATCATTTATCAGTATTTTCCAGGTTATCAGTTTAGAGTTATAATCATATCCTGCACCTGATTTGTCAATTACATTACTTTTTACATCTACAGATCCATTGGCATTTTCGTCTATTACACCGGGCACTTTAATGTTGGCAGCATTAGTATATTTTTTACTGGAATTTGCCTGATAATCACCCTTTTCAACTACCTGCGTCTTAAAGGTTATATTATAAGTTTTATTAAAATCGCTAGTAAAGGTATAAATAATCTGATTATCCGATAATGCAGTAAACGCTCCATTTGAACTATCATCTATACTTGCAGAACCAGATACATAAGTCTGATCTACAGGAATAGTGTCCGTAACAACTGCACCGGCAGGAACAGTCGTCTTATCACCATTTATAGTAATTGTCCAGGTAATAATACCGCTGGATGCATCATATGACCCGCTTTTGCTGATGATACTGGTGGGTACAGGAACAGTACCAGTACCGGGAGTTCCTTTTCCAGTACCACTCTCATCCAATATACCGCTTCCGTTTATATAGGCAGTGTTAATATATTGATTGTCCTTTTCGTTATTGTGATTGTAGACTTCCGGATTTACAGCAGTCGAAAATTTAATAACCCTGGGGCCCGTTATTTTCCCCAGGCTATGACTAAATGTACTTTCAGTTGCATAATCCGTAAAAGTATAAGAAACTGTTGTAGGTGCAGCAGCATCAGCACTCTCAGAGGTATCTCCTACTTTTATAGTTTCGGGATCCAGTTTCAGCCCGGCGGGAATAGTATCAGTGACCACTGCATTGTCAATTGTCCTTCCACTTTCATTTACAGTGATTGTCCAGTTAATTTTCTTATTAGCTTCGTCGTAAGTTCCAGTTTTACTTATCAGTTTTACAGGTACAGACACTGTAGCAGGTAAAGAAGGCAAAATAATAGGATTATTAATATCTTCTCCATATTTTAAAGTAGCTTCATTACTATAAGTATACGTACCCTGACCTTTAGCAGCCAGATCATCATGTATACTGGTCTTGAAAGTTATAATCTGCTGCTTTGTTATATTGACCAAGTTAAAAGTCAACTTTTCAACTCCGTCTGTATCAGTATATGCATTTACGTCAGGTACACTTTGAGGTGAATCATTACCATCTTGAATAGTAATAGAGCCGCTGACAAATTTTTGTCCTTCATTTTTATTAATGGTATCTTCCACTACAGCATTGGCCACATTGACATTTTCCTTGTTTACTGTTATTGTCCATGTGATTTCATCAGTTGCTGGATCATAATGCCCACTTTTTACAATTGTTGGTGATGGCTGGTCAAAGTCTATATTTACAGTAGTACTTCCCACACCAGGAACGGTAAATTCAATTGGAACCGGGTTATTTGTCCCTATTTCATCCTTGTTAAAATAGCAGGCTGCAGAAAGTCCTCCAGTAACACCTTTATAGCTATTTACAGCATCTGTAAATGTAAATCTGACTACATTTCCAGTTTCTACAGAGATATCAGCCAGTGTATTTCCACCATAATCAATTTGACCAGGCAAAGATGCACTTGTAATCTCAATTTGTTTTGGTATTGAAATATCATAATAATCACCAGCAGTAACAGTTACATCATCAGGAATTCCCCATGTATAATTAACATGGACTTCTGAATCTTTAGGGACATCAACATCATCATCCAATTTATTGCCATCCTTGTCAGTCAAGCCGCTGAATCCCGTAATAAAATGAAATGAATCTGTGATATCACTGCCAGTAGTTGTATCGGCAGATGCTGAAACATCACCTGGAGAAACTGTCTGCCCAATTGTGCTGGAAGAGCTAGTATCCTCTGATGACGTATCCTGCTTGAAATTCACCGTCACAGGACTTTGTCCATCAATTTTAAAATCAATGGATGCAGGATTTTCTGTTCCCACTTTATCTTCATCGAATCCGGCGGATATGGCAAAACTGCCAATTACATCAGAATCAGAAGCTGCTGTGCCATTGAAAGTAATCAATGCCTTATCTGATGTATCTACATCCAGAATTGCTATTGTATTGCCGTTAGAATCTTTAATGCCCTCTGTCTGTTCACTTGAGATCTTAATCTGCTCCGGAAGCTGCAGTTTGTAGGTATCCCCCTTATTTACAATTGTACCTCCCGGGATTAAGAATTTATAGTTTACATTAACTGCCGAACTTTTGTCCACATTTTCTGCTTTACTGATATCATTTCCCTTTTCGTCTGTAAGGGTGACTCCGGTTATAAATTTAAATGTACCTGTAAGATCTACAGGAGCTGCCGGATTTGAGCTTTCATCTGCCTTTACACTTCCTATGGGGCCAAATGATGAAAATATCTGCAGCACAAACAATATTGCCACTGCAATTGATGAAAATTTTTTCTTTTTCATTTTCTCCCTCCTTTCTGAAATAAAAATATAGACCCTTACAATAATAAAAATAAAGTTTTTTGGATTATGATTTTATAACTTTACTGCTTTATTGTTCAAAGAGCCCTATAAAGTAAGAACAGATACTAATTAGTATTCATTTTTACTTTATCTTTTTAATAATACTCTATTCTTGTCACATAAACTTCACAAATCACTCACAAATTACTCACAAAAAAGATGGGAGCTCCCGGTTTAAAAGATCTGCCATCTTTTTTAATAAATTACTTGCAGTGTAAAATTATAGTTAAAAGTGCTTTGACCTTTAACTTCATTCAGATTGTGATTTGAACTTCCTACAATTTTATAAGCAGACTTTTATAGAGCTTCAAGGTTGATTCTTTAGGCTTTATGTGGAGCTCCTTCTGGAACAAATCACTTAATTTTTTATAGTGTCTTACCAGAGCTGTCTTATTTCCCATATAAAAATAAATCTGCATCATGAGATCATGGGCCTCCTCGTCAAAAGAATTTGCCGCAATTGCCTTTTTCAAATATTCCTCTGATTTACTGTAAATTTTCATCTTCATATAATATCTGGCTATATTTTTGATGCTTAGGGAATAGTATCTCACCAGTTTTTCATTTAGTTCCATATCCCATAGATAATCGTCATTTCCAAAAAGCACTCCCTTATAAAGTGCCGTATTTTTTTCCCAGTCACCTATATTCCTGTCATCAACCGAGGAATTATTTTCAATAAAACTTTCGAATTCCCAGCTGTCACAGTAAAAACTTTCAAAATCCATTCCATATTTTCCATTTTCACAGTATACTGTATTTTCTATTTCTGCTTTATTGAGGACAGTTTTTAACCTGTATATGGTACTGTACAGGTTGTGTTCAGCTTTTTTAGAATGGAATTTGGGCCAGAGTATGTCACAAAGCTCCCATTTACTTGTGCACTTTCCCTTCTTATGTACAAAATATGCAAACAGCTCCTGTACCTTTGAAGTGGACCATCTGGTGATTTCCCTTCCGGAACTGCCGTATACCCTGAAGGATCCCAAAATAAACATTTTGTTCTTTTTGTCATCTTCAGAGCTTTTCACTGCTGCATGCCGGTTTTTAAGAAGCCTGTCTACTGTTGCATTTAAATCCTCTTCCGTAATGGGTTTTAAAATATAGTTTACCGCATCTACCTTAAATGCATCCAGAGCATATTTTTCATAGGCGGTTACAAAAACTATCTGGATATCTTCATTGAAATTTTTTATTTTTCTCGAAAGTTCAATGCCATCCATAAAGGGCATCTCCACATCTACAAAAACAACATCCGGCAAAAGTCCCGGTATACCTTCCATGGCCTCCCTGGAATCAGTGTACTGCCCCACTATTTCAAGATGCCTGTTTCTGCCGATAACCAGCTTCATCAGCTCCAGTATAGGCCTTTCATCCTCTACAATTACAGTTCTCATCAATTATCCCCCCGCAAGACATATAAATTATTCATAAACTTTTAATAAACATATCAACAATTGTTCCTTTTCCCTCAATACTGTGTATATCTATATCTCCCTTTTGAAGTTTTCTAATTCTCCTGCTGATATTTGAAAAACCAACCCCATTATTGTAAACTTCACTATTTCTAAGTTCCTCAAGTTTCTCATCATTCATGCCAATGCCGTTGTCCTTTACTGAAATATGAATTGTATTTTTTTCCTTACTGGCAGAAACATATACGGTTCCGCCTTCCCTTTTCCCCAGGAGGCCGTGCTTTACAGCATTTTCCACTAAGGGCTGAATGCAGAGGACGGGGACTTTTTCTCCCATAATCTGATGCTCAACGTCATATTCGATGTGAACCTTGTCGCCAAAACGTGCCTTCCCTATTTTAATATAGGCATCCACCATTTCAAGCTCATGCCTTAATGGTACAAGCATCATCTTATTGTCTATATCAAAATTTAATCTGAGATATCTGCTGAAATCGGTGAGGAGCTGCGCTGCCTTTTCTCCATCGGTATAACAAAAGGAAATTATGGTGCTTATGGTATTGTACAGAAAATGCGGCTTTATCTGTGCCTGAAGAAAAGCCATCTCATTTTTCAGCGCATCTTCCATGAATTTTTTCAGCTGAATCAGTGTCCTCACCCTGGCAGTGATTTCCCTTTCCTCAAAAGGCTTGGTTATAAAATCATTGGCCCCTGCCTCAAAACCCAGGAACAGATCATAATTCACGTCTTTCAAGGTGGATATGAGTATGGGAAGTTCTATAAGAGAGTATTTTTCCCTGATCTTCCTGCATACATCTATACCGGAAATTCCCGGCATCATAACATCAAGAAGTACCAGGTCCACTTTATTGTCTTCTACTTTTTTCAAGGCCTCTTCTCCCGAGAGTGCAGTTAAAATATTATATCCTTCCCTGTAAAATATGTTGAGGGCCGTCTGTACATTGAATATTTCATCATCTACTATCAAAATAGTGCCTTCATTTTTTCTGCCCTGTACTGTATCAGAATAATCTGTAGAAGACAGGCTGTGGAAATACTCTTCATTCCTCTTCCTGTTCTCCTCATAGACATCATTTTTTTCTTTTGAAACCGGCAGTGAAAACACAAAACGGCTTCCCCTGCCCTTCTCCGACCAGTCCAGATATATTTCACCCTTCATGAGTTCCACCAGCTGTTTTGTTATATACAAACCCAGCCCGATGCCCTCTGGATTCAAAGATTCATAGGGCATAAAAACCTTATGCTGCTTGTCCTCAGGTATTCCTGGGCCTGTATCCTCCACCAACACATATACCATGTCACCTTTTCTGCTGCAGCTTATCTTTATAGTACCTTTGTCCATATTTTTTACAGCATTGCCCACCAGATTGAATATCACCTGCTGTATCCTGCTCTCATCTGCCTTTACCAATACCTCTTCCCTTATATTGTTGATGATATTTATGTTTTTCTTCTGTAATATGTACTTGTAGCTTTCCACCACTATACTCGCACAGACTTTTACATCCACCGTGCATATGCTTATCTTCAGCTGTCCATTTTTCAGCAAAGTTATGTCCAGTGTGTCATTTACGATATTTGTCAGCTTCAAAGCCATATCTTTCAGTATTATTATATCTTTGACATTTTCATCTTTCATATAACCGCTGTTCTCTTTGATTATGGTCTCAGTTATGTTGATTATTCCATAGAGGGGAGCTTTGAGTTCATAAGAAGTCCTGGCAATAAACTCATTCTTCACCTTATCCATTCCTATGAGCTCCCCTGACATTTTTTCCATATTTTTATAGGCATTCAAAAACCCATTGGATAAAATAGTAAATAAAAGTACCATAGATCCGCAGAGTGCTGCAGAACCCACAAGTTTGGTGCTTGTCAGATTCAATTCATATAAAAAATTATTCACCAGGCAAATACTGATACATATTATAGCCTCCAGAAAAAGGCCGGCTTCTTTTTTATTCATGGAACCACAGGTATCCTTTATGTTCATAACCGTAAGTTTTAAAATTATCATGATCAGAAACGCCGTGATAACTATATATTTGGGTAAATCCAGGTACATGTACACAGGATAGCTGACAGTTAAAACTACCAGTACATAAACTATACTTATCACATTGACAGCTTTGACAGTGATTTTTGACAATATGTTTTTGTTGAATTCCCTTACAATCCAGGCCAGAGATGCTATAGTCAGTATTACTGCCATTTTCTTAATCTTACATTCCAATTCAAATGGAATGACCGGGAATAACTGTACAAGCAGTTTCTCTCCATTAAAAAGCAGGTCGACGGCAAAGGACAGAAAGCTTATTCCAAGGTATAAAAAACTTTTGTCCTTTTTCCATGCGGCATATACATACAAGCTATAAACGGCAAGCAAAAACATCAATATGGTTCCCGCCAGTTCAATGGAAGAATTGGTAGTAGTCATGAAGCTGATATTTTTTTGAAGTCCGAAGCATATTTTATACAATGTGCCCTTAAGAGGATACCCAAAATTGGCAGACTGGATAATTATTTCAGCTCTACTTCCCTGAATATTAAAATATGTATCATAAGGAATCATTCCAGCATGGTATCCATTATTTTTTTCAGCAGGGTTTCCACTGAAGCCCCTTAAAATTCCATTTACAAATAATTTATTGCTCGTCCGCACATTCTCAAGTTTAAGTCCAAATACTTTATCGGAAGGTTTTACTTTCACAACTAACCTGTAAGTTCTCACTCCTTTGGGTTCCATAAATTTATTATTTTTATCATTTTGCCTGGTGGAAGTAAGTTTGATATATCCTGTCAATCTTGGCTTTACACTGCTTTTTCTTGTAAAATTTTCTGGAGCAAGCAATTGATGATCATACAGCTCCCACTGTCCATCAAGATTTACAGGACCGTTTTTTTAAAATTCCACTTTGAAAGATCCATTTTTCCACCAAGTGCAGGATTAGGTTTTTTGATGGAGATTACATCTGAAAATGTAAATTATATTACCTTAAATTTGATAATATTAAATTTATAATTAACATGGCTTATATAATTATTTTTTTAATATAATTGTTATTTTATTTAGAATTTACGTTAATATTTGGAGGGAAGTCCATTGAAAAAAGTAAATATAATAGGCTTAATACTCATTCTTATAGGCATTTCAATACTTGTATATGCCTTTGGAACTAAATATTGGACAAGATATACACAGAATAATATGGTAAAAAACTACGAGCAGAAAATTAAAGAACATAAAGGAAAGGTCAAAATTTCCAAAGACAGTGCCGATTCTTCTGTAAATTACGGCACGGTTGGTATTCTCATCATACCAAAAATAGATTTGAAGGTAGCAGTAGGAGAGGGAACTGACATGAATACATTAAGGTATGCCGTGGGACATTTCAAGGGAACTGCAATGCCCGGAGAAAAGGGGAATTTTGTCTTAGCAGGCCACAGGAGCTATACTTTCGGGCAATATTTCAACAGATTGGATGAACTTACAACAGGTGATGAGATCAGGGTGAAAACGGTGAAGGGATCCTATAAATACAAGGTATACAATACAAAAGTCGTTCTTCCTGATGAAGTAAATGTACTAAATCCCACCAAAGATGCAACTATGACTCTCATCACCTGCACTCCCATAAGGGTGGCCACACACAGGCTTGTAATAAGTGCAAGACTGGATAATTGACAATTAATAGTTAACAGTTGAGTCCTATTTCATTTCCGCTCCAGATTGCCTCCATTATATTGGCAGTTTCATAGGCATCTCCCACAAGGTATAAATCCGCTATCTTACCATTGAGTTTGTCGTAGAGTTCTCTGTCAGACCTGAAGCCAACGGCAATTATAACGGTATCCGCAGATACATTTTGTTTCTTAAAACTGCTGTCAATAAGAACTGCACCGTCTTCAGTCACTTCCAGCAGAGAATTTCCCGTAATAATTTTTATATTATACTTTTTCATAAGATCAATCAGCATTATTTTATTCATGTGTGGAATCGGCTTTCCTGCATTTAGTACACTGTCTCTGGCTTCTACAATTGTCACCTTTTTACCCTGTTTTGCAAGGTAAAGAGCAGTTTCACATCCTACAAGTCCGCCGCCTATCATGAGTACATTCTCTCCTGACTGTTTACTGCCGTTTAAAATTTCAACTGCTGTTGAAACTTTATCTTTTTCTATGCCAGGTAATTTGAGTCTAATATCTTTCGCTCCCGTTGCAATGATCACAGCATCAGGCTTTTCCTTCTGCACCATATCCTCCGTTACCTTAGTGTTAAATATTATTTTAACTTTAAGTTCTTTCATCTCATTTCTATACCAGTCAAGCAGCCTCCTGTCATCCAGCTTAAAATCCGGTACAGATCCTGGAATAACTTCTCCACCAAGTTCATTAGTGCTTTCATAGAGTGTAACATTGTGTCCTCTCATAACAGCAACTCTGGCCGCTTCCATTCCTGAAATTCCTCCTCCTACAACCATGATCTTCTTGCTTTTAATTGCAGGCTTTATTTCATAATACCTCTCTCTTCCAACCGCAGGATTTACGGTACAGCTCAATGGTTTCCCCTCAAATCCTCTTCCAAGGCATCCTGTATGGCATCCGATACAGGGACGAATTCTTTCAGGATGATTCCCAAGAGCTTTTTTCGGCCAGTATGCATCACAGAGAAGAGGTCTTCCGAGCCCGATCATATCCGCAGAACCATCATCAAGAGCTCTCTCCGCAAGATCCGGATTCCCAAGTTTGCCTGCAACTATGACGGGAATATTAACAGCTTTTTTCAATTCCTTCGTATAAGGCAAATATAATCCATCTTTTTGATAGAGAGGCGGATGTGACCAATACCAGGCATCATATGTACCCAAATCAGTGTTAAGTTCATCGTATCCCGCAGTCTCAAGTATTTTTGCAGCCTCAATGCCTTCTTCCAGATCCCTGCCTTTTTCAATATAATCTTCCTCCGGAAGTCCACCCTGCCTCCAGTCCTTTATACAGCTCTTTACACTGTATCTCAGACCCACAGGAAAATCATCCCCCACTTCAGCCTTTATTCCCTGTACTATTTCTACGGGAAGTTGAAGCCTTCCTCTCAGATCACCACCGTATTTGTCAGTTCTCCTATTAAATATTGAAAGAGTAAACTGATCCAGCAGATACCCCTCGTGCACTGCATGTATTTCAACTCCGTCAAACCCTGCCTGTCGTGCAATTTCAGCACCTTCAACAAATTTTGTCACTATCCATTCAACTTCCGAAGTAGTAAGGGCTCTGCAGGTGACAGTAGGATCCCAGTAATTAGGAATATCCGATGCAGATACAGGCTGTGCTCTCAAAAGTGTACCTGGTGCACCGCTTCTTCCGAAACCCATGGTAAGCTGCAAAAATATCTTTGAACCGTAGGCATGAACCCGCTCCGCCATCTCAGAAGATGTCATCAAAAATCTACCTGGATTTATTGATATAATGGGAATTATACCAGGTACCACCTTATCCAGTTCATTTTCCACTTTGGTAATACTTGTTATAATAAGGCCCGTTCCGCCTTTTGCCCTCTCCACATAATAGTCTATAGCTCTCTGATTATAACACCCTTCATTATCCACAAGCCCAAAAGCTCCCATGGGAGCCATGGATATTTTATTTTTTATTTCCACCTTCCCTATTTTAATAGGCTGAAACAAGGATTTGTTTTTCATATTAATTTTTACCTCCTACTTATATATTTAAACTCTATTTTATATTTTCCCTCTTTAGTTTAAATATACTGTAGAATACTAATTTTATAACCACAATACCTAATCTTTTGCCAAAACGCTTTTACCCCTCCAGCCGACTGAAAAATAAGATCCAATCAAAATAAAGCATATTCCAATTGTAGTATTTGCAAGTATTGTCTCTTCCAATACAATGAGTGCAAAAATTGGTGCCAAAACCGGCTTAATAAAGAAAACCATGGAAGCCATAGATGCTGAAGTCTTGTCCATTGCAAGGAAATAAAACATATATCCCATCCCGGTTACTACAATTCCAAGAAACATTACAGGAATTATATTGACAGAACTTATTCCATAAAAAATAGGAATGTCTGCCATAAACCTTAAATTTTCATTAGTACCTATGAAATTTATAATGACAGGCATTTTGGATATCAGCATTAGAAAAAACATGATTATATCTCCTGTCAAAAAAGTCATGCAGTTTAAAACCATGCACCCATATCTCTCCGATCTCAGCTTTCCTATTACAGCATATATTGAAAAAGATACTGCAGAGAGAAAGGCAAATGATATTCTCTTCATATCACTGTTTATCCCAAAAGGATTCAATATAAAAACCATGCCTACTATACTCAACACAACTGATATAACAGTTCCCCTGTTCATCTTTTCCTTTAAAACAAAATAAGCAAGGATAATTGTAAATACCGGATTAGTACTAAAAATTATTGCTACAGTAGATGCTTTTGTATATGTAACTGCCAGCTGGAAAAATGACATGCTGACTACCACGCATAAAAATCCTGTCATCACAAAGTAGAGGAAATCCTCTTTCTTAAGTTTGATCTTCTTATATTTCATGGATCTAAGAGCAAAGGGCACTAAAAATAAACCACCTATTAAAAACCTTAAAAAATTCAACTGAAGCGGATTTACTCCAACTATAAGTTTTCCCGTAATCTCCATGGTACTGAAAATCACCGCAGTCAAGCCAATAAAAATATATCCCAATTCACGTCTTCCTTTCAAATATAAATGTCAATCAACAAATTCGAACACATTTTTTAGAGTATACCCGTCATGATAAATTGTCAACTTACATTTGAATTCACTTGAATTGGCCTTACAGGATGAAAACATTTTTATATGCACTATTCTGGTTAGGATATTATTCTTACAATTATACATACTATTATTGAAAGTTTAAATTAGGAGGAAGTTTTTAAAGATGAACAATGATTTTTATTTAAATTTTACAAAATCCATTCCACAGCAGAAACAAATCAAACAGCCCGGAGTGGAATCCGAGATGAATCCAAAGCCAATAAGCGAAAACCCTGAATATAAAGGTTCGGATAAACTGAAGGATAAAACAGTTTTAATTACAGGAGGGGACAGTGGAATAGGAAAAGCGGTTTCCATAGCTTTTGCTAAAGAAGGTGCGGATCTGGCAATAGTGTACTATAATGAACATTCAGATGCGGAGGATACAAAAAAAATTATAGAAAATTCAGGAAGAAGATGTCTTTTAATTCCCGGAGATGTTTCAGATCACAATTTTTGTAAAACCGCCGTTGAAAAAACCATAGAGTTCTACAGCAAAATAGATATACTCGTAAATAATGCAGCAGTACAATTTCCACAAAACAGCATCGAAGATATAACAGAGGAACAGCTGGAAAAAACATTCAAGACAAATATCTTCAGCATGTTTTATATTACCAAGGCAATAATGCCATATTTCAAACCAGGCTGCTGCATAGTAAATACAGCTTCCATAACAGCCTACAGGGGGAGTAAGGACCTAATCGACTATTCTTCTACAAAAGGTGCAATTGTGTCCTTTACCCGTTCTCTGGCGCTGTCACTTATAGGCAGTAATATAAGGGTCAACGCCGTAGCACCGGGACCTATATGGACACCTCTCATACCCTCTTCCTACAATGCACAAAAAGTTGGTGAATTTGGTTCTACTACACCCATAGGCAGGCCAGGTCAGCCGGTAGAGCTGGCATCCGCCTACGTATTCCTGGCGTCATCCGAAGCTTCTTACATCACCGGTGAAACCATACATGTAAATGGCGGTGATTTTATAGGAGGCTGATCTATATGTACATAAAATTTCTAAAATTATCCCCGCTAATTTTTTATACTTCTGCATAATTAAATTAAAATTAAAGATAATAGATATTGGTAAATAAAATAGGTAATTGCGAAACTCACTGATAAAAATGAATTGATGATGGGAAGAAGTTTCAAAAAAAGGTACTTAGAAGATTAAAGGTAATTCTTGTAATTTATAATAGCTAAACAGAAAAAAAGGGCATAAGAAATAAAGCCATGATTAATTCTAAAATTTTAAAATAGCTGGTATTTATGCAATTAATGGTTTTAGACTTTTGATATATTCATGCCTGTGTATTTTATTGGCTATGACAGCTGTTATCAGCTGAGTTATACCAGCAAGAAGCAAGTCAGCATGAAGGGTTTTTTCATTTTGTGTCCTGCGCTCTGCAATACAGCAGCTGTGTTTAAAATTTTCGATACTTTTTTCTATAGCAGAACGAATTTTATAGGTGCAGTTCCATTCCTGAGAACCACGAACGGTTCCGGGATATGCACGCAGGTTCTTTTCAGGATAAATGTAAAACATCCTGCCGCAGGATGATTTAGTACAGGGATCTTCACAAAAAGTTTTTCGTTTACTCTTTTTCGTTTCTTTATTGTAGACCCATTTCATTTTAGGGCAAACGAATTTCATTGTAGGAATTCCTGAACGCAAATGTGATTTGCTGCTTTCCCGTTTCATGGGCAGTGAATGGTCATGGGGACAGCAGGGAACAGCATCTTCATTCAAAGGACAATCAGATTCTTCTGATACGATTTTAGTTTTTAGTGGTATGTATGCTTTTTCAAACTTTAATTCCTGTAAAAGACAGCTGTAAATTTCAATGCTGTCAAAGGCAGCATCGCCTAAAAATATTTTAGGGTTTATCATGGGATGTTTTTTTAAAAAATCCTTAAGAACAGGTATAAGAGCTTTAGCATCAGCAAGAGATTTATCCTCATCAGGTGAGTTGGACTTTTTTTCAACAACAATGTCTGGATGAGCTTTAAGGAAATTTTTATTGTAAAATGAAATGTTTCTTACAATGCCAAGACCGTTGGTAACAAGACCAAATTTAAAAGCATAGCAAAAATGTCCATTAATATACATCTGCTGGACAGCAGGATTGGCATTAGCATGGGAAGGCATGGCACCATAAGCAGCTTTATAAGGATCATAGGAATCACCTAAACCATTTAACTTCTTAAAAGTTTTAAGCTGTTTTATAATGCGGTTGGCATATTTAGGATTGTTTTCAGTTACGAAAGCTTCAATACCAGAAGTATCGAAGATGGTCATGGATGCAAGTTTCTTATTAATTTGTTGGCATATTGGTTCAGTAATATCAACTAGATTATCAAACATCAATTGTAAGTCCAGAATAAAATCCTGTTTAAAGCGTGTGAATTTAGAGGCATCAGGAACTTTAAGAAAGCCGCAGAAATCCCTTAATTCCTGAGAATACTTAAGGAAGATAATCAGAAGGGAATCTTTAGGAATAGAAAAAATACGCTGCAAGATTAAAGCACGAAGCATAGCGTAAAGCTTATATTTACGAGGTCTTCCGGTGGGCGCATAAAAATGATTTATGAAAGAAATGGGAACTAAATCATCAAGATTAATAGTGTTTTCAAGTAAAGAAAGAAACTGGGGCTTGTTGTTTTGAAATTTTTCTTTGCAGTCAGAAAATATATCTGCCAAAGAAAGCTGTTTATATGTTATCATAAATATGTAACTCCTTTCTGAGGTATAATGGTGATTTTGTTTCTTGACCAATTCAATTTTACCATAAATCAGTGAGGAGTTATTTTATTTTGCAACAAAAAATATACCGCATTTATGCGGATTACAGCGTTTCGCAAACGCCTATGGTAAATAAAAATATGAAAGGAGAAATATACACTATGTCACAGTTAAATCAACAGGAACTTCAAAATCTGAGACATCTCATTGGAGCTCACGAAACAGCTTATGAAAAAATGCAGGCATACATGCAGAATTGTACTGATCCACAGGTGAAATCATACTTTCAAAAATCAGCACAAGATGCCCAAAAAACAAAACAACAATTAATGTCATTTCTAAATTAGGAGGTAAAAAACATGCAAGACAAAGTAATGATAAACGACGCACTTTCCATGGCCAAAGGTGAATTAACAACCTATGCCAATGTAATAGCTGAATGTGCTAATCCCAATCTCAGATCAACTATTCAACAGATTAGAAACAACTGCGAAACATCTCAATATGAACTCTATAGGCTTGCCCAATCAAAAGGCTATTATAAGCCTGCAATGATGGCTGACAGCAGTGACGTTCAGCAGGTAAAATCGCAGTTAATGGGACAATAGCACTGCTCTGCATCTTAATTTTCAAAAATTCAGTAAATTCGAGCAGCGACAAATATCAAAGATAGCAGTACTCCCTAAAATTATAATCATTTGATAAGTATCAGTTTTCACTGATACTTATTTTTACACAGAAAGTTAACTTCACAAATCAAAGCTTCAGTTCCCCTGCTGCAAGAGCTGCTCCAATGGCTCCTGCATATCTTCCATATTTGTGGCTCTTGACAGGCTGCTTAAGTTTTTTAGAAAGACTGTCCATTATATATTCGTTATTGCTCAAACCCCCTGTTAAAAAGTAATTAAACCCCTCTCCATGTTTCTGGCAGAGAGATTTCACCTTACTTGTGATAGAATCTATTATGCCAAAAGCTATGTCCTCTCTTTTACTTCCGCTGCTTATCAGTCCTATTATTTCGGATTCGGCAAATACAGTGCACATGGAACTTATGGTTATCCCATTTCCATGTTTTGCCCTTTCGCATAGTTCTTCTATTTCCAATCCCAGAGTGCCTGCCATAAGTTCCAGGAATCTTCCCGTGCCAGCAGCACATTTATCATTCATTGTAAATCCGGTGACTCTACCGTCTTTCACAGTAATCACCTTGGTATCCTGCCCGCCTATGTCGATCACAGTACAGTCATTTTTAAAAAGATAGAAAGCTCCCTTTCCATGACATGTAATTTCAGTTATTGTCTTATGGGCATATGGAACAGATACTCTTCCATAACCTGTAGCAACTATTTTACAATTTTCCTCTGTAAATCCGATGTTCTTCAGACGGAGTTTTATATCGCCGGCAACTTTAACACTGCTCCATCCTGTGGGAAGTACAAATAATTTTTGGATTTTTTTATCAAATATGCAAACTTTTGAAGCCGTAGAGCCTATATCTATTCCTACACAAGTCATAAAATACCACCTTTATCTACAAGAATATCATTTTACAGTAACCTTCACAGCTATAAATAAGGATTTACTATTTTTTTATTTACAGAATGTAATCCAAGGGTTTTCACATTATAATTGTATATCAATTCCTTTATTTTTTCTTCGTCTTCTTTATTATACATTATAGATATTCCACAGCAAGATGAAATCTCTCTTGGAGTAGGTACAATTGTATATCTAATTTTATTTTTCTTTAACAATTTTTCCATTTTTATACCTTCTGTATGGCAGGGAAACAGTATATAATATCTTACAGTATCCACCCCATCAACTCCTTTATTAAAAAATTCAAAAAATGCCTGAAGATTCTCTTTTAAAAAGCTTCAGGCATTTTTTTATCCGAACGCTACCATTGCTAATACTCCAACTTCTTAAAGCTTACGATAAGTACTGCTACGCGCCTGGATAAGTTCTTCTAAGGTTCAGATGGAGTAAGCATTCCTTATAAGCAAACTCTATCTGAACCTAAGAATCACTTGATCTTTCAGCTACACCGCGCAGTCAATCTAAATCATTTCCAAAAATGCCTCAACTCTGGTCTTTATCTGTCCGGAATCCTCTGTGGAATAATCTGTTTCTATCTGCATAACAGGTATGTTTTTCTCTTTTAATGCTCTTTCCACATCCCTGTGTTCTACAGCATAAGTATGACAGAAAGAAAGATTGGCATCTATTACTCCATCTGCATTGTATTCACCTGCATATTTTATTATATCATCAATTCTGCCCGTATTGGGCGTAAAACAGGCACAATTTATCTTCATATACCTGTCTGCTATATTTTTAATCAAATCTTCCAGGGTTTCTCCCTTTTCGTCCACTTCATTTTCGAAATATCTTGTGCCGGTACAGGTCTCTTCAACTACTATCTGCGCATTTAAGCTCTCTACAATGGAATGAAGTTTCCAGTTGGGAAGTCCCATAGGAGTTCCTGTTATCATAACCCTCTTTTTACCTTCATCCTTCATCCCACTTTTTACTCTCTCGTCCAATTCATCGCAAAGCTCATTTAATTTTTCTGTGAATCTCTGTGGATCATCAAAAAATGCAACCTGAGATATCAAAAGTGCATCTAGTCCGCTTATTGGAGAAGGTTTATATTTTCTCAAGCCATACAATCTCTTCAATGCCCTTCTCTTTAAATTGATAATTTTTATGCCTTCTCTTAGGCTCTCAACAGTAACCTTATTTCCGGTAAGTTCTTCCATCTTGCCTATAAAATCCTTTATTTCCCCTATCCACTGATCATAATTCTTTTCCCTTTTCATCTGGGGAAGTTCCATAACATGTACCGGCACATAATCATTCAATACTTCCCAGGCTTTCTTTTTTCCATCACAGGTTGTCTCTCCAATTACCATATCACAGGATTGAAAATAAGGACATGTTCCTCCCACTTTTGCCCCCATGAATGCTTTGATCAAAGGACACATATTCCTAGGTAAAACCTTTTCACCGTCTTCAACCCAAAATTGAGATCCTGAACAAAGCCCTACTCCTATTGCATTTGCTGCAAGTATAACTTCATCTGGTACAAATACACAAAAGGTTCCGACTACTTTCCCGCCATTTTTCTTATGCTCGTCCAACTCTTTAATTCTAAATCCATGTATTTCAGCCAATACAGAATTAAAATAATTCATCCTCTCAGGTCTATTTTCTTGAGTGAGATATGTTCCCTCATATAATTTTGGCAGCACAGCACACAACTCATCATGCTTTTCCAAATCGACCCCAAGTTTGCTCCAAAGTTCCCTATAATCAGCCAATATTTATTCCCTCCTCTATTTAATATAAACTAACTTCTTCACCAGGTATCTCCCGATGTCTTACTGGATATAATTCGGTACACTTTTATGGTATCATAAATAATCATCTGCATTTATCATATTATATTATAGACATATCATTGATCATTAATTTTAATTATGTCGAATTTTTGTTAACTATACAACTTTCACTATTAGCTTTTTACTGTACTCAAAGATCACCTGATAAACTACAAGACATCAGGAAAGAATTTTCCTGATGTCTACATACCTGCCTTTAATTAAAATAAAATGCTATATAGAGTACTTATTCCAACAAATCTAAGAATATTGCAATAAGCGACTATTTTTCTCCAATTCTTTTTCTATTATTTTTGCAACAGTAGCTATATCTACATTTCCACCGCTTACAAGCCCTACTACATTTTTGCCTTCTATTCCGCTTACTTTTCCAGCCAGTAAAGCTGCCAGGGGCAGTGCACCAGCACCTTCAGCTATCAGTTTGTTTCTTTCCATTAACGAAAACATTCCAAATGCTATTTCTTCCTCACTCACAGCTACAATTTCATCTACGTACTTTTGAATATATTCAAAACATTTATCTCCAGGGGCACAGACAGATGTACCATCAGCTATGGACTTTGCACCAGGGAGTGTGACTACTTTTTTCTGTTCCATTGAAACTTTAGTAGAAGCTATGATCTCAGGCTGCACTCCTATAACTCTTATGGAAGGTTTTATGGATTTAACTGCCGTAGCAACACCTGATATCAATCCACCTCCACCTATTGGAACTATCACTACATCCGCCTCAGGCAATTTGTCCAATATTTCGATTCCTATAGTTCCCTGACCTGCCATTACATCCACATCATTATACGGATGAACAAAAGTAGCTCCCGTTTCCTTCTGAACTTCTACTGCCTTAGCATAACATTCATCGTAAACCTGGCCTGCCTGAATTACTTCAGCTCCATAACCCTTAGTAGCTTCAACTTTTGCTTTAGGTGCAGTAGCAGGCATAACAATTGTAGATTTTACTCCAAAAGCCGTCGAAGCATAGGCAACTCCCTGAGCATGATTACCCGCCGAAGAAGCTATAACTCCCTTTTTCTTATCCTCTTCACTCAGATTAACCAACTTGTTATATGCACCTCTTAATTTAAAAGCTCCTGTTTTCTGTTTATTCTCACATTTCAAGTACAGATTACAGCCGCATTTTTTGGAAAAAGTACTGGTGTAAAAAAGAGGAGTTTCCCTTACTACATCTTTAATATTTTCTTTAGCCTTTTTGATCCTTTCTAGATTTAGTTCCATAACTCATTCCCCCTGTCAATATTATTTTAATTGTTTACGTACCTTCATATATATGTAATTTATGCATAAAAAAATTCATTTATTTAAAAAAGTCCTGTAAATATATATGATTAGGTATTTTATGTGATAAACGTTTTCATATCTACAATATGTTTGTCGAATTCTTACACATATATGAAAATGTAATTTATGCACATATGAATCATTATTTCAAGTCTATAATAACATATTTTTTTATTTTATACAATTTAATTTTGTGGAATTTAATTAAATTATTTGAATCATATTTTAAAGTTAATGAATAAAATATTTCTCAGATGCTTTAATTTCGACATTAAAATAAGCTATCTTAAAAAATTTCAAGATAGCTTATAAAAAATATACAATACGCCATTTTTAACTCTCTTCCAATGCCCATCCTCTTACATCTTCATACAGTTTATCTATAGTTTCAGGTATAACTTTACTTTTTAGATATTCCATTTTTTGTTCAATATCATCTCTGCTTTTTAAATTTTTATACTTGTCACAGTCAATTCTTATAATTTCCAATTCAGCTTCATTTGAATCTTCCTTTAATACATATTCCTTATTTTCGAAATATATATCAATATTACCGTCAGCACCAATGCTTAGAATTCCTTCTCTTTCTTCTTCATGTTTTCCTGAAACCACCTGTCTAAATAACTCATTGAGCCCATTTTCCACTTTGTCTCTATTTTCTTCTAGAACCTCCAACCATTCCCTATACATATTAAACCAACTCCCTCCAAGCACTTTATTTAATTCTACCACAAATATGTTCTCATCTCTATGGATAAGCTCTTTATTTTTACTGTTGACGTAAATTTTGTGTATTAGCTATAATCTGTTTTAAGCGTAAATTCTCCTGTTGTAATTGTGTTAGCTGCTGCCACAATTTAGATTGTGTCTCTTTAAGCTCCTCCAATTGAAAGGATTGCTGTTTTACTTTACTATCAGCACTGATACATACCTGTTTATTTATAGCATTCAATTCATCTTGGGTAAGACAGGGTAATAGCTGCAGCAATCTTTTATCCATTTCGCTTTTCTTAATATCTCCCGATTTTTGTACAGAACTAAATTCGTCTTCTAAAACATAGTACATTCCCTTTGCTACAGTAAGAGCATGATTATAATTGTCCATTCCTTTTCTAGCTATAAAAGATTCTCTTTGTTCTTTCACTACATCAGAAATCTTCTTAAGTACATAACCTCCTATAATTCCAACTATACCTAAAATAAACTCCACAAGTAAACTGAGTAATTGCTCTTTCATTATATAATACCCCCAAACAAATACTTTTAATACAGAATATGCTGATTCAAAACAAAATAAGCATCCTAAAAAAACGGATGCTTATTCTGCAATTTATAATCTTAAGGAGTTCAATTGAATAATATCTATATGAATTTTCATCTATCTCTTTATATCATATTTGTTACCTCTATTGTAAAATCACCGATACCTAAAATTACCGGAATAATAATTTGCTTTTTGCACATTCTATTTATATAAGAATATCAATGTATTTAGATTATAAAATATTTAAAGTTTCATATGATCCAAAATATTTGTCATTCAGTACATTGGTATTTACTTTACACCGGGGATGATGAATTTCCGGTGTTTAAATTTCAATTAAACTCATATTATAATAACCTCATTCCAGGGATTTTCATCCCTGGTTTTTTTCTTACTCATTTAATACTCTATTACAAATCAACGGCTTTTTTTCTTTTTTTTATAAAATCAAGTACACGTTCTGCTGTTTCATATCTATCCGTACCGCTGATAAGTTCTGTTAAATAGCTTGTATACTGCTCCTTCTTGCCTCCAACAGCATAAACATTTTTCACTTGAGAATAATCAAACTTTCTGGCATTAGAAATCGTAGGACAATTTAAAAAATCAGCCAGTAATTCCGCAGAATGCATATCAGCACCGTAGTTATATATCACAATAGTATCCACTTTCTTCTCACCCCTTTTTAGAGAATTGTAGAAATCCTCCGCCATATAATTAAGATCCACATATCCGGACATACCCGATATCTGCCCTTTATTCGTATACTGCCATATAGCATATTTGCTCCACAGCGTAAAATCTGGAGAACTTGTCCCATAATTGGCAATCCAAAGAGGATACTTTGTTATTTTGGAATTTAGATGTGATTTTATATAGTTTGGATTGCAATAAATCACCGCCGGCGCTATAGAAGATATGGCATCCAGAAATGCCAGGCAGGCATCCGTCATGTCCCCGCTGCACTGCTGTTCAAAATCCAGAACTACAAAGTCAAGATCAGTGCCTGCAACAGTGGATTTAAAAAAACTGGCTTCCTGGATAGCTTTTTCTTTAGTCGTAAATCTGGCAAAATGATATGCTGCAGTGACAAGCTCCAGTGCCCTGGCATCTTTAATGCTGCTGTTATAAAATTTGTCCACAAAGGTACTTCCCTCAGTGGCCTTTGCAATTACAAATTTGTGTCCTGTATTTTTGACAAGCTGAATATTAACTGAACCATTGAGATTGCTTATATCAACACCTTTCAACATAAAACCCCTCCTTTATTTTCAATATATTTTTAAACTGCACTTTTTGACATTGTCGATATGCAATTCAGTTTCCTATTTTAAATTTTAAATGTGACTTTTATAATTTTCTAGTATAACTATTTTTATAATGCACAAACTTTAATTATTACCAAACAAATATTCATATAAATTACAAGGAGTGGATATAGATGAAAAAAACTTTTTATGTGATTACAGCATCCCTACTGATTACAATAAACTTAATAGGCTGTGGAACTCAACAACAATCTAACAATGTTAAAAACAAAACACAAAATATAGAGAACAAAGCTAAAAACGACTTAGCAGAATTGCCTAAAAATTTGAAGACTGACATGGGTCCAGGCAAATTTTATATATCTCCATCATCTAACACCTTTAAAGATGGAAATGTTCCGATTATAAATATCAAGAAAAATACTTCATCTCAAAAAGTTGAAATAACCCCAAGTGAATTCAATAATAAATATATGAGCTATATATTCATAGATGGTGTTTTCAACTCTAAAAAACAATTATCCAACAGCAAGACAAATATGGAACTAAAGGGAAATGATATCAAAACAGGTAAACATAAAGTAGATATTATTCAATTTAATAATAATAAAACAACTGATACAGTCCTTACTCACAAAACTGCATATTATTATGTCAATATAGCGTAATAATGAAAGCCCCGGATCCGTCTAGGGCTTTTCTCCCCTTTTACATCAAAAAAATATACCCCAGAATTAACTGGGGTTTCAAGCGGGGAACTATTTATAAAATAAATAGTCATATACATACCAATATACGTAATATCTTTGATAATTAAGGGTGTAATAGTTACAAAAAATAGAATAATATGTACAAGTAAAATTTTTTAATAGATTTCGCAGTTATTTTCAACATCCTATATTAATGTCACTATCCAACATAAAATAGGAGTCACAATAATTGCTGGTAAATAATTTGCCACTTTAATTTTAGTGACACCAATTATATTTAATCCAAGCGCTATAATCATCAGAGAGCCTGTACAGGTAATTTCTCCAATAGCTGAATTAGTTAAAATCGGCTGTAAAAACTGTGCCAGCAAAACAATGGCACCCTGAAATATGAAAACAAAAGAGGCAGAAAACAATACACCAATGCCAAGGCTTACAGATAGTATCGTAGATGATATCAAATCAAGCACGGATTTTGTAAAAAGCATCGTATTATCTCCAATAAGTCCTGCATTTAATGATCCTACAATAGTCATTGCCCCTATACAAAATAAAAGGCTGGCTGTAACAAAACCCTCCGCAACTGAAATGGAATTGTCAGAAGATGCTCTAAATCGTTTTCCAATCCACTCCCCTAAAGCGTTTATTCGTTTGTCAATATCAATCCATGTCCCTATGATAGTGCCTATAACAATGGAAATTATAAGTATCAGGGTATTTTTACCCTTTAGCGTTCCCGATATTCCAATATAGACAGTACATAAACCTATTCCAACCATAACCGCATCAGTAACCTTTTTAGAAATTCCCTTTTTAAACAACAGGCCGACAATACTCCCTATGATCACAGCCACAGTATTAACAATTACGCCTATCATTTTACATCCTCCCTCCTGTATTTTCCTTAGGTACCACGTTCAACATAATACCCAGTATTATAACACATATATTGTAATATTACATTATTTCAACAAATATATCATTTTTTATTACTTTCCATTATAATAATAAGGATACCTAAGCAAATCACGGGAGGACAGTCATATGATTGAAATTAATCAGTTAAATGTAAAGTTGCAAAAAAGAATTATATTAATTATCGTAGTTATGTTTTGGTTTTCACAATACGTTTATATGCCTTATCAAGCACCATACTTACTTTCAATTGGTGCAACCACCAGTTTTGTTGGAACCGTTGTCGGAGCGTATGGATTATCACAGATGTTACTTAGAATGCCAATAGGAATAATGGCTGATAGAAAAGGCCATCATAAATTATTTATTATAATTGGTGCTTGTTCTAGTGGACTAGCTTCCCTTTTTAGAATATTTATCCCAAATGGTATTGGTTTTTTACTTGGAAGCTTATTTTCTGGACTGGCCTCAGCAATGTGGATCTCTTTTATGGTTTTATATTCAAATTATTTTAAAAAAGAAGATATGCAGAAATCTATGGGAATTATTATAGGTGCAAACAACATAGGAATTCTTGTGGGATTTGTTATGGGATCTATGTTTTACGATAAATTTGGTATGAATTTCTTGTGTATATTAAGTCTGGCAGCTGCATTCCCATCTACTTTTATTGGATTTTTCATAAAAGAGCCTAAAATTGATTTTAAACCACTGCCTGTTAAAGAGCTTATTACCATATATAAGGATAAAAGACTTATTGGATTTTCATTACTTGCACTGGTACAACAGGGGATACTTATGTCTACAGCAATGTCTTTTACCAATCAGATTGCTAAACAACTAGGAGCTTCTGGTTTTCAAATTGGTATAAATTCAATAATATATATATTAGTAGCTGTAATCACTTCCTATTTTTCAGCTTCAAAATTGGCAGCGAAACAGGGCGCTAAGTTCTGGATCCCTACCGTACTTATATGCATTTGCATATATTGTATAATTGTTCCAAATACAAGTTCCGTACTACATATATACTTTGCGCAAATTTTAATTGCCATGTCTACAGGTATTTTGTTTTCTTTTTGTACAAGCGAGTCAATGAAAAATGTAGATCAGAAGAAAAAGTCTACTGCTATGGGATATTTCCAGGCTATTTATGGCTTAGGTATGACTATTATTCCAATTTTTACAGGAATAATTGTAAATAATTATAATATGAGTTTAGCATATTACCTTATGGCATTTATATCTTTCGTAGGATTTTTAAGTTCATTCTATTGGTATAAATTCAAAAATTATGGATAACGATTTTTAAACTTCAGGTGGTGTCAAAAACCCCACCTGAAGCAAAGAACTCTGTTTATTCTTTTAATTGTTACGAAAAGTTAGACCCGGATAATATAATCTTTTTTTCTCGGCGCAGCTGGAGCAATACCACCCTCAGCAGCATATCCTAGAATACAATTACCGACTCCAACATAGCCCTCCTGAACTCCCCATTTCTTTAACAAAGCTTTGCCTTCCTCAGTTTCAAAAACTTCTTTTGCTCTGTAGACAAAACAGGAATCCACACCAATAGCATGAGCTGCATTCAGCATATTGCCTATAACAAGAGCTCCGTCCTCAACATAAGTTGCCGCTTTCCTGTCAGCAAAGACAACAAGCAGAGTTGGTGCCCCATAAAATGGATCAGACGCATTTCCCATAATAGCTGCATTTAATTTAGAAATTTTTGTAATCGTTTCACTGTCCTGTATAACTATGATAATTGGAGATTGCTTACCCATACCCGTTGGTGCGTAAGTACCGGCTTCTAGAATAGCATCCAGCTCTTCCTTTTTGATCTGCTTCTGCTGATATTTTCTGCAACTTCTTCTGGTTTTTAAAACTTGTAAAGGTTCCTCCACTATAGATCAACTCCTTTTATTACTATATTTTACATATATCATAATTATAAGATATCATGCAAATAAATTCAAGCAATACTCCTTATAGAGTATCTTTACATTTACATTTATATCCGTGTTTCATTCAATTAGCACCCTGCTGCTAATTGCCTTGTATATGCAAAATAAGCACTGATCAAGTGATTCTCAGGTTCAAAAGGAATTTGTTTATGGAGAAAATTTCGCATGAGCAAATCACTGCAAACCTAAGGATCACCTTATCCAGGCGTTCGGCAGTGCTTACCTCCCACTCTATGAAATCGGGAGTATTATATCAATGACAGCCTTCGGGTAAATTTCTTAATGGAAGTCATGATCTGTATTATCATCCACTATCTTGGCATCACCATTTGCGTTTAAAATGTTAAAATTTGATAGTCTTGGGTTTCTCTGTAAAGGAATAGACAGTAGCAGTTGCATTTTTTAGATAAAGGACTTCACAATTCCCATCATCAGCAGCATACATACTTTTAAGATTTGGATATTCATCAAGCATATGTTGTCTAGCTTCAACTCTATCATCCTGAACAGCAGTTGCTGTAACACGTATCCAGGTATTATCTTCTCCCACAGCACAGATTTCAATTTTAGGATTTTTTTTCATTTGAGCAAAAACGTTTTTAACATTTCCAGTCTGGATGTAAAGCTTTCCCTCAAAGATGTCTATTGTTCCAAAAGGTCGAACCCTTGGCTGATCACCTTCAGACGTTGCCAAATAATAAGTGCCGATACTTTTTAAGTATTCATAAACTTCATTCACTTTAATTCCTCCCTTTAATTTATATAATATAATTATTTTACCTCTCATATTCAAAATAACAAATACAATTTTTATATAAGACAAAGTATTATTCAAATCTAAGAGCATCTATTGGTTTAAGGTTAGAGGCCTTATATGCCGGAAATATGCCAAATACAATGCCCACAATCATGGAAAAAGAAAATGAAAAAATTACTACAGGTATTGAAAACGCTACTGAAACTCCAAAAGCAGCTATTGCCTTTCCAATTAAAATACCAAATATTACACCTATTATACCACCCAGTGAACTCAGAACCAGGGATTCTATCAAGAATTGAATCAGGATATCTTTTTTTGTTCCCCCAAGTGCCTTTCTTATTCCAATTTCCTTAGTACGTTCTGAGACAGATACCAACATGACATTCATTACTCCTATTCCTCCCACTATAAGGGATATGGCAGCTATTCCCCCAAGCAAATAAGTCATGGTACTGGTTATTGAGCTCATGGTATCCAGCAATTGTTTCTGACTCATGACTCGGCTGATACTATTATCTGTGGACTTGAAATAATTATTTAAGTAGGTATTTACTTCATTTGTAACCATCTCTACATTTTGATCGCTGGAAGATTTTATATACACACTTTGTACATTTCTACTGCCAGCAAGGCTTATAGCCGTAGATGATGGTACAATCACCATGTCATCTGTGTTGTTTCCCATGGAACTTCCCTGTGATTTCAACACTCCTACAACACTATAAGTATTTCCATTTATACTGATATCCTGACCTACAGGATCATTAAATCCATAAAGCTGGGTTGCAATATCAGATCCCAGAACTGCAACCTTATTTCTATAATCTACATCCAAGTCGGCTATAAATCTACCTTCTGAAAGCGTCATATTTCTCACATCCATAAAATTCGGCGTAGTTCCGGTTACAGAAGTACTTTGAGATTTTGTATTGACTTTAACCGTAGCACTGGCACTAATAGTAGGTGCTGCCTCGGAAATTCCCTGCAAATCCTGAATATTTTTTACATCCTCAAGGGTAAATTGCTTGGTTCCATTGTTATTGGAGGTATTTGCCATAATAAGATTAGTTCCAAGAGCCTGAACCTGGGAAGTTATCTGTTTTGTGGAGCCGCTTCCCATACCTACCAATACTATAACGGAAGAAATTCCTATAATTATACCTATCATGGTGAGAATAGACCTCAATTTATTGCTTATTATATTTTTTATAGCTAGCTTTAAAGTCTGAAATAATCTCATATGTTAATCAATCCTCCTCCATGTATAATTTCCCATCCTTCAATTTTCCATCTTCCATGCTCACAATCCTCTTTGCCTGTCTTGCAATTTTCAAATCGTGAGTTATCAATATTATAGTCTTACCACTTTTATGGAGTTCTTTCATAGTATTCATTATTTCCTCACTTGTCTTTCTGTCCAGGGCACCTGTAGGTTCGTCTGCCAGTATGATTTTCGGCCCTCCTGCCAGTGCCCTTGCAATAGCTACCCTTTGCTGCTGCCCTCCTGAAAGTTGATTTGGCCTATGATACTCTCTTCCTTTAAGTTTCACCTTTTCAAGGCACTCCATGGCCCTCTCCCTGCATTTCTTCTCACTTATCCCCCTATATAGGAGAGGTACTTCTACATTTTCTACAGCATTCATTTTAGAAAGCAGGTTAAAATTTTGAAATATAAATCCTATCTGTTTATTTCTTACGTCAGCTAACTCAGACTCACTCATTTCATTTATACTTATACCATTTAGAATATAGTCTCCAGAATCGCAGACATCAAGGCATCCAATTATATTCATAAGTGTAGATTTGCCGGAACCTGAGGGACCTACAATTGAAACAAATTCATTATCAGATATACTTAAATTGATATTATCCAGTGCCTTTATTTTAGTATCTCCCATAGTATAGTACTTGCACAGATTTTTAATTTCTATCATAAAAGTTCTCCTTTCCCACGTATTTCATTTTATCCCATAATTAATTTGTTCCTCTATTTTGGCTTCCACCATTTCCACTTTGTCTAGAATTACCTATTCCTCCGCTTCTCATCATTCCAAATCCGCTTCTGCTTTTTGCTGAGGACTGACTTCCGCTTGAACTTTCAGTCTGAGGTAATTGAACTTTTTGCCCTTCTGTTAGCCCCTCAACTATTTGAACCATTTTGCCGTTATTAATTCCTACCTGAACTTGCTGCATTTTCATTTTTCCATCGTCAGAAGATAGTATTACAAATTTTTTACCATCCATATCTCTTATTGCTTCTATAGGTACAGCAAGTACATTATTTTTTGATGCTGTTACTATGGAAGCCTCTGTAGACATTCCGGATTTTATGTCATTTATTTTATCAAAATATATAATTACGTTAAAAGTTGACACTCCATTGGAATATGTTCCCTGTTGACTTATATCCTTGACAGTACCTGTGAAACTGGTATCTGGAAATGCATTGACTTTTATATTGGCCTTTTGCCCAATTTTCAAATTCGGCACATCTGTCTCGTCTACGGATATTGTGGTATAGAAATTCTTGTTATCAAATATACTCAAAAGAGCCTGATTTGGATTTACACTATCTCCTGCACTTACATTTACCTGACTTATTATTCCGTCATAGGGAGCTGTTATTGCAGCACTTCCATCTTCAAAAGCAATAAGTTCCTGCCCTGCAGTTACCGCTTGATCTTTGCTTACAAGTACCTGAGATACAGTATCTTTTCCTTCAGCTTTAATTGTTCCACTATTCAGGGGCACAACACTTCCTGAGCCGGAAACTGTACTTTCAATATTCTGGATGGTTACTTGAGTCTGCGAAGATTGTGATTTATTGTTTTCGGATTTTTTTGTAGTATTTCTATATACTACAATGCTTACTACTGCTATTACCACTACCAATATTGGAATAAGTATCTTTTTCACGATATAATCACTTTCTTTCCATCAAATTTGTTTTTTATCTAGACTAAATATAAGTTTAGATTTCTTCTGTCACAGTTTTGTTACAACATTATTAATATTTTATGTAAAAAATAAAGCCCTTTTTCTCCTTTAGGCTTTTATACTTATATATTTTACTTTTAATTATCTGCAAATAGATCTCTATAATTTTTTAATAATCCCACAGGCCTTTTCTCTCCAAATAGCTTATATCTCAAATAATCATCCAAATATATACAAAGTGGCATCAACACAAACCACAATACAGCGTAAGGCAAACATATCTGTCCATATAAATTAAAAGGCTCATCAGAATAATCCCACACATCAAGTCCTAACCATATGTTTAATATAATCCCTGAAGTAAATTCCAATGCGAGAGCTATGAAAGTTCCAATTACGCATTCCTGCCACATTTTCCTATCATAAAATTTAGGATACTCATTAAGTCTTCCTATAAAGAAGGCCGCTGTTCCACCTACTACCAGCATACTTATATGTGTCCAGCCACGCCATAACCCCTCAAATACCATGTATAGAGCACCCATTATAAATATTAGAAATAAATCCTTATATATTTTGTTTTTTAGGTTTGCGGAATTCCTATATCCCATGTAACTTTCTCCATCCCCTTCACAGTAGTTAAAGTATTTACACACGCCTTTAATCTGTTGGATTCTTGGTTATATCCATATAATGGCCTGTACATATACTGAATTGTTCCAATAGATCTCTATATTCTAATTGTATTATTCCTATAGTATCTTTATTCCTCACATGCTCATATACATTACACTCATGAGATCATTCCAGTTTACATGCCCCCCATTTTCCTTTATATAAAGAAAAATAAGCATCCTAAATGACGAATGCTTATTTTAAAATATAATTAAGGGAGACCAAATTTTATAAAGAATCTTGTGGTGGTTGCATTTAAGTTTACAGTACCCTGCAACCGCAGGCACCAATTTGGTAATTACCATTTTAAATGGTTTTTAAATTTATTTTTAATTAACGCTTAAATATCTGATATATATAAGTATATGTGGTTTCTATTACAGCTTAGTGTCGTATTAGTTAACTATTTGTAACAAATCTAATTATTGTATGAATAAAATGAAAATAAGCATCCTAATAAAACGGATGCTTACTTTGGTGTACATAAAGAGTTTATTTTTTTATATTTATATTGTATTCAAATATTGTTATATAAAAATTTTGTACTTGTTAAGTTTGTGTTAATAACTCCCAATATCATTAACTAAATCTGAAGCACAGTCGATATGCTCAATAGAAATTACAAGTCAAGCATATTAAAATTATTCCTACTCTATAAAAAAGATCCCCGGATTTCCCCAAAACCCCTAATATGTCTGAATTGACAATAAGTCTTCAACTCTCTCGTTCATATATTTATAAGAATCATAAACTCCCTGATTATAAAATTCAGGTGCCAGTTCTTCTATAGTAAACTCTAAAATTAATCCTGCGGCTAAATCTCCTATTTCTTCCTCTCTTTCATTTAAAAAGTAATTTTTTATTTTGTTAACCATGTCTTTTTTTGTTTCTTTACTTAATTTTATCTTATTTCTGCTTCTCATAGATACCTCCAATATTCGTAATAACATAATTCTAACATATGAGGTACAAAAATAAAAAAAGCTATTTTTAGCTTTTTCTATATACTTATCTTATATAGACATCATGGCTGCAGGTTCACCACATTTTATAAATCCAAAATAAGTAGTGTTTGTCCTAATAATAAACTCATCCATATGTATTAAAACAAGGGGCTGTTATACTCTCTAAGATACTTTAACTATTTAATTAAAAGAGCATAGAAATTAATCTATACTCTTCTTAGGGCTTTCCTCTTTTCCCTGTTGTTTTAAATACCATCTTGACGCATTAATTTTCATATTCAAATCACCGGCAAATGGTTCAAAACTTTTTATTACTTTATCTTCTTCTTGGAGTTCACATAAAGCATCATAAATTAGAGAAGCATCCAAATGAGCATCATCTATTTTTAAAAGAAATCTTAAAGTAGTCATTGGGCATTCACTTAATCTGCTTATATAATTATGTTTTTCTAGTATGTCTAATATTTCTTGCTTTAAATTCTCTTTATCCATATATATTATTTCCTCCTCAATTTTTACGTCTATATAAATTTCTACAAGCAATGATAATATCCTGCTAAAATAAAAAAATGGCAATAAATACTAGATTTTCTGGTGCCCTATAATTCACTTTTATTTAATTCTTCTTTATTTTCTTTTATACGCTATCAACTTTTCCACATAATCATCTTCCTAAAATTACCAGAATAATATTTCAATTTTAACGCATACTATTCGTGTAAGGATATCAAGGTATTTAAGATGTTAAAATATTTAAATTCCATATGAACTAAAATATTTATTTCTTGGTGCGTTGATACTTACTTTATGCTGGGGATGATGAATCCCCGGTGTTTAAACTCATGTTGTATTAAACCTCATTCCAGGGATTTTCACCCCTGGTTTTTTTCTTTGTAAAATATTTAAGGAAGATATTAATAATTCTACCAAAATGTTTTTTACTAATCACATTATCCCCGGCCTTTCATTGTACTATATTTGATATCTGAAAAATCAACAAATATAGATAAAGATTCAATTAAATACTGTTAGCTACCTCAAAAGCATCCCATATAGCATACATGATGTTTGCTACATTTTTTGCATCTCCCAACAGATAGATTTCAGGTACATCAAATTGAAGCTGCTGGTACAGTGAGTTTTCTGATTTGTAGCCTACCGATAATATCACGCTGTCACAATTCAGTTCTTTCGTCTCACCGTTTAAATTTATCAAGAGCCTACCATTTTCGTATCCGGTAGCCTTGGCTGAGGTAATAATTTTGATGTTGTTATAGGGGATCAGACGTTCAAGCATCTCGCTGTTTGCGTGACAAAGCGGTGCATTTACTGCCAGGATTTTGCCAAGTGCTTCAACGATTGTGACCTTCTTGCCATTTTGTGCTAACCACAGTGCAGTTTCACATCCAACAAGTCCGCCGCCTATTACTACTGTGGACTCTCCAGGCTCCTTTTTTCCGCTAAGTACATCAGCTGCTGTATAAACATGGGCATCGTCTCCGAGAGAAAATACTTTTGGTGTCGAACCGGTCGCAACAATAACAGTATCGTAATCTTTGGAAAGTGCAAATTCCTTTGTGATTTTGGTGTTAAATGTCACAGGAACATTCAATAGTTTCAATTGATGTGAATACCATTTTGCCAGTCTCAAATCGTCTTCTTTAAAGTCTGGAGCACCTCCGGGAATCAAATTTCCTCCCAGCTTTAAAGTTTGCTCAAATACTTCCGGCTTATGGCCTCGTATGGCAAGAACACGGGCAGCCTCACAGCCTGCTACGCCACCGCCGATGATGAGAACCTTTTTAGCTTTTACAATCGGTGAATAAGCAGTAAAACGCTCACGGGCGGCCTGAGGATTTACCGCACAGTTAATTGCGGAATACTCCTGGATTCGGCCCATACAGCCTTCCTGGCAGGAAATGCAGGGACGAATCTCATCTGCTTTACCTGCTCTCAGTTTATTGACATAATGGGGATCGGCCAAAAGCGGTCTTCCCAGGCTGACTATATCGCAGGCACCTTCTTTTACTGCTTTTAACGCCATATCCGGGTCATCCATTCTGCCGGCACAGGCTACAGGGACGTCAACCACATCCTTTACCATTTTTGCATACGGAATATAAAGTCCCTTTTTCTGATACATCGGCGGATGATTCCACCACCATGAGTCATATGTTCCTACATCTACATCCAGAACATCACAGCCGTACTTAACCAGAAGCCTTGCTGCTTCAATACCTTCATCAATGTCACGTCCCTTTTCATCAAATTCTTCTCCCGGCAGAGCACCTTCTCGCCAGTCCTTGATCATACTCTTTAAGCTAAAACGCATTGAAACAGGGAATTGACTTCCACAGCACGACTTGATTTCTTCCACAATTTCCTTTGCAAAGCGCAGTCTGTTCTCAAGTGATCCGCCATATTCATCTGTTCTTTGGTTAAACATCGAAATTGCAAATTGATCCAGCAGATATCCTTCATGGACAGCATGGATCTGAACACCGTCAAATCCGGCACGCTTTGCATTAAAAGCACCGTCACCAAAGGATTTTATAATGCTTTTAATCTCTTCTACTTCCAAAGGGCGACATGTTTTGTTCAGCCACCTATGCTGGATAAGAGAAGGTGCCACCGGAGGAAAATCCCCCAAATTCGTAGGGATCGTCACACGACCGAAGCCGGCAGACATCTGAAGAAAAACTTTGCTCCCGTAAGCATGTATGCGCTCTGTCATTTCCCTGCTGGTTCTTATAAAATGAACGGGGTTATAGGTAGAATTCGGACAGTTTGGCATGCTTTGAGTTTCAACTTTGCAGTCTGAAAAAGTAACTCCTGTAATAATCAGTCCCGTTCCACCCTTCGCTCTTTCCGTATAATAGTCAATTCCACGCTGGTTAAAGCCTCCTTCTACATCGGCAAGTCCAAGCGGGCCCATAGGTGCAAGACAAAATCTGTTTTTTAATTCTACTCCGCCGATTTTAATCGGTTCGAACAATACTTGGTATTCTTTCTCCATTTAGCTCACCTCATTTTTATAAAATTTAATTAATCATTGTATGTAATCGTTATATTATTGTCAATGTAAATATAATGCCAATAGTAACTATTAAGTCAAGAGTTATAATAATTTTTCAATAAAAAATACACCATTCGTCTCCTATACATAAATGCAGGACAGAAAAGTGTATAACAATTCAATATTAGATTAATGGATTGGGCACCATAATTCCACTATAGGATGCGTTGTATTGCTATCCACATCTACCAACAAAACATTGCCAAAAGGCGCCGAAGAAGGAACCAGATTACGTTCGCGGATAGCTTCCAATGTTTTATGAAAAACTTTGCCGGGAAAATAGGCAAAATCTGAATCGGCAGTAACAATTGTGTGATAGCAGGGAAGTGAATGCAAGGATACCATTTTCCCTTTGTCAAACGGCAAATTTAACTTTTCTGCTTCCTCAGGTCTTATTGAATAACCCAAAACTGCCGTTGATTCATCGGTTTCATTTTTCCATCCGGTGCAAAAAACAGAAAGATGAGTAGCAGGCATGGCATCGACCCACTTGTGAATATATTTCTGCTGGTACTTTTCCGCTGAAATGTCTTCCTATATCCTTGAGAGGAATACCCATTGAATGATATTTGAAGTAAGACAGCAGCCTAAAAACATCCTCTTCATCATAATAACGGTATCCATTATCTTCTTTTTTTGCATTAATAATATCTTTGCTCTCAAAAAAATGTAATGCACCTGGTGTCAACCCAAGTATACGCGCCACATCACTAACATAATATTTCATATTGATCACCTCAAAAGTCTGTAGTAACTATTGACTTTTTTCATAGTCATCTACGTTTTGAATACTCATCACTTCAATATAATTATATACGATCAAGTGAATGATAACAAAATTTTTAAAAAGGATCTGCATTTCTGCAAATCCTTTAATTTCAATACTTAATGATGCACCCAGGGAGATTCGAACTCCCGGCCTCTGGATTTTCGAGGAGCACATTTTGATAATTTTAAATACCCCTCAATCCCTTATATATAATCATTTCATTTTTTAATATATGCCTGTCCATACTTGATTATCCTAAACTATAGGTGGCAAAAAGAGGGGCAAATTTTATACATGTAATTTTAATAATATCAATGCTTTTAGGTGGGTGGCAAAACACCATACACCTAAAATATTTAACCCCAGATATATTATCTCACATTCATATACCTTCATGCTCCATATTTTAACTTTTACATGTTTAAAGGTTAATTCGTCTTAATATAAAGCCTATCTTAAAACGGCTCTATGTTGGTTTTAATAGCATTTTGCTACTCACCTGCATAAGTGGAAATTCCCCTTTTCTAAGTTTTCAGCAATCAAAGTATATGATATAATCTAAAATGTACAATTCAATAAGTTGTGTGTGAGCAACTGGTATTGCCCCCTTTAAGAAGGGAGGTGATACATATGTACGAAATGTTTATAGTAGTTTTTGCTGCTCTATCATTTTTGATAGCTTTAATAAATTTAATTATCGTGCTTATAGATAATATAAAAAAGTAGCCCACCCGTGCAATTGGTTTAGCTACTTTTTTATAAATCAGCTTTACTAGTTGCCTTAGCAACTGAATTGTATACTACAGGGTGCTGGTAACACCCTGTTTTTATTATGTCCTTTTATTAATTCTATTATATCAAATAAATGAAATAAATAAAATTAATAAATATAAAAATATAAATAATTTAACAATTTATCACTTTATAAACCATTGATATTGCAGCCTTAGTCTTTAATAAATAAAATTAATATGATTTATTTTAATCAATTCATAATTACACCCCTTTTTGTTTAATGTCAACTGCATTTTAAAAATTTCTAAACATTTTGTTTACTTTTACTATATATTGATTATAATTAAAATAGAGGTGATATTATTTGAATATTGGAGAGTCCATAAGAAAAATAAGAAAAATTAAAGGTCTAACAATGAAAGAACTGGGGAATAAAGTTGGCCTTTCAGAGCAGGGAATTGGAAATTATGAACGTGGAGATAGAAAACCAAATATAGAAATAATAGATAAAATAGCTAAAGTTCTTGAAGTAACCACTGCTGAATTAATAGGAGATGAAAACCAAACTGAATATATTAAATCAATGGCTAAAGAAACTGCAAAAAAAGAAGTTAATACTATGTATTCAGTTATTGAGTATGTTAATGAAAATTACACTATAAACAAATATGATTTATCCAAAATAATCAATACCGATGCTCTACTAGATATTTCAGGCTTAATTAAAGATGTCACTCTCAATAGATTAAGACATTATGGCAATATTAAATCAAACAATTCTAATGATGATAAAAGTAAAGATAATACAGATTGATTTTTAATGTATATTACCCCCTTAAACAGGAGCAGATTTACGGATTAAAAATCCGCAAACTAAAGGTTGCATTTCAAATGAGAGCTTGTAAAAATCATACTAAGTTATATTTATATATCAATTCGGGATAATCACGAACCGAGTTTTCTATCAGTACCACCTCACTTTGAGGGTGACTGAAAATTTATTGAAAGAAGATAAAAATTATGGATAATACATCTAAAAATAAGACTTATACCTACTCTGACTATATGAACTACCCTGAAGGTGCCAGAATAGAGCTTATAGAAGGTACTATATACGATATGTCACCTGCACCATCAAGAATACATCAGAGGTTAATTGTAGAGATATCAACCATCTTTAACAATTATATGAAATCCAATAATGGGCCATGTGAAGTGGATATAGCACCCTTTGACGTATTTCTCACTGATGATGAAAACCTTGATAACTGTAAAAATATTGTCCAGCCTGATATATCCGCGATATGTGATAAAAATAAACTATCCGATAAAGGTTGCATAGGTACACCAGACTTAATTATTGAGATAGTATCACCCTCTAATCAATCTAATGACTATGTACGTAAATTAGGCCTATATGAACATTTTAGAGTATGTGAATACTGGATAGTAAATCCTATGGATAAAAGTATATTGATATACAAACTTGACGATACCATGCATTATGGAGCTCCTAAAGCTTATTCATTTACGGATAAAATAAAAGTTGGGATATATGATGATTTAGAAATTGATTTTAATACTTTAGATGTGTAGGTACTTTATATTATTTGATAGTAACCACAATAAACTAAGGAATTGAATGATCTGTATAAATTTATGGGAATAAAATAGTTCCTTTTTATTTTTGAAAATCTATAAGAGGCAAAAAGAGGGCAAATTTCATTTTTAGGCAAAATAAAAAACACTAGAATATAGTGTCATCAATACTTAATGGTGCACCCAGGGAGATTCGAACTCCCGGCCCCTGGATTCGAAGTCCATCACTCTATCCAGCTGAGCTATGGGTGCAAACTGCACTTATTTTAAAAATACAAATGGAGCGGGTGAAGAGAATCGAACTCTCATAACTAGCTTGGAAGGCTAGCACTCTACCATTGAGTTACACCCGCAAATCTATTGCTAAGCAATCACACAAATATATGAGCTCACTAGGGATTTTTAAATTCCCTATTAAGCCTAAATGGTCGGGGTGACAGGGCTTGAACCTGCGACCTCATGATCCCTAACCACGCGCGCTACCATCTGCGCCACACCCCGTTATTTGCATGGTGCGCCATCGGGGACTCGAACCCCGGGCAACCTGATTAAGAGTCAGATGCTCTACCAACTGAGCTAATGGCGCATACTGGTGCGTCTTAAGGGATTCGAACCCCCGGCCCACGGCTTAGAAGGCCGTTGCTCTATCCAACTGAGCTAAAGACGCGTATTGCTGGAGCGGGTGAAGAGAATCGAACTCTCATAACTAGCTTGGAAGGCTAGCACTCTACCATTGAGTTACACCCGCAAATCCGTAAATTTCATTTCATCCTTGGAGCGGAAGACGGGATTTGAACCCGCGACGTTCACCTTGGCAAGGTGACGCTCTACCACTGAGCCACTCCCGCACAATAACAAATTCCCTATCTATAATTTTGGTGCAGGTGAAGGGATTTGAACCCCCACGCCATAGGCGCTAGATCCTAAGTCTAGTGCGTCTGCCAATTCCGCCACACCTGCATATATGAAATTAAAAATCATTATAAACATATTATAAACATATGGTGGCTTACCGGGGAATCGAACCCCGGACACCATGATTAAAAGTCATGTGCTCTACCAACTGAGCTAGTAAACCATTAAATGGCTGGGATGGCAGGATTTGAACCTACGAATGATGGAGTCAAAGTCCACTGCCTTACCACTTGGCTACATCCCAACACTGGGGTGAACGATGGGATTCGAACCCACGACAACCAGAACCACAATCTGGCGCTCTACCAGCTGAACTACGTCCACCATATTCTGGTGCGCCATCGGGGACTCGAACCCCGGGCAACCTGATTAAGAGTCAGATGCTCTACCAACTGAGCTAATGGCGCATATTGGTGCGTCTTAAGGGATTCGAACCCCCGGCCCACGGCTTAGAAGGCCGTTGCTCTATCCAACTGAGCTAAAGACGCACGCTTGGAGCGGGTGAAGAGAATCGAACTCTCATAACTAGCTTGGAAGGCTAGCACTCTACCATTGAGTTACACCCGCATAATTGTTTAATATTAAGTGATAATATCCCTGTCATAAAATTTCATGAAATCAAATGGTCGGGGTGACAGGGATTGAACCTGCGACCTCATGGTCCCAAACCACGCGCGCTCCCATCTGCGCCACACCCCGACATAAAATATTGGCTTTATTCATACTAGAAGTTTTTTCAAACTCTTGACAACATAAATTATTCTACACGATATATATGGATTCGTCAATACCCAATTTGAGATTTTTTTGTTTTATTCATACTCCCCTTATTTGGGGATTTATAATTTTATCACTAAGTTCTATCACTGCCACACTGTTAAACCCATCTCTAGGAACGGATGGACTTCCTGGATTTATAAACCATATTCCATTTTCATAAATTATCTTGGACACATGCGAATGTCCAAATAAAACTACATCGGCTTCTTCCTCTAGAGCTTTATATTTTAGTCTGGAAAGATCATATTTAACATCATATCTGTGACCATGAGTTATAAAAAATTTCTTGCCTCCTATGACTTCAACTCTTTCGCTGGGAACACTTACAGAAAAATCACAATTTCCCTTTACATTGATAATGGGTCCTCTATAAAACTTTTCAATCTGCAAAACATCCTGAACATTATCCCCCAGATGAATAATTGTATCCATGCCGGAAAAAATACTTTTAACTCTGTCCACAAACTTTCTATCCCTGTGGGTATCACTTATTACTCCTATATGCAAATCTCATACCTTCTTCTCAATATATTTTCCCATCTCAATTTTCAGTTTTTTTAGGGCTCTCGCCCTATGACTTATGGAGTTCTTCAATTCAGCAGACATTTCTCCAAAAGTCATATTGTATTCCGGTACATAAAACAGGGGATCATAGCCAAATCTGTTATTTCCCCTTTCTTCTTCACATATTATACCCTCTATTTCTCCCTGTACTTCAAGTACCTCATCAGCTCCCAATATCAATACCATAGTACACAAAAATTTTGCATTTCTACTCTCTCTATTTTTATTCTCCAAAAGTTTTAAGAGTTTCTCATTATTTTTTTTATCATTCCCATGTTCGCCTGCAAATCTTGCAGAATGCACTCCTGGTTCTCCGTTTAATCCTTTTACTATAAGACCCGAATCATCTGCTAATACCATAAACTTTCGTCCAAGAAAATCATATACCGTTTTGGCTTTCTTATAGGCATTCTCCAGGAATGTAGTTCCATTCTCATCGATATCTATATTCACTCCAATTTCCCCCATAGATAAAATCTCCAGGGGGTATTGGGCAAGTATCTGTTTAATCTCCCTTATTTTATTATAATTATTGCTGGCTACCACTAATTTTTTCACTATTTGCCACCTGTCCCTATCCACAGTGAATCCATCTTCAGGCTGTTTTTCTGGGCATGAACCATACTTTTTATTCCTTTTTCTCCCAGAATCATAAGTTCTCTCAAGTCCTCCTTTGTAAACGGGCTCTGTTCTCCTGTACCCTGTATCTCCACAATTTCATCTGAATCTGTCATCACTATATTCATATCTACTTTAGCCCTTGAATCCTCTATATAACACAAATCCAACATTCTTTCATTATCTACAATTCCCACACTTATGGCACTTACAAAATCTCTTATTGGATATATTTTAAAAGGTGATCTTTTGTGGAGGACATTCACAGCATCCACCAATGACACAAATGCTCCAGATATGGAGGCTGTTCTAGTACCACCATCTGCCTGAATTACATCACAATCAATCCATATGGTTTTCTCCCCTATGGCTTTTAAATCCACTACAGATCTGAGTGCCCTGCCGATAAGTCTCTGTATTTCCATGGTCCTTCCATCAATTTTCCCTTTGGTTATATCCCTCACTTTTCTGACCTGAGTAGCTCTGGGAAGCATATTGTATTCACAGGTAATCCAACCTTCACCTTTTCCTTTCAAAAATGGTGGAACTTTATCCTCTATAGATGCAGTACATATTACCTTCGTATCCCCAGTTTCCATAAGCACAGATCCTTCTGCATATTTCGTATAATTTCTCGTTATTTTTATAGGCCTAATTTGATCACATTTTCTACCATCAATTCGCATTTTTTACCTCCAAAACCAAAACTGTATCTTATCAAATCAATTATACATCAATTATTTCAATTTTTCCTCCAATATAAACAATTCATCACTTTTTGGAGGTGTTATCTTCTTCTCTTTTCCACTGCAAACCAGTTTATATGATTCCTCAGTAACTTTCCCTATGATACTGGCTTTAATTCCATTGCTTTTCAACATATGTACCAATCCTTTTCCATCTTCAGTAGTAATGAGCATGCTGCCTGAAGATATAAATCTCAAAGGATCTACAGAATATTTTCTGCATATTTTCATCGTTATTTCAGTAAGTGGTATCCTATCATCATACACTTTAAATCCAACTTTACTTGCCTTAGCAACTTCCCAAAGCGCTCCCAAAAGCCCTCCTTCAGTTATGTCATGCATAGAATTCACTCCAAATTTGCCGGACAATACACCTTCTTTAACTACACTTATATGCTTTATATAACCCTTTGCTTTCTCTATTTCCTCCGTTGTAAGTATGTCTTTGAGTTTTTCCTCAAAATCATTCACTATAATACTAGTTCCTTCCAGGCACAAATATTTTGTCACTACTATATCATCATCTTTCTTTGCCCCTGAAGTAGCCACAGCTTTATCTTTTTCTCCCTTTCCTATAGCAGTACAGGAAATAACCATCCTATTTACAGCTTTAGTCACTTCTGTATGACCGCCTAATATTTCCACATTTAGCTTTCCTGCCTCCTCACTTACTTCTTCCATAATTTTATTTATATCCTCCAGGCATGAATTCTCAGGAGCTAGAATTGTAACTAAAATTCCCACTGGCTCTACACCACAGGATGCTATATCATTGCAATTTATATGTACTGCAAGCCTACCGCTATTCAGATCAGCACCAGTAATAGGATCTGTAGAAACAACGCATTCTTTATCTCCAAAATTTATAACACTGCAGTCCTCACCTATATCACCCCTTATCCTAACATCTTCTCTCTTAACTGCCCTATTTTTATCTATTATCTCCTTTAAGTCATTCCAATCCAATTTTCCAATTTCCATAAAACTTTCCTTCCTTTCTAAAATAAATAAGCACCATTTTGCATCCTGTTTCATATTATCTATATAGGGATTAATTTATGGTAGGTGTAAATATTTTGAAATATATAGGACCTTTCTTAAAAATCAATAAAATAAAACCCAGTAATGTGAAGCAGCAGCTGTTTTATTTTTCAAAAGAATCTTTAAGAGACATTGTACTACACTCAAAATGTGGAGTTCTCACTTCAGTCAAAGGAATTATCTCAAAAAATACATCCAATTTTGATATTAACACATTTAAAAATGTTTCTCCACTTTTATGTATTTATAGAAAAGCAAATCCTGTTCTCATAAATATAAATGACAGGTTATGCTGGAACGATGACAAATTTAAAAAAGAAATAAACATAGACAGCAATGCATTTATGACATTATGCTTGATGGAACTTTCAGATTACTATAATTCTTTTCATAACATAGATAAGAATAAATACAATTTAGGAAAATTCTATATTGCCCTGAGTAAAAAACAACTAGAGTTTTACGCATCTTATTTTAGAAACAGTGAAGGCGTATTTATTGATAAAAAATGTGAAAGTGGAGCAAATCCAGGAGAAATTAAATTTGTAGACAAATACAAGAAATTCAAATTTTCATCTCAAGCTCTATTAATGGCTGCATACTATAGATGCAGTACTTTGATGGATGGTGAGGGAAAAGAAGATTTTAAAAATTTTTCCTTTGATATTTTAAATATGCTTATTGATTCAAAAAATGATCTGTATGAATTGTCTTTTGAAGAGCTTACAAGATTGTGCTTTGCATTAAATATATTCTACGAGTATTCCAAAGATAACAAATGCAAAGATCTGATACTTGACATATCGGAGCTTATTTTTGAAAAATTTTACCATGCAAATTCTCAGTCCGGCATGGCAAAAGAAACAGACGTTGAAAATGATTCCTTAAACTATATAAATTTTATTATGATATATAAGCATACGAATTTTATAAAATATAAAGAAAATGCAAATTTTATACTTGAAAAACTTTTAAAACTTTATGATTCAGAAAAAGGATTGTTTATAAAGGATACTTCTAAAAAGAATGTAGAATTTACCTGTCTGGAAGTCATGCTGTATCTAATGGCTTTTCTGATAAATGTAGAAGTGTACAAAAATAGAGATAAAAACAATTTAATAGTATTGGATATATTCAAACGTCAACTTATAGATTCAGGTATGATCTTAAGCTGGCCTGAAGCTCCCGATTTAAACAATGTAGAGCGATATAGGAATTTTTCTCTTAGATCAGAAGATCTAATAGAGGAACAAAATTTCAGGACATCCTCAATTCCCTCTCCTGAATCCTGTGAAATAGCACCAGTTTTTTGTAAGTATGTAACTTACAGCATGAAAAAGAAAAAATTTAAATCTGTAAAAGTTTCTTTTGACACATATAAAAATATGTTTATATTTTTCATTGTACTGCATTTTTTAAACCCCAAAATTCCAATCTCTTTCCAAGGATAAATTTTTTATCTTTAGGATATAATAATATCACTCCAGTACAAGCATTTTACAGCTAAACATAAAAATCAATCTGGTTCTTTATAAGGAAGGTGATAGGCAATGATGGATATTAACTGTTCTGAAAGATGCATACATGAGAAAAACGGGAAATGTACTTTAAATCATATTACTGCAATTACAGATCTTTCATCTCCAAAAACAAACTGTATATACTTTTCTCCAAAGAATCAGATAAAAGATAAAGGTCTTTCCCCTTAAATTCACAAGGATAAAAACTTGAAGGATTGTTTTAAAAAATTTTAAGACAATCCCTTTTTATCTGACCTTTAATAATTCAGATAGGCCCTATCCAGCTTTATATTTCCCATTATATTCGCATAGACACCCGAAACATAAGTTTTTGAGACAATAACCGTATTTTCAAAATATAAAGGTACCATAGGCATATCCCGTGCTAAGTCATTCTCGATATCTCTAAATATCTCTATTTTTTGATTTCCATCCTTTTTAAAGGACGAATTCATCAATTTACTGTCAATCTGCAAATTTCTATATCCGTATAAATTATAAGCCCGGGAGGAATTCCACATATTTAAAAATGCAAGTGGATAATCATAGTCTCCTGCATAGTCTATTTCTGCCATATCATAATGCCCCTCCCTCAACTGCTCTTTGAATTTAGACAATTCATATCCCTGACAATTTACTGCTATTCCAGAGATCTTCTCAATACGCTCAGCTATGTCCTCACATACTTTTTTATTTTCCACACTATCCACATATATTAATTTGAGGGATTCATTTTCACCATAATTCAAACCTTTAATCATATCTGCAGCATTTTCCCCCTGTGACTTATCCTGAAAAAATATTTTATTCATAAATTTACCGTTCAATCCATTACTTACATAATTCGGTACATAGGAGTTAGCTGTAACAGCAGTATTACACAGTATGTTTTCTACTATATTTTCTCTATCAACAGCCATGGATACAAAATTTCTAAATTTGACGTCATTTACTACATTTTCTTTTTTCATATTGAAAGCTATGCCTTTACCGCTTAAATTAGGTGAAGTCATGTAATTTACTTTATTTTTTATATTTTTTATTTCTCCCAGTGGGGGATTAGTAAATATATTTACCCTATCTTCTTCAAAAGCTGCCAATGCATTTTCACTGGTTTTTAAAAACGTAAGTATTACCTTGCTGCTTTTCACCTGTGATCTATTCCAATAATAGGTATTTTTCTTTAAAGTAATATCACCATTCTGAGATATGCTGTCTATGACAAAACTTCCCGAATACAATATGGATTTATAATCCTTTTTCCAATCTACGAGTTTATAATCAATATTTCTAAGAGAGTATATAGGCTGTGCAAGTATATTCAGGAGATAGTTACAGGGATAATTTAGCCTTATGCATAACGTTCTGTCATTTAGAGCATTTATGGCAACATTTCCAAAATCACATTTACCCTGCCTGTATTCTTCTGCTCCAAATACACAATTCAGCTGCTGGGCATATATATTATCCATGTCCTTGCTTAGTATATTAGAAAAAAAGTCCACAAAATCATAGGCGGTAATATTAGATCCATTGCTCCATTTAGCATTTTTCCTTATCTTAAAAGTATAGCTGGTTCCACTTTCATCTACACTCCAATTTTCCGCTATACCGGGAATTATTTTCCCATCTTCATCACTACTCACCAGACCCTCAAATGTATTTGCAAGTATATCCTTTTGCCTTATATTATCAGAATCAAGCATTATTAAATTTTTAGGCGATTCACCTAAATTATATACCAAACTATTTTTATAATCATTGCTCTCAGTTTGCTGAACTTTTTTTTCCAGAGATCCTCCTATCAATGTTATTGAAACCACTGAAATTATTAATATAATACACATTATATAAATAAGTTTCTTCATATATATCTCCTTATTTTCACGATAATAAAATACAGTTTAAATTATTGTCAGTTATTACAAAAATAATCAGATTATATTATAATATTTTTAATATAAATTTTTTATGATATAATGTTCACGTATGTTTTAAGCGCTTTTGTATCCTTAAGATTTTAATTATACGGAGGAGTGTAAAATGTTACTTGTAATAGAAGTTTTAGGTATTTTGACTATGTGTACTGTCATATTCGTCTTAATCTGGGGATTTATAACTGTCAAACAAGTCTTATCACAGCTAAAATATAAAAATTACCTGCTGGAAAAATTAACTCAATATGTACATATGCTTACATCAAAAAAATAAGGCAATCTTTAAGATTGTCTTATTTAAAAACATCAAAATACCTTCATGTACATAAAAAACATAGTCACACAAGCTATTATCACGCAAGTTATAGGATATACTATATTTTTAAAATTACTTCTAAAAATGATCATATTCACAGCCCATATTATCATAGTACCAAATATACTCCACTGCAGCATATAATAATCATTAAAATACTTTACATATGTAAAATGATATGTAGTAAGAAGTGTCAATACCAATGCAATAATAGTGAATATAACACCTATCCATCCTAGTAAACTTATTGTTCTTTTCATTTTTTCCTCCACAGGTTCTTTACCTGAAGTTTAATTTTATCATAAATCAAAACTATTTTTATATTAACTCTCTTCGATTGTTTTGTAAATATTCACAGCATATTTTCAAATTGATTTTCATCAATTATTTTTACTCCAAATTGAATTGCCTTTTCATATTTACTTCCAGTAGATTCACCTGCTATGACATAATCTGTCTTTTTACTTACACTGCCGGAAACCTTAGCTCCTAGAGATTCCAATTTTTCTTTTATGCCCATTCTCGTATAGTTTTTTAAAGTTCCTGTGACCACTACCGTTTTTCCCTTAAATACATTTTCCTCTACATTAATACTCTCAAAATGTGGTTTAATACCTAATTTCAATAATTCATCTATGCTCTCTATTATATTGTCCTGTTTAAAAAATTCTATTATACCTTTTGCCACCGTTTCACCTATATCCGGAATTGATACAAGATCTTCCAGTTCAGCCTTTCGGATATCTCTCAATCTATTAAATTTTTTACACAGATCAGTGGCAGTTTTTTTGCCCACATTCGGTATTCCAAGGGCATATATAAATGAGGACAGATCACAATTTTTACTTTTTTCTATGGCATTTATAAGATTTTGGGATTTTTTTTCTCCAAATTTATCTAAGGTCATTAGATCCTCTTTTTGAATTCTATACAAATCAGCTATGGATTTTATATTTAATTTTTCGAAAAGCTGCCCTGCAGTTTTTTCGCTGAATCCCTCTATATCCATTGCCTCTCTGCTTCCAAAATGAACTATGCTTTTTACCATCTGAGGTTTGCAGGAAAGCGTATTTTCACAAAAATAATGCACACCATCCTTTATAAGTTTACTACCACAGTATGGACACTTTTCAGGGACTTCTATATCCACAGTCTTATCCGCTTCACCATCTTCCACCACCGCCGTAATTTCCGGAATCACATCATTGGATCTTCTTACAAACACCCTGCATCCTATTTTTATTCCCTTTCTCCTTATATCATCCATATTATTCAAAGTAGCCCTTTTTACTGTAGCTCCGCCTAATTCCACCGGCTCCAAAATGGCTGTAGGTGTCACCCTCCCGCTGCGACCTACATTCCACTCAACATCTAAAAGCTGTGTGGTAATCTCCTCTGCCTCAAACTTATAAGCTATGGCCCACTTTGGGAACTTAATGGTATATCCTAGAATTTCTCTTGTTCTCATATCATCTATTACTATTACTACTCCATCTATATCATACTGAAGTTCATTTCTTATACTGTGTACATACTCCAGCTCATTTTTTATCTCATCCATATTGGTACATATCTTAAGATAGCTGTCCTGCGGCAGTCCCATTTCCCTTATAAAATTCATCATCTCCACATAACTTTTAAAGGGTCTGCCTTCATTATATCCCACATCATAAAAAAAGGCTGAAAGATTTCTCCTGGCCGTCTCTTTTATATTCAAGTTTCTAAGAGCCCCCGCAGCACCGTTTCTGAGATTTTTAAGTGGAGTCTTCGCTTTTTTATTGTACTGTTCAAAAGCTTTTTTAGTCATAACAGCTTCCCCGTGTATTTCAACCAGACTGTTATTGTCTATTTTGAGGGGAAGAGACTTTATGGTCTTTGCCTGGGCAGTTATATCCTCTCCAACAATACCCGTGCCTCTAGTAGCTGCTTTTATCAGCATTCCTCTTTCATCATAGGTGCAGTTTATCGTAAGTCCATCAAACTTTTTAGTCAGCACATATTTAAGCTCTGGCAATTTATCCTCATGAGTTAAGTTATAATTATTTACAATTCTTTCATTTCTCCTGTGCCACTCTTCTATGGCATTTACGCTCTGAGCTTTGTCAAGACTCCACAATCTGCCTTTATGTATGTATTTTTGAAACTGAGACAGCACAGTATCCCCCACCCTCTGTGTAGGAGAATAGGGAAAAACAATTCCAGTATCCCTTTCCAATTTTACAAGTTCATCGTATTTCATATCATACTCTTTATCGGAAATACTCGGATTATCCTCAACATAGTATTCGTAGGCATATCTATTTAACTCTTTTATAATTTCATTCATCTTATGCACAATATCATCATTCATCAGATCACCTCATAAGTAAACTGGGAGTACACCCTATACAGCTTCCAATGGCACTATCCCATACATCAAATTTTTTATTCCCATTTTGTCAAAAACTATAGTGAGCTTTATGTCACTTCCACTTTTTGATATGCTGACAATAGTTCCTACCCCAAATTTACTATGTCTTACCTTTATACCCTCTTTTATACCTTCAGGCTTTAAATACTTGTCACCAGGAACATCTCTTTCAGCAGAAATTCCTGCAGCCTCTGATAAATTGCTAGAAACCGCCTTTTTCTTCCATAAAAAAGCATTATTATTCAAAACCCTATTTGAATAACTATTAATATTATTTTCCTTTACAGTATCATATTCCTTCAGTTCGCGGGATATTTCATCTACAAAATCAGACTGCTGATATGAAACTGTCCTGCCAAATACCCTTCTTGTTTCAGCAGAAGTCATATAAAGCTGTTCTTTTGCCCTGGTTATACCCACGTAGCAGAGCCTTCTGGACTCCTCCATTTCCTTGGCACTATCCAACGACTGCATTCCCGGAAATATTCCATTTTCCATCCCAACCATAAATACTACCGGAAATTCCAGCCCTTTCGCGCTGTGTACAGTCATGAGTACAACAGAATCAGCATTGTCATCAAAATTATCTATATCTGAAACAAGGGTCACTTTCTCCAAAAATGCAGAAAGTGAAGTATCTTCTGAAGTAGTTTCAAACTCAGAAGCAGCCGATACGAGTTCTTTAAGATTTTCCACCCTACTTATACTGTCTGCCTCCTTGCTGTCTTTGAGTTCATCCAAATATCCTGTTATATCCAGTATTTCCCTTATGAGACTGGAAACAGGTATTTTATCCCTACTTTTGATAAAGCTGTTTATTATACTTACAAATTTTTTTATAGAATTAATACTTCTCTTGGATAAATTTGATACTTCGTCCACATCCAAAATCACATTGTACAGAGATTCTTCCATAGAATTGGCAAAACCCTGTATCTTTTGTACTGTAGAATCTCCTATATTCCTCTTGGGTACATTTATTATCCTCCTCAAGCTTATATCATCCAGTGGATTATTTATAAATTTCAGATATGCCATAATATCTTTTATTTCTTTTCTATCATAGAACTTAAGTCCTCCAATTATTCTATAAGGTATATTGGATTTCATAAAAGCATCTTCAAAAATACGTGACTGGGCATTGGTTCTGTAAAGCACCGCAAAATCCTTATATTGTCTTTTTTCATCTCTATTCACCATATCTCTTATCTTAAATGCCACATATCTTCCTTCCTCAAGATCAGAATAAGCCCTGTACAATTTTATCTTGTCTCCATTTTCACTTTCAGTCCTAAGCACTTTTTTCTTTCTATTGGAATTATTGCTTATAACATCATTGGCCGCCTTTAATATATTCCCCTTTGATCTATAATTTTGTTCTAACTTTATCACCTTCGCATTTGGATAATCCTGTTCAAAATCCAAAATATTTCTCACATCCGCTCCTCTCCAGGCATAAATACATTGATCATCATCTCCAACTACACATATATTTTTATGCCCCTGAGCCAATAATTTGACAAATTCATACTGGGACCTGTTAGTATCCTGGTACTCATCCACCATTATATACTCAAATTTTCTCTGGTAAAACTCCAGTACATCCGGATGCTCCTTAAAAAGCTGCACAGTTTTATATATAAGATCATCAAAATCCAAAGCATTATTATCTTTTAACTTTTTTTGATACAACAAATAGACATCTGCAATTTTATTAATTCTAAAATTTCCCTCATTTTCTCTTTTGAACTGCTCCGGAGATACTAAAATATCCTTTTGTCCACTAATTTTATTTATTATCTCCCTATCTGTTATATCCTTGTCATTTATATTCAATTCCTCCATGCACTGCTTTATAAGCACCTTCTGATCATAGCTGTCATATATGGCAAAATTTTTATTATATCCAAGTTTATCTATTTCTCTTCTCAATATTCTCACACAGCTTGAATGAAACGTAGATATCCACATACCTTCCACTTCATCTCCAACAAGTTCCTTTATCCTATCTTTCATCTCTCCGGCAGCCTTGTTGGTAAAAGTTATGGCCAATATTTTTGAAGGATATATATTTAAATCTTTAATCATATGGGCCACTCTATAGGTAAGGACTCTCGTTTTACCTGATCCTGCTCCAGCTAAGATCAGCAGTGGACCGTCTACCGCTGCTACTGCTTCATACTGTTCCCGGTTCAAAAGATTTTTCAAATCCATAAAATTCACTCCTATTTATAGATATAGATCTATATCTTTAATCTAAACTGTATACGTATATCTGCTTCATGTCTAATATTATAACATTTTAGCAGTACTTTAATCATATAAGACATAAAAAATGTGCTGACCCCCATCAACACATCTAAAAATTTTACTTATACTAAAAATATTTTACTTAAGCCTTCCCAATACTATTTTATACCCATCACTTCCATAATTAAGACATCTATTCACTCTGCTTATCGTAGCAGTGCTGGCTCCTGTTGCAGCTGCAATATCTAAATATGTCTTTTTATTGCTGAGCATTTTGGCTACCTGAAGTCTCTGTTCCAAAGATTTTATTTCGTTTATCGTACATATATCATCAAAAAATCTATAACATTCCTCTTTTGTTTTTAAGCACAATACCGCCTCACATAGATAATCCATCTGCTTACTTTCTAATTTGGATCTATATTCTCCCATGAACGCCACTCCTTATTCATGTATGTTTATAAACACATCTTTTATTTAATTTTATCACGTATTAAAATATTAATCTATAAAACTGTAGATATTTTTACAATATAGCATATTATATTGTATTTATTATTCAAATAAATACATTCCATTAATTATTATTGATAAAATTTCAGTATATGTAAAAAAAGTATAATTGTATAAAATAAAAACAGTCCATTGGGGCATGGACTGTTTGCTCATAAATAAAAAGGGGGCTATTATTCCTTTTATTTATTCTTGCATATTCATTATAGTAAAATTAAAACAAAATATCAAGTAGAATATGAATTATTTTATATGGGGTCATCTATATAATTACATAAATATGCATTAAAAAATTTCACGGCTAAATTTTTTTTATACTTTCTATTTCTTCTTTAGACAATTCTCTATATTCCCCTTCCTCTAAACTATCCTCCAATTTTATTGGGCCAAACCGTATTCTTCTCAAATAAACTACATTTTTGCCCAAAGAATTAAACATCTTCTTAACTTGATGAAATTTTCCTTCCTGTACAGTCACCTCTGCCCTGGAACCATCCTGAGTAGATTCCATGATGTGCAAAGCAGCAGACATACACTTATATCCGTCTTTTAATACTATACCTTTTCCAAATTTATCAACATCGGACTCATTTAAAGGCCTATCTATTTCAGCATAATATACTTTATCCACATGGCTCCTTGGAGATATCAATCTATGATTTAACTTTCCATCATTGGTAATTATGAGTAATCCCCTGGTATCCTTATCAAGTCTTCCTACAGGAAAGGGTTTAAAAGACTGGTATTTAGGCTCCAGAATATCTATAACCGTCTCATCAAAATTATCAAAAGTTGCAGATACAACTCCACAAGGCTTATTCATCAAAATATATATGTATTTTTTATAATCTACATTTTCTCCAGAAATTTCTATACTGCACTCATAGGGATTTATTTTCACAGAATTATCTTTTACAACTGCCCCATTTATTTTAACTTCTCCATTTTTTATTATTGATTTTATTTCTTTTCTAGTGCCATATCCCAAATTGGCCAATATCTTATCCAATCTATCCACTTTACTGACTCCTTTTTTCGTTAATACTATAGTATTTTCCACTTAAAATCAAGCTATTAAAGATTCATATAATTGAATAAATTAATGCATAAAAATACAGAACGCTTTTCACAGTATATCCGGCAGTTCTGTATTCTACAATTATAAATTTAAATCTATATACTTAATTATCCATAATATTGCATAACTTTTTGCACATAATTTCTAGTTTCATAGGGCAGCTTGACAATATCCGAGCTGCTATTTACGCCTCTATTTTTTAAAGTTCCAGGTCCCGCATTATATGCCGCAAGAGCTAGTTCTTTGGAATTTCCAAACATATTGAGCATATTTCTCAGATACTCCGTTCCAGCATCTACATTTTGTTCTACATCATAGGGATTTGTCACACCTAATTCACTAGCCGTCCCAGGCATAAGCTGCATGAGTCCCATGGCTCCTGCAGAAGATTTGGCCTGTGGATTGAAACCGGATTCCTGTTTTATAACTGCCATTATCAAATTTTTATCCACACCGTATTTTCTGGAAGCACTCTCCACCGCTTCATCAATACTCGAATTTCCACTTTTTACGTCATCTCTTACACTATTGTAGATATTATTCAGTCTTTGTCCGCCTCCATATCCCAGCTTGCTCAAGTCCTCATCATCCAGAGAAAGTTTGGATATATCTATATTTCCACTGCTGTCTGACAATGCTTTTGTCAAACTTTCCATAACAAGTTGAAATGAATCCTGGTTTTCAAAGGCCTGCTTGAATATTTCTGTCATAAACTCCAGCTGTAAAACTTTTTGGATATTCTTATCCTGATCTGTAGAATTTATATTATTTAAACTCATTATTTCACCCGCCTAAAAATATATTACTCTATTACTCTTCTTTTATCGTATTAAAGTATATAAACTTAAGTCTGCCGCTATTCGGTCTTAAAAGAGAATATGCTGTAGTCCTCATAGGAAACTTTACTGCGCTGACTTTTACAAAGGGCTAATATTTTATACTCTCCTCTATTAAAAGGAATATAAGTATAATAATTTTTTTTGCTGTAGTCCTGTACTAAATTCCAATCCCCCTTTTCCATGACGTAAAATTCATACATAACATCTTTTCCACCTTCTTTATGAACCGTAAAGGTCACAGGTATACTACATTTAAATTTCAAATTATCACAGGTTATTCTTGTATTAGTTATAGGGAGCGCTTCATTGACTTCTACACATACTTCTTTTTTACAATCAAATTCTTTTTTACTTTTAACATTTTTTGCAAAAATTTCCAATCTGTATACACCGCCGTATTTGGGAACAAAAGCATATATTTTCTGAGGAACAAAATCTGTTTCCTCCACTTTATGGTTATTTATATTGAGTACATACTTTATAACAACATTTTTAGTGTTTTGCACCACAGAATTTATAACAATTTCATCTCCTACTAAGAAAAGCTCTTTCACAGGATATAGTATGTAATCAATTACGGCAGGAATATAGTCAAAAACCTCTATACTTTTTATTGAATGACAATCATATTCTCTATCGGAATATTGGTCTTTTACCCTCGCTTCCAGCTCATACTTTCCACTTTCCTCTGGAGTAAATTCCATAAAATTATCTTTGCTATAATCTATATTTTTTAATTCAGTCCCCTCTTTCCTTATTAAAAATCCATATTTGAGATCCACTCCACCAGAAGCATTCACCTTCATCTTAATAGTTTTACCCTTTAATACAGGATTATCTACATTTAAGATCATTCCCTCAATTTTAACTGGTTCTCTACTTCTTTCATCTATAATATAATTTAGATATTCTATAGCCTCATAATTTCCCTGAAAAGATCTATCTTTTACCATTAGGATAAGTTTATATCTGCCTGGTTGTTTGCTTTCCCATACATAACTGTCACAGGTAGTATACCCGGAATCTTCACTGTAATTTCCCTCAATCACATACCTGTATAAAAGTTCCCTTCCACCTATGACCTCTGCTTTTAAAGTTATCTTTACTCCGCACAACTGAGGATAGTTCATGTCTGCAATAAAATTTTTTATATAGATTTTATTGTATTTTTTGACTCTAAAATTCAAAACAGCCCTGTCATCAAATTTATTCATGGAATATATATCTTTTGCCAGACATAAAAGTCTATATTCACCACTTTTTTTCTCTACATAACTTACTATCCTTTTTGTAGAATAATTTTGAATGCACTCTGTTTCTCCATTAGAACTTATTTTAAAAAATTTATAGAGTATTGTCCTATCACTATCATGATCTGAATCTATCTGAAAAATCAGTTCTGAGTCTTCGAGAAGGTCCGAAGTTAAGCATTTAAAATCAGTTATTACCACATTTTTTAAAGAATATACCTGAAATTTTGCACTTTGAAAATCATCAAAATCATTTTTAGAATCTATATTCTTGCATTCTACCAGTATTTCACCCTTTCCTTCGCCTTTAACCACCCAGGAAAGTACATTATCTGCCGAATAATCCTTTATCATTTCCCATTCATCTTCTATTCTTATCCAATACCTGAACAAAAGGGGAAATCTAGTAGTATCCACTGTTATATTAAGCTTGTCTCCTAATTTAAGCTTGTCCTTATCTATATAAATGCCGCTTATTAACTTTTCCTCTGCCTTTCCTATTATATAATCCATCTTAGATACATAATCAAAGCTCTTATTTCCTCCTACTTTTTTAGCCTGCACCATCAATATATATTTTCCATCTTTCTCAGGAATCCACTCAATTTTTTCCTCGTTCGTAAAATCCTTTAAGATATCCCATACACCATTACATCCTATCATATACTTATAAACAAGCTTTTGCTTTAAGTTATTATCCACATTGATAATAACTTTTGACTCTTTCGCCTGCGGACTTTTTAAATTACAGTTTATAGCCAGCTCATTCATCTAAATCATCCCCTACGTATAATAATTCCTTTGATCAGATTTTTCTAACTTATATTATACTATAATTCCATATTTTGTAATAGTATTTTTTATGTATTTATTTCTATACAAGAGAATAATTTAAGATAATCACTGAATATCAATGAAATGAATGTATCAACTCAAGTAAATTTTTTTCAAGTCTATGATCATCCTCTTTTGTCCGTTTTTTTGGATTGCAAGTCTTTCCTCCTGATCTTCTCACCTTAGAAGATATATGCCTTTCAAAAAGGAGCTTATCTATATTGTCATTACTGTATATATATCCTTTAGGACTTATGGCATAGGCATTTTTGCCAAGAGCCATGGCTGCCACCCCATAATCCTGACTTACTACTATATCTCCTTTTTCAGTGTTGTTTATAAGATACATATCCACACTTTGAAATCCACTGTCTACATATTCCACACTGCTGTAGTCAGAATCTAAAACATGATTTAAATCACAGTACATTTTCACTGGAACATTGTTTTTTCTGGCAACATTTTCTATTATATCCTTACCTGCACAAGCATCCGCATCTACTAATATTTTCATATTTACAATTGCTATCTCCTCTATTTTTTTTGACTTTTTTTATTGCTCTTCAATTTATCCTTATTATTTTTTAAAAAATTGGCTTTCAGTAAAACAGTAAGGCCGGAAAGTGCCAGCGCACACAAGATAGAAATAATCAACATCTTTATTATTGATATGGGATTAAGCTCTGAAGTATTGACGTAATTTAGCAAACAAAACAAGATCGTATATATTACTAAGGACTTAATAAACACCTTCTTCATAAAAATTTCCTCCTATTAAGTAAATAAAACCCGATTTTACCTATTATTATAGACATGATGAAATCAGCTGTCAACGCAGATTATAAGTACCATTTCTAAGCATCAAAATTCAGACTTGGCTGGATATTTTCATCGGCACTGAAAAAATTTATTATTTCATGTTTGCACTTTAGTAAAAATAATCCTGCCTTATGTACAACAGCACAGTAAAGCAGGTGAATTTAAATTGTCAGTCAAGTATTCCTTCCAATTCCTTCTTTTTATATTCATAACCTGGTTTTCCGAGGAAGGCAAACATATTTTTCTTATAGGTCTCAACTCCCGGCTGGTCGAATGGATTTATTCCCATCAAATAACCGCCAATTCCACAAGATTTTTCAAAAAAATATACCATATACCCAAAGTAATAGGCAGTTAATTCAGGTACATTTAAAACTATTACCGGTACGTTTCCCTTATTATGGGCTAAAACTGTTCCTTTAAAAGCTTGATGATTTATAAAATCTATAGATTTTCCATCCAGGAAATTAATTCCATCAACATTTTCATTATCTTTTTCTATGAATATCTCCCTTCTAGGCTTTTCTACATTTATGAAAGTTTCAAACATTATTCTCAAACCCTGCTGTATATACTGACCCATTGAATGGAGATCTGTAGAAAAATCCACCGAAGCGGGAAATATACCTTTGTTATCCTTACCCTGACTCTCCGCAAATAACTGCTTCCACCATTCTCCGAAATAGTGAAGACAGGGCTCAAAATTTACTATCATTTCAATGATTTTTTCTTTTTTATACAGTATGTTCCTAACTGCTGCATATTGATATGCAGGATTTTTTTGAAGATCTTCTATTCTACATTCCAACCGTGCATCTCCTGCACCCCTAATCATTTCGTCTATATCTATACCTGAAGCCGCTATTGGTAAAAGTCCTACTGCCGTGAGTACAGAATATCTTCCACCTACATCATCTGGTATGGTGAATGTCTCATATCCCTCTCTATCTGCTATTTCCCTTAAAACACCCTTTTTACTGTCTGTAGTTACATATATTCTATTTCTAGTTTCCTCTTTCCCATATTTTTTCTCAAGCAATTTTTTAAATATTCTAAATGCAACTGCTGGCTCTGTGGTCGTTCCAGATTTTGAAATAACATTTATAGATAAATTCATTTCCTCTACAGTATGAATCAAATCATACATATAGGTTGAACTCATATTATTACCTGCATAAAATACAGACAAATTCCTTCTTTTATCCTTTGGTAGTATATTGTTAAAACTATGTGAAAGCATTTCTATAGCTGCTCTAGCTCCTAAATATGAACCCCCTATTCCTATAATTATTAAGGCATCAGATTTTTCCCTTATTTTTTGTGCCGCAATTTTTATTCTTCTAAATTCATTTTCATCATAATATACAGGTAAGTCAACCCATCCCAGCTGATCATTTCCTCTTCCATTTTTATTTTCTATCATATTGTGGGCAATTGATATATCTGACTGCATGTTCATAATTTCTTTTTCCTGTACGTATGGAGCAACTTTGCTTAAATCCAATTTTATACCCTTATTCAACACAGTTGATTTCCACCTCCAGAATCTATAATTTTTTCTCAATACAATGATAGTATAGCACTATTATTAAATCTATCTTAAAAATACCCATTTATAATTTGCCCAATATTTTTATATCTATTATATATATTCCATAAAATTCTGCAGATCGACAATCTGAACCTAAGAATCACTCGATTGCCTGCCTGGCAAAGAATGAAGTCTATCTGTCTTAGATAAAATTACTGCAATAAATATGATTATGCATCCAATGACCATTTTTTTTGTAAATACCTCCCCCATCAAAAGTATAGACAAAAAACATCCAAAGACTGATTCCAGTGACAATATTATTGAAGCATGGGTATCAGATGTATACTTCTGCGCTACATTTTGTACTAAGAATGCAATAGTCGTATTAAATATTATGAGATACAATATTCCAGCTATTCCTCTGTTATCCGGGACATGCATATGGGGCTCGAATATCAACGCACTTATCAACGTAAATATACCTGCGGATAACAATTGTACCGTTGTTAAATGTATAGGATTTATATCCCTCTTAGCATAGATTCCAATCAAAATTATCTGGAAAGAATAAACAACTGTAAAAAGCAGTGTAAGGCTGTCTCCAAAACTTATGGATATATTTTGCTGCAGACTCAAAAATCCTATTCCTATTAAAGTTAAAAAGCCGGCCAATACTGCATAAATATTAGGTGCTTTTTTAGTCACCAGCCAGGAAGCAAAAGGTACTATTGCAGCATAGGAAGCAGTTAAGAAGGACTGCTTTCCAGCTGTTGTATATTTAAGCCCAACAGTCTGAAAGGTCTGCCCTGCGTATAAGATCAGCCCCAGGGTAATTCCAGCTATAAAACTTTGTCTGTCTATTTTTATCATTTTTTTTAAAAATATCATATATAAAATGATTCCTGAACACAAAAATCTAAAGGACAACAGATAAAATGGAGTAATACTCAATAAAGCTATTTTTGCAGCTATAAAACCTCCTCCCCATATTACTGCAACCACTAGAAGAGAAATATCTGCAATTAAGGATTTCCTTACATCTGCATTTTCCACTTATATATCCCCCTAATTAAAATGTTACATTCATTATACAATATTTTCGGCACATTTTTAACAAATGTGATATCTTTTAATATATCTATGAATTTAGAAGTATTATCAAATAATAGTTCTCTGATAAATATACATTTATGGAAAAGGAGAGCTTTTGCAAGTTCTCCTTTTCCATATTTAACATCACTCAATTAATGCTTCGCCGCCTTATTGATTGATATCCGAGAAAGCTGATACCACAGCCTGCTTTAATTTAACAAATACCCGGATGATTCTGTAAAGTACACCTTTATCCTGCGCGTCTGAATCCGCATTTGTTATATTCTCATTACCACTGTCCTTGTTGATTTCCTGCGTTCTCAGAATCACCTGTATGCTCCTGGGCGAAGGGTTTTTGCTGGAAGTAAAGGAGATCAGTTCTGCTTTCGGATCCAGATACAGCAGCCTGTTCTCATTCTCAAATTTATCGATTTCCTTATCTGCAGTAGACTTAATAGAATCATTTGCCTTCCTCATGGTAGGTACGCTTTTAATTCCCTCAAGGCTCTGCTTAAGTACTCCGATAAGGCCTTTAAGCATATCACTGTTGCCCTGGCTGATATCGCCGCTGCTGTTTTTAAGTACAGATTCAAAGCTGCTCAGAAAATTCTGTGAGCTATTGAGACCTTTGGTCATACTGTCCAGCAGGGTTCCCATATCCTGCAGTGCTTTTATAGAACTGCTCTTATACTTATTTGCTGTATCATTGACTGCTGAAATATTGTCAATAAGGGTTTCACTTTTTGTCAGCAAGCTGCTGGTGTTTGACAATATTTCCGATTGTTCACTGAGCATATCATCTGTAACCTCATTTGCCCTGTCAAAATCTTCGAAATAATCTTCTATCAAAGATATGCTTGAATTGACGGTATTTAAATAATCTTTACCATTTTCACTTATATCAGATGTTTGGTCAAGCAGTTCACTGGTGGAATCGCATGCCGCAGCAAGATCTGAGAGCGTTGAATCAACATAGGAGAGCATTTGTTGTATGTTACTATATAATGCCATCAGAACTTTCTTCAGCTCTTCATTTTCAATACCCTGTAAATACTTTTCGGCAATTCCTGACAATTCCCCACTTACACTTTTCATGGCATCTGACAATGTGGATATGTCAGAACTCACTGCATTCAACTTGTTGCTCAAGTCAGAGGAGCTGTCACTCAAATTCTCCAGATCTGCCTGCATATCTTCTATATCCGATCTGGTACGCTGAAGCAGTTCATCTCTTTCATCGGATTTGCTGTTTACATCTTTCACAACATCACGCAGTTCCTCAATGTCATCCTGTACGTTTTTGATGGAAGCCTTATATTTCTCCAGTTCAGTCTTTGTACTTTCAATGGTTTTTGTCATAGCATTCAAATCATAGTTCAAATCTTCAATAGCATTTTCCCCCTCATTGATATGGGGAATCATTGCCGCCGTATTGGATGCCACTTTTGACAAATCCGCCAATGCCGTTTCTGATTTATCAAACAAACTATCTTTTGATACACTTATATTACTGTTAGCGCGGTCCAATGAGGATAAACCAGACTTAGCTCGTGACAGACCGCTTTGCATATTTTCAGCTGTTTGTAAAAGTGCATTTGTACTGTCATAGATGGAATTCATGGAATCTCTAAACGTGTCGATGTTATCTTTAAGATCCTTCACATCCTGCAGCTGACTCAGAGTTCCCGGCACCATGGTCAGCAGAATACCATCGGTTTCAAAGCTATTCGTACCGATACGGAGGGTAAAGGTATCTTTCTCTCCCGGAAGTGCGGCAAACAAAACGATTTTTTTATTGCCTATGGTCTGAACCTGTGCACCCGGCGCATCCACGCTTGACGCTTTTGACATATCCACTATTGTCTGCATTTGCAAAAGCATATTGTTTCTGTAATACATGTTGGCCTTGGTATTTGGCGTCACCTTTACATCAATCTGTATCAAACCAGATGCACCAACCAATTTGGATGCAGCTATGGGAGTGCCATTAAGGGAATAGGACACATCCACATTCCATGGTAAAACTACAGTTCCCTTTTTGGGAGTGCATTCATAATAGAATCGTCCCTTGTAGTTGTTCAGATTCCAACTGACAGCTCCATTCTTCATCGTGGGAACAACATTGTTGGACATATTGCTCACCTTTTCATATTCGCCATAGTCTGTGAATTGTTGATTCCCATTTAAATTGCAGCTTTTTACAATGTTTATATTGGTTGGTGTACCGTAATAATCCAGATTTACATAAGCAGATTCATCCACCGAAACCTTGGGTGCTGCCGCTGTGGCCGTGCCGGACAAGGTGACGGGCAAAATCAAGAGTGCTAATATACTTGATAGAATTCTTTTCCTAATTTTCATTCTTCAATCCCTCCAAACTTTCAGAAGATTTATCCTCTATTGTCTTGGGCAACACTTCTCCCAACTGCAGCTTATCTGCAAGTTTCTTCCTTGCTTTGTCTTTCAGCTGGTTCATCCTGGAAATATGCTTGTAGATGCGTCCATCAAAAATATACAGTAGTGCCGGCAGCAGCAAGACAACCATTGCAATACTCATCAGTGCACCACGTCCAATTAGATGTCCCATGGCACCAATGGCGGCAATACTTGAAGTAAAGTAAAGTGTATATCCTGCAAAGGAAAGAATGAGCCCAGAATTCATGATAGGCGGAACCGCTGCCCAAATCGTTTCTAGAATGGCCTCTCTCTTATCCAAATGCATTCGGTATTCTAAATAGTAGTTGGTCATCAATATTGAATAGTCTACAGTTGCAGCCAACTGAATGCAGCTGACTATAATGTAACCCATGAAAATCATGTTCTCCCCCATGAAATAAGGTACTGCCATATTGAAAAAAATCGCTATTTCAATAGGCACTACCAGCAGAATGGGAATCAACAGTGATTTAAATACAATCACTGCCACGATTACCACCCCTATTAGAGAAAGTTTGTCCACGAATGTATAATCACGGGTGAGTATGGTTTTGATATCCTGTGTAAAGGTAGTAGCTCCAATCAAAGACGAATGCTGAGGATAATACTTTTGAACAATGGCCTTGATCCCATCAGCATATCGAAATGCCGCATCACTTTCTTCCCGCGTTCTTATGTAAATTAAAATACGTGCATATTTTCCCGAGTGAAGCTGTGTGGTGATTCTATTTGGAATAATGCTTTCCGGTATACCCTCCGGCAGTGTATTTTCCAGCGAGGTTACTTTTTTCACATAACTGAGCTTCCCCAATTCATCGGACAATTCCTTCTCCTTTATGTTGGAGTCATCTGGTATCAATGCCATAAGCATATTGCTTCTTCCAAAAATCCTGTCAATTTCCTGCTCATCTTTATAGACCTGCGTACCTTCTCCCGCACCTACCGCCGAATTGCCGAAAAGAAAACTGTTCATGTCTTTTGCAATAAAACAGGGCACCGCCAAAAATATAGCAAGTCCCAATGCCACATATTTGATCTTTAAAATACCTTTGCCCAGCCTCTTAGGGAGCTTTACCAGTTTACGATGCGCAGTTTTTTGAATCATATTTTGGCTTCGGATAATCAGGGAAGGCATCAGAAACAAAACAGTCAGCAAACTGATAAAAATTCCCTTTGCCAGAACAATTCCCAGGTCATATCCTATGGAAAACTTCATGAGAGTCAGCGCCAAAAAACCGATAATGGTTGCCATGCCGCAGGCTATAATGGAGGATGCGGATTGCCGTATGGCAATTTCAATGGCTTCTTTGGGCTCTTTACCTGCATCTTTTTCTTCGGTGAACGCATGCATCAGAAAAATTGAATAATCCATTGCAACGGCCATCTGCAGAACGGGGGCCACACTTGCAGTCATAAATGAGATCTCTCCCAAAAATACGTTTGTTCCCATATTAATCACAATGGCAATCCCCATGACCAGAAGGAACAACAATGGCTCAAGCCACGCTGTCGTTGTCAATATAAGTACCAATGCCACAACGGCGATTACAATTACCGTAGCGCTTTTCATTTCCTTGTTCAAGCTCTCATTCAAGGATTTATTCTGAACAGCAGGTCCTGTAAAGCTGCCCTTATCACCTACAATTTCATAAATCTTGTCCAGTGCCTTCGATGTCCTCTGGTCAGAATCCCCTTTGACAAAGGAAATATCCATCACTGCACAATTGTCTTTATAATAATCCTGGATATTTTCGGCTTTTATAAAGGTATCAGAAGTATATACATCGGTATACTTTTCAATATTTTCTGCCGTATCTGCCCAAAATACTGTATCTACGCCATCCACCGCCTCTATCTCTTCCTTATACAGCTTTGCCTGATACAGGGATACATTCTTGATCATGATGCGGGCGGTACCTGGATAGCCAAACTCTTTCTCCATAAGGTTCAGGCCGACTTTGGATGCCGCCGTATTCGGCAGATATTTGGTGAGATCATAATTGACTTTCACAAATAGATATAAAAATATGCTGATTACGACCATGACTGCAAAAAATATTTCAATATACTTACTTTTATTTACAATAAAATTGACTACTAGATCGGATGGTTTAGTTTTTATTCTGTTCTTCATCAAGCTTCTCCTTCTCCATTCCTTATACACTTATTCCAAAATACACGATCAAATCATATGTATGAACATTTCAAGAGGTCTTTCCTATCCTATAACTTCAACAGTTTTATCTCCGGTTCTACCTGACTTTAGAATTCGATTCAGGAAACAATTTTAATTCATTATCATAGTAATTTTCTTGTACTTAAATCTATACCTTCTTTATTTATAAATAAACATTTATTCATTAATTTTAGTAAAAATTATTTCAATGCATTAATACATATTTTTGCTATTCTTTTAGCTTCTTCTTCTGTAAATTTTTTATTATTTTCTAATTCCAGCGAAAATGATAGATACCTAAATGGAATTGTAAAGGACACAACCAATACCTCCGCAGCAGTTACACTAGATTTAAATTCACCCGTTCTTTTCCCCAATTCAATACATTTTTTCGCCAGATTCAGTATGCCATTAAATCTATTAAACTTTTCCTTTGTGGGTATTCTCAAATCCATCACAACTGAAGCAGCAAACTTTGCCATCATCGGCTCCCTGTTTGCATTCATAAATAACTTTCTTATTGTTCTACATCCAGCTTCATACATAGTATCAGAAGAATCAATATCTGCTATAAAGTCATTAATTATCACGCTCATTTCCGAGTCCACCAATTCCTGTACTAATTCCTCTTTACTATTATAATATCTATACAAATATCCAGGAGAGACTCCTGCTTTTTCACAAATTAAAGCGATTGATACGCTGGAATATCCGTAATCTATTATACACTCCATCACTGCTTTTTTAATATTATCTATTTTCTTAGGATCTGCAATTCTAGCCATTTCATATCACCATCCAAAAATACAAATAAATAAATGAACATTTATTTATTTGTATTTTATATCTATTCTATTTACATGTCAAACTAATTTTAAAAGAGAATAAGAATGTTTTTAGTTAGTCACCCTCTGGGCTTTATCTCTCCCATGAAGTCGCTGCGGTTAATCTGACAGCAGAGAAAGAGTTCTGAATTTCCCCAAAACTCTTTTTATCAATTAACCCTCTCCAATTTCGTCAATTAACCAAGGCGAATTCTTGTCTTTTCTAATAAGTGTGCACCATTTAATATCTTTCCCACTGTCTTCAGGACCAACACCATCTTTTTTATATTCAACTGTATACTCAACCTTATAAATCTTTATGTTTTCAGCTTTTGCATGTGTTATTATGCCACGACCATATTTCATATAAACTTCTTTTTGTGATGGTCTTCTATCTTCAGATTTCTCCAAAACTCATTTAACAGCTAAACTACGCCTTTCTTTGTGTTTCTCATTTTTCCTATCCCTGACTTTGCAATATTTATGGGGCATTTTGGGTTTTCACATATTATTTTGACATTTAATATATACAATAAAACATGAGGTAAGTATATAATTATACAATCTCTTATACCTAGGAACCAGACAATACAATAGGATAAAAGCTCATCTAAATATCAGATGAGCTTTTATTCTATTTTTAAATAGATCCCTCTAAAATAAGCTATCTTTAGCCTTTCGGCACCATCATCCTAACCTTGAATTGATTATCTAAACTATCAATTAATTTATTTCCATTTTCATCAGAAGTAAGCAGTACTTCTCCTAAATTATACGCCCCATAATCGTTGAACCATCCTTCCTTATTTTTGACGGCAGAAAAGAAATGGGTTCCTATTTTATAGGAGCCCTAAACCATTTTGCGAGGCGTTTATAAATGGCACATAATTAAGTATTAACTTCTTACTTCTTAGAGAGGAATTCCTTTACTACCATATAATTATGTTTTTGTTATCTATATTTTACCATTATAATAAGGAAAAACAATAGTCTAAATATTAAGAATAATTTAATATTTTATGGACATATTATTAATTAATAAATTTCTTCATTTTATTAGTTCTATAACTAAGTACCTCCAGCTTTTTACACTGGAGGTTTATTGATTGCAAATTAATTAGCCACCTTGTAGGGTTTTATTTTTTCTAGCGTTAACAATTTAGTAATTATTAAATTGTTAAAAATAATAAAAATGCTATAAAAGAGTGTATTTTTTGTTCTATTTATAATATAATAATAAGGTATGTAGGCGAGTGATTACAGAGAAATTGTAAATTCACAAAATCATGTTATACGAGAAAGAACCTATATATAAGCAAGTAACTTCTCCCAAAAGTTACTTGTTGTTTTCATTTTTTGGTTCATCTATTTTAACTTTAACATCTGTCAAAATCTTATCCTTTGAAATACCGGTCTTGCTTTCAAAAAACATTTTAATCTTATCTTGCTTGTAGCAGAAAACCGAAATAATACATAAACTCAATATCTCGGTAATTGAAAGCACTACAATGCACAGGAAGAAAAAGTTCATTCACATTACCCCCTCCCATTGTGCCAACCTGTCATCCCTGTAACCACCCATACAGTAATGATAGAAAGGGGTAATTCTATATAACATGAATCATTACTATTAAATACATTATAGCATAATAATGGTAATGATTAAAAGATACTAGCCTAATGTATTTTTTATATTTATGTGAACAAACGTGAACTGCCACCACTTATAGAAGCGGATGGCTTCTTAGTCAATATTCCTAATGGAACAAGTTTACCTAAGCTCTAAAGGTCGAACCAACCTCAGTGTATTGCCAAAATTATATGGCTAATTTCAGCAGATTTTTGCTGGCGTTTATATCCCTGTCATGGTGTGTGTCACATTTAGGACAGGTCCATTCCCTGAGTGCAAGATTTTTTACTTCTCTATTCTTGTATCCACAAACTGAACATAATTGACTACTTGCATAATTACCGGGTGCCACTATTATTTTTCTGCCATACCATCCAGCCTTGTATTCCAGCATTCTTCTGAATTCACTCCAGCTTGCTTCGCTTATTGCCTTTGCCAGCCTGTGATTCTGCTGCATATTTTTAACTTTTAAGTCCTCAATAACTATAGATTGGTTTTCTCTGATTAGTTTTATTGATAACTTATTTAAGAAGTCTGCCCTTTGATTCACTATCTTCTCGTGTAATTTAGATAATTTTAATCTAGTTTTTTTTCTGTTATTACTGCCTTTTTTCTTCCTTGACAGGTCCCTTTGAAGTTTGACAAGCCTTTTTTCTGATTTTCTCAGATATTTTGGGTTGGCCTCTCTATATCCATCTGAACATATTGCAAATTCTTTTAGCCCCATATCTATTCCTATTTTTTTACTTACTTCAGGCAGCTTTTTAATCTCACAATTAACCAGTATAGATATAAAATATTTACCACTCGGAACCTGTGATACAGTACATGATTTAATTATTCCGTTGAATTCCCTGTGCTGTTTTATCTTTATCATGGATTTTAATTTAGGTAATTTAATATGTTCATCTTTGATATAAACTGTTCCATTTTGATTATTGGTTGTATAACTGTTATAGTTACTTTTCTTACTTTTGAATTTAGGGAAACCTATTGATTTATCTCTAAAGAAATTTTTATATGCTTTATTTAGATCCATTTGAGCATTTGCCAGAGCAAGACTGTCAACTTCTTTAAGCCATTCAAATTCTTTTTTATACTGTGCCGGGGTAGGATACTTAATCTTTTTAATATCCAAATCTTTGTTTTCCTTGTATGATTTAATTCTATCAGCCAGCATTTTGTTATATATAAATCTGACACAGCCAAAAGTTCCAGCAAAATACAATTTTTGTTCTTTGTTCGGATAAATCCTGTATTTATAGGCTTTTAACACATTTTCACCTCATTTCATTCCTTGATTTTCTATGTACTCCTTAACTATATCAATTGGAGCACCGCCAGTTGTTATAAGACAATAACTTTTACTCCAGAAGTACTCTTTCCATAATTGTTTTTTTATTGATGGAAACTCTTTTTTTATAAGTCTGCTGCTGGCACTCTTATAAGCATTTATAAATTTTGATATATTTGTATTTGGTGATCCTCTAAACAAAAGGTGTACATGGTCTTTATCATGATTCCATTCGCATAAAGTAATATTGTATTTAGGGCATATATACTCAAATATTCCCTTTAGCCTATTTGATATTTTATCATTTATTACTTTTCTCCTATATTTAACAACCAATACCAAATGATAATTTAGCAAAAATACTGAATGATTATTTGTATCTAAATCCATTTATTTTACCTCATTTATATATTTACCACTGATTTTAGAATACATCATATATAATAATTCGTCAAGTAGTTATTATTTTAGGTATCGAACCTAAAATAACAAGGACTATTCATATCCAACTTATAGAAAATAGGAGAATTACGCCCTTTTTGTTAAAATAATAAGCAGAGAAGAAACCCCTATAGGCTAGGGGCTCTTAATAATATGAGGTATTGATTGGTTTAGAAACAAAGAGGATCATTTAAGAACCTTACTTCTATATTTTACCATGTATTTGTAAAAAATCAACATTCACTTTAAGGGGGATAAGAGTCCCTAATAAATAGGAACCCTCAACACCATAAGTTTTAATTAATTGTTTCATTTGTATTTTACCACATATTTGTAAAAAATCAATAAATTATAAAGGAATATATCAATAGTATAGATATAATATTGTATTTAGGATATAATTATTGATGTCTATTTTTTTTAGATCTTTTTTGATCTAATATAGAAGCTCTGGCTAATTACTGGAGCTTCTTTTAAAGAATATAATAATATATTTGGGGTATACTACTAAAAGATAGCATTTTAAATTCCCAATCTTATGCAATTACAAAATAACCTCCAGCTTTGGGCTGGGGGTTATTAGTTGTAAGTACTATTTTAAAAAGCCTTGGATTCACCAGAGCAATTTATTTACAATGTTAATAATTCCTAATAATCAATTCACTGTATCTATGCTCTTTATCCTTGTATTTTCCTACAAAATTATGATTTCTCTGAACCTCATCTATCTTGAAATCCTTGTATAAATGCTTCGCAAATTCACAATCGTTATAAGAAAGAATGAATTTTCCTTTTACTTTCTTCAGGCAATCGCATAACCTCACATGATCCTCTTCTGAAAATTGGACCTGATAGTATTTTTCAGTACCATAGTAAGGCGGGTCCAGGTATATAAGTGCATCTTTCTTATCATATATTCTAAGTAGATCCTCAAAATCTTTATCTTCAATCACCACATCAGAGAGTCTTTCCTGAATATCAGTAAGATATTTAATCATCACATTTACATTTTTCTTTACACATCCATAGGATCTGTGGTCGCTTCCATAGCTTGTCTTAATCAACATGAAGAAACGTGCTGCTCTCTGAATATCCGTCATACCTCTAGTGTTATACTGACTTGCGAAATCATAAAATACTTCCCTTGAATTCAACATGAATGAAAGTTCCCTCTGCAACTCTCCACAATGGAATTTAACGCACCTGAATAAATTCACCAGGTCCCCATTTATATCGTTGTATACTTCCACGCTGGCCAGTTTATCTTTTGAAAACAATACCCATGCTGCACCTCCAAACACTTCTATGTATCTATTGAAACTTTCGGGAAATCGTTTGACTATCTCCTTCCTGAATAATTTCTTTCCACCTATCCAATTTATAAAACTATTCATATATACCTCCTATGGTCCAGATAATACTATTATATACGAACATATGTTCTATATCAAGGTAGAATATGGATAACCTTCATAAATATAGATTCATGGTTAAAATTTATGCTATAATAATTATCAGGAGAATAAGGATGTTTTTAGCTAGTCACCCTCCGGGATTTTATCTCTCCCAAGAAGTCGTTGCGGTTAATCTGACAACAGAGGGGGTGACATAAATGAGTGATTCTATTACTATTACATCTATAGTATGCGTTACAATAGTGAGTATAGTTGGTATTTTTGCTATGCTTGCATACTTAAAAGAAAGAGCCATTCTTAAATACAAGAACAGCTCTAAACACAGTAATAATGAAATATCTATTACTGCAGATAGTGATAAAGAAAATAGCTCAAAAAATTAAAAATGCACCCTTCTCCAAGTAGTGCATTTTTAATTAGCTAAAAATATAAACTTTAAATTAAAACCGTAACGGCTTCTTTTGAATATATTATATCACAATTTATTATTTTAAATCATATTTTGTGGTATTAATTTTATTTATCTTCAAAAATTATACTAAAATTTTAAAAAATATATTAATAACAGTAATCATAACAAATAAAAAGTACGCCCTAAAGCAGTCTTCCGCTCTAGGGCTAAATTTATTGTGCTGGCTGTGCTGGAGCCGTATTAGTTGCTTCTTGCACAGGAGCCATAATACTCTGCATATCAGCAACCTTCTTTTTCAATTCTTCATTCTCTTGTTGTAATTTTGTTCTTTCACTTTGGAGCTGTGAATTTTGAGTTTGAAGCTGCGATATTTGAGTTTGAAGCTGCGATATTTGAGTTTGAGTTGCCGTCTGTTGAGCTGACTTTTTCTCTTCTGGACTTTTGAGCTCATATACTTTGTTTTCAATTACCCCGGAAACTATGGTCTTTACATTGTCATCAACTTCTATACCCAACTTCTAAAGTACACTATATACATAATCCTCAGCACTCTTTTTCCTCTGGTCTGCTGGAAGCTGTGAAGATATATTGAGCTGTTCTGCTTGTCCTACACCTATTTCTGCATACTTTTCTATGATACTTAAAATATTGAGAAACTTGTTGCCCGGTACTATAGCTTTTGCAGCATCAGTATATTTTTTGACCTCCTGCAGGCCGGCATCAACCTTTTGCAATATCTCTCCAGTGTCAACACCCTTCCTCTTTAAAGCTGGCAGGAGTACCAATACTGTAGCTCCCACTCCAACAGCTAGTCCTATAACAATAAATAATATAGTTGTACTTGACATTTTTACATTCCTCCCAATTAATCTTTATTTGGTTTTTCACTTATTATAGAAAATAATTCTGGATAAACTAGTCCAGTTTTTTTAATAGCCATGGATATAATTCGTTTAATATCCTGAGTTGCACCTGATTTATATATCTGCAATAATTTTGCCAGTAAATAGATATTCAACTGTTTAGCTCGATCTCTATCTCTCTTGATTGCTTTTATTTCCTCATCAGTATACATACTTTATTCCCTCCACTTTATTTCTCTGTGTATATAATATATATGCACTTTTTGAAATATAGGCAGGAAAATCTGAAAATTTCTTAGAATTATTTTTTTTATTTGCCTCCATTTTTTATAAAATTTAAAACCGCCTGTGCTGTTTCATATCTATCTGAACCGCTAATCCGTTTCCACCAAAAGGCTAATCTCTATCATAGTTAGGAGTTAGCCTTATCCTATAGCCATTAGCTACATTAGCGTCTTCATTTGTTATTTCAGTTATGGGTGTAGGATTTTCTTCATCAGTTTCAATAACTATTTCAGTATATTTATCTGATAACACGTCTATACTTTCTGTTCCCATTTTCTTCACCTCACCCTCCTAATAGCACCCTTGACCCTCCGGTAGCAGTCATGCCGCATCAATTTTTCTATATCAAAAAAGGAGAGGTCTTTGCCTCTCCCAGACTCATTCTTATTTAATTTTTTCTTCTTGGGCTTTTCTTTTTCCATATCTCTCACCTTTGTTTATGTTATGATTAAATAAAAAGGAGATTGTCATTCATGAAAATTCTAAAGTACATATTCTTATGGATTATAAGTTTTATAGTTTTTATGTATGGTTCATTTATTCTTGTAGGATTGTTGTCCAATAACAATGATAACTCTGAAATATTAATTGGTATTTATTCATTAGGAGCAACTATTATAACTTGTACATACTTAATAATAAATTCTTTAAAACAAAAATAAGCACTAATCTTACAGTGCCTATTTCATAATCTTAAGGGAGTTCAATTTTATAAAGAATTTGCTGATGGTTGCATTTAAGTTTATAGTGCCCTGCAACCGCAGACACTAATTATTATTCTTAAAGGGGACAATATTTAAAAACTATTTATTTTGGGAATTAAACTTTATGAAAATCCTTTTCGCTAGCATCTATTTTCTTAGGACACTTATAAGTATATATGGTATTTGTGACAACTTAGTGTCGTATTAATTAACTATTTATAAATATTATGAATTTTTAAAGACACCCAACTAAAAGCCAGGTGTCTTTTACAAGATATAGGAATTATATTTATGGCATATAAACCATATTGGAGGCCCCATTTAACCCTGGAGCCACAGATTTATTGAGGGTATTAAAATCTATCTTTATATTCATTTGCCAATCTTTTCGGCGTGTCCCATGTAACAACCGGAGCGACTTCTTTATTTAATATTATATCTCCATTAGGCTTTGTCTTGTATATGGATCTGTTCTTTTTTACAAAGGTGCTATCTCCCATATATCTGTTCGCCTGATAGTTTACCGCTTTCAACACTTCACGCCTGCGGATCAGTGCAACTTGATGTTTTATTTTCAAACTTCCAAAATTCCTTTGAATGCACTTTTTAATAGTATCTTTTTTACAATTTAATTTCCTGGCAACCTCGGAATCTGTGAATCCTTGGATACATAATTTTCTTAATTCATTTATATTATATATCATCCTTACGAAGATTTTTCCCAAATTTATTCCACTTTTGTATCAAATCTGTCTCATTTTTGTCTCACGATTTTTTGTTAATTAACTTTTACTTTGAATTCCTGCACCTTTACTTAAAAGATATACACAATATTGGTTCATACTTATACCTTCTTCTTTAGATTTCTCCATTAATTCCTTATGAAGTGATTTAGGCATCCTTAGTTTAAACTGTCCTGAAAAATTTTCTTCCTCCAGTGGTTCCGGTATCAACATTCCATCTTCAAGTGCTGATTCAAGCCAACTTCTTTTTGCATCATTTAAAAGATTTATCCCTTCGTCAATTGTATCTGCACAAGTAATGCATCCTTTTAATTCTGGATATTTTAATACATATCCACCTTCTTCGTCTTTTATAACTTCAATCTTATAGTTAAGATTCATATAATATTCTATATTCTTCAAAACGTACTCCTCCTTCCAGAATATAGTATTGCCTATTTGTTTATACTAATTTTTATAAAATTAGATATTCAATACTTTATTTCTCTCTTTCTTGGGATTCTACTATATCCCTTACTAATTTCACATATGTAACTTTAATTGGCCTTTTATATGGTATGGTAATTGGATTCCTTCCATCTTTTCTGAATGTCCAGTGGCTACTTCCACCCTTTGGAGGCTTCCCTGAATAGCCATAACTTTCTAACACTTTCTTTAACTCTGAAAATCTCATATCAGTTGAAAGATTTTTTATTTCTTCTATCAGCTTATCAAACTTTGACATTTCTTATGTACCTCCTGCTAATATCATTATAATATGATGTCATATATGATGTCAATATATTTTAAATAAAAAGTGCTAGCTTTTTATTTACAGCTATCACCATATAAGGTATTGCAATTACTTTAATCATTTCACCACCTGCATCTTATACGGCCACGCTTATTACACTTTTTAACCAATTCCCCTACAACCTCATACACCATGTTTTCCTTTTCCTTGGCTTTCTTTACTCTTCGTTTCTGCAGCATATTATATGTCATTTCAGCTTTCTCTCTAGCTGTCAGCTTCTCCATGTATACCACTCCTAAAATTATTTCTTTAAGCTAACTTTTTTCTTGTCTCATATTCATGATTTCTTTGTAAGATTGTCAACTCCTAAAATTACCAGAATAATAATTTGATTTCTGCACATCCTATTTTCATAAGGATATCAATGCACTCAAGATGTTAGAATATTAAAGTTTATGTGAAGTTTGAAAGAAGTTTGTATGAATTAAAATGTTTTTTCTTGGTGCATTGATACTTACTTTACACTGGAGATGATGAATCTCCAGTGTTTAAACTTATGCTACATTAAACCTCATTCCAGGGACTTTTATCCCTGGTTTTTTTCTTCGTGAAAAACATTCATAAGCTACAATATCACATCTATTCAATTATTCAATATCATATATTATAAGGATATTCTAACAATTAACTTATACTTAAAAAATTCACAGTGCTATCAAATTGTATTATTAAAATTCTCTATAAACAGGGGGATCAATATATGAATTCAATATCAAATGATTATAGACATAATTGTGAAACCAATAAACTACACCCAGTTATTTTAAAATGTGGAGAAGCTGGTCAGGTAATAATACCTGATACTACCCCAGGTGGAACTACTGCTACCATCACTACTATCACCATAGATACTTCTAAATTTCGTAATCCATGTACGAAACTCGAATTCACAAGTAATATAATTGCAACACCTACTTCACCCACAGCACCTGTTGTAGGGACTTTAAATTTTCAAGTATTTAAATTCTGTGGTGATCAACAACCCATACCTATTGGCGGACAGTTTTCTTTTGCATTAGCACAAGCAGTCGCAGTCCCTGCTTCTACTACATTCACATTTTTTGTATGCGACTGTAACCAATGTTTAAACGGATGCTGCACTTATACTATAACAGTAACAGCTGCTGGGACTATTATTACAGGCCATATTGGTGTTTTCGCTGCAAGGCTAGCAGCAATTACTGTAGATAATCCGAAATAATACTATTGAATAAATAATTTTTAAGAAAATGGTATATTAATCATATCTTTTCTTGATTGATACCATTTTCTTAAAATCTTGGTTACATCTGCCGATATCTGCTTGCATACACCTGTTTCATAATTAAGTAACGATCCAACACTGACATCCAGCAGTTCACTAGCTCCTTCTCGACTTCTGAGTTTGTCATTACTTTCGGATGCTTTTATCCTTGCTTTTTTGTAAATTATATCCGCGTCTCTTATGGATCTGCTCATATGTTCCCACCTCTTTCTATATTGAAATTAAACATTCTAATAGTAAAACTAATACGAAATTGTACTCTGCTCGTCTCCTTTTGCTAGTAAAATATAGATATAAGCTCCCATTATCTTCTAAAGGTTCTTGCATTATTTTGTAGAATTATCACCTTAAAGGTGGTGTTTAAAATTTCTACTATAATATTGGATGAAAATACTATTGAACAAATTAGTAAAACATTAGGTGAATATCTAACTGGTTCTCAAATAACTGAATTTCTATCTAAAATCGGTATAAATGAGAATTCACCTAATACCAAATGGCGAAGACTCAATTTTTGTTTTCAAATGAAGCAAAATCAAGATAAATGTGCTAATAATATTCTTCATTTCATTGAACTTGTTGTTAAACCTGTAAGGTTCGTAAATGATAAAGACCGTTTTTATGAATTATTAACTGACTTAAATGACATTCTTATATTCTCAGGCTTAAAAATTAACGAACAAGGAAAATTTACTTTAGTTAAAAAAGTTACTACTTTAAGTGAAGCTCAAGAGAGAGCGTCCAAATTGAGGAAAGTCCTCTATGATAGACATATACATACTGATGTATTAAAATTCTGCAAGCCTGAACTTTTGCAAGAAAATTACTTTCATGCTGTTTTTGAAGCAACTAAAAGTATATCTGATAAACTTCGCAATATTTCTGGATTACCTCTTGATGGAAATAAATTAGTTTATACAGTTTTTGATAAGAATAAACCTTTAATTGCCATAAACTCTTTAAGAACTCCATCAGAAAAAGATGAACAAAATGGCTTTAAAAATCTACTTGTAGGAATATTTAGTATGTTTCGTAATACACTTGCTCATGAAGCTAAAATATATTGGCCAATATCTGAACAAGATGCTGTTGATTTACTTACAACACTTTCTTTCATTCATAGAAAGCTTGATAACGCAGTTAAAATTCCTTATTAAATAAGACATTCTAAATTAATTTTTGAAACTTTTCCCAGTGAACCTTTATATTTAGTTTCTACTTCACTTGCTAATTTATAGGCATTTTCCTCTGTCTTTATAAGGATAGAATCTCTTATATTTTTTGATATAGAAAATTCTAAATCAGAAAGATAATAAATACTGTTCATTAATAAATGCTCACTATAAAAAAATTTCTTCTATGTTTCTGTAGATTATTTATTGGGTAATACTAATATTAAGAACGCAACCGATTCTGCCGATAAAATAGCTGAATCTCTAAATGGCAACCCTGAATTAGCTCAGTTTTGGGATTCATTAAAAGATAGAGAAGATTTAAAATTACTATTTAAGCAAACTAGAGATATAGCTTTCAACATTCCTGCAGATACATTAGGTTTTGTTTATTTAAGCAGACGGCAGAATTATCATCTCATACTAAATGGCAATATAAATTACGAAACTCAATGTAATGTCTTTTTACATGAAGTAAAGCATATAACTGAAGATATGCCTACTATGGGATACATTATAGGGTTGGACATGCAGTATACATATATGGAGCTTTCTGCCGATAATGTAGCTAATAAATTATATAGCATTAAGTGACTTACTCAATTTTATAATTTTGAGTTTTTATTTTTACCCGCTGGAGAAAATTTTGTAATTATATGTAACATATGAGAAAGGATGAGGTTAAATGGAAATTAAAGAAAAAATACAGGCATTAGCAGATAGGGCTGAAACACTTGTGGAACAAATAAAAACAGAAGAAGCAACTAAACAGTCGTTAATATTGCCTTTTTTCCAAATGCTAGGATATGATGTATTTAATCCACTTGAATTTTGCCCTGAATTTGATGCTGATTATGGAGTTAAGAAAGGCGAAAAAGTTGACTATGCAATTCTTATAAACGGAGCTCCTACTATTCTTATAGAAGCAAAAGAATGTAATGATAATCTTGAAAAACATGTTTCTCAATTATTTAGATATTATACTACATCATCAGCCAAATTTGGGATTCTAACTAATGGAATAAAGTATAAATTTTATACAGATCCAGATGAGCCCAACAAAATGGATGAAAAACCATTTTTTGAAATTAATTTATTTGATTTAAAAGATAGCTCCATTAAATACCTGGAAAAATTCTCAAAAGACGAATTAAATGTAGATGCCATAGTTAATTCTGCATCAGATTTAAAATATACAAGCCTCGTAAAAGATTTTTTTAAAAAACAAACGGAAAAACCATCTGAAAGTTTTGCTAATTATATACTAGGGGAAATTTATGAAGGAAGAAGAACATCCTCTGTCATAGAAAAATTCACTCCAATAGTCAAGAAATCTCTGAATCAATTTATCAATGAAACTATGAGCAACAAATTCAAAGAAACATTAAAAGGGACTAATTCAGAAGAAACTAATAAACCCGAAAGTGAAGACACTAGTGAGGAAGAAGTCGCCAACAATCATAAAATTTCTACCACAGCGGAAGAACTTGAAGCATATGCAATAATAAAATCAATTTTTAGAACTACTATTGATTTATCACATATTACATATAAAGATACTGAATCCTATTTCAGCATCTTAGTAGATAATAATACAAGAAGATTTGTAGGTTAGCACTTAGAACTAAAAAAATATTAATATTACCCAATAAAGATAAGACACACACAAAATATAAATTAAAATCCTTAGATGACTTATATTTATATTCAGATAAATTAACTGAAGTACTAAATAAATATATAGAACAAACTAATGAATAAATGCAGAAAGATGGTAATATTTAATGAAATTCTCCAATTTCGAGAAGCTACATAAAATGTATAATTTTTTTATTATACTATTTTCTCTAATTGCAGTGATTTTAGCTTTTTTAGATTTGGCCAATAAAATTAACATAGACATTCCTCCGTATAATTACATTGATAACGCTATTTTAATTATTTTTACAGTATATTATTTCACACGATTAATTATTTCACAAAATAAAAAAAGATTTTTTAAAGAAAACATATTTGATCTGATTGCTATAATTCCATTCAGTTCTTTCTTTAGGGTTACAAGACTTTTTAGGGCTTTAAAATTAATTAAACTAACTAGATTATTTAAATTAATTAGGCTTTTAGCCTTTCTGGAAAAACTTAAGAAAAATACTAGAAATTTTCTATATACAAATGGTTTTATATATTTAATATATGCAAATTTAATAACTATAACGGCAGGATCATTTTCTATATACTTTTTTGAAAAGTGATAAAAAGCTATAAAAATTAAAAGCGGAACGTTTCCGGTACGCTTTTACAAAAAACAAAGCCAGAAACCCAGCATTCATGCTGGGTTCCGGCTTCTATGCTGTCACTCCCACTCAATTGTAGCAGGTGGTTTGCTGGTTATATCGTAGACAATTCTATTTACACCTTTAACTTCATTTACTATCCTTCTGGACACCTTATCCAGCACAGGATAGGGTATCTTAGCCCAGTCCGAGGTCATGGCGTCTGTGGAGATAACAGCCCTAAGAGCAACAGTATAGCAGTAGGTCCTCTCATCGCCCATTACCCCTACAGAACGTATATTGGGAAGACAGGCAAAATACTGCCATATGGATTCATCCAATCCTGCATTGGCTATTTCCTCTCTAAATATTGCATCTGCTTCTCTAGTTATTTCAAGTTTCTCCTCATTAATGTCCCCTAAAACCCTTATTGCAAGTCCAGGTCCCGGGAATGGCTGCCTCCATACCAATTTGTGAGGTATACCCAATTGTTCTCCCACAATCCTGACCTCATCCTTAAATAATTCCCTTAGAGGTTCTATAAGTTTAAAATCCATATTTTTCGGAAGTCCTCCTACATTGTGATGGCTTTTTATAGTATCAGAAGCTCCAAGGCCGCTTTCCACAACATCAGGATATATAGTTCCCTGGACTAAAAAACCTATTTCACCCAATTTTTTAGCTTCTTCTTCAAATACCCTTATAAACTCCTCCCCTATTATCTTTCTCTTCTTTTCAGGATCAGACACTCCTTTCAATTTTCCCAAAAACCTGTCTTTCGCATTAACTCTTACAAAGTTCATGTCAAACTGTTCTTTAAACACATGCTCCACCTGATCTCCTTCATTTTTTCGAAGAAGTCCGTGATCCACAAAAATACAGGTGAGTTTTTTACCAACAGCTTTATGTACAAGAACCGCCGCTACAGAAGAATCCACTCCGCCTGACATGGCACATATTACCTTCTTATCTCCAATTTTTTCTCTAATAAGTTTTACTTTCTCCTCCATAAAAGAAGACATGGACCAATCTCCTTTTAAATTGCAGATTTTAAGCAAAAAATTCGTGAGCATTTTTTTACCAAAGGGAGTGTGCTGAACCTCAGGATGAAACTGAACTCCATATATCTTTTTGGAATCATTCCCCACAGCTGCCACAGGGCACTCGTCAGTAGAAGCTATAATTTCAAAACCTTCTGGTGCACGGGACACCACATCCGTATGGCTCATCCAACAGCTCTGCTCTTTATCTATACCGCTGAATAAAATACTGTTATTGTCCAGTACAACATCCGCCTTTCCATATTCTCTAACCACAGCACTTTTAACTTCTCCACCCAAATTGGCACATATGAATTGATGTCCATAGCATATACCTAAAATAGGGATCCCTAAACTGAAAATTCTCCTGCTTATTTTAGGAGCATTTTTCCCATACACACTTTTAGGACCACCAGTAAATATTATTCCACTGGGGTTTTTATCTATTATTTTATCCAGAGAGCAAGTATAGGGAACTATTTCACAATATACATTGTTTTCCCTAACCCTCCTTGCTATAAGTTGATTATACTGCCCTCCAAAATCTATTATAATAACCATCTGCCTATCCATGGATTTCCTCCTAACCACTTATTAAATAATTACATCAATTATCACGGTTACAGCTCATTTATAATTATATCATCCAAAAATATATATTGTAATAAATCAACTAGTTTATTTATTCCTGTCTCACGCTATAGTTAGGTGCCTCTCTAGTCATAGATATATCATGGGGATGACTTTCTCTAAGCCCAGCAGAAGATTGAATCACAAAAGTAGCTTTTTCATATAGATCTTTTAATGTGGGAGCTCCTAAATATCCCATACCCGAACGTATTCCTCCAAGGAGCTGAAATATAGTATCTGCCACAGGTCCCTTGCAAGGCACCCTGCCTTCTACTCCTTCTGGAACTAATTTTTTATTTCCCTCTTGAAAATATCTATCTTTGCTTCCACAGGCCATAGCAGCTAGTGATCCCATTCCCCTATAAACTTTATAGCTCCTTCCTTTATATATTTCAGTTTCACCAGGAGCTTCATCACAACCTGCAAACATGGAACCCATCATAGCCACCTTGGCACCGGCTGCCAATGCCTTTACTATATCTCCTGAATACTTTATCCCTCCATCTGCAATAATCGGGACATCAAATTTATTGGCTTCCTCTACACAATCCATTATTGCCGTAAGCTGTGGTACCCCTACACCGGATATAACCCTTGTAGTGCATATAGAACCAGGGCCAATGCCCACTTTTACACAATCCACTCCAGCTTTTACAAGATCCCTTACAGCATCACCTGTCGCAATATTTCCTGCAATAATTTGCAATTCCGGATATTTTCCCTTTATAGTTTGAACTGCATCCAGAACTCCCTTGGAATGACCATGGGCCGTATCCACAGTTATAACATCTACTCCCATTTTAGCCAATGCATCTACCCTATCCATCATATCCACAGTAACGCCCACTGCAGCGCCGCATAAAAGTCTTCCTTTGGAATCCTTGGCACTGTTGGGAAATCTCTTTACCTTTTCTATATCCTTTATAGTTATGAGTCCTCTTAAATTATTATTTTCATCCACTAAAGGCAGTTTTTCTATTTTATGTGTTTTAAGTATTTTCTTGGCCTCTTCAATAGTTGTATCCTCTGGAGCTGTTACAAGTCCCTCACTGGTCATGACCTGTGAAATTTTCTTATCATAATTTGTTTCAAAAACTATATCCCTGTTTGTAATTATACCCACCAGTTTCCCCCTTGTAGTTATGGGTATGCCTGATATTCTGTATTTGCTCATGAGGGCAAGGGCATCATTTATGCTGTTGTCCGGTGAAAGATAAAAGGGATCAGTAATTACACCATTTTCCTGTCTCTTTACCTTGTCTACCTCTATAGCCTGCTGTTCTATAGACATATTTTTATGTATTATACCAATACCGCCTTCTCTTGCCATAGCAATTGCCATTTTGGAATCAGTGACAGTATCCATGCTAGCACTCATAAGAGGTATGTTTAATTTGATTTTTTTAGTTAAATTAGTTGCAAGGGACACCTCTCTAGGTAAAACTTCAGATTTATTTGGTATTAAAAGTACATCATCGAAAGTATAGGCTTCCTTTAAAATTCTTGCCAATTAAAATCACTCCTAAAATTATAATATGTTAATAATTACTGTTTAAAAAATGTTTAATAAAAAAGCCCTACTAAATTCATTCATAATGAAAGTAATATGGCTATACTATAATAACTCCATTCATAGTCGGAAATTTACGGCTTCCGGTAGATACTTCCTGCCATATTGAGGAAATATATGAAATGGATAAAATCAAATCTTATTATAAATTTCGACATTTTTCTACCTGTCTTATTAACTATTTACACTATTTTATTCAATTTTTCTGTTTTTGTCAATGTGAATTTATACTATTTTAGAAAGTATTATAAAACCCCATATCCAATGATACGGGGTTTTAAAGTCTGCTGAAGCTCGAAAATTAGTACATTCCGTCCATTCCGCCGCCCATTCCAGGTGCACCTGGCCCAGGAGCTGGAGTGTTCTTTTCCGGAATATCTGCTACTGCTGCTTCTGTAGTCAAGAATGTAGCTGCTACAGATGCTGCATTTTGAAGTGCCGATCTTGTAACTTTAGTTGGATCAACTATTCCATTGTCTACCATATCTACATATTTATCATCTAGTACATTATAGCCAATGCCAACTTTACTATTTTTAACTTTTTCAATTATCACAGAACCCTCAACACCTGCATTAGCTGCTATCTGCCTAATTGGTTCTTCCAGTGCTTTTCTCACTATATCTATACCAACCTTTACGTCTGGTATATCTGAAGTTAACTTCTCAACTTCTGGAATTGCATTGATATAAGCTGTTCCACCACCAGGTCCCATGCCTTCTTCAACTCCTGCCTTAGTAGCTGCCAGTGCATCTTCTATTCTCATTTTCTTTTCTTTTAATTCAGTTTCAGTTGCTGCTCCAACTTTTATTACAGCTACTCCGCCGGCAAGTTTTGCAAGTCTTTCCTGTAATTTTTCCTTGTCAAAATCGGAAGTAGTTTCTTCTATCTGTACTTTAATTTGAGATACCCTATCTTTAATAGCTTGCTTATCTCCTCTTCCATTTACAATAGTGGTATTTTCTTTGTCTATCTTCACGGATTCAGCTCTTCCTAAATCCTGTAAATCAACTTCCTTTAAGTCTCTTCCAAGTTCTTCAGAAATCACCTGTCCTCCAGTAAGTACCGCTATATCCTGAAGCATTTCTTTTCTTCTATCTCCAAATCCAGGTGCCTTTACTGCTACGCATGTAAATGTACCCTTCAACTTATTTACAACTAAGGTTGCAAGGGCTTCACCCTCTACATCTTCAGCAATTATAAGTAATTTCTTTCCCTGCTGAACTATTTTTTCAAGCAGTGGAAGTATCTCTTGAATATTTGATATTTTTTTATCCGTTATCAATATATAGGGATCATCTAATACGGCTTCCATCTTTTCCGTATCTGTAACCATATATGCACTTAAATAGCCTCTGTCAAATTGCATACCTTCAACTACATCCAGCTCAGTTCCCATAGTCTTAGATTCTTCAACAGTTATAACACCCTCGTTGCCGACCTTCTCCATGGCGTCAGCAATCAATTTACCTATTTCTTCATCAGAAGCTGATATAGATGCAATTCTCGCTATATCTTCTTTTCCCTTTACTGTCCTTGAAACTTTCTTTATTTCTTCTACTGCCTTATCCACAGCTATTTTTATACCCTGTCTTATAAGCATTGGATTTGCCCCTGCTGTAACATTTTTTAATCCTTCTCTTATTATAGCCTGAGCCAGTAAAGTTGCTGTAGTAGTTCCGTCTCCTGCCACATCATTTGTCTTCGTAGCAACTTCTTTTACAAGCTGAGCTCCCATATTCTCATAGGGATCTTCTAACTCTATCTCCTTTGCTATAGTAACACCGTCATTAGTAATAAGTGGTGTACCAAATTTCTTGTCAAGTATTACATTTCTTCCCTTAGGTCCAAGGGTAATTTTTACTGTATTCGCTAATTTATTTACGCCTTCTTGCATTTTCGTTCTTGCATCTTCACTGAATAAAATACTTTTTGCCATAAAAAAACCTCCCTACAACTACATATTATAATAAATACTTTTTTTAAATTAATAATGTTCTTATTCGATTATAGCCAATATGTCATCCTGCCTCAAGATAGTATACTCCGTACCATCTATTTTTACTTCATTCCCGGCATATTTGGAAAACAGTACTCTATCTCCTACTTTAACCTCCATAGTGATTTCTTTTCCATCAACTACTCCACCAGGTCCTACTGCTACAATCTCAGCTTCTTGTGGTTTTTCTTTAGCAGTACCTGGCAAAACGATACCACTCTTAGTGGTTTCCTCCACTTCAATTTTTTTAATTACAACTCTGTCTCCAAGTGGTCTAATTTTCATCTAAACCCCTCCTTAAAATACTTTAGATTTATTTAAATTTAATTTTTAACTTTTCTTGTTAGCACTCATTAATTATGAGTGCTAATACAATTATTATAATAATGAATCCCATTTATATTATCAAATTTAAATTTGGCATATATTATGCTATTTTTCCCAAAAAACATCCAATATACTTTAATTAAGTAAATATTTCAGCTTATTTCTGTATATTTTATGAATATACTATTATAGAAACATCACTCAAAAGACATCATAGTATTACTTTTCAATTACATTTGTATAAATTTTCTTTAAATAAAAAAGTAATAAGCAGCATTTTAAATTCACTTATTACTTCCCGATTGAGATCCCTTTACCATTTTAACTATTATTTTTTCTCCTTTGAGAATACCTACCAAAAACAACGAAAACATCATTAAAGCTATAATTATAAGCTCTATTTTATTTCCCGAATATATTTTTGATCCAAAATACGTGGAAATAACTATTCCAGGCAATCTCCCCAATGTCGAACACAATATAAAATTCTTGAGATTTATATCGGATATTCCACATATATAGGCCAGGACATCCTTAGGTATACCTGGAATTAAGTACAATAAAAACACTATGGAATTCACGCTTCCCAATTGTAATATTTTATCAAAAAATTTTAGATGCCTTTTAGATATTATTTTATTTATCAGAGGTTTGCCGTAAATTCTTGATATGCCATAACAAATTATACTTCCAGCAGTTATGCCTATAATAGACAGTATACTTCCAAATACAGTGCCGTATACATATCCACCTGAAACCTGAACGATTTCTCCCGGTATAAAAAATGCTATTACCTGTAAAATCTGAATAAGCAAAAACACCGATATACCATATTTGCCATAAGACATTATTATATCCCTTATCTTATCAGGATCCCTAAATACATAAATATACTTATGATAATATTCATAAGCCACAACAAGCAATACAAGCATTATTATGCCCAGAACTACATAGGGCTTATATTCTATTAACCTTTTTTTAATTTTTTCCCTATAAGTTTTCAATCTTAACCACCCTGAAAATATTACTGCATTTTAATATTAATTATGTCCAGTTAATTTACTCATATACCTTAACAATACAAAATACGCTCTATAAAAATTCTATCATAAATGATCACCATAACCACATTAAATTTTAATTAAATTTTTTAAAAAAGTATGCTGATAATTCTAAACAAATCATCAGCATACTTTTTTTAAATCATCTATTCAAATTCACTTTTTCAAATTTTTTTAAATTTTCATTGGAAAGTACAGATTTTTTAGTAGACTGCTTACTAAATTTAATCAATTGAGGCCTGGATTTCATGATCCCAATCATTGTCCCGGGTCCTCCAATACATCCTCCCTGACACATCATTCCCTCTATAAAATTTCCCTGAAGTCTTTTTGTTCTGGCCATAGCCATAGTCTTCTTTATATCATCTTTTCCACTTACCTTTACAGGTTTAAACACAACTTTATCCTTTCTAACATCTATACAATTTTCTATAGCAGCTGTAAGCCCTCCTTCCTGGGCGAAACCCCTTCCATAAAGAGAAGCATCCTCTACAGGCAAATTCTCACAATCTTCAGGACGTATATTAAACGCACTCATAAGTGCGGATATTTCCTCAAATGTCAAAACATAATCCACTGCATCTCTTACAGATTCTCTATTTATTTCACTTTTCTTAGCAGTACAAGGTCCTATAAAGACTACAACTGCATTTTTATCTTCTTTTTTTATCATTCTAGCGGCAGCAACCATAGGTGAAACAGTACCGGATATTTTAGAAACTTCACTTGGAAATTTAGTTTCAATATAGCCTATAAATCCCGGGCAGCAGGAATTTGTCATATATTCATCTCCAGAATTCATTCTCTCTGCAAATTCACTGGATTCATTTACAGTAACTGCATCTGCACCACAAGCTGCTTCCACCACTTCTTTAAACCCAATCTTTTTAAAAGCATCTTTAACTTGTCCTACTGTAACTTTAGGTCCAAACTGTCCCGTTATGGCAGGAGCTACCACAGCATACATATCCTTTTTCTTACATAAAGCACTTGTAACTTCAGTGATATAGCTTCTATCCGATACAGCTCCAAAGGGACATGCAGCCATACAGGCACCACAGTTAATACAATTTTTCTTATCTATCATTGCCTTTTTACTATCTGAATTTATTTCCAATGCTCCAGTAGGACAGGATCTTTTACAAGGTCTCATAACTTCTGCTATAGCATTATAAGGGCATACTTTTTTACACATACCGCATTCTTTACATACATCATGATCTATGTGTGATCTTCCATCAATTCTAGTTATAGCATTTGCAGGGCATACCTCCATACATTTATGCTGTATACATCCCCTGCAAGCTTCCGTAACACTATATTTATATATTGGGCATCTATCACAGGCAGCTGAAAGTACATACATCATATGATCTTTATCTACAATTTTTTTCAAATCCAATGTAGTATTATCAGTAGGTATAAAACCAGATGCCAATAAAGCCCTCTCATATACAACTGCTCTTTCTTTATATACACAGCACCTATACTCCGCTTTATTCTCATTTTGAATTATCCTGTAAGGTATCTTTTCTAGTTCTTCCCTTTTTAATTTATTTTCTTTAGCCAAAGAAGCTGCTTCTCTTAATACTAAAAATTTCAGTTTTTTCAATGGAGTTTCAAAATTCAACATCCTAATCCTCCTCCATAACATCTGATAATATATTTTTCATTTAAATTATAACAGATTATAGTTTTAAATGTAACAGATTTTATAAAATTAAAAAATATTTTTCTATTCTTTATTTACCAACAGTTTACAACATAATAACTTCTTAGTCAAAGCTTATCAGTTTAATTTAAAATAGTAGTACAGTATAATTTGCTATTAATAGAAAATATAAAAAAAGTGCTGTAAAATGTTCTAAAAGCAATTCTACAGCACTTTTTATTTAATCTATACTTTATTTACATCACTTTTTTAATAATACAATAGCTCTTCCAAAACACATGACTATAAAAGCTATCAGACAAATTACAGCAGATTTTTTGGATTTATTTTTAAACGCATCCATGCCATGAAATAGTACAAAAGGTGCTGCAAAAAAAAGCAAAAATACTCCCCAATTAGGTATAATGGCTATGGAACAAGTTATATAATAGGCTGAGGCAATTATCATCTTAAATTTTTCACCCGTTCTAAATCCAGGCACGTATTTTAATACATCCTTCAATTCTCTTTTTCTCCTGACATCTATATTTTTATCTTGTTTTCTCTTGCATAATAGAAAAGATACTGCTGGGCAAATCCTGACAACTGACCAAATTTATCTATTCCAAAGTCTCTTGTTTTTCTCAAGGATACATCCGGTGCCAGATAAAAGTGATTCATAGCTCTCTTAACCCATACATCTACAGGAAATGCAGAATACTTCTGCATGGAAAAAAGCATAATACAATCCGCCACTTTTGGCCCTATACCCATAAATTTTTGCAGCTCTTTATGGCAAACTTCATCTTTTTGCATCTTAATCCAGTTAATATCATAGGATTCATCATAATTCTGTTGATTCTCAGTGCCATTATCATAAATTTTCCGCACAGTATCCACAATATATTTATTTCTGAAGCCAGTACCACAGTCTGCAAGTTCTTCCATAGTAGCATCCTTTAATCTTTCTATTTTAGGAAAGGCATAAAATATTTCCCCATTATATTCCAGCGGTTCTCCCCACTTTTGGCTTATATTTTTCAGTGCCCTTTTTATCATAGGTATTCTATTGTTAGCAGATATTATAAATGAAACAATCAGTTCAAAGGGATCCTGTTTCAACAGCCTTATTCCATTTCCAAACTCCACGGCTTTTTTTAAAATTGGATCTTCACTGAGAATATTTTTTATTTCACCATAATCCCTATACAGGTCAAAATAGTCTGCCCATATTTCTTTAAAGTCCCTTTGAGATGCATTGTAAAGCAGTACATCTCTGTCTCTTTTTTCCACCTCAATAACCTTTCCAAAAGCTACTCCTATATAATTTCCATTTTCCCTTTTATTCCATCTAAAACACTGCCCGCAATCAAATATATGGGGCAATTCAAAATTTCTTACATCTTTTATTACAATTCCACCTTCAAAATTTTCTATATAATTAAAATCCATACACGTACTCCTTTAACAGTAGAGTTAAAAATTATCGTAAAAAACTGCACCAGAATATTCCAGTACAGTTTTCCCAATCATTTCTTCAGGTATTCATCTATAGCCTTTGCTGCCTTTTTACCTGCTCCCATGGCAAGTATTACCGTGGCAGCTCCAGTAACTGCATCTCCTCCTGCATATATTCCTTCCCTTGTAGTGAGTCCAGTATCTTCTTGCACCACCAGGCACCCGCGTTTGTTCATTTCAAGTCCCTTTGTTGTAGAAGCTATAAGTGGATTCGGTGAAGTTCCCAGTGCCATGATCACCGTATCTACATCCAAATCAAACTCTGAACCCTCTATTTTAATAGGCCTTCTTCTGCCAGATTCATCTGGTTCACCTAATTTCATCTTTACACATTTCATTCCTTTAACCCATCCCTTTTCATCTCCTAATATTTCTACAGGATTAGTCAAGAGATTAAATTTTATTCCCTCTTCCTCAGCATGATGGACTTCTTCTGCCCTTGCCGGTAATTCTGAACGGGATCTTCTGTACACTATATATACTTCTGCCCCAAGTCTAAGTGCTGTCCTTGCGGAATCCATTGCCACATTTCCTCCGCCCACTACAGCAACTTTCTTGCCAACCTTTATAGGCGTATCATAGTCCTTTTTAAATGCCTGCATGAGATTGCTTCTTGTAAGAAACTCATTGGCCGAGAATACCCCATTTAAATTCTCTCCAGGTATTCCCATAAACCTCGGAAGTCCTGCTCCCGAACCTATAAATACTGCCTGGAAGCCTTCCTTTTCTACGAGATCATCAATAGTTATAGTTCTGCCAACTATTGTATCTGTCTCTATCTTAACACCTAATTTTTTTACATTCTCCACTTCATGCTGCACTACCTTATCTTTCGGAAGCCTGAACTCAGGAATTCCATATACTAAAACCCCTCCGGCCTTATGTAATGCTTCAAATATAGTAACATCATACCCAAGCTTTGCCAAATCTCCCGCACAGGTAAGCCCTGAAGGACCACTGCCTATTACAGCCACTTTTTTACCGTTTTTAGGTAAAGTCTTGGACAAATCAATGTCATTTTCCCTGGACCAGTCTGCCACAAACCTTTCCAACTTCCCTATGGCAATAGCATCTCCCTTTATTCCAAGTACACATTTACCTTCACACTGGGTTTCCTGAGGACAGACTCTTCCACAAACTGCCGGAAGTGCACTGGATTCAGCTATTATCCTAGCAGCCTTTTCAAAATTTTTATTCTTAACCTGTTCTATAAACTTAGGTATGCTTATGGAAACAGGACATTGAGTTACACACATAGGTTTTTTACAGTTTAGGCATCTGGACGCTTCTTTTACAGCTTCTTCCTCAGTGTAGCCAAGACATACCTCATCAAAATTAGTGGCTCTCACTTTAGGATCCTGTTCCCTTATTGGGACTCTCTTCATCCTATTAAGTTTTTCCTCTGCTCTACATTCACAGCCCTTTCTGTCGAATGTATCTCCCTCTTCTTTCTTCAATATCTTTTTTCCCTCTTCAGTCTTATACATAGCCTGCCTTCTCATAGCTTCATCAAAATTTACAAGATGGCCGTCAAATTCGGGTCCATCCACACAGGCAAATTTTACTTTTCCTCCTACAGTAACCCTGCAGGCTCCACACATTCCAGTACCATCTACCATTATAGGATTCAAACTCACTATAGTTTTAATCGCGTATTTTTTAGTAAGCTGTGCTATAAACTTCATCATTATCATTGGTCCTATAGCGACTACATAATTGTAGTCCTTAGTCTTCTTATCAATAAGCTCTTTCAGAAGATCTGTAACAAATCCTTTGTACCCATAACTTCCATCATCAGTAGCTATATAAAGGTTATCGCAAATCGGTTTCAGCTCTTCTTCAAAAAGTAGATAGTTTTTAGATTTACACCCCACTATGACATCTGCATCTATTCCGTGGCTATGAAGCCATTTTACCTGGGGATAAACCGGGGCAGTGCCAACTCCTCCTGCTACAAATATTATGTTCTTCTTTTTGAGTTCCTCCATACTTTCATTTACAAAATCAGAATGTTGTCCCAATGGCCCAACAAAATCTTCAAAATATTCGCCTACCCTGTACTCAGCCATCCTTTTAGTTGAATCCCCCAATGTCTGAAATACTATTGTAACTGTGCCTTTTTCAGAATCATAGTCACATATAGTTAAAGGTATTCTTTCACCTTTCTCATCTATTTTTACTATGATAAATTGACCAGGCAGACAGGATTTTGCAACTCTCGGTGCTTCTATATCCATTAAAAATATATTGGGTGCCAATTCTTCTTTTCTTACTATTTTGTACATATTATTCCACCAATCAAATGTAATCCAAATATACCGGATACACCTCTGATTCTGGCAGTTTCAACTCCCCTCTCGTTTATATTTATCTGACATATAATAATCCTTTATAATTATATCATATAATTGCAAAAAGTGCACAATCTGTGAATTAGCAAAAAAGATCATTAAATCAAATTCATAATCTCTTATAAAATGGTTTAATGATCTTCTTCAAATTAAGTGATTCTAAGATTCAGATAGAGTTTGCTTACTGAACTCTAGAAAAACTTATATAATCATAACGCTGCTCTTGACATTCCCGATTTTTTAAATCGGGAATGTCAAACATGAAACTTTTAAATAACTATTTCTTATAGTCATAAAATCCTTTTCCAGTTTTTCTGCCCAGCCATCCAGCTCTTACATATTTCCTAAGCAGCGGATGAGCCCTGTATTTGGAATCTCCAGTTTCTTTATAAAGCACATCCATTACGGCAAGACAAATATCCAACCCTATAAGATCTCCTAATTCCAAAGGTCCCATAGGATGATTTGCACCTAATTTCATAGCCTTATCTATATCTTCTGCTGAAGCTATACCTTCAGCTAATATGCCTACACCTTCATTTATCATAGGTACCAGTATTCTATTTACAATAAAACCTGGAGCCTCGGATACTTCTACAGGATCTTTTCCTATACTAAGGGCAACTTCTTTAACTTTATCAAAAGTCTCCTGAGATGTAGCCATTCCCTTTGTTATTTCAATCAATTTCATAACAGGTGCTGGATTAAAAAAGTGCATTCCTATAACCTTATCAGGCCTAGTTGTAGCAGATGCTATCTCAGTTATAGACAATGAGGATGTATTGGAAGATAAAATAGTTTCCGGTTTGCATATCCCATCCAATTCAGAAAAAATCTGCTTCTTTATTTTCATGTTTTCCACTGCTGCCTCTACTACTAAATCGCAATCAGCTGCCAATTTAAGGTCAACTGTTCCTTTAATTCTAGAAAGTATAGCATCAGCATCTGCTTGTGTAATTTTGCCCTTAGCTATTCTCTTTTGGAATCCCTTTTTTATTCCTGAAATTCCTCTTTCAACAAATTCATCCTTTATATCCCTTATTATAACCTCCACACCTTTTGATGCAAAAGCCTGAGCTATTCCTGAGCCCATTGTTCCCGCACCAAGAACACATACTTTTTTCACGTATATCCCTCCCCTAAAATTAATATAATTTAAATACTATCTTTATAACAAAACTCCTATTTTATAGCTTTAATCTGGGCTACCATTTCAGGCACAATTTTTTTATAATCTCCAACTAAACCAAGATCTGCTACATTCATTATTGGAGCACTGTCATCTTTATTTATGGCCACAATAAAATCGCTATCCTGCATTCCTGCCAAATGCTGTATAGCTCCAGATATACCACAAGCTATATACAATTTAGGCCTTACGGTTTTACCTGTCTGTCCTACCTGATATGCCTTGTCTATCCATCCGCTGTCAACAGTGGCACGGGAGCCTGCTATAGTTCCACCTAGAAGATCTGCCAGTTCTTTTAGAACCTTAAATCCCTCTTCACTTCCAAGTCCTCTTCCTCCGGATACTATAACATCTGCTTCTCCTATATCCATTACGTTTTTCGCAATTTTTATTACTTCATCTACTTTTAATCTAATATCGGAAGCTTTTAAATCTGCCTTAAATTTATCTATCTTGACAGCTCTGCTTTCGTCTTTTTCAAGCTTTTCAAAAACCCCTGGTCTCACAGTAGACATTTGAGGCCTGTGATCAGCACACTCTATAGTTGCCATAAGATTTCCACCAAATGCAGGCCTTGTCATAAGTAGATTTTTCGACTCTGCATCAACATCAAGTCCTGTACAATCAGCTGTAAGTCCTGTTCTAAGCCTAGCTGCTACTCTCGGTCCTAAATCTCTTCCCATAAATGTTGCACCTATGAGAAATACTTCCGGTTTTTTCTCATTTATTAAATCATAAATAACTTTAGCATAGGCATCTGTAGTATAGTGTTTCAAAAGTGGACTGTCCGCATACAGCACTTTGTCAGCACCATAAGCAATTAACTCCTTAGCTGCATCATCTATTTCGCTGCCAAGTAATACAGCTGTCAATTCTACGCCTAATTTATCTGCCAGCTCTCTGCCTTTTCCAAGTAATTCTAGGGCAACTTTCTGCAGGTTTCCGTCTCTTTGCTCTGCAAATACCCATACACCTTTATAGTCTGCTATGTTCATTATAAATCCCTCCTAATTAAATTAAGTGTTTTTCCTTTAATTTTGAAAGTGCATACGTTACAGCTTCCTTATATGGCTTATTAACTATTTCTCCTTGTCCTTTTGCTTCCTTGGTAGCCGATCTTCTAACTCTTGTCGGAGAACCCGAAAGTCCAAGAAGGGATTTATCTACATCTATATCATCTGCATGCCATACTTTTACATCCTGCTTAAAGATTTTAAATATATTTTTCATATGCATATATCTTGGCTTATTTAACTCTTTTATAGCTGTAAGAAGCACTGGGGTTCCAACTGTCACTGTTTCATAACCATCTTCCCAAGCCTTTTTGACTTTCAACTTGCCGCCTTCAACATTAACTTCTTCTACATAAGTTACCTGGGGTATTTGAAGAAATTCAGCTATTTCAGGTCCAACTTGAGCTGTATCTCCATCTATAGCCTGTCTTCCAGCAAAGATTACATCGTAATCTAATTCTTTAAGTGCGCCTGACAGTGCATAGGCAGTGGCACATGTATCTGCACCTGCGAAAGCTCTGTCTGATATAAGTATGGCCTCATCAGCACCCATCGCCAGAGCCTCTCTTAATGCAACTTCTGCCTGAGGAGGTCCCATGCTTATTACTGTAACTTTTCCCCCCTCTTTTTCTCTAATAACCAATGCTTCTTCAAGAGCATTTTTATCATCTGGATTTATTATTGATGGAACACCTTCTCTTATCAATGTTCCAGTTTTAGGATCTATTTTAACTTCATTGGTATCCGGTACCTGTTTTAAACAAACAACTATATTCATTATAAGTGTCCCCCCTATTTAAATAAGTTTCCTGAAATAACCATCTTTTGAACTTCTGAAGTTCCTTCATATATTTCAGTTATTTTAGCATCTCTCATCATTCTCTCTACAGGATAGTCTTTAGTGTATCCATATCCACCAAACAGCTGAACTACCTTAGTTGTAACTTCCATAGCCACAGTAGCTGCTATCAGTTTAGCTCTTGCAGCATCTACTGTATAAGGAACTCCTTTATCCTTATTCACAGCTGCCTTATACACCAAAAATCTTGCAGCTTCTATCTCAGTATCCAGATCCGCCACTGTCCAGCCTAAACCCTGGAACTTAAAAAGTGGTCTTCCAAACTGTTTTCTCTCTTTCATATATTCAATAGCCTCATCCAAAGCACCTTCTGCAATTCCAAGAGCCTGAGCAGCTATACCAATTCTTCCTCCATCAAGAGTCTTCATTGCTATTGGGAAACCTTTTCCCTCTTTCCCTACCAAATTCTCTTTTGGAATTATGCAGTCTTCAAATACCAATTCAGTTGTAGAAGAAGCTCTTATTCCCATCTTATTTTCAGTTTTGCCTATGGAGAAACCCGGTGTTCCCTTTTCCAGTATAAATGCAGATATTCCTCTAGTACCCTTGCTTCTGTCCGTCATAGCAAATACTATAAAAACATCTGCAACTCCTCCATTTGTAATAAATATTTTCTGTCCATTTAAAATGTAGTGATCTCCTTCAAGTATTGCCTGGCTCTGCTGACCTGAAGCATCAGTACCTGCATTAGGCTCTGTTAGACCAAAAGCTCCAAGTTTTTCACCTTTTGCCAGTGGAACCAAATACTTTTGTTTTTGTTCTTCTGTACCAAATTGTTGAAGTAATGAAGCACAAAGTGAAGTATGTCCCGATAGTATAACTCCAGTAGTAGCACAAGCCTTAGAAACCTCTTCAACAGCTAGTATGTAAGCCAGCGTATCTCCCCCTGCTCCGCCATATTCAACTGGAAAAGGGATTCCCAACATACCGTATTTAGCCATTTTATCCACTGTTTCCTGAGGAAATCTCTCGGTTTCGTCTATTTCAGCGGCTATTGGTTTAACTTCATTTTCGGTAAATTCTTTTACCATCTGTTTTACAAATTCTTGTTCCCTTGTTAACGTAAAATCCATTTATTTTACCCCCTAATATAGTTTTCATACTATAAAATATAGCTTCTGTAAATATTAATAACAAGATCGCTATAGTATAACTAAATTATTTATTTTTAAAATTCTTTTCCCTTTTTTCTACAAAAGCTGTCATTCCTTCTTTTTGATCTTCTGTAGAAAAGCATTCGCCAAAGGCTTCTGATTCATAAGCTACAGCTGTATCTATATCACACTGAATACCTCTGTTTATAGCAGCTTTACTCATTCTAACAGCTACAGGCGCATTAGAAGCTATAGTATTTGCTAATTTTTTTGCCTCTTCCAATAATTTTTCGGGTTCAAATACACTATTTACCAATCCTATTCTCAAAGCTTCATCAGCTTTTATCATCTTTGCAGTATATATCAACTCTTTAGCCATACCCAGTCCAACTACTCGTGCAAGTCTTTGAGTTCCTCCAAAACCCGGTGTAATTCCCAATCCCACTTCTGGTTGTCCAAACTTAGCCTTTGATGAAGCTATTCTTATATCACAGGCCAGAGATAATTCACATCCACCACCTAATGCAAAACCATTTACTGCTGCTATAACAGGTTTTTCTAAGTTTTCCAGTTTCCTAAAAACTTTATTGCCAAGTCTACTGAATTTTCTGCCTTCTAAGGTATTAAAATCTTTCATCTGAGTTATATCTGCTCCAGCTACAAAAGATTTTCCTGCTCCTGTAATTATTACAGCCAGCACAGCATCATCTGCCGCAATCTCATCTATAGCACTATCTATTTCCATCACTGTTTCCGAATTTAAAGCATTAAGTGCCTTAGGTCTGTTTATTGTGAGCAGTGCCAACTTCCCCTCTTTTTCAAGAATAACATTTTTATACTCCATATTAACCCTCCCCAAAAGTTTTTAGTATTTTATACTAAAATTAAACAGTTTATTAACATACTATTGTTAATAATATCACAAATATTATTAATAATAGTTAAAGTAAAATCCTTTACTTTAACTATTATTATATACTTTAAAATTACATATTTCAATAATAAATAGTATAATTATTATTACTTTTATCTAAAATTCAGAATTATATTTATACAAACTAATTTCAATCCACATCATTTAACAAACAGCTCAGAGTCAACAAGCTGTCACTTAAATGAACATCCTCCATCTTCACATCCTCTGGCACAATGAGATCGACAGGAGCAAAATTCCAGATACCTTTCACCCCATTTTTAACCAAAATGTCGCAAACCTTTTGTGCGTTATTACTTGGAACACATATTATGCCTATATCTATAACATTTTCTTTCAAATACTCAGGCAAATAATCAATATCATTTATCTCAATATCTCTAATTCTAAGGCCAATGAGTTTAGGATTTATATCAAATATAGCTTTTAATTCAAAACCCAACTTTTCAAATCTGGTATAATTAGCTATAGCCTGACCTATATTCCCTGCTCCTATTATTGCTGTTCTGTATAATTTTGTAAGTCCAAGTATGTTGCATATCTGACTATACAATTCACTTACATTATATCCATAACCCTGCTGACCAAAATCTCCAAAGCAATTTAAATCCTGTCTTATCTGGGAGGCTGTAAACCCTATTTTTTCACTCAATTCCTTTGAAGATATTCTATCCACATCATTTCTCATTAAATCGCCTAAATATCTATGGTATTTTGGTAATCTTTTTATAACAGCCATCGATATATTTTTCTTTTTATCCATAAAGCACCTCGTATTTATAAAATTTAGTGTATCATCTATTATTGTATCTATTAATAAAATAGTCCTAAATGATTTATTTCTATAATTTATACTATTATTTAATTATAACATATGTCAATAGTTTCTTTTTTATTATTTTTATATTTACTACCATTTAATATATCTATATATTTTAATAAATTAGGGCTACAAAAAAATCATTATACATAGTAAAATGTTAATGATCAAGGAAGGTGTTATTATTCATGATAGTTTTAAGCTGTAAAAATATCCATAAAAGCTATGGGATAAAAGTTATACTCGGAGATGTAACTTTCAATATAAATGAAGGAGATAAAGTCGGCCTCATAGGTCCAAATGGAACCGGCAAGTCTACCTTGTTCGACATTTTAACAAATAAATCAAACTATGATAGCGGAGATCTGTATATAGATAGATCTAAAACTCTAGGGTATTTAACCCAGCATCTGTCTTTAGATTCTTCAAATACAATATATGATGAAATGTATACTGTATTTGAGGATCTTGTTAATCTTGAAAAAAAACTTGATAAATTGGAATCATTAATGAGCAAACCCTATGATACAGCCAGAAAAGAATATCACAATAAGCTGATAAATGATTACACTACCTGCTCAGAGCTTTATTCAAATAGAGGGGGATACACTTATAGGGCGGAAATAGGGAAAACCCTAAAGGGACTCGGTTTTACAGAGGATGAATACAGCACACCTATAAACGTGTTAAGCGGTGGTAAAAAAACGCGTGTGGCCCTTTGCAAGCTTCTCCTTACAAAACCCGATATACTTCTACTTGATGAACCTACCAACCATTTGGATTTAGATGCCATAGAATGGCTGGAAGATTATTTAAAAGCTTATAAGGGCACTGTAATACTGATATCCCACGATAGATATTTTTTAGATGCCATAACACATTCAACCATTGAGCTCATAAATGGTCATATAAATTATTATAACGGCAATTATACCAAATATCTTGAACTTAAAAAAAGAAACTATGAAATTCAATTAAAAGCATATAACATACAGCAGATGGAAATAAAAAAGCAGGAAGAAATTATCAAAAAATACAGATCATTTAATAGGGAAAAAAGTATAAAAGCAGCAGAAAGCCGGGAAAAAATGCTGAATAAATTAGAGAGAATAGCTCCACCAGACAAAGATAAAAAAATTAAAAATGTAATATTTAAAACCCAGCTAAACAGTGGAGATGATGTGCTGCAGGTAAAAGATATGAGTAAAAGTTTCAACAATAATATTTTATTCCAGAATTTAAACTTTAAGCTAAAAAAAGGTGAAAAAACAGCAATTATTGGCGAAAACGGCTGTGGCAAAACCACTCTTTTCAAAATAATTATGGGAGAAATTAAAAAAGACACTGGCATATGTCTACTAGGCAGGAATGTAGAAATAGGATATTATGATCAGGAGCAGTCTGATCTAGATCCTGAAAAAACAGTCTTAGGTGAGATATGGGATAAATTTCCTAAACTAACTGCCACAGAAATACGAAATTCGCTGGCTAGTTTCCTTTTTACCGGAGATGAAGTATTCAAGAAAATTTCATCTTTAAGCGGTGGTGAAAAATGTAGAATAAATTTATTAAAGCTGATATTATCCAAAGCCAATTTTTTGCTTCTAGATGAGCCTACAAATCACCTGGATATAACCTCTCGAGAGGCTCTGGAAGAAGCATTGTTAAATTATAATGGCACTTTACTCGTAATCTCCCATGACAGATATTTTTTAAATAAATCTGTAAATAAAATATATGAGTTAAAGAAAAATGGCATGAAGGAATATCTCGGAAATTATTCCTATTATATTGAAAAAAAGAACAATCCATTGAGATTTGAGAAACAGGAAAAAAATAGAGGTAAAACTAAAACTCAGATACAGCATGATAAAAAAAAGAAAAGAGCTCTTGAAAAAAAACAACATGAAAAAAAAGCTGAAATAGATTACATTGAAGAAGAAATATCAAGTTTAGAGAATTTTTTGTCAAAATTACAAAAAAAATTGTGCCTAGAGGAAGTTTATTCTGACTCCAAAAAAAGCAGCGAGATAAACAAAAAAGTTCTGGACACACAGAGTAAAATAGATGACCTATACAGCAGATGGGAAAAAATGCTATAAGTTATGCCAATTTTTAGATCATTTTTAGGTACGGTATAAAAACCATTTTTCATGAGAGAGCTCTACCGTACCCATAAGATCGACTAAAACTTTTTCAATTAACTTACTTTCTATATTTTCCTATCTTCTCTTCCATAGTAACTCCGGAGGGTCTATAATCTATTTTCACTACAGATGCCACCCTTGAAGCCCCTTGCTCCACACATATGGTTTGGGCAGTTTCCACTATTTTTAAAAGCTGACTCAATTCTCCCTCCATAGTAGTTTCCATAGGTCCTACCTCATATTTTACACCACAGGAATCTATATATTCTATTACTTTATCAACTACACCATAAAGATCCTTCTCTTCAACTACAGGTAAAACCTGTATACTCACATTTGCCAATGCCATAACATCAACCTCCTATTGTCAAATTATCATAGCTCTTACTACATTTTCAAAAGACTTTTTAATTTTTTTACATTGTTTCTGCTTATCGGTATCTCAGATTTTTTCTCATCATCCATTACTAATTTATATGTGCCATTAAACCAGGAATACAATTCTCTAATATTATCTATATTCACTAAAAAACTCCTGTGAGATCTAAAAAAATTAGTTCTTTCTTCTATTTGACCTAAAGTATATCCCACTAAGTAACTATCATTTTTAACCTTCACATAGGTTTTATCATCTTTTATATAACAGTAGTAGATATCCTTTACATTTACCAGTATTATCTTACCCTGCCTCTCACAAGGTATTTTCTTAACCAGTTTTTTTTCCTTATCCATTTTATCTATCAATTCATTCAAAATATCCTTTGATATTCTCCCGTCCTCTGTATTTTTGTCATCACTTTTCTGCATAAGCCTATCTATGGTAATAGCTATCCTTTTTTCATCAAAGGGTTTCAAGACATAATCCAACGCATTTAACTCAAAAGCTTTTACTGCATGTTCCTCATAAGCAGTGACAAAGATTATATCAACATGTTCATCAAATCTTTTAATATTCTTAGCAACTTCCATACCATTTTCCACCGGCATATTTATATCTAGAAATACCGCATCAGGTTTTTTTGATTTTACAAGTTCCATGCCAGTTTTACCATCATATGCAATTCCCTCTACAGATATACCCTTGTGCTGTGATATTATATAATTCAACTCCTCTGCAGCAGGTATCTCATCTTCTACAATAACACATCTCAATTTATCCATTTATTGATGAAACCTCCCTCATCGATATTAAAAAACTAATCTTGGTTCCATTATTTACAGATGTTTTTATATCAAGCCCATGATCCTCTCCATATAACAATTTCAATCTCTCATTTACATTTTTCAGCCCTATACCCGGCCATTTAGTTAAAACTTCATTTAGTCTTTCTTCATTCATCCCCACTCCTGTATCTGTTATACAAAAACGTATTTCATCATTTTCAAAAAATGCCTCAAGGTATACTTTCCCGCCTTCCGGCTTAGGCAATATACCGTGTTTTATAGCATTTTCCACAATCGGCTGAAGCACAAATACAGGCACTTTCTCATCCATCATTTCATCCGGTATATCAATAATTAACTGTAATCTATTACCAAACCTAGCTGTCTCAATGGAAAGGTAGGATTGAATAAATTCAATCTCATCTTTCAGATAAACAAAATCCTCCTGTCTTTTTAATGTTTGCCTAAAATAATTGGACAGATCTATTATAAGCTCTCTGGCCTTTGAAGGATTTGTTCTGCAAAAAGAAGCTATGGTATTTAGTGCATTGAACAAAAAGTGTGGTTCTATCTGAGCTCTTAAAGCTCTAAATTCTGCCGTAGATGCCTCTTTAGCCAATTTATTCAATTTATATAGTTCTATCTGGTTGGATAGGAGATCACTTAATTCTTTCCCAAATTGTATGAAATAGGGATTAATATTTTTCTTCAACCTCACCCCCAATCCAAGCACTCCTTCAAAACCTGAGTTGGGTATTTTAAATGGAGCACAAACAAAAAACATGGATTTACCATCATATTGCAGTTCAATAATTTTATAATCAGGTGATTTATTGTATTTTTGTATCTCCTGTCTTAATTTTTCTTCATGTATACTAATTCCAGAATAAGCTAAAAATCCATTTTTATCTCCTATAAATATGCCATCTGCATTGGTCATCTCATATATTATTTCAGAAACATTTTTTGCCGTTTTTTCGTTAAGTCCCTTTCTCATATAATTTACAGTTTTTTTTGTAATATTAAGAGCTCTCTGTGCTTCTATAGCACCAATTCTATCGTATTCCTCCTTTGCACTTTTTATTATATTTATAAAAATTACTGAACCTAGAGAATTTATGAGAATCATAGGTACCGCTATAATCTCTACTAATTTAAGGGCTGAACTAAACGGTCTGGAAAGTATTAAAATTATAATCATCTGACAGCATTCTGCCGCCACTGCTCCAATAAATACCTTCTTAAGATTAAAACCTTCATCTTTCGAGAGTTTTTTTATAAGTCCTCCAACCAATCCTTCTGCCAAAGTGGCAACTCCGCAGGAAAGGGCAGTAAATCCTCCTAAAAAATATCTGTGAGTTCCTGCTATAATTCCAACTATCACTCCAAATACAGGCCCCCCTATATACCCTGCTACTATAGCTGCTATAGGTCTTGTATTTGCTATGGCATCGTGCAGTCCAATATATCCTGCTTGTATAGAGCCCATTGGCCTGATATTATCCATAGCATAGGGCTCTACATTTACTCCAGTATAATTACCTATAATACCCAATAAACTGAAAAACACTATAAGTGCAATTTTATCTATGAATTTCAGCTCACCTTTAATCATATTTTTTAAAACATGAGATTGATTGTATATATATGCAGATATAGCTATAAGTGCCATACTTTCAAGCAATTGAATATATATCAAAATTTACCACCTCTAAAAACTGCATTAGCCGACTTCTAGCATAACTCTAATACTTTTGTTCCTATAGTGCGCCAAAGTCCAATCTCCTGCATTATTTGTTCAAAACACAAATTATTTATATATAATTATATAACAAAATTAAACTTATAGCTAATAAAAATATCATTTTAAAAAATGTCACTTAACCTTTTATTTCGACTCTTTAATATATTTTTTTATCAATTCGGAGAATTTAGATAGAAAAATTAATAGATTCATACTATCATTATGCATGGAACAATTAGTCACTACATGTAAACCATTAAGTATTATATGTAAACCATTAAGCATTAATTGTATTTATTTATTGAATCTTAAAGGAGGTTGTTTTATGAACTCAATAGTACTTGTAATTATAGGTGCTCTTGTATTAGTTCTAGGTTACAGATTTTACGGCTCCTGGATCGCAGCTAAAGTATTAGTTTTAGATGAGACCAGGGAAGTTCCATCTAAAAAATTTGAAGATGGTCATGATTACGTTCCCACTAACAAGTGGATATTATTAGGCCATCATTTTGCTGCAATAGCAGGTGCAGGACCATTAATTGGACCAGTTTTAGCAGCCCAATTTGGTTATCTGCCAGGTACGCTGTGGATTTTAATCGGCGGTGTATTAGCTGGTGGAGTTCATGACATGGTAATTCTATTTGCTTCAGTTAGACAAGATGGACAATCCATTGCCGAAATTGCGAGAAAAAATTTAGGCGAAAGAATGGGTTTCATCACATCAATTTCAGTTATATTTATATTGATAATTACTATGGCAGGCCTTGGTCTTCCAATAGTGAACTCACTTTACAACAGTCCCTGGGGTACTTTTACAGTTGGCTTTACCATTCCAGTAGCAATTTTTGTAGGTATCTATCTTAAATTTATAAGACCTGGTAAGATAGCTGAAGCTACCGTTATCGGTATGGCACTTATAATATTGGGAGTTGCGTTAGGACCTTATATCCAGCACACAGCTTTAGCTCCATATTTGACATTTAACGTTAAACAGATGTCTCTTATCCTAGCTATTTATGGTTTTTGTGCTGCTGTTTTGCCTGTATGGCTTCTGCTTCTTCCAAGAGATTACCTAAGCACTTATATGAAACTTGGTGTTATAGCACTTCTAGTAGTAGGTATCATACTAGTTAGACCGGTTTTGAATATGCCAGCAGTCACTCAATTTGTATCTGGAGGCGGACCTATAGTACCGGGTAAGGTATTCCCGTTCGTATTCATAACTATAGCCTGCGGTGCACTGTCAGGATTCCACTCACTTATAGGTTCTGGTACTACTCCTAAACTTATTTCAAATGAGAGGGACATACTCCCTATTGGATACGGCTCTATGCTTATAGAATCTTTTATAGCATTGATGGCTCTAATAGCTGCAACATGTCTTCCAACTGCTGATTACTTTGCTATAAACTCTGCACCAGCAGTATTTGCAAAACTTGGAATGATTCCAAAAGAACTGCCTATGCTTTCACAAATGGTAGGAGAGCAACTAGCTGGAAGACCAGGCGGAAGTGTATCCCTGGCAGTAGGTATGTCTTATGTATTTTATAAAATACCGGGCATGAAAGGATTAATGTCTTACTGGTATCATTTCTGCATAATGTTTGAAGCACTATTTATTTTAACAACTATAGATTCAGGTACCAGAATAGGCAGATATCTAATTCAGGATCTTGTAGGTAAGATTTACAAACCACTTGCAAAGAAAGATTCGTGGTTTAACATAATATTCTTTAGTTTTATTATGTCATTTGCCTGGGGATACCTTCTCTACACCGGTAATATATCAACTATCTGGCCTCTATTTGGTGTAGCCAACCAGAGTCTGGCAGCTATAGCCTTTGCCATAGGTACTTCAGTACTCATAAGAATGGGCAAGAGAAAATACATGCCTCTTACAGTATTGCCTATGACCTTTATAAGTATAGCTACTTTAACAGCATCTATTGAAAATATAACAGGAAACTATATTCCAAATGGTAAAACTTTACTTACAGTATTATCCTTCGTGCTTATAGTTATACTAGTAGTTATACTCTATGAAAGCATCAGACACTGGATTTCAGATTTAAAATCCGGAAAATTTGATAAAGTTAGAGAAAATAACGCCGTTTAATAATGATATAGATCATAATATAATTTTACATGCGGGTTGCCCCAAAAATTGTTGTGGGACAACCTTTTTTATAAATAATCTTAATTCTCAATTCTATGCAGCTGATGTTTTCATATATCATTTACATTGGAATTAATACCGTTCATATATCTTTTTTGTCATTTCACCCCATATTAGCTGAATTGATTGAAAATTCATGTTATAATGACATTAACATTATATGTTAAATAATTTATAAGGGGGAATTTATATGAACTCACTGGTACTGGTAATCATAGGAGCTCTTGTACTCGTCTTAGGCTATAGATTTTACGGTTCATTTATAGCCGCTAAAGTTCTGGTCTTGGATGAGACAAGAGAAGTGCCATCTAAAAAATTTGAGGATGGTCATGATTACGTTCCCACTAACAAGTGGATATTGCTTGGACATCATTTTGCCGCAATAGCAGGTGCAGGACCATTAATTGGACCAGTTTTAGCAGCTCAATTCGGTTATCTGCCAGGTACACTGTGGATTTTAATCGGTGGTGTATTTGCAGGTGCTGTCCACGACATGGTAATCCTATTTGCCTCAGTTAGGCAAGATGGTGAATCCATTGCTGAAATTGCCAGAAAAAATTTAGGGGAGAGAATGGGATTTGTAACTTCTATAGCAGTCATTTTCATATTGATAATAAGTATGGCAGGCCTTGGGCTTCCTGTTGTCAATTCACTTTACAACAGTCCCTGGGGTACTTTTACAGTTGGCTTTACCATTCCAGTAGCAATTTTCATAGGTATTTATCTTAGATTCTTAAGACCTGGTAAAATAGCTGAAGCCACTATTATTGGTATGGCACTCATCATACTGGGAGTTGCATTAGGACCTTATATCCAGCACACAGCCTTAGCTCCTTTTTTAACTTTCAATACTAAACAAATGTCACTTATTTTAGCTGTATACGGTTTCTGTGCTGCTGTTTTACCTGTATGGCTCCTACTGCTGCCGAGAGATTATCTGAGTACTTATATGAAACTCGGCGTTATAGCATTACTGGTAATAGGAATTATATTTGTAAGACCTACTCTTCAGATGCCGGCACTCACTAAATTCATAAGCGGAGGGGGACCTATTGTACCAGGCAAGGTATTTCCATTCCTATTCATAACCATAGCCTGTGGTGCATTGTCGGGATTCCACTCACTTATAGGCTCCGGTACTACACCTAAACTTATTTCAAATGAAAGGGACATACTTCCTATAGGCTTTGGTTCAATGCTCATAGAATCCTTTATAGCACTGATGGCACTGATAGCTGCAACATGTCTTCCAACCGCCGACTACTTTGCTATAAACTCCGCACCGGCCGTATTTGATAAACTTGGAATGATTCCAAAGGAACTGCCTATGCTGTCACAAATGGTAGGAGAGCAACTAGCTGGAAGACCCGGAGGCGCTGTATCACTGGCAGTAGGTATGTCTTACGTATTTTACAAAATACCGGGTATGGAAGGATTAATGTCCTACTGGTATCATTTCTGTATAATGTTTGAAGCGTTGTTTATTCTAACAACTATAGATGCAGGTACCAGAGTAGGCAGATACTTACTCCAGGATCTTTTTGGAAAGATATACAAGCCTTTTGCAAAGAAAAACTCCTGGGCAAATATAGTATTATTTAGCGTTCTTATGTCATTTACCTGGGGATATCTTCTCTACACCGGCAATATATCAACAATCTGGCCGCTGTTCGGTACTGCAAATCAAATGCTGGCCGCTATAGCTTTTGCCATTGGTACTACTATAATTATAAAGATGAAAAAACAGAAATATGCCATGATAACCGTAATCCCGATGATAGCTATATCCATAATAACCATTACAGCTTCCTTCTCAAATATATTTGGTAACTATATACCTAAGGGCGAAACACTTCTAGTTGTACTTTCCATAATACTTCTGCTGCTGCTTGTAGTTATAATCTACGAGAGTACTAAAGTATGGCTAAGGGATTTAAAAAATGTTAAAACTGCCGATAAGGATACCGTAGTATAAAAATCAATCCACAATGTGAATAAAATTTTATTCACATTGTGGATATTTACATATCTATTCAAATAAATTTATCAAATTTTTGAACATGCTTTTATTTTCTTTTATCTTCTGTTCATTTCCAAGAACACATATGTTGTTTTTGATCATTGCACTGGAAATAAGGTCCGAAAATTTTCTTATGTCTTCCACTTTAGTATCCAATATTTCCTTTCTCTCTTTTTGTAAATCTTCGTAAGTTACATGCCTTATATAATTCTCTGCGGCACGTTCCCCTTCCATTGAAGGTGAAAGCGGAAAATCCAAATTAGATATGGTTCCTATTATATATTTAACCATCTGCCTATCATCCGCATTAAAATTTTTGAAAAACTCTCCAGCTCTATCATATATTTCAACAGTATTTCTTAAATTTGGATCCCTGTAAGATGTAAAAAACATATTTCCATTTCTCTGAAAAGAGGCAAAGCTGCCGTAGGCACCTCCTTGAACTCTCACCTGATTCCACAGGTATTCATAATTTGCTATGGATTTCAGGACCTGCAGACTTCCACTATAAGAATATCCAAGATCTATATAATTATAGGCCTTAGCCACATATTGTATTTTGGAAGATGTCATAAGTCCCTCATTTTTGGCTTCTAAATCAAGTTTATATGGAATTTTATCAAATCTATTATTTTTAAATTCAGATATAAGCTCTCCTACGTTGTCTTCAAAATTATTATAATCTCTTTCATCACAGGTTATATTCAAAAGCAAATTATCTTTAGTAAATATCTCCTTAGAAACTCTTTCTAAATTATGCCTTATTTCGTCTGCTTTACTTTCAAAATTATTTTCCAAATCAGATATAAATTTATAAAATTCCAGTCCATTCAGCATATCTTCATACTTACTTGCAGGTGAAAAATATGAAGATACATGATTTGCAACTACTATATGACCCCTTTCAAAAATAGTCATTTCAATTCTGGACTTAGTCTCCTGAATTATCTCCCTCAACCTTTTTTTCTCATCAAATCCAGTATGATTTATTACTTCCTTTAATATAGAAAGCAATTTCGGCAAATTATTTATAAGAACCTTTGAGCGTACTATAAATTTAGGATAAAATTTCCTGCTGCTCCCATTCTTTGCAAAAGGCTGTGAAAAATAATTTATTCCACCTGTATATATATTTATTTCTTTAGCTAGATCTTCATAATAATAATTTTCTGTACTTACCTTTCCAAGTACAGTACTTAAAAGCGATATATATGGAATAAATTTTTCTTCGACGCCCTCTGTATTGAAATACAGATTTATATAATAGATTCCATTGGTAAATATAGGATAAAACAGTACTTCTACATCCTGTATTTTTTTATTTACAAGCTCAAGTTTTTTGGCATCAGGTTTTATATCTTTCAGGGATAAAAGAGGTATTTTCATAAGATTCTCCCTGCCGTCCCTCTCCATCTGTCTCTTTTTCAACTTCATTGTATCTTGAATTATTTTTTCAATTTCATCTTCTGAAAGACTATCCTTAAAATTTTTTAATTTTTCTTTTAACAGTTCATCCTTTCTTTCTTCAAGACCTCTTTTAGGCTTAATTACCAGTATAGAACTGTGATTGTTTTTTAGGATGTGCCTATCAATAAGCTTTTCAAAATAACCATTATCCAGCTGCGATTTTATCTTATTTAATACTGACTCATAGGTAAGGTGGATCCATGGCTCACTATCATACAGCCAGCCATCCATACATTTCATTCCATATATAAGCCCTTTTGGATACCCCTTATAGTCTGCTTCCCTGAGCTGAAATTCCTTTATATTTATAGAAGCCTCCATCAGCTTTTTATCCATACCCTTATCTACGATATTTTTTAACGTTTTCTCAACTATTTCTTGAAATCTATATTTTTCTTTTTCATTGGAGCCCTTAACTACTATTCCAAACATGGGCTGAAGTATACCAGATTCAAATACACCAAATACATCTTTGCCTATTTCAGCATCAATCAATGCCTTTTTAAGAGGTGAAGATGGAGTTTCCAAAAGCATATGTTCAAGTATATCAAAAGCTAAATACAATTCATTATCCACAGCCGTCCCAACAGAATAATTCAAACTCAAAAAAGTTTTATCTTCTTCTTTTTCCGCACTCGAAACAGGATATTCTGTCACCATCTCTCTACGCTTATGAAAAGGTTCCTGCACCAATACATCAGAATTCACTTCTCTTCTATTAAAATAGTTTAAATACTCACTGTCCAAAAATTTAAGTTTCTCCTCTATATCCATATCACCATATAGATATATATAACTATTGGAAGGATGATAGTATTTACTGTGAAAATCCAGGAACTGCTGCTGTGTAAGCTGTGTTATAACCTCAGGATCACCTCCAGACTCCACTCCATATTGAGTATCCGGATAAAGTGATTCAAGCATTTTCCTGAATAATATAGATTCTGGAGATGAAAAAGCTCCCTTCATTTCATTGTAAACCACACCTTTATAAGCTATATCCTCTTCCTTACTATTCAATTCATAATGCCATCCTTCCTGCATCATGATTTCAGGATACTTATATATATTAGGATGAAAAACTGCATCAAGATAAACATCCATGAGATTTTCAAAATCCCTGTCATTTACACTTGCAACTGGATACATGGTTTTATCAGGAAAAGTCATTGCATTTAAAAAAGTATTGAGAGATCCCTTTACCAATTCCACAAAAGGTTCTTTCACTGGAAATTTTTTTGAACCACAGAGTACAGAATGTTCAAGTATATGAGGTACTCCTCTGCTGTCATCCGGTGGAGTTCTAAAACTTATGGAAAACACCTTATTGTCATCCTTATTTTCTAAAAAGAACAGTTTTGCACCACTTTTTTCATGATAAAAAAACATTCCTATAGAATTTATGTCCTCTAATTTTTTCTGTTCCAGCAGTTTAAAACCACTGTAAATTTCCCCTACATGCATATCACCGATTCTCCTTTACATATACTCGTGAAGCTCTCTGCCCCACGGACTTGATTTTTCCTATTTCTTAATCCAATCCTCTAATTTATCATAGCACTCCAGTGCCTCTCTATATCCCTGATTATACAATTCCGTAAGCTTATGTTTATTTTTTTCTATTCTTTTCACTTTCAAGGGCTGCTTGGGTCTGATCACAAAAACACTTCCCTCTCTTCTAAGTTTTTCTATATACCTTAAAGTATGATTGTATTTTCTATGTCTGTTTATCATGGCTTCTACCAATCCACTATAGTTAGAATATAATCTTCTGGCCAAGAATTTCATCTTGAAAGGCTTTTTCACATAATCTCTATTTCTGGTTAAAATAATTATATTCTTTTTATTGCCATCTTTTATAGATTTTTCTATGGGTATGGGATCAGAAATTCCCCCATCAAGCAAATTCAACCCTTTGAATTTTACGATGGAAGCCATAAAGGGCAAGCTGCTGGAAGCCCTTACGGCATCAAATATATCACCGTCCTGACATTTATTCTTCTCAAAATATACGGGTTTTCCAGTGTCACAGTCTGTAGTGCCAACTATAAATTTTTCTTTTGATTTATTAAATGTGTCTACATCAAATATCTCCAGCTTATTTGGTATTTCATTGAAAATAAAATCCGCTCCAAAAATTCCCTTTTCAAATATAAGATTTCTGCAGCTTAAATATCTGGGATCATCTACATAATTTATATTTATTCTTTTATTTCTTCCCTTTTGTCTTGAAAGATATGAGCACGCATTACAGGCTCCCATGGAGACCCCTATAATATAAGGTAAATATAAATTTTTTTCCATAAATAAATCCAGTACTCCAGCAGTATACAGCCCTCTCATTCCTCCACCTTCCAAAACCAATCCTATATTCTCCATATACTATTTTGCCCCTCTTTCGCCCGTTATTATATATATTTCCCAGGTAAAATTTTATTATTAATATATTATTTTAGCACATATAGGTGAGTTAGTGAAGGCGTAAAAAAACAAAGTAGACTGTAAATTGTGAACTAAATAGGAAATGGGCACTCCTGAGAAATTTCAGTGGTGCCCATTACATTATAGAAACATCTTTTAGAATTGTGTTATTTCAATTTGACTAAAAGCTCACCGGTTCTAACCCTCTGGCCTTCTTTTACAAACACACCTTCAACTACTCCTGAAGTAGTTGCTGTAACATTTGTTTCCATTTTCATAGCTTCTATTACAATCAAACTCTGTCCTTCCTTAACTTCACTTCCGGTCTTTACAAGTGTCTTAACAATATTTCCCGGTATACTTGCTCCTATTTCCTTATCATTATCCGGATCTGCCATCACAGATGAATTTTCCTGAATTACAGATCCCGCAGAGAATGATTTATCTTTTATTCTTATGTCTCTCTTATTTCCATTTATTTCAAATACCAAAAATCTATATCCCTCAGAATCAGCTTTTGTAATATCCAGTAATTGTACATATAAACTGCGTCCTTGACCCATCTCAACTTCACAAAATTCACCTTCAGAAAGTCCATAGAAAAATGTGCTGCTTTCCATATGACTGAGATCCCCAAACTTGTCTACATAGTTTAAGTAATCTTCAAATACATCAGGATAAAGAGCGTAGCTGATAATTTCATTTCCATCAAATTTTCTCTTGTATTTTTTACTCAAGTGTTCTTCTATCTTCTTAAAATCTTCAGGCGGTAGAAATTCTCCTGGTCTGCCAGCTAAAGGTTCTTCTCCTTTTAATACCAGTTTTTGAAGTTTCTTGGGAAATCCTCCCATAGGCTGACCCATCATACCTTTGAAATAAGAAACCGTAGAATCAGGAAAATTTAAACTCTTTCCCTTTTCATATATATTTTCCTCGTTCAAATTATTTTGCACCATGAATATAGCTAGATCACCTACCATTTTAGATGATGGGGTCACTTTGACTATATTTCCAAGCATCTTGTTTACTCTGGTATACATATTCTTTACGTCTTCAAAACGATCGCCTAGTCCAAAACTCTCCACTTGAGGCTTTAAATTAGAATATTGACCTCCAGGGATTTCATATTTATATATCTCTGCAGTACTGGATTTAAGACCTGATTCAAACTGGCTGTATACAGGCCTTACATCCTGCCAATAATCTGATATTTTTTGAAGTTTATCAAGATCAAGCCCCGTATCCCTTTCCGTATTTTGAAGTGCTGCCACTACGGAATTAAGTGACGGCTGGCTTGTAAGTCCCGACATGCTGCTGAAAGCAGTATCCACAATGTCAACTCCTGCCTGAGAAGCCATTATAAGCGTTGCAACTCCATTTCCCGTAGTATCGTGAGTATGAAGATGTATCGGTATGGATATCTCATTTTTAAGGGCTTTTATGAGTTTATAAGCTGCATAAGGTTTCAAAAGCGAAGACATATCCTTTATTCCCAGGATATTAGCTCCCGTCTTCTCTATATCTTTAGCTAAATTTACATAGTATTCCAATGTATACTTGTCTTTATTACTATCTAACACATCTCCCGTATAGCACATGCAGGCTTCAGCTATTTTACCTTGATTTAAAACTTCATCTACAGCAACCTCCATACCTTTTAGCCAGTTTAGAGAATCAAATATTCTAAACACATCAATACCTGAATTAGCAGACTGCTTTATAAATTCTCTTATTACATTGTCAGGATAATTTTTATATCCAACTGCATTTGCTCCCCTTAAGAGCATCTGGAATAATATATTAGGTATTTTTTCTCTTAATTTTTCAAGCCTTTCCCAGGGTGATTCCTTCAAAAATCTGTAGGCTACATCAAAAGTAGCTCCACCCCACATTTCCATGGAAAATAGATCCTTTGTCAATACTGATTGGGCATCTGCTATCTTTAACATATCCCTGGTTCTCATTCTCGTAGCCATCAATGACTGATGAGCATCTCTCATAGTGGTATCAGTGAGCAAAAGCTTTTTTTGAGACTTTATCCAGTCAACAAGCCCCTTCTGACCCTTTTCATCCAATATCTGCTTGGTTCCGGTAAGCTTCAGTCCTTTTTCTACAACTGGTACAGTTGGAACATTAAAGCTTGGCTTTTTACCATGTGTCCCATTTATCACTTTTTCCCCTATAAACTTCATTATTCTAAGATCTTCATCAGGCCTTGGATCTATGTTAAACAGTTCAGGAGTATTTTCAATGAAATTAGTATCACATTCACCTCTGTGGAATTTTTCATTGTTCAGTACATTTATCAAAAATCCAGCATTTGTCTTGACACCAGATATGACAGTTTCCTTTATGGAACGTATTGATTTTCTTATCGCATCTTCAAAGGTTCTTGACCAGGATATATTTTTTACAAGAAGGCTGTCATAATATGGGCTTATAACTGCTCCTGTAAATCCACTTCCACCATCCAATCTTATTCCAAAGCCGGACCCTGTCCTATACATGTCTATTCTTCCAGTATCCGGTGCAAAATTATTCAGTGGATCCTCTGTAGTGACCCTGCACTGTATGGCATAGCCATTTAATTTAATATCATTCTGAGAATTTATACCTATTTCTTTTGAATTAAGCGGATAGCCTTCAGCTATAAGTATTTGGCCCTGGACAATATCTATTCCTGTAACCATTTCACTCACTGTATGCTCTACCTGAATTCTGGTATTCATCTCTATGAAATAGTGATTACCGCCTTTATCTACTAAGAATTCCAGTGTTCCTGCACTTCTATATCCTACAGTTCTTGCAATTTTCAGTGCATCTTCACATATCTCATTTCTCTTTTCCTTTGACAGAGCTACAGCCGGTGTAAATTCTATTACCTTTTGATGTCTTCTCTGTATGGAACAATCCCTTTCATACAAGTGCACTATATTGCCATATTTATCACCAAGTACCTGAACTTCAATATGTTTAGGGCCTTCAATATATTTTTCAATAAATATGTTTTCTGAGCCAAAAGCCTTTTTTGATTCACTCTTTGCACTGTTGTATGCCTCTATAAGATCTTCTTCTTTTCTGACTATTCTCATGCCTCTTCCGCCGCCACCAGCTGCTGCTTTAATCATGACAGGATACCCACAAAATTTTGCAGATTCCAAAGCTTGCCGTTCTGTTCTTATGGGTTCTTGAACTCCGGGTATGGTTGGCACTCCGGCTTTTTTTGCTACAATCTTGGATTTTATCTTATCACCAAGCATCTCCATCATATTTGAAGTTGGTCCAATAAATTCTATACCAGCTTCCTCACATTTCCTTGCAAATTCAGAATTTTCTGCAAGGAACCCATATCCCGGATGTATTGCATCTACCTTTTTCTTCAGAGCTATATCTATTATCTCATCAATATCCAGATATGCCTCTACTGGATTTTTATCTTTCCCTATCAAATAGGACTCATCAGCTTTAGTTCTAAAAAGAGATCTCTTGTCCTCATTAGAATATATCGCTATGGTAGTTATCCCTAATTCCTGACAAGCTCTGAATATTCTTATAGCAATTTCCCCTCTATTTGCCACAAGTACTCTCTTAATTTTTCTCATAGATTACTCATCCCCTTTATAAAAATTATATATTTTTGTATATTTATTAGCTTATACCATTAAATTTGAGCGATACAATATTATTATATATAAGTAATAAAATTATTTCAATTGAATTATTCCTATTTTATTCATTCATATATTAATTCCGACAAAATTCTAGCTAATGTGTATTTCATTCTATAACTGCCGTAGATTACAGCATGTTTTCTTTTATAAAACCAAGTGCTCATCTGCAATTCTTTTAGATTCAAAAAATCAGTGTCAATACAAACTATTATATATCCTACTAGCAGTTTTGTAAATAGTATATTATATATATTATTTATGTTACTTTATATCATGATAAAATATCCAATAGTGTGTCACAATTAAAATTTACTACATCCACCGCAAATCGAAGATTTGGGCTCCAAACTTAGGAAACTCCACCTCCCTTCGGTCCGGCGGAGTAAGCGACTCGCACCAAATCGAAGATTTGGGCTCCCTGCTTATCTTTCTCCCAATTTTAGATTGGGAACTGCATTTAAACTCAAGGGACTTGTATTTCCTTTGATATATTCAAAATAAGCCGCACTTCCTATCATAGCTGCATTATCAGTACATAATACAAAATCAGGAAACATGACCCTTATATTATTATCATTTCCTCTTTTTATCAAGGTTTCCCTAAGGCAAGTATTGGCTGCCACACCCCCTGCTACAGCTATTCTATCTACATGCTTTAAACTACATGCTTTCAATGCATTATCCACTAAAAAACTCACCACAGCTTTCTGAAAGGAAGCTGCTACATCAGCCCTATTTATGATCTCTTTTTTCATTTCCTTTCGATTCAAATAATTTAACACAGAGGATTTTAATCCACTGAACGAAAAATCGAGGGAACTGTCATCATGAAAATTTGCCCTTGGAAATTTAATAATTTCCGGATTACCTTCTCTGGCCAATCTATCAATTTTAGGTCCTCCCGGATATCCCAGTCCAATAGCTCTTGCCACCTTGTCATAGGCTTCCCCGGCAGCATCATCCCTAGTTTGGCCTAATACCTCAAATTTTCCATAATCTTTCATATAAACTAAGTAAGTATGCCCTCCAGATACCACCAGACACACAAAAGGCGGTTCTAAATCCTTATACTGTATAAAATTAGCACTTATATGGCCCTCTATATGATTCACTCCGATCATAGGCCTATGCAATGCATAAGCCAGTCCCTTCGCATATTGAAGACCCACAAGGAGTGCACCTACAAGCCCTGGACCATAAGTAACCCCTACAGCATCTATATCCTTGAGCTCAATTTTAGCTTCTTCCAATGCCTGTTTTACTACTATACTTATAACCTCTATATGCTTTCTAGATGCCACCTCCGGCACCACACCTCCAAATTTTTTATGAATATTTATTTGCGAAGATATTATATTTGAAAGCACCTGTCTTCCGTCAATCACTACAGCTGCAGAGGTTTCATCGCAGCTGCTTTCAATAGCCAATATTTTTATACCCTTATCCATAAACATTTTTACCTTTCCATTTAAATTATCTCATATTTATATCTATATCATTGAATTATACTACTTATTTTTTTTACAGTATAGTAGGTTTTAAATTTAATTCTTCTAGCATTTCCACTTCAGATTAGAACACATATGATATAATATATAATAAAGATTCATACAATCTTTAAATCTTACTAATATACCGAGGAATAAAGTATGAATAAATCCTATGCTAAAATTATAGTAAAAGGCTCTCCCATAACTAAGTCCAATTTCAAATTATTCAATATAAAAGGAAGAGCTATTTTACCTTATAATTCAGGTAAATACCACGACAGATATGCACTGTATGAAGAACAGATAGCTTATGAATGCAGGAGTCAAAATCCCGGAGTGATTATATCAGAATCTCTAATAGCTGTATTAAAGGTGTATTACAAAAGTAAAAAAAGGCACCCTGATACCAGCAATATAACTAAAAGTATATTTGATGGAATTGAAAAGAGCGGCCTTATAATAAACGATGCCCAGATTCGTAAAATAATTACAGAGGAGTTCTATGATAAAAATAATCCCAGATTTGAACTAGAATTATTTGGTGAAAGCCATTATAATCTAAAATATTCTATTTGTGAAAATGACTTTATAGAGGAAAAGATAAATTATTCACCTCCTCCCAATAGAAAAAAAATTTATAAGAACAGCATTAAAATACAAAATCCCAAGGAGAACACCTCAGTGCCGAAATGTCAGATCTGCGGCAAATCACTTCAGCATGATGAAATTATATCTGCCAACAAAGGTAAAACCTTAATATGTAAGAACTGCTTCAACAAATTGTTCAAATAGCATTAATAATAATCAAGAAACCAATAGAGCTTTTCACTGAACAATGAAAAACTCTATTTATACTATTTTTTGAAAAAATTGTCGATTATTTTTTCCGCCATTCTCTTTTCTATATTGGCTTTTACAACCAACATAATTACAATCACTATGAGTTCATCTAACTTTTCCCCTGAATTCTCACCAGAATTATCACAACCTCCATCTAAAATATTCTGTTTTTCAATTTTACTCTCAAAGTCCTCTACAAAGGTCTTTACTTGACTGTCTTCTATCTTTAAAAACGTCTTATATATATTATTTAGATTCTCTTCATCATATTGTCCCGACATTATAGAATCTACTATAGGGGAAAATAAGCTCTGGATATCACCTATGGATAGAATTTGTTTTAAATAATAAATCAATATGATTAAGATCATATGCTGCCTGGAATATTTTTTCTTCTCAGGAGGCATAAGTATACCTGCTTTAGTATAGTTGTTTATCATAGTTTTAGTAATAGTTCTGTCTTTTTTATCTCTTTTCAAATAGCCTAATTTATCTTCAATAAAAGTAGTAACCTGATCCATATATAGATCTATATCCGGTATGTTTTCAAGTTTTAACTGTTTAAAATTTCCAAGTTCTTCTATCAATTTTTCCAATGTTTCTCTACCCACATTAAATCCTCCTACTTTATAAGTACTAAATGCAATATACATGTAAAAGCCTCTCGATAGCTAATAACATTATTATAACATAGAAGAACTACATCCTTAATTTAAAAAATTATATTATCGGCCTTAATCTAAAAAAGCGTAGAAAATTTCTACGCCTTCTAGCTTATGCTGTCTTATCATTTGCACTGTCAACTTTTTTAGTTGCTATAATATTCACCCCTGAATCTGCTACATTTTTAAGTATAACATCTCCTATATTTATAGGGGCCTTAACCACTACTCCCTTCAATGCTCTTATAGAGTCGAATATCTTTTCCTTTGGTATATCTCTTTCCGTCTTTACAGGGACAACATCTATTTCTCCGTCTTCTACATATACGGAAGAAGTAACTATCCTAGTAGGACTAGTGCACTCCTTTTTTCCGTATTCTTCTCCTCTTTTACAGGTATTCCCCGTAACTTCTATCACTTTATCTCCCTCTAATTTAACTAAAAGCTGACATCCCATAGGACAACCTATACAGGTCAATTCTCTTTTATTCATATTCTTACTTCCCTTCTACCTTTATGGTTATTCTTTTACAATTAGGATATTTATCTAAAAGCCCTCTGGTAAGTTTGACTTTCTCCATTTCTCCCGGGGTGAGTATTCTCTTTTTTATATGCATCTCTCTAACATCATCAAAATACACCGATATAAAGCTATCCTTAAACACATCTCCCACTCTAAATCTAACATCTATTGATTTTTCCACATTCTCAGGGTTTATAAACTGAGGAACTGTGTATCTAATCCCATCTACAGCCAAAACTTCTATTTTATTACCTTTAAAACTTTCTCCCCTTACATATTTAGCAGCGTTTTTACCTGCATTCAAACTTTCTGCAGTAACATTGTCAACTAGGTCATGGACATGAAGTACATTTCCACAGGCAAATATTCCGTTTACATTGGTTTCCAAGCTCTCATCTACTACAGGACCTCCTGTTATATTTGACAATTTTACTTCAGCTTTTCTGGAAAGTTCATTTTCAGGCAGAAGTCCTACAGATAAAAGCAGGGTGTCACAGGGTATATATTCTTCCGTGCCCTTTATGACCTTTCTGTCTTTTCCCACTTCGGCAATAGTTACGCCTTCAACTCTTTCCTTGCCTTTTATATCCGTCACTGTATGACTCAGCTTCAGCGGGATTTCAAAATCATCCAGACACTGAACTATATTTCTCTTAAGGCCACTGGAATAAGGCAAAAGTTCTACTACAGCCTTAACCTTTGCACCTTCTAAAGTCATTCTTCTGGCCATTATAAGTCCTATATCACCAGATCCTAATATTACTACTTCCTTTCCCGGCATATACCCTTCCACATTGACAAATTTTTGAGCTGAACCAGCTGTATATATACCAGCACATCTGCTTCCAGGTATATTTATCGCTCCTCTTGGCCTCTCTCTACATCCCATGGATAGAATTATGGATTTAGCTTTTATCTCAATTATGCCCTCTTCTTCATTTACTGCTGTTATAATTTTATCCTTATTTAAATCAAGTACCATGGTATTTAATTTATATGGAATGTTCATGTCTTTCACTTTGTCTATAAATCTCTGAGCATATTCGGGGCCTGTAAGTTCCTCCTTAAAAACATGAAGTCCAAATCCATTGTGAATACATTGGTTCAGTATACCCCCAAGCTGATTTTCCCTTTCAAGTATCAATATATTATCTATGCCTTCTTCTTTAACCGATATAGCTGCTGCAAGTCCTGCAGGACCGCCGCCTATTATTACTACGTCATATTCTCGCATATTTAAAACCTCCAAATCATCCTAATTTATCCAATCCACAATTTGCAATGCACAGTTTACAATTTAAGAAGATTTTTGACTGCACCGAAAGTCAAGCAAATTTGATATTTAGACTGATACATTCTCTTTATCTTTTCCCACCAGTAAGTTCGAGTGCTCTCCCGATTTAGTCACTTCCTGAGGCGAAATTCTAAGCTCACGTGCCAGAATTTCAACCACTCTAGGTCCACAGAAGCCTCCCTGACATCTTCCCATACCTGCCCTGGTCCTCTTCTTTACACCATCCACACTTCTTGCTCCCAGCGGTCTTCTTATAGCATCTACTATTTCACCTTCTGTAACAGTTTCACATCTGCATATTATCCTGCCATATTTAGAATTCTTGGCAATCATTTTCTTCCTTTCCTGATTAGTCATCTCTCTAAATTTAGGTATTCCCTTCCTTATTGGATTAAACTTGTCATTTTTTTCAGGTTTCAACCTATTTACTATAATGTCTCTAATGACAACTGCTATGGCAGGTGAACTGGACAATCCTGGTGATTCAATACCAGCTGCATTTATAAAATTAGGAGCATCTTCTACTTCTCCAATCACAAAATCACCTGTACCATGGGCTCTCAATCCTGAAAACGATGTTATAACCTGCCTCATAGGTAATTGATTTACACTGAGGGATGCCTTTGAAATTATGAAGCCAAGCCCTTCGCTGGTAGTATTTAAATCCTCCTTGTCATCTATATCTTCTGCATCGGGACCTATCAAAAGATTTCCATCTACTGTAGGGGTAACCAAAACTCCCTTCCCCATTTTAGTAGGTAACTGGAATATTGTCCTGGAAACGGTATCTCCCACCGCCTTGTCAAACAGACAGTACTGTCCTCTTCTAGGAATTATACTCAATTTATTTTTACTTACCATGTTATTTATTTCATCGGAAAATACTCCTGCTGCATTCACTACAATTTTACTCTCTATATCGCCTTTATCAGTTTTTATTAAATAGTTTCCCCCACTTTTAACTATAGAAGTCACTTTAGTATCCAATTTAAACTCCGTTCCATTTGTAAATGCATTTTCAGCCAGTGCGATGGTCATTTCATAAGGGCAGACTATTCCACCTGTTGGAGCATACAGTGCAGCAATCACATTCTTTGATAAATTAGGTTCCATCTCCCTCACTTTATCTCCATCTAATATTTCAAGATCAGGTACTCCATTCTCAATTCCCTGCTGTTTTAATTTTTCAAGATCTGGAATGCCCTCTTTATCGAAGCAAACTACTAATGAACCTATTCTTTTAAACGGAAAATCCAACTCTTTAGAAAGTTTATCGAACATTTTATTTCCCCTGGAATTCAATTTTCCCTTCAAAGTACCAGGCTTAGCATCAAACCCTGCATGAACTATGGCACTATTGGCTTTGCTGGTTCCGTTTCCAACATCAAAATCTTTTTCTACAACACATACATTAAGTTTATATTTGCATAACTCTCTTGCTATGGAACTTCCGATAACTCCGGCCCCTATAATGGTCACATCAAACATAAGACAATACCTCCTTAATAAAGTAACTTTCAGATTCAGGTGAATTTCACCATAGAAATAGTTAAAAAGAAAAAGAGCTAACCTTAAGATATATTATAATATATCTTAAAATTTGGCTCTCTTTTTACTCTGCCATTTATTATATTTTCTTATACGCCTTTAGTATATCATACAAATATCCAATATTCAATAGCAAAAAATAACAAATTCATTGTAATCAAGTATTACTTATAAGCAATGCTTTTCTTCTCATAAGCTCTGTGGTGCTTATATACTATAAAATAAGACATTGCTACCAATACAGCTCCTCCAACTATATTCCCAAGGGTTACAGGTATGAGGTTATGTACAACTCCCATTCCGCTTATTATTTTATCCTGTGACAATCCTGAAGCTGCGACAAAAGAAGGATTGGATTTTGCAAAAATTCCCGCCATTAAGAAATACATATTTGCAACACAATGTTCAAAACCGCAGGTTACAAAAGTCATTATGGGAAACCATATTATCATTACTTTACCCACTACATCCTTGGCTGCAAAAGCCCCCCACACAGCAAGGCACACTAAAAAATTACACATTATTCCACTGCAGAAGGCAGTTCCAAAAGGCAGTGCAGCTTTTGTAGATGCTACCTTTATAACCGTTCCTCCTAATTTTCCACTGCTCAACCCAAAAACCCCGCCTTCAAATACCAGAAAAGCCACCAGTACTGATCCTACAAAATTAAATATATAAACAACTATCCAGTTTTTAATCATAGATTCAAAATCTATTTCTCCTCCTGCTAAAGGTACCACCATAAGACAATTTCCCGTAAAAAGTTCTGCTCCGCATATAACTACCAACATAAGTCCCACAGGGAAAACAGCACCCCCAGCAAATTTTGCAAGCCCGACATTGGTTATGCTGTGAGATACTACTGCAGAAACAACTCCTCCTACTGCAATAAACGCTCCTGCCAGCGTCCCCAGTATAGCTTGCTGGGAAATATTGAGACCTGCCTTGGTACATCCAGCTCCTACTGCAGCATCACATATTTCATTAGGCTTTAACATATTACTTTCCATACAAATTCCCCCTTTTTTAAACCCCTGTATTCAAACTAAATATCCAACTTCATCATAGTTCCTATAGCTACATCTCCTACTACTGCCAAATCCTCTGCTGTAAAGTAAAAAAGTACATTGCTATTAAACAGTATCTGGGAAGAGGCTGGAAACTCTTCATCATCCTTCCAGATCGCAAAGATCACATATATATTATTTAAAAATTGAAATTTATAGGCAGCATCACCCATCTCCACTTTTTCTGCTCCTAATTTTTCAAATATTTCTTTAAACCTTTCTACATTCTTTCCAAAAGTTCTGGATAATCGTAAAATACACCTTCCATAGAAATTATTATAGTATACATTCCCACCTTCTATTTCCCTATAGGTAATGTATTTACGGGAAGGCTCTACTCCCTTGCCATGAATTAGATACCGCAAAATTAAAGTTTTTGGAGGATAGGCTTCAAATTTAGAACCATTTTTACTATATATATCTCCAGAAGGATACCTCACTATCAAATCTTGTCCCATTAATTTCACAGTTATCTCTTCCGCAGCTTTATTAAAAGTGCATCCTGTATTTTTAGCCATTATTTCAGGGTTAAAATTCTTAAATACGGTCTTATAGTGATCATAGGGTATTTTATCCTTCCTATTTTTATCTGTATTAATCTTATCTCCCATCTATTTGCACTCCTTAAACTAAACCTTATTTGATTTCGGCATAATGTACTCCAATTAACAATTTAGATAAACTTGATTTTAAAACTGGTTTCAAAATCAAGTTTATCTAAAATTATACAATACATCAACCTTACATATATTCCTTTGCTTTTTGCAGCATATCATCAGCTTGTTTCATAAATTTCACTGCTTTTTCAATATATTGTGAAGTTTCAATTTTTCCCATACTTCTGGCCTTATTTACCCATTCTGAAAATCCTTCTTCATGGGATTTATTATGTTCTATCCAATGATCCAACAGTATTTTCAATGTTTTTTCCTCTTTGCCCTTTTCAACTTCCAATGTACTGTCCTGGGTGTGGATATGGTGATGCTCCCCGCTGTGGCAATGTGCATGGGTATGTTCATCTTTCATAGTAAACCCCTCCTCAATATTATATTTCACTGCAAAATTATACAACCTTTTCTATGACTATCTTATTTTTCAAAAGATCTACCTCTTTTAACATTCCCTCTATTATTTTTTCTTCCCCCAAAATATCCGTTAAAAACAATTTGCCATTTTCCTTCGGAATTATATTCACCACATAATCCATAACTTTGCTTTCACCTTCGGGTGTTACCAAATATGCCGTCGATTCACACATATCAATTACCTCCTTTTTAACTCACACAAAAAATTTCATATCAATCTACAGGATTATAAAACACTTCCTTAAATTTAAGTATACTCTTTCTAATATGCTATTAAAACAACCACTAAAAAGTTTTTACACAGACTTATTGAAGCACCTCTTAACAGTAGGAAATTTGTCTATATCCGTATGAGGTAAAAAGCAGGCTGATACAAATTCATCCATATACTCCGGTTCAACACTTAGTTCCACATAAGTCATACTGTTGGCTATCTCTTCCAATTTACGCCTCGCATCTTCACTCATAAGGGTCAAATAACATCCCATGAGTGAACTATTGCCTATATAGTGGATTTTATTCTGATCTATATCGGGCAGCATTCCTATCTTAACCGCATTACCTATGTCAAGGCTATTTCCTATACCACCTGCTATATATATTTTATCAATGTCAGTAAAATCCATGGATAGATCCTTCAAAAGCGTAGTAATTCCAGAATATATAGCTGCTTTTGCCCTTATAAAATTATCTATATCAACTTCTGTTATACTGATATCCCTTTCCAAATCACACTGTTCCTTAAATGCCAAAATATATTCCCCAATTCCATGTTCGTCAAATCTAATCCTATTGGTATCCAGATCTCTTACAATTTTCCCCTTCCTGTCTATGATTCCGGCAAACATCATCTCACATATAAGATCTATAATACCAGAACCGCATATTCCAAGGGGTTTTTCCTGACCAATGACCTTTAAAGTAGGCTCATAACTGCTGTCAATGCTGACTTTTTCTACAGCACCACCGGACGCCCTCATACCGCAGCTTATCTCTCCGCCCTCAAAGGCCGGTCCTGCAGAGCAGGCACAAGTCATGAGATATTCACTATTTCCAAATACTATTTCCCCATTGGTTCCCAGGTCTATAAAAAGTATATTTTCCTCGCTGTTCCAGATCCCTGAAGACAGCACCCCTGAAGATATGTCTCCACCTACATAGCTTGCTACAGAAGGTACCAGGTATATAAACGTCTCAGGATTAACTTCTATATCGAGCTCTGAAGCCTTTATAAAAGGTGTCTTCACAAAAGCAGGTATATAGGGTTCCATTCTCAGAAAGTTCGGGTATACTCCCAGAAAAAGATGGGACATGGTAGTATTTCCAGCTGCGACAAAAGATACTACCTGATCCCTTGATATCCCAGAATCCATATACATTTTACTAAGCAGCGGATTTATAGTTTCCTGTATTACAGCATGATTCAATTCTTCAAGCCCGCTGCCTTTAGTAGAATATATTATTCTATTTATAACATCTGCACCATACTTCATTTGGGCGTTTCCCGAAGAAGCTTTTGCAATCAATTCACCGTTGTATAAATCCACCAAGCAAGCTGCTACGGAAGTAGTCCCTATATCCACCGCTGCTCCATAGAGCTCTTTAGTTTTGTCTCCCTCTTCTATATTGATGATTGTAGTCTTTTCTTTCCCCCTGGGTATATGAGTTATGGTAATCTTAAAATCTGCTTTCCTTAAGAGTTTAGGTATTTTCTTCAATATGGGAAGCCTGCAAAATACACTATTATAATTCAGCTGTTTTTTCACATGCCTTTTCAGTCTCTCAAAATCAGATATATTGTCATCCAATGTAGGTGGATCAAGTTCCAGATATTCCTTTTTTACATAGGTTCCAAATTTCATGCCACTTTTCAGCATACGCTCTCTGGAATCATTAAATATATCTTTTTCCCTGCTGCTGGAAAAGTCCTCTATCTTCATACCATGCATTGAAGATGACTCAGTTTCAGGTATTTCAACAACTGCATTGCCCTTGATAATACTTTGGCAAGCAAGTACATACCCATTTTTTTTCTCCGTTTCGGTGATATTTTTGCTGCTCATCGAAATAATATTGCCGCTTATTACCCTAACTTTACATTTTCCACAAGCTCCACTTCCATTACATGGAGTGTCCATAAATATACCAGCTTTTCTTACAGCTTCCAAGAGATTTTCCCCATCTGGGACTTCTATTTCCCTTCCATAAGGATTAAATTTTATTCTCACCATATCTTGCAAATACCTCCTTTACAAAAAGCAGCAAATTATCTATTCCAATCCTGATTCATATTCAGAGGAACTCAATAGGTCTTTAATCTCGCTGTCATCCTTTATCTTTATTTTTATTATCCACGCATCATAAGGATCTTCATTTATATATTCAGGCTCATCATCCAGCTTCTCATTGATTTCGACTACTTCACCGGATAATGGAGATATCGTATCCGATGCCTTTTTAGATGATTCAACTACTCCAAAAGAACTGTCCTTTACGACTTCATCTCCCACTTCTGGCATTTCCACAAATAGTATTTCACCCAGCTGCTCCTGGGCAAAATCGCTTATACCTATAAGTGCTGTATCACCTTCCACTTTTGCCCAGGTATGCTCCTTACTATAGTACAATTTCTCCGGAAAATTCATAGATACCACCTCTTTTATAATTTTAAATATTGGGGATAACAGAAACAATGATCTCCTGTTTCCGTTATCCTTCTATCAAATTTACTACATTATAGGATCCATAGTAAGTGCAGGATGCCCCTTTTCCTCCAGGAATTTCATCACATCTTCAGATTCAGTAGCAATGGTTTCATCACATATCATATCTGAAAAATTATCTATATCATAGAGCTCTTTAGCTGTCTTATTCAATTTTTCTGCTACAAAATCCTTTAACTCCTTAGGCATCCAGACTATTCTGGCGATTCCACCCTCGGCTTTCATGAACTTCTTTGAAGATATAAAAGGTCTGCCGTGTCCCATGAATCCAGGAGTCTGAACTCCGCCGCCGGTCATGGATGCCAGTTCACCAAAGGTCATTCCAAGGGGAGTCATGGAAGCATATTCTCTGTTTACTATTACAACACCATTGGCCTCCGGCATTATACCCGTGATACATTCAAAACATCCACAGGAAGTCATAGGATCCTGTAAAATACTATACAAGGTAACATTGTTTACAGCACCTTGAGATATTTTTGAAACAGTTTCATTGACTTTCTCCCAGATGCCTGCATTTTCATCAATTACACCTTCCTTAGGTACCGCCTGACATGGTCCTGTAGGATTTAATTCAAGTGTAGCTTTAGCATCCAGCCAGGAAACTGCTCCGCAGAGTCCAAGTCTTTCAGGTGTTATTATACATACATGTGCAGGTGCAAAGGACTGACATAGATTACAGGAATAAAAAGTATCAACTTTTTCATCTACCAGAGATACAAGTCTAGCATCCCTTTCTGTATATCTTGGCATAGCATATTTTTCCTTTAATTCTGAAGTTTTAGCTGGATCTGTAGTTATAATAATTTCACATTTGTCTACAACAGAACCAAATTCATCCAACATCTTAGCATATATCACTTCTCCAAAATGCTTCAGTCTAAACCCTTTATCATAAGCTTCCTTGCCTATTCTAACCCAGGTCAGATTTCTCTGTCCTACATGCATTACTCCCTCTATATAATTTAGAAAATAATGAAGTCTCCTTTCAAGTACCGGTTCAAAGTCTTTCTGCATATTAGCTCCTGCTACCTTCACAAGCATTCCAAGAGGCATTCTTCCAGGTGCTTTGTCTATAGTGTCAATATCCGGACCTATAAGCTCTATTTTATGATCCTCAATTTCTCCAGGATCCACATTCATTACCAATTCCCAGGCTTCAGTTTTGCCCCCTCCAAATTCTGCAAGCATGTCATTCTTCCTTATTCTTTCACCTTCAAAAGCTGCAGCAAAAGCAACTGGAATTGGAATCTCAGTTATCTTTATCTTTATTTTTCTAGCTTCTAAAGAGGTCTTGACGAATTTATCATAATCCTTTTGAGTCAATAAAAGTGTAGGTACTTCCGTTACATCCTGATCAGTTATTACAGGGAATCCAAGAGCTATAGCCCCTGCTCCGGCAGAAACCACAAGTTCACTCAATGGTCCAAAAGCATTTACAAAAGCAGGCACCCTCTCCGCAGTATACTGCAGCATTTCCTGAAGCGCACCGCCTTTGATTCCTCCAAATATGAGTCCAGCTCTTATAGCTACAGTTACAACATGTATTACGGAAGTAACATCGTATCCAAGAGGAATAACTCTAAGGTCAAGTCCCATCTTAACTTTTCCCTCTACAGCCTGATCTATTACCTTTCCCACCAAAAACGTAAGCAGTCCTTTTGACTGATAATCTTTTATGATCTTAGATGCAGTATCAACGTCCGGACATTCTCCCAACACAACTGCTACACCTGGTATATCTCCTGTAACAAGCGGTACTCCAAGAGATCGTATTATTGGATCGGATATAAATCCAACACAGGGCTCAGTATAAGGAGCATCAGACAATACATATTTAGCTGCTTCTATTATCTCAGCTGCTACGGCCGTTGCAAGACCCGAATTCAGAGCTTTATCAAGAGTTTCCTCTTCTACTATAAGACTTCTGACTATGTCCAGAGCCCCCTCTAATTCCCCCACATTGGTTATCTTTTTTCCTGTAGCTGCAAAAATTACCGGAAGTGAATATGCAGTATCCGGGAAGGCCACTTTATAATCTTTACCCTTTTCATCCACAGCTTGTTTAACTATGCCCTCAGCTGCTGCCAAAGCCTGTTTTGAACCAGTGAATATAGTTTGAAATAAATTCATTTTTAGCTCCTCCTATTTTTAAATATTAAAAGACTATAACTCTAAGTAGGAATCTGCATACAACACAGCTCCATTTATAACATCACAGGTCTTTATTGTTTCCATCAATCTTTTATCACAAGGATTCATTATTGCAGAAGTCAGTCCGCTTTGTATTGCCATAGCTGCATAAGTGGAATCCATTATAGGTCTTATTTCCTTTGGTGCTCCATTGGATACATTGCTGAGTCCGCAGCAGGTCCTGAGTTCCATTTCACTTATCAACTTAATAGCTTCCAATACTTCTTTCTGTTTATCCTGCATACCCTTTATCACTAAAAACAGTGGATCAAATAGTAAATCAGTAGGCTCCATTCCAAGTTCCATGGCTTTTTCAAGCATTTCCGTACAATATGCTATTCTCTCATCATTATCTTTTGTAATTCCCTCTTTTGCACACAATGCTATACACATGGCATCATATTCTGCAGCTAGATCTATGTTCCCAATTCTCTCCCCTGCATCTGCAGAATTTATTATAGGTTTACCTTTTTCCCTATTGTATATTTTAAGACCTGCTTCAATTGCTTTTTTATTTGTAGTATCAAGCGCCAGTGGAACATTGTCGAATTCGCTTTGAAGTGCCTTAACAGCCCACTGCATTATTTCTTCTCCATCTTTTCCTGCAGGTCCTATATTCAAATCTAAATAATCAGCTCCTGCATCCAATTGTTCTTTAGCTCTTTTAAATATAGGTGCAGTATTTCTTTCCTCAATAGCCTTTCTGATTGTTGGAGATATACAGTGAATTCTTTCACCTATGATCATAAATTTATCCATTATTAGACGACCTCCTAATTTTTATATTTTCAGCTGCTGGTTAAAATTTCTCAGCCAGCAACTGTTTTATTAAAAATTTACTATTTTACCGCCATTTCCTTTAACAATTTAGGAATATACATAGCTTCCGTAGTGCCCACCACTATGTTCCAGTCTGGAAGATTTTCTTCCAATTCACCTTTTAAAACTGCAACTTTTCCAGGAATTATAAGAGTTCTGTTCTTAGTTTTTTGTTCTATTCCACTATTTTTCACCATATCAGCTATTACACTGCCGGTAAATTTACCCGCAGCCCAGGAAGTTAAAACAGAATATCCTCCTGCATCAGGGATAACCATCCACACAGGCATCTTTGATCTCTCAACTTCTCCTGAAACTATAAAGTAAGTCAGTGCAAAGTCAACGGTACACATTACAGGTGAATTATCATCTGCATTATTGAGCCCGTACACTCCAACTTCTACCCTCATTGGTTTTTGAGGATCCGTAAATATATTTTGTCTTATTCCATACAGCGGCAGCGCCCTACAATAATCCATGTCACTTAAAACAAGTATTGAACCATATTTCATGGTAAATAACGTGGATAAGGTCACCTCTTGGAATTTATCTCCCTTTGCAAGCTCATTTAAAAACAGTATGGAAGGATATCCAAAAGTTCTATCCTGTCCTTGAAGATTTATTCTCCTTATCTGAACTGTATTTTCAAAAGTTTCCTTTATGGATTTTGAACCAGGATCCAAAACCAGATTCTTATATCCTAATTTTTGAATTCCTTCTACCAATGTATAGAGTTCCTCCAGATTATCTGCTTTTACTCCCAAAGGTATATTGTCCTGTTTTACAAGTTCTACCATATCCTTAAAATTGTCTTTGTTTGCACCATAGGCCAGAGGGTTTTCGTCTTTTACTATGGGCAGTGCTTCCTTCATAACTGCTGCGTCCTCGCAAACTAATATATAAGCCACCTTTAATCCGCTGGATTTTACTCTGTTTATCAGTGCAAGATATTTATCTTTATTTGAAACATATCTCAAGGCAACAAATTCAGTTTTCATCTCTTCACCGATTCTAACATACTTCACATCTTTCATATGCTGAATCTTAGTATCTATTTCCGAATCTTCCATATTCTCTGATAAAAGTACTGCAAATCTATTTCTATTTACAAGTGTTTTTTCATGCCTGAATAGAACAGTTTCTCCACCTAATTTATATTCCGTATCCCCTTTTCCTACAGTTATTGTCTTCATAAGGGGTGCTGTAGCTTCTGCTAATTTTTCTATAGACTCTTTGCTCATATGGGGGCATTTACTTATTTCCACCGCTCCAGATGCCACCTTCATTGAAAAAGCCAGGCAAGTTGGGAATCCACAATCCTTACAATTTTTTTTGGGTGTTAACTTAAATATACCTAATCCTGTTAAAGCCATTTTGAATCCTCCTTAATTTAAATACAAGTATAGTTTTCTTATTATCCCAATAGTTCATTAATAAAACTTCTCATTATCTCCACAGACTTAGGATGGCGGAGTATTATAGCATTACTTCCTGAAGCCAATACTCCTGAAGCTGCTGCAACTTCCATAGAAACTCCCCTGTCGTCCTGGTTTCCCCATTCTGGAGTGTCTGCTTCCGGCTCTATCGATTCCTTTACCTTCCAGGTCTCGAAAGAAACCGGAGTGATGATTGGAACTTGAAGTGTTTTATCATTTTGAGTTAAAGCTGCAAGCTTTACTCTGTCCAAAGTTGATATAACATATTCATATCCATACCCGCCTGCCGAACATCCTACATTATCTACAAGCTTTTCATTATCAATTCCAAGTTGATTTACTAAAATGTTTATCTGCTTTGCCAGATTTATATCCACTGAAGATTCAGCTACAATTTTGTTGTTATAAGCTAATACACCAGCTGCTCCTATGGTTTTATAATTATCCTCTACAGCAGACATTAAAAGCACATTGCGTCCTTCCGTTTCCTGTGCAATTTTTTCAAATAATTTTGCATCCTTTTCATGGTTGCCAGTACCTGCAATCACCAAAGGAGTCTTTATGGCTTCAACTACCGCTTTAACTTTTTGTGCACAATCCTCTGGTGATGCATCCTCTCCATTGGGATCTGCACTTATAAGTCTTAAGCATATGAAATCTGGGCTGTATTTTTCTTCAACAAATTGCGCCCATTTTACAACATCACTTGAAACATCCTTATACAGTTCTTTCAACGCGTCTGTCCAATCCTCTGGATAAATATCTGAAATCTCCATACCAATTTTTGGTGCATTTCCAGTATTCCCATCAAAGCTGTAAAATGGCAATACTGCTTCACCGCCCAATTTTATAGCTTTTTCTCCAGTTCCAATTTCAACTTCACCAATTTTACCTGAATATTTTTGTGCTGGTTTTTTTAACATAATGTTGCCTCCTTATAGTTACTTAGTTACTTTTTAAATTCAATTTTCGATAATATTTCATTCAATGCTTTCCTACATGGGGAATTATCTGGCAGGTCTACCAGCGCCTTGCCATCCGAGTCATAGTCATACACCATCTGATCCATAGGCACAACTCCGATTAAATCCAATTCTTGCTTTTCTATTTCTTTCTTTATCCCGGCATTTAATTTGCCTCCTGGAGCTCTGTTGACTATGAGAAAAATCTGACCAACTTTTAAATTTAATTCTGAAACCAGCTGCCTTATTCTTCCTACAGCCTGTATACCTCTTCTGGAACAGTCACTTATGAGAAGTAGGGTATCAATGGGATCTATAAGCTTTCTGCTAAGGTGTTCCATACCGGCCTCATTGTCAACTACTATGTAGTCATAATTTCCTGAAAGTGAATCTACCTCCGCTTTAAGTATCCCATTAACATAACAATAGCATCCTGGTCCCTGAGATCTTCCCATGACAATAAGATCGTATCCATCACCTTCAGTCATTGAAGCATTTAATTTATACTTCAGATAATCTGCCTTTCTCATGCCCCCCGGAAAACTATCTCCTGAAAGTGATCTTTGATTTACATCCTCTTTTATTTCCCCTATAGTTTCTTCAATTTCTGTTCCAAGCACTTCATTTAAATTAGAGTTGGCATCGGCATCGACTGCCAGAATAGGCCCAGCGTCTTTTTTTATAAGATAGTCAATTAAAAGACCTGTCAGTGTAGTTTTGCCCGTGCCTCCCTTACCTGCTACAGCTATTTTGTATCCCATAGTTCAACCTCCTTATATTGCCATGATAAAAATTATCTATAAACATTTTAATTTAAAAATTCTACCAGTACATATATCCCCAGAGACATGATCCCTATTTAATAGAGTGAATGCATTGATTATGGACATCATGGAGTGCTTCCATTATTCCCTCAGAAAGTGTGGGATGGGGGTGAATAACTTCCCCTATCTGCTCTGCAGTCAACCCCAATTCACAGGCAACAGTGAGTTCACCAATCATATCTGTAGCCCGTTCTCCTACTATTGCAGCTCCAATAATAACATCTTTTTCATCTGTAATTATCTTTACAAATCCCTGGAATTTGCCCATAGCCTGGGCTTTCCCAAGACCTCTAAAATCGAATTTCCCAATCTTATAGTCTATTCCCCTATCCTTTGCTTCGCTTTCCTTCATTCCTACAGATGCCACTTCAGGTTCTACAAATATACAACCCGGAACAGCTCTATAGCTCATTTTCTTCTTTTTATTCAGTACAGCATTGTAAACAGCTACAATACCCTCCCTAGAAGCAACATGTGCAAGAGCCGCACTGGGCAGTAAATCACCTATGGCATAAATGCCCTTTACATTAGTTTCCAAATACTCATCTACAATTATTCTACCTCTTTTATCAGTTTTAATTCCAACATTGTCCAATCCTAAACCATCAGTATAAGCCCTTCTTCCAACAGCTACCAGCATGGTTTCCGCTTCCAGAACTTTTCCACTTTTCAGTACAGCAGTTACTCCATTTTCCTTAACTTCTACACCGGATATGCCATCTCCTACAAAATACTTTATTTTTTCCCGTTTAAAAGCTCTTTGAAGTTGTTTTGCCACATCTTCATCTTCAAGAGGTGCCAGGTGAGGCAGCATTTCCACTACTTTGACTTCAGTTCCCACGCAGTGAAGGAAATATCCTATTTCACAGCCTATAGGGCCTCCTCCTACTATAATCATGGATTTTGGAAGCTTATTTAAATTAAGTACCTCATCAGAGGTTATAACCCTTTTACCGTCATATTTAAAAAATTTAGGTGCCACAGGTACGGAGCCAGTGGCAAGCACAATCTTATCTGCCTTTACAGTCTCCTTGGTTCCATCTTCTCTATCTACTTCTATTTCACTGCTATTTAAAAGTTTTCCCGTACCTTTTACAATTTTTATTCCCCTGTATTTTAATATCGCTTCTATTCCTTTAACCAGCTGAGCTACAACTTTATTTTTTCTCTTCATAATAAAGTCAAAATCAACTTTTGCTTCTCCCTCAAAATCAATTCCAAATTTCGATGCATCTCTTGTTACATTTAAGACATCTGAACAAGCAAGCAGTGCTTTAGTAGGTATACATCCTACATTTAAACAGGTACCACCCAGATATCCCTTTTCAATCACAGTTACATCTGCCCCTAAAATAGCAGCCTGGACAGCAGCTACATATCCGCCTGGTCCTCCTCCAATCACAACTAATTTCATTATAATCGCTCCCCCTATTTTATAATCCTGCTTCATCCAATATCAAAGGCACATTCTCTTCAGCCCCAATGGCCATTATATGAACTCCATCAAATAATTTTTCTTCTTTTATACGTCTTATAAATTCTGCTGATATCTTTATACCTTCTTTAACCTTGTCTTCAGCATTTTTCATTCTGTCAATAAGTTCCTCAGGTACAAATATCCCCGGTACATTTTTATTCATATATTTGGCCATACCAGCCGATTTCAAGGGTATTATGCCAATCATAATCTTGGCGTTTAAATCTTTAGTTTTTTCTTTAAATTCCCTTAAAATATCTATATCATAAACAGCTTGAGTTTGAAAAAATTTAGCTCCAGCTTTAATTTTTTTCCTCATTTTAATAATCTGAAGCTCCAACGGCTCATACTTAGGGGTAACACAGGCTCCTAAATAGAATTTAGGAACTCCATTTAAATCATTTCCACTCATATCTTTTCCAGCAGCTAAAGCACTGGCTACTTGTAATATGCCGACACTGTCAAGATCATAAACCGGCTTAGCTCCCGGATGATCTCCTACACCAGTATAATCTCCTGTAAGTGCCAAAACATTTTCTATTCCAAATACACCTGCAGATAAAAGTTCGCCCTGAATTGCTATCCTATTCCTGTCTCTTCCCGTTATTTGAAGTACTGGTTCTAATCCTGCATCCTTTAGTACTTTACAAGTAGCAAGAGATGTGGCTTTTAACGTAGCAGATTGAAAATCTGTAACATTTACCCCATGAACCCTTCCCTTCACATTATTGGCACACTCAATTAAATGAGAAAGATCCGTTCCCTTGGGAGGTGCCATTTCAGCTGTAACTGCAAAATCACCCTTTTTAAAAGCTTCTTTTAGCAAGCTCATTTTTAAATCCTCCTTTTGATCATTACTTAGCTCTCAAGTTTATCTTCCTAGGGTGTGAGCTTATCTGATAATCTCTTGGTTCTCTTAACTCTTCCAGATTATCAAGCTGCCCCAATTCCTTCAACCTATTATATATTAGTATCCAGGCACAATCATTCTCGGGATTGACCTCACATTTGCCGTCTCTCGCCCCGCCGCAGGGACCATTTAAAAGCCCCTTTGCACACAGAGTAACAGGACATATTCCACCAGTCCACCCAAGCTGACAGTTCCCACAGGCTCTGCAAGCCTCAGAATACTGGCCTACCCTTTCTACTTCACCTATAAACATGGTATTATTCCCCGGATAAACAGGAATATCAACCAACTTGGCTACAGTCTGCGTCCCATCCCCACAGGACAGAGACAAAATTGCATCTGCTTCTTTTAATTCGGATTTCATGGATTTTAAATCTTTTCTCGTTTTCAAAAAACTACAGGAAGGATCAAGTATTTTATAGCCTAGAACTTCTTTACCATTTTCCTCTAGTTTAGTTTTCATTTCCATCACTTCTTCTTCTCCACCTACTTTACAGGTAGAAGCACAAAGTGAACATCCAGTGATTATTACTTTTTTGCTGTCCTTGAGATAATCCAGTAACTCCTCAAAAGGTTTCTTTTCTGAAATAATCATATCTTACCCCTCCATTTATTCAAAGGCCTATAAATTATTTTGCAATTTGCAGGCTTTTATAACATGTTGTGCTAATATGGAAGACGTTACCGAGCCCACTCCTGCCGGCACAGGCGTAATCATTGAAGCTTTTGGCTCACAATCCGTTGTATTCACATCTCCACAGATCTTTCCATTTTTATCTACGTTTATTCCCACATCTATGACTACGGCACCATCTTTTACATACTTTGAATCTATCATTTTGGCTCTTCCTATACCCACTACAAGTATATCCGCTTCCGAACAAACCTCTGGCATATCCACAGTTTTGGAATGACATATTGTAACTGTAGAGTTTTCATTTAAAAGAAGCATGGCCATTGGCTTTCCAACTATCATGGATCTTCCTATTATAACTGCACGCTTCCCCTGCATAGGTACCTTATAGTGCCTTAATATCTCTATAACCGCAGATGGAGTACAAGGGGCAAAACCCGTTTTATCTTTTTCCATCACTTTTGCAACATTTACAGGGCTAAAACAGTCCATATCTTTTTCGGGGGCAATTACATATTTTATGACATTTTCATCCAGCTGCTTTGGGAAAGGTCTAAACACCATTATCCCGTTTACACTCTTGTCTTCATTTACTTTTTTCAGTTCTTCAATAAATTTATCCTGTGCTATGTCTTCAGGTAACTCCCTGACAGCTGCGTCTATTCCAATTTTACTGCATCTTTTTAAAGCTCCTCTTTCATAAGCAAGGTCACTTCCGTTTGCTCCAACTCTCACTATTACAAGTTTCGGAGTAATACCCTTTACCTTTAAATTTTCAACTTCTTTAGTTAAAGTTTCACTTATGGCATCTGCCACAGGTTTACCTTTAATTATCTGACCCATACTTATAATCTCCTTCACATTTAAAATTAACTGCATGTCAAACTAGAATTGATTGATAAATGTCTTCGCAAGAAACACAAATATTTCCTGCGAAGTTATCATATTTCTCACTTACAAAGCTTATCTAGAACTTTCTTGTACACTTTATCGGCAATTTCAGCACCCTTATCAACTAAGGGCTCTGTTTCTAATTTTACTTTTTTTACGTATTCCTCATCTTTAATAGAATTTATGTTTATTATTACATTGAGCTGTGCTCCAATAATAGCAGCTTTAAGACACTGAACTCCTACTCCCACATCACTTATGGCAAGCTTTGAACAGTTGTCTACAAGTGCCTCGTGAAGTTCAATGGCTTCATAGGCTTTCTTAACAATATTTACCGGAACACTGCAGGCTTCCTTTAAACACCTTTCCAAAGTCTCCGATTTCAATTTCCTTTCCTGTTCAGTATTTTTAGGCATTCCATAAGCCCTGGAAAGCGGGAGAAAACACTCTGCATCCTCATCTGTCAATTTTAAAAGTTCATCCTGTAAATCAGCAGCCTTTTTCAATATTCCCTTTACCTTTTCATCATATTGGGCATACTTTTTCTTGCCTATAGTAAGATTGCACACCATACTTCCAAGTGCCATACCTATGGCTCCTACAATTGCAGAAGCTCCGCCTCCACCTGGTGTGGCTGATTTAGAAGCTAAAACCTCCACAAAATCCCTGCAGGTTTTATCTGCCAATTTCATATTGCCACCTCCTAAAACATCCTAGAATAATCCACTTATCACTCCATTTTCATCCACATCTATTTTTTCGGCAGATGGAACTTTTCCAAGCCCTGGCATCTTCATTATCGAACCAGTTACTGCAACCACAAAACCTGCCCCTGCCGAAACTGTAACCTGTCTTACTGTAATCTTGAACCCCGTAGGTCTTCCAAGTTTAGTCTGATCATCAGTAAGGGAGTATTGAGTTTTAGCTATACAAACCGGAGTCTGTCCAAAACCTAGTTTCTCCAATTCATCAATTTCCTTTTCTGCCTGACTTGTAAAATTAACATCATCGGCACCATATATTCTTTGAGCTATAGTTCTTATCTTTTCTCTAATTGAAAGTTTTTCATCATAGGCAAACTGAAAATCATTCCTGCCGTTTTCTATAAGATTCAGTACTTCTTTGGCAACTTCTATTCCACCTTCGCCGCCTTTTGCCCATACTTCCGACAACTTAACATTTACGCCCAATTCCTTACACTTATCTTCCACCAATTTAAGTTCAGCTTTTGTATCAGTAGGGAAAGCATTCAACGCAACAACTGCAGGCAGTTTATATACCTTAGTTATATTCTCTACATGTTTTAGCAGATTAGGAAGTCCCTTTTCAAGAGCTTCCAAATTTTCACTATTTAATTCAGCTTTTGGAACTCCACCATTGTATTTCAGCGCCCTTACTGTAGCAACTATTATTACTGCATCCGGTTTTAACCCTGCCATTCTGCATTTGATATCAAGGAATTTTTCAGCACCGAGGTCAGCACCGAATCCTGCCTCTGTAACTACATAATCGCCAAAATGCAGTGCCATTCTAGTAGCCATTATCGAATTGCATCCATGAGCTATATTTGCAAATGGTCCACCGTGTACAAATGCAGGTGTTCCTTCAAGAGTTTGAACTAAATTTGGCTTTAATGCATCTTTAAGAAGTGCCGCCATAGCTCCCTCAGCTTTTAAGTCGTGAGCCGTTACAGGTTTGCCATCTCTAGTGTAGCCTACAACTATTTTAGCAATTCTGTTTTTCAAATCAATTATGTCACTTGACAGACAGAATATAGCCATAATTTCTGAAGCAACTGTTATATCAAATCCATCTTCTCTAGGTGTACCATTTGCCTTTCCACCCAATCCATCTACAACAAATCTAAGTTGTCTGTCATTCATATCCACGCATCTTCTCCAAGAAATTCTTCTCGGATCTATGTTAAGTTTATTACCTTGATATATATGATTATCTATCATTGCTGCCAGTAAGTTGTTAGCAGCAGTCAATGCATGTATGTCTCCTGTAAAATGCAGGTTTATATCCTCCATAGGTACTACCTGGGCATATCCACCACCGGCAGCTCCGCCTTTTATTCCAAATACAGGTCCCATGGACGGTTCTCTAAGTGCAACAACTACTGATTTGTTGAGTTTTGCCAGTGCATCTGCAACGCCTATTGCTGTGGTAGTTTTTCCTTCTCCTGCTGGAGTCGGGTTTATAGCTGTACAGAGTATAAGTTTTCCATTTTTACTAGGAGTAGTCTTTAACAGGTTATAATTCACTTTTGCTTTATACTTACCGTATAATTCAATGTCATCTTCGGAAATATCAAGTTTTTTAGCAATGTCTTTTATGTCCTCCATTTTACACTCCTGAGCTATTTCTATGTCTGATTTATAAGTCATTTATTATACCCCCATCTCTAATTTTTGTTTTATTTTTTTTACCTCCTCCACGGTTTCCTTATCGGAATCATAGGGAGATTTATTAACTCTGTCAGAACTTCCTACCGCGCCACTGTAATGCATAAAACCAAGACATTCTTTTTCGTCTATATTTTTAAGTACAAAATTTTCATCCTCTTTATTTTTAATTTTATTAGCTACTACAAATATCTTCTCAATACCTATATCCATGGCCAATTTTTTTACATGCTTAAAAGTCTGTATACTCCTTATGCCAGGTTCTACAACAACAATAAATACATCTACACCCTGGGCCGTTCCCCTTCCCAAATGTTCAATTCCAGCTTCCATATCCATTATTACAATATCTTTATTCTGAAGAAGTAAGTGAGAAGTCAGTTTTTTCAGCAGTACATTTTCAGGACAGAAACACCCTGTTCCACCGGTGTCAACTGTACCCATAGTTAAAAGTCTAACACCATTATATTCTCTGCAATATCTCTCTGGTATATCATCTACTTTAGGATTTATTTTGAACATCTTTCCAAAAGCTCCCGGTGTAGATTTAGTTCTTTCAGCTACTAATTTTTTCATTTCTGAAATTGGCACAATTTTTTCAGTTATCTCAGGGGGAAATCCTAGAGCCAGTGCTAAATTGGGATCAGGATCCGCATCCACAGCTAAAACCTTATATCCTTCTGATGCATATATTCTGCTCATTACTGCTGCAAGTGTAGTTTTTCCCACACCACCTTTACCTGTTATAGCCATCTTCATCTTCATATGCAATCCCCCTCTTTCATTAATATTTGACATAAGCTGCATCAATTGTTATAAAAAATTTCCTCAAAGTGATACACAGATATTTCAGTGTATCACTTTGATAAAATATTTTGTATCATTTTAAGCCATTACGAATTAAAACCCGTTATTAACTTATTTTCAACAACTGTATTTAAATCCCTATTTTCTTGCGTTTTACATTCATTCTATTTACAATCTGTTCAACTGCCTTTTTAGGATCTGTTTCTATAAAGAATTTAGCCCCTACCCAATCCTCAATTTTATTGGTAAGAATGTCCACTACTTCCGGCCCACCTGTTACAGGAGGAACTATCCCAAGCCAAACATCAATACCTGAAGTTACTACATAGGTACCTATTGCCACAGCCTTTTCAGACATCCATTCCGGCGCTATACCTGCTACTGGAAGATCACTCATGTCAACTCCCAGGTGGTTTGCCACTCTTCCAACCAGATCCAGTATACGGCTTATATCCACACAAGATCCCATATGAAGGACAGGTGGTATATCTACAAGTTTACATACAGTAGCTAGTCCAGGTCCAGCATATTTTACTGCTTCCTTCTGTAATAATCCATATTTTGCCGCTGCCTGAGCTGCACACCCAGTAACAACGACGATAACATCATTTGCTATTAATCCCTTTATAGTTTCAATATGGCTGTAGTCCTGAGTAGTCTTAGGGTTGTTGCATCCAACTACAGCTGCAGCCCCTCTCAATACTCCAGATACTATAACATCTGCCAAAGGTTTTACAGTTTGCATTGGTCCTATCTCGGTATTTACAACTTTATCTAATTTATTTAAAATTTCCTCTACACTATATCCTACAATTGCATTTGACTTTAATTGAGGAATCATTACTTTGCTCTGGTCTCTATTTTTGAAGTTCAATATTGCCTCTCTTAAAATCTTCTTGGCCGAATCCAACGGGTGTTCTTCATCCAGCTCAATATAAGTTGAATCTTTAATATGCGCTTTTGGTGAAGTAGTTATAAACTTAGTATGATAAGATTGTGACAACTTCGCCAGTGCTGGCATTATACACTGCACATCTACTATCAATGCATCCACTGCTCCCGTAACAACTGCCAGTTCCTGCTGCATAAAGTTTCCTGCCAGCTTTATTCCATGCCTCATACTAATTTCATTTCCAGTACAACACATTCCACACAGGTTTATTCCATCAGCACCCACCGATTTAGTTAGTTCTATCAGCTCCGGATCGGAGGCTGCTTGTACTATCATTTCTGAAAGAATTGGTTCATGTCCGTGTAAAACCACATTTACAGAGTTCTTCTCAAGTACTCCAAGATTTGCTTCAGTATCTACCGAGTGAGGAGTTCCATACATTATGTCGCTGAATTCCGTACCCATGTATGATCCAAGCCATCCATCCGTCAATGAACATCTCATAGACATTTTGATCATGCTCTCTGCATCCGCATTGCATCCCATGTGGGTTGAGTGCATAACTGCCGTTATCTCTCTATCAACTGCCCTTGGAAATATACCAAGTTTTTTCCAAATTTCTTTTCTTTTTTCCGGAACAGAAGGTGGTAAATTTACTTCTCCAAGCTGTCTCCCATAATCATTCAATCCTTCCTTTGCTACATCATGTGCTATATCATATTTATCTCTTCCTTTAGTTTCAACATTAAATCTCCCTGCAACTTTCTTTAATTTTTCCTCATCTTTAACTTTTATATTTCCATCTTCACTAGTATGATACAAAGTAAGAGCTATACTCCTGCCATGATCCGAATGTGCCGCCGTACCTGCTGCAACCATTCTTGCAAAATTTCTAGAAACTATTACATCTGCCGTAGCTCCACATATGCCCCTTGAAACTCCCTTTCCAGGTACGGGACTTACTCTACAGGGTCCCATAGCACAATTCCTGCAACAGACTCCAGCTGAACCAAATCCGCAGGGTGTCTTTAGTGCAGACTTTCTATCCCAGGCCGTTTCCACTTCATCCTTCTTCGCTTTTTCCAGCAGTTCCAATGTAGCCTTGTCAATTGAGATCGTCTTCTCTTCCATTTTAATAATTCCCTCCTTCTCAAAATAAAAGCTTTACAACAGCAATTATTTCTCAAGTCAACTTAATTACCTAAAACCCATATTATACTTATAAAATAATTGTATTTGACTACAATTATAGATATAACTTACTATTTTCACAAAACAACTTTTTTTATTTATCTACTAACTATAGTATACAGAAAAAATGTTAAAAAATAAACATGCAAATTTAAATAATTTTTATTTTATAACTTATTAACAAAAATTTCTTATCTAAATTTAATCTTAAAAAAGTATCAATAGTAAAGATTCTCTGATTTACAAATTTTCTAAGTGGCATTTTAAGAGATATGTTAGTCAATTTTTATAAATATCGGCTTGTATATACTTGTTATATATTATTAAAATTATATACCTGTACTCTTATTTTGTCAACGATTTCAGATAATTTATAGGAAGTTCCCCTCTCATATATTTATTGAATATATTTTTAGTCTTAATTCCTTTTTTGTAAAATATATGTACATTAGTTTGGTATATATTTAACAAACATAGATATACTAAAAGGATCTTAAAACTCTTATTTTATTCTGAATAACTAAATTTATATCAATTTGTCATTATAGTACTATAAAATACCTACATTACCATTAAAATTCTACTTACTACAAAACTACAAAATGTAACCAAAGCCTATATAATTCCATATATTATAATTAACCAAATATTAAACTATACAACTTTTTCATTACAACAGAATAATACTCGAAAATGAGGAGGCAATCTTATGGCTATTTTTACAGTTTATCCTACTGATGATGTATATATATCAGAATTTTTTCCAAATACAAATTTTATCTCATCACCAGCTTTATATAGCGGAGAGTACACCCAATATAATGGATGTCCAGATGCATATGCAAGTTTACTAAAATTTAACATTGAAGATTCAATACCAAACGGATCTGTAATATCAAATGCCTATCTAAATATTTACGTAAATAGAAAAAATAAGCTTGATTGCAAGTATCCCTGCCAATCCATAACTGTCTACAATAACTTAAATAATTTTAGAGGAAATACGGTTACATGGAATACTGCACCCGATATTTCTATAACTCCATATAAAAAAACAATATCTGATACAGATGTGGGAACATTCATAAAAATAGATATAACAAATTTAGTAATTAATTGGCACAACAACACTCTTGCAAATAATGGTATAACTTTAGTTGGAATAGAAAATATCGTAGATAGCTTAATTGGATACGATAGTAGTAGAACTCCTAATTCACCTTATATATTAATAAAATATACCTGTAATTCACCATCTCCAGACTATAAACCTTGCCCTCCTGATCCTGAATGTAAGCCTGGATGTCCTGGTCCTCAAGGCCCTAAAGGTCCACAAGGTGATCCTGGTTGCCCTGGTCCACAGGGTCCTCAAGGTAAGCCCGGATGTCCTGGCCCTCAGGGCCCGCAAGGTCCGCAAGGTGATCCCGGTTGCCCTGGCCCTCAAGGTCCTCAAGGTAGACCTGGATGTCCCGGCCCACAGGGTCCGCAGGGTCCTAAAGGTGATAAAGGTGATCCTGGTTGCAAAGGTAAACCTGGATGTCCTGGCCCTCAAGGTCCTCAAGGTCCTAAAGGCTGCAAGGGTGATCCTGGCGCTCAAGGCCCTAAAGGTGACAAAGGTGATCCCGGTGCTCAGGGTCCTAAAGGCTGCAAAGGCGATCCTGGATGTCCTGGCCCTCCAGGTCCACAAGGCCCTAAGGGCTGCAAAGGTGATCCTGGTATTCAAGGTCCTAAAGGTGACAAGGGTGATCCCGGAGTTCAAGGTCCTCAAGGTGACCCAGGGTGTCCTGGTCCTCAGGGTCCTCAAGGCAGGCCTGGATGTCCTGGCCCTAAAGGCCCCAAAGGTGATCCTGGATGCCCTGGTCCTCAAGGTCCTCAAGGTAGACCTGGATGCCCTGGCCCTCAAGGCCCTCAAGGTAAACCTGGCTGCCCTGGCCCTCAGGGTCCTCAAGGTGACAAAGGAGATCCTGGTGCTCAAGGTCCTCAAGGCCCCAAAGGCGATCCCGGACATGGTTCTATCATTCCATTTGCATCAAATGATCCAGTTATGTTAACTACTTTTTCAAATGGAACAGTTAACACGGTAAGTCTGATAGGATTTGGAAATTCAATCAACAATATTAATATTTATAAAGGTAAAATTTATCTCGGTGGAATTGGAAATATAGCTTTCTCTATACCTCGAAATGGAGTTATAACTTCAATATCGGCATATTTCAGCACTAGCAATTCATTTTCATTAGGAGATGGCTCAGCAACTATTAAGGCACAATTATACAGTTCAAATACTCCAAATAATAGTTTTGCACCAATTCCAGGTGCCAGCGTTATACTGCCACCTATAACTGGGCAAGTTGTTGATATTGATACTATTACAAATAATATTAATACTAATTTAAATATACCAATTGATTCACAAGCTCGTTTATTAATGGTATTTTCAATAACAACATCAGGTATTTTCTGCAGTAGTATAATAGAAGGTTATGCAAGCGCAGGTATTACTATAGAGTAAGGTAACATTTTTAAAACCATCAATAAATTTATTCTTCAAAAATTTAGGGAAGTTTGTTCTATTCAAACTTCCCTTCAACATTTATAAGCCATGATCTTTTTTCCCAAATAATTTTGCCACGAATGACTGATTCTTTTCAGTTTCCAATTGATCCTTAAGTTTTTTATTCTCTTCAATCAGATAATCCACCTTTTTCTTTAGTAACTGATTATTTTTTTCTTTCTCCTCTAATTTATCCTGTACACTCTTTGTAATTATTTGCTGACTTGAAAACTGACGTTTTACTTCATCCATTTGTTTTTCGATATTTTTTTTGACCTCCATAAAAAAATTTAAATTTTCTTCTAATCTCTTTTTCTGTTCAATAATTCTAGAAAGTTTATTTTCATATTCATCTGCAACATGTTTTTTATTTTGTAAATAAACACTAAAAGAATCAATCTTCTCCTTAAGGATAATATTCTCATGACAAATACTTTTAAATTTTTCCTTTATTTCTTCAATGCTTTCATCCTCTTGGCCAATATTCAAGCTTTCGCCGCTTACCTCTTCTTTCAACAACTTTATAATATTTTCTGCCAAATCTGCAGGCGAAAAAACAAATAATCCATCTTTTTCTGTTCCATAAACTATATATGACTGTTTACTTTCTCTAATATTAATAAAATTATATATCTTAATTTCAGTTTTTGAATCTTTATTGAAGGGAATATGTCGACTCCATTTTCCAAATCTGTAACTTGAGCAAAGCACATTATTATTTTCTTGCCAACAAATAAAAAGTTTATTATTTTCATAAAATATGATTGGTTCAATAGGTTTTATTTTGCTTTTATAAACTTCACACTTTTTCATATAAATGTCACTTTCAATACAAACATGTTCAAGTAAATATGTTGATCCTTCTTTAGTCCTATTAATTATATTAAACATACCAGAATCACTCGCCACTTTGAACAATATATTATCGCCTTGTAATCCATAAAGCCTCTTATCCGAAGTCCATAAATTGCTTTCATATTTACAATAAGATAATGATATTTCATCTCCACTATCTGAAAGGAAAAAGACATTAATGCAATCATTATTGCCTATTTCTATATCATAGTATTTGTCAACTTTACTCGATAAAACTATATTCTGAATAGTGTAAAATTTTATTTCTTTTCCATCCCATATGTAATGCTTTAAAATTCCATGTTTACTACCATCAAATGCTTTAAGCAAATAAAAAAAATTTAATTTACCCTTTAAAATTACAGCTTTTAAGCTTTCAATTTTAAACTGATTTTTATCTATATGATAAAGTAACCTTCCGAACCATTTACCATCCTTCATAGTACAATATCTCATCTCATATTTCTTGTTAACATATATAATATGAATCATTTCATCTTCAACACAGACAGCGAATTCAATTACTTCCACATCAATAAATTTCTCTTTTGTCCATTTCCCCTGATCATGTATCAATTTATACATCAATACATCAGTATCGTTTAAATAGATTTTCCACATATCATTATTGATATTAAATATCCACGGATATATATTTGCCATAATATCTTTCACCCCTTTAAATTATATTTTTGTTAATATAATTTATAACCCACATTTTATAAAATTTTATTAAATATATTATGTTTGGATATCACAACTATGATACTCAAACATAATATATAATGTAAGACGATATAACTTTTTCTGTACAAATCGTTCAACTTTTTACATTAATGAAGAATATTAAAAATTCTCAAATAAAAACAGAGACTTCATAAATCATCTGTGAAAATATTGATTACTTCATGTTGTTAAAACAAACTATATCTTTCCTCCCAATGAGTTATTACATTGTATCGTATCAATTTATCTTCTCATAGTGGAGAAAAATATAAAAAACTAATGGTAAAAAACAGATAAACAAATGCCTACGGTATACCGCGGACAGTTAAATTATAATATTTAAAGGAGGAAAATCTATGTCCATAAATTTTAATAAATTTGTGCCCCGTCCAGGCCTCGTAAACAAACAAGGGCATTTACCAGATCCTTCAGAATTAGTTTGTGTAGAAGTTCCTAAAGTTTTTGATCAATGCTTGATTAAAAGATGCATTTCCTATTGTGAAGGGCCCGATACAGCTACAACAGATTATGAATTGAGAAGCAATCCATTAGATAATCCAAAAATATACATTGGCTGTAGAGATTTTAAAATTACATTGACATCAATAGAAAAAATACCACTTTCATGTGAGAATGGCTTCAAAAAATTAATCATTTGTTATACTATTTCATTTTATGCAGATTATATCGACTGTAATGCAGTAAATAAAAGCGAGCTATTCGAAATAAACAGACAAGATGTAATTGGCAAATTCTATTGCCCAGATTCATTGTCTAAAGTATCCTGCAACCAATCAAACAGTTCAAAAGATGAAATAGACAACATTATAAAACTCGAAATGGTGGCTGATGTACTTCAAGCCGTATTGCATGAAGATGAAAATAATTGCAAAGTTTTAGATATCACTTTGGGATACTATATAATTGTAAAATGTGAACTTATAGTACAGCTGCTAATACCAGCTTACAGCTACTGTCCAGTTCCTAAGGAACCATGCGAACCTGAGCCTGAAGAAAATGTATGCGACAAATTCAATAGATCACCAGTGCCAAAGTTTTATCCAGATCAAAACTTGAGTCCATTATTCCCTGATTCTGAAACAGATTATGAACCAGAGCACCAGACAAATTCCAAAGAAGATAATGGGTGCAATAATTGATTATAATCACAGATATATTTAAATTAAGTGCTGTACTTTATCATTTAAAACAGATTTCATAATTCTCGTTATAAAATTTTGAATAAAAATGGCCTCAGGTCTCAGTAAATTTTCTACCTTAATAGAGAAGCATATTAGTCAAATTATTAAATATTTATCTTATGGCTGTTATTGCCAATTCCCCCAGATTCCCGAGAGTGGAAGATGATAAATAATGTTACATTTATAGATAAATTTCTATAGGCTTCAGATGATAAAAAATATTCTATACGTACAAAAATTTCATCCGAACCTGAGAATCACTTGATATGCTTCTCTATTTAAGTACATATTATCTTTAGTTTTATATTTATTCTTCCAGTGTAACTACGTATTTTTTGTATTTACAAGGTTCAATTGAAGATATATTATTTATATTAATGATTACTCTATTATTATTCCTACAATCTTGAATTTCCAAAAACTTATCTTCTATACACCCATAATCCGAAATAACTCGTTGGGGATCTTTATCTACAAAATACTCAGTACCGCTGTTCATAATTATTTTAGATCTATCCATTTCAAATTTCTCCTCTGTCAATTATTTTTAAATCAACATAAAAAAATGATTTAAGAATAATATACCCTATCTGGCGTCTATATATTTTATTGTAGATATCTGTATCCTATCAATCTTCATTAAAGTGATAACATACACAATTATGCCAATCCTATAGTTACCTATTTGCAGGCAATAAGTCGAAGCACTTTATATAACTCACCTGCTTCTAATTGTCCCGGAGCAGAGGCGGATTTAGCTGATCCAAAAGTAACTGCTGAACCAAAAATTTCACCTGCTATTCGGCTGATGATACCTAATGAGCCCATAGATATAGTGATAACCGGAGTTTGGCCATGACAGCATACCATCTCATTAGTAGCAGCTAATAAATCAAGCACATCTTGGGCACTGGAAGGCATTACCGCAATTTTAGGTAAGTCCGCACCTAGATACTGCATTCTGCACATCTTTTCCACCAACGTATTCTTCTCAGGTGTATTTTCAAAATCATGGCTGGAAATAATAACTTTTATACCATGTCGGTGCACTGTACCCACCATTTCCCTCACCAATTCATCACTTCCAATGGACAATTCAATATCAACAATGTCAACATCGCCAGTAGCTGCAATTGACTCTATAAGTTTTTTATAGTATTCCACTGTAATTTTCTTTTTTCCACCTTCTTTGGCAGTTCTAAGAGTAAAGATCAGAGGAATATCACCTAAAACTTTCCTAATCTTTGCAAGGATTTTTTTCACTTTTCGAATATTATACACATCCTCATAATAATCAATTCTCCACTCCGCCAAGTCCAAATTGATTGTTTTTAAATATGTTATTTCCTCAACAATATCTTCATCATTAGAACCCATAAAAGGTACTGCAATCTTAGGAATTCCGTCTCCCAACTTCACATTTCTTACTCTCATTACATCTTTCATTTTTCTTTCCCTCTCTGTCATTATTAGCAAACTCCATCTGAACCTGAGAATCATTTGATAATTATTTTAAATAACATACTTATCCGGATCTAATATCTTTTCATAACAGTTAAATGGCTTTTCCTTTCCTAAAAAATTAATCTCCCCAATAAATTTGTAATCACACTTTTTAAATAATGAATTCATCTTTGTATTTACTGAATATGTATCAGTTTTTAAATATCTGACATTGCTTTTGAGTGCAAGTCTCTCAGCTAATTTCAGTAATTCAGTGCCAATGCCAATTCTTCTATAATTTGAGTTAACAGCCATTCTGTGAACAATCGCAGCCTCTTCATTTAATGTCCAATTTAAATCACCATATTCAGCTGGTTCCACTTTATTAATACATACAAAACCAGCTAAATGCCTTTCTCTTTCCAACACAAATAAACTCTCTTTTTGAATGTCATTTATAAAATCCTCTTTCCTTGGATAATTTTCATCCCATTGAGTATTATTGTAGGTATGCATTTCCTCAACGGTCCGTTTTATAATTTTCATTATATCCTCTATATCCCTCACATTTGCCTTTCTTATCATAATACCACTCCTTAAAAATTTTTTGATTTTTCCCAGACACTCTCAACATTTTCCCTCATTTTTTTTACTAATTTATAGGCTAACTTTTTTTCTCTTTCATCAAGATTGCAGAAACAAATTTGGATATATTTATTTTCTTCATCAATAATGAAAGAATATATATCCAATGCCCTTTTACTTGGATAAAGTCTCCACATTCTTTTATCCACATCGTCTCTTTTTCTATCTATATAATCAGCTTCAACGAGTTTTTGTATGGCTTTTGTAGTAGTTGTTTTATCTACTTTCAAAAGATTTGATAAATCCACCTGATTAATTCCAGGATTCTCACATATCCTGGTAAGAAACATAAATTGGCCTTTTTGCAATTTTATCTCCTTGAATTTAACATCACTCATAAAATGAATACAACGTGACAAAGCTCCTATCTCTCTCAATATACAGCTATATAAATTTGTTATATCTTTCACCTCTCATAAATACAATTGAAGTTTTCACTATAATCAGTTTATCATTTTTTAGTTGAATGTTCAACTATATTGTTCTACAGTTATAAATTGTTTAATATTACAATTATATTTTCTTAATATTCAAAATCTTATTTTCTTGCTAATAAAATAAAGTATAATAAATATATAGAATGCATTAAATTTATATAAAAAAGGTGATCATTATGGATAAAGAAAATATTAAAGAACAGGTATTAAAAGCATATAAATTCAGACACGCTTGCAAAGAATTTGATGGTACAAAAAAGGTTTCAGATGACGATTTCAATTATATACTTGAAGTAGGCAAATTATCCCCCAGTTCTTTTGGGTTCATACCATGGAAATTTTTAATACTTCAAAATAGAGAAATCAGGCAAAAAATATCTCCTGTAAGCTGGGGTGCAAAACTCAAACTCCCTGATGCAAGTCACTTTATAGTAATACTATCGAGAAAAACACCAGATCTGATATACAACTCCAAATATATATCACATATCATGGAAGATGTCCAAAAACTTCCTCAAAATGTAATTGATCAAAGAAAAAGGGGATATGAAAACTTCCAGAAAAACGATTTTAAATTACTGGAAAGTGACAGGGCCATGTTTGACTGGGGATGCAAGCAAACTTATATAGCTCTTGGAAATATGATGACAGCAGCTGCCCTTATAGGAATTGACTCTTGTCCTATAGAAGGATTTAACAGAGATCAGGTAGAAGAAATTCTGGCAAAAGAGGGGTTACTGAACAGAGAAAAATTTGGAGTTTCCTGTATGGTAGCTTTTGGATACAGGAAAAAGGAACCAAGGCCCAAAACCAGGCCGTCCTTGACAGATTTAGTTCAATGGATCAAGTAACATCATTTGGTATCAAAACAGCAGATTCTAATAGAATCTGCTGTTTTGATCAATCACTATTTTTATCCAATTATCTATAGTCTTCTTATCAACTCCCACAACCATATCATGATCTCATGGGGAATAAATTTGGCCACTATTCTGTGAATAAAACATACTGGTCCCGGAGTAGATACCGGCAGCCCAATCCTGCTGTCATTAAGTGCTATAGCTGCCACATTTTTTGCCCTACCTGCAAATATAAAATTTCTTATTTTTCTACCATCCCTGCTATGTTTGGCTTTGGGAATAAATTCAGTATCTTTAATCCAGTAAGGGCAGACTGCTGTCACATGAATGCCTCTCGGCAGTAATTCTATTCTCAGAGCCCTGCTGTACCTATAAAGAAATGCCTTGGTAGCAGCATATACATTCAGGTATTGAAATGGCTGAAATGCAGCTGTTGAGCATATTTCAATAATACGACTTCTCCTTTTCATGTATGGCAGCACCGCTACAGTCATATCGACGGCAGCACGACAATTCAAATCTATCATATTGTCACTGTCCAGAAGACTTATATCACTATAACTTCCAATTTTACCAAATCCAGCTGCATTTACTAGTATATCCACCTGTGGTTTTTGAGCTTTCAAATATTCTATAAAATAATCAATACTTTCTCTTTTAATAAGGTCAAGGGGCAAAAGCTCAATTGGAACGTCAACTCTGGCAGTCAATTCCTTAAGGCGTTCTTCCCGTCTGGCAATGACCCAAATTTCACTGATATTTTTCTCTTTAGAGGCAATCTGATAAACAAACTCTCTGCCAAGCCCACTTGAAGCACCGGTTACTATGGCAATTCCCATTTTATCCCCTCCTCATGATTAATATATTCTTTATTATTCTTAAAAAATTCCTGTTAGATACCATGATTCCTTCCCCATTGACACATGACTTTTACAAGGGGTATGAGACTTTTTCCCTTTTTGCTAAGAAAATATTCTACTTTAGGAGGAATCTGCATATACTGCCTTCTCAGTACAATACCTTTATTCTGCAGTTCTTTTAACTGTGAACTCAGCATTTTATGGGTAATTCCATCAATATTTTTTTTCAATACACCATATCTTACAGTTCCCATGCAAGCCAGCAAATAAATTATCTTCAATTTCCATTTCCCATTTATAATTGACAAAGTGTACTCAAAGGGCTCCTTATTTCCTACATAACAAAGCTTTTCTGACATATCATTACTCTCCTTTATGATAGTATAACACAAAAAAGTGCATACTATTATTTGTATTTATACCGGATATAATAGAGATAATCAAATTTTTAAAACTAGGAGTGATACTATGATTATCGATGGACATTCTCATCTTACTTTACCTGTGGAAGAACATATAAAAATCATGGATTGTGCGGGGGTGGACAAGACAGTGTTATTTTCCACGTCATTTCATCCTGAATTGGATAAAAATACACAGGAGGTAAAAGCCTCAATGAATTATCTCAATGAGCTGTTGGCCGGTAAAAAGGGAAATATGACAGAAATACGTAAAAAATCAATTGAAGAACTGGTAAAAGCTATTAATTTGTATCCTCATCGCTACATTGGATTTGGTGCTGTACCTCTAGGATTGGATTTGAGCACTACAAGGCAATATATCTCAGATAATATTGAGAAAAATCATCTGGCAGGAATGGGTGAATTCACCCTTGGAAGTGGACAAATTCCTCTTTTGAAAAATATCTTCAAACTATCAGGTGAATTCGGAAATCTTCCAATTTGGATACATGCTTTTTTCCCACTTACATTACAGGATATTAAAGAAGTATCCAATTTTGCACGGAAATATCTCTCTACTCCTGTTATTCTCGGACACCTGGGTGGAATCAACTGGCTTGAAACAATGGATATTGTAAAAGAAACCTCCAACTTATTTCTCGATACCTCTGCATATTACTCCACACTTGTTTTAGGAGCTGTTATCAACGAATTACCTGATAAATGTATTTTTGGAGTGGACAGGCCTTTTGGTGACCTTGATCTATCCAAGGAAACCATATTGAAGGTTGCCAAGTCACAGTCCATTGCAAAAGCAGTATTGGGAGAAAATATAGCACATATACTGAAAATTTAATTTAAAGCACAAGGTACATATATGAAACATGGCTCGGTATCAAAGTAAAAATAAATAATTCTGAAAAAATAATAGACAGCCCTTCTCACAAGCTATCTATTATTTAAACAAATAAATTTTATAAAGCAGACTAATTCACCCTGTCTATTACTAATAGTGCACCATTAAAAAAAAGAGCCTATATTAAATTAGCTCTTCAACTTTTGCACCTTGTGCGATTTCTGTACGGTTTTCATTTTAAAAATGGCAGGGGTAGAAGGCTTCGAACCCTCAACCAACGGTTTTGGAGACCGCTACTCTACCAATTGAGCTATACCCCTAAGACGTTATTTATTATATAATATAAAATAGTAAATTGCAAGTTTTTTATCTCTTATAAATATTTCCCAAATTTTTAATATTGTATTTGAGAGTATCTTCATATGTAAGATCTCCGTCATAAATTTCTATTTTTACCGCCTTTATATTATAATCTTTCAATATTTCAGCATTATCTTTTAATATAGCTTCATCATTATATAAAAATATTATATTACTATTTTTTAATTTTTGCTCTAAACTTTGCTTTTCATCTGGATCTTTGGGAATTATACTGCCATTTTCCCCGGGATTTATCTCCAGAGCATTTAAATTGTTGTATTTTACAAAATAGCTCAGTTGATCTTCAGCCACAATAAAATTATAGTCACTCAGTTGATCATCTACAGATTTTAAATCATTTTTATAACTATTAAGATTCTTCAATGCTTCAGAAAAGTTCTTCTCATAAATATCCCTATTCTGTGGATCCTTATCTTGAAGTGCATTTTTTATATTCATAAGCATTATTCTATAATTATCAATATTAGTAAAATAATATGGATTATACTTTAAAATCCTGCCATCATATTTTACTGTTTTATTATAAGTTAAAAGCTGCACTCCTCTAGAAACGTTAGTTACTCCAACTTTGTTCTTATTTAATTTATCTACAAAACTATCTATCCAAGGTTCAAAACCTGCTCCTACGTAAAAAAAGAGATCTTTTTTAGATATATTGTTTACACTATCTTCTGTAAATTTAAAATTCATTTCACCTGACCTATTATTAAACATGTATTCAACTACATGTCTATCTTTAACTATGGATTTTACCATATTGTACAAAAGTTTGTCAGTAGTTACTATATTTAATTCCACATCTTTTCTCACAGCCAATTTATTAACACTTTTATCTGTTTCATTATAATTCTTGCCACTACAGGATGCAAAAAATATTATCAAAAAAAGCATAATTAAACTTACTAATCTTTTCAAGTTTTTCACCTTTCTCCCTACATTTTAAAATAAAATAGTAGTACCTTGATCAAGTGATTCTCAAGTTCGGATAAATTAGATAATAACAAATATATTTTACATAAAGTGATCTAACATTGCAAATTACTTTTATAATTCATAAATCACTCTTTATGTGCTTAACTATAATATGTTTATCAGATCATTTTATTGTGATAGAATTATATATAGTTAATATACCACTAAATGGAGGTTTAACCATGAAAGTTAGTATCGATAAAACAATAAGATCTATGGCAATAGCTCTTGATTTAGCCCAGATAAGCTCCAATTATAACAATTTTCCGGGAAATGATCCTATTATTGAAAATATAACTAATGTAAATTATTCCGATCATAAGTTCATGCATCATTCCCAGAGAACTACATACATAGCACTTGAAATTGCAAATCAAATAAATCTAGACCAAAAATGCAAAGATAGAATCTACGTATCAGCATTATTGCATGATATAGGGGCAGCAAACTTTCTTTATGACAAAAGCCACTCTGCCAATCTTTTTATAAAAGAGCACTGTAAAATTGGAGCTAAAATAACAGAACACTTTCCCATATTCAAGGATCTGTCCACTATAATATTATATCATCATGAAAATTTTAATGGCAGTGGACCTATGAAATTATCTGAAAATGAAATTCCCATAGAAAGTCAAGTAATAAGAATCTCCGATTTAATAGAAATATTATATAATGAAAATTTGTCTAACTTTCAACAAAAGGATAATATTATAAAATGGGTTAAAAATAATTGCAACAAAATTTTCTCCGAAACAATCGTAAGTGCTTTTTTAAAGAGTGCAATGCACGATATATTCTGGTTAAATCTTCAAAACATATCTTTTGCCAGTTTCATATTAGATAAAATGCATCCAAACCTAAACATGTTTATGGGCATAGATGAATTTGAGGATATATCCATGATATTTGCAAATATAATAGATAATAAAAGTAAATTTACTGCAACTCACTCCAAGGGTATAGCAAGTTTAGCCTACAGGGTCTCAAAACACATTGGATATCCTGTAGAAAAATGTCGTGAGATGAAAATTGCAGGTCTTCTTCACGATATAGGTAAGTTAGCTATTCCCCTATACATATTGGATAAAAACGATTCTTTGACAGATGAGGAATTTAATATAATAAAATCCCATGCTTATTACACCAAAATAATTTTAGACAGAATAGAGGATATACCCAACATAAGCGAGTGGGCATCAAATCACCATGAAAAATTAAACGGCAAGGGATATCCGCGTGGTTTAAAGTCGGATGATCTATCTGAAGAATCCAGAATTATGGCGGTATGTGATATATATCAGGCACTTACGGAAGATAGACCTTACAGAAAGGGCTTATCTTCTGTGAAAGCTTTTAGTATAATGGATAATATGGCACTTGAAAATTTTATATGTTCTAATGCACTAAATTATTTAAAAGAAGTTATATATATTTCCTCACATTCTTCTAAAAAATATATAGCAGCTTCTTGTAAGAAGAAAGATACTCGGGAGATGAAATAATTGGAATACGTTTCAAAAAGTGTGGAAGATACCATGGATTTGGGAAAAAGATTGGGAAATTTATTGAATGCCGGTGACATAATCTGTCTTAAAGGTGATCTTGGCACTGGTAAAACCTACTTTACCAAAGGTATAGCATCGGGTCTTAAAATAAACACCACTATAACAAGCCCAACTTTTACTATAGTAAATGAATATGAGGGAAGACTAAAACTCTTTCATTTTGACGTGTACAGGGTGAACGATATAGACGAAATATCATCTATAGGATTTGATGAATATATTTTCAGTTCTGCTGTAAGTGTTATAGAATGGGCTGATTATATTAAAGAACTAATACCAGAAGAATGTATATGGGTAAGTATTTATAAGATGCCAGAAAAAGGTCTTGACTTCAGAAAAATAATAATAAAATACCATGGAAATAGATATAATTATATAAAGGAGTTAAAATAGAAATATGAAAATTTTAAGTTTGGATTCTTCTACCGAATCAGCAACATGTGCTATACTGGATGAATATAAACTATTTGGTGAAATTACTTTTAATTATAAGAAACAACATTCTACAGTTCTAATGCCTATAATAGATAGACTTTTGAAAGACTTAAACATAGACATAAACTCCTTAGATGGATTTGTTGTTTCCAAAGGGCCTGGTTCCTTCACAGGTCTCAGAATTGGAGCCGCTGTAATCAAGGGACTAAGCCAGGGTACGGGAAAACCTTTTATTGGGGTATCTTCTCTAGATGCTCTAGCCTATAATTTATGCTATACTCCAGGTATTATATGCCCAATACTGGACGCTCTCAGAGGAAATGTATACACTGCAATTTATAACTTTGTCAATGATAATTTAAATATTATGAGCAGATATATGATTATCTCCATTGATGATCTAATTGATCTGCTAAATCGCCATAATAAACCTATATACTTTATAGGAGACGCCATACCAAAATTTAAGGAGAAATTAACTTCAGAGGTAAAAGATTCTCATTTTGCACCTGTGCACTTAAACTTAGTAAAAGCCTCTTCCTTAGGCGAACTAGGGTTAAAGCTCTTAATTTCTGGTCTACAAGATGATCTTTACAAATTTGCCCCTTTCTATTTGAGAAAATCCCAGGCAGAAAGAGAATATGAAAAAAAATTGGGGTCTTTTAAAAATGATTGATGTGGAAATATGTCCTTTAAAGCCAGAATATATTGACAGCGTACTTGCAATAAACAATATGTGTTTTCCCACACCCTGGTCAAGGGAATCTCTTGAAAGAGAAATTAAAAGCAATACCCTTGCTAAATACGTAGTTGCTAAAAAACTTGACATACTAATGGGGTATGCAGGTATGTGGCATATATTAGATGAAGGACACATAACAAATATAGCAGTCCATCCTGAATACAGGGGATTTGGTATTGGAAGTGCTCTGCTAGATGCACTCATAGAAATATGTAAAATTGAACTCATAACCAGCATGACTTTAGAAGTAAGAAAGTCCAACCTAATTGCTCAAAATCTCTATAAAAAATATGGATTTGTAGAAGAAGGTATAAGAAAGTCATATTATATGGACAATAAAGAAGATGCCATAATAATGTGGAAACATAATATTTAAAGGCTCATCCAGGACAAAATTTGTTTAATATGATTTACAAATCTATTAAAACAGCTGTCCTGGATAAGTTATATCCTATTTATTTAAGTACAATTCTATTATAATTTTTCTTACCTTTCCTTACAAGCATATATCCATTTTTAAAGTCATCTTCTGTAACAATAAAATTAGGATCCCCGACTTTCTTATCATTTACAGTCAGACCATTCTGATTTATAAGTCTCCTGGCCTCACTTTTAGATGGCAATATGTGCAGTTCAACTAAAAATTCCACTATAGAACACCCTAAAGAATTTTTAGTTGTTTCCACTGTAGGTATATTTCCCATATCATGACCACCAACAAACAATGTCTCTGAAGCCTTTTTAGCTTTTTCAGCCTCATCCTTTCCATGTACAAGCTTAGTAACTTCATAGGCCAAAGTTTTTTTAGCTTCATTTATCTTCTCTCCAGGAAGTGCTCCAAGTCTTTTAACTTGATCCATTGGAAGGAAAGTTAAAAGCGTCAAGCATTTTTCAACATCAGCATCATCTATATTTCTCCAATACTGATAGAAATCATAAGGTGATGTTTTTTCCTTGTCTAACCAAAGTGCTCCACCTTCAGTTTTACCCATTTTCTTGCCATCGCTTTTAGTCAAAAGCGTAAATGTCATTCCATAAGCAGGTTTATGCTCTTTTCTTCTAATCAGATCTACTCCTGCAATAATATTTGACCACTGATCATCTCCTCCAAACTGAAGTACACAATTGTACCTTCTGTTTAATTCTAAAAAATCATAAGCCTGCATTAACATATAATTGAATTCAAGAAAAGACAGTCCCTTTTGAAGCCTCTGTTTAAAACATTCCGCTGTAAGCATTTTATTTACAGAAAAATGAACTCCTACCTCTCTTAAAAAATTTATATAGTTCAGATTCAAGAGCCATTTGGCATTGTTCTCTATAATGGCCTTTCCGTCTTTTAAATCTATAAGTCTTGAAAATTGTTTTTTAAAGCATTCAACGTTATGTTGTATCTGTTCAGGAGTCAACATTTTTCTCATATCAGTTTTGCCGGTTGGATCGCCCACCATACCTGTGCCTCCACCAAGCAGAGCTATAGGTCTATGCCCTGCTTTTTGCATATAAGACATAACCATCATCTGTAAAAAATGTCCTACATGAAGGCTATCTGCGGTAGGATCAAATCCTATATAAAACGTTATTTTTTCTCTTCCCAATAATTCTCTTATCTCTTCTTCATGAGTAGTTTGTTTTATGTAACCACGTTCTAATAATATGTCATAAACATTAGTCAATCAAAATCACAACCTTTCAAATAATAAGTACAGCTGTTATAATGTATAGTATATATTCAAAGCTTATCTTTTTCAATATTTTACCCAGATATTGCAATTTTACAACATTGGCATTATTTATCACCTGATGATTTCAAAAAATTAGAGACAATAGCAATGATATTTGTCAGATAAAATATTAAGACTGGAAACCTTTCCAGTCTTAAGTATATTATAAAGATTAAATTGTTTTCGCATCAATAAGCAGCTCAATTAGGCCACATACTTCATAATAAATTCTGGTATTTTTTCCTCTTCTTCATTTATGCTTATATAAAAATTCACTCTATATTCTGCCGATAATTTTTCAATATTATAAAACAAATGCGACATATCTTCAAGATTCCCATCTATAATATTAAACAACCCATCAACAAAGATTGTATCAATATCATAGTCCTCTGAAAGTATGCCGCACAAAAAACCATAAAAAGTTTCCATCTTTTTTAATTTAAAATCACTTGTAGCTATAAACCTTATTTCCCTGTTTAATTGAAATGACGGTCGTTTGTCATCATCTACATAAACAATATGCCCCCTTCCTATATTTGCTTTTTCATTAGCCAAATTAATCAGCTCTTTTGTTTTTCCTGAACCTCTTTTGCTGCAAAACACATGAATCATTTCTATCACCCCTTAATTTAATATTTAGGTGCCATCCTTATACATAGATTATATAATGTTCAGAATATTTTTTCAACAGCTATATAATAATTTATAATAAAAATCACTACATTTTTTGCATTACCACCTCACATCATTTGAAATTTTTAATGCCGGGATAAATTACTTTAAAATTATAATTCTTCATAGAATTTATAAATTTAACCTTTCCCTTATTTTTAAACTTTTTCCGCATTCTATTAAAACCAGATGAAATATTCACAGATCTCTCTTTAGTATCAAGAGCTATTATCTTTTCATATATCCACATATTCCTATTTAAATAATTATAAAAATTTGCATTCCTTCTATTTATTAAAATACCCGGACTGGTTACCACCATGCTATTATACCCTAACACAACCTCTATTCCCCTGGAAAAATCCGAATAATCTCTATACACTATAGCTTCTCTTATTCCTTCATTTACCGCTTCCACAGGATATGATTTCACATTTATAATCTCCTTAACTGTCTCCTCTGCTTTGTCCATCATAGAGAGCAAATCCCCTTGAATTACAACAACGGATTTAAAATTTTTATTAACCTTATTGACTATTTTTATCATGTTATGGGGCACACATATATTATTAACTCTGGAGAATACCAGCAGCCCACCCAAGGTGGCCATATATTTCCCCGAATTTTTGTCCATATATATTATTGAAGCGTTCTCCATTAACTCTATTTTATTGTCATCAATAATCTCTATTCCCTGGGATAAAAAATATCTGCGTACTATGTTATCATCTATGCAGTTCAAATCACTGTGGGGTATTGGACAAAGTTCCACATCTATAATTAGATTTTCCTGAAGAGCAGAGATTATTTCCTGTTTGCGCATAGTATCATTAGTTGAGCCTCTTCTTATATAAAAAGCTCCATTGTCTCTCATCTGGTAGGGTCTTTGGGGACTGTTATATATATTTATAACAGCTATATTTTTGTTATTATACTTTAGGATTTGGAGTGACACCGGTATTGGAGGATCAATTCTAGAACTAATTATCTGTTGTATTTTTTCCTCGCTAAAATTTATTTTATCAACACCAAGTATTCTTTTTGTTTTATCTTCAATTCCTATTATGAGGTAGCCCCTACCCCCTCTAGAATTAGCTATAGCACATATATCCTTGGCCAGTTCTTTTCTTCCACTATCATTTTCAACATTTATGCACTGTTTAAAATCCAATTTAGGTCCTTCTGATCTTTTCAACAAACTAAGAAATTTTTTTATATCCATAAAAACAACCTCAATTTTAACATATGCCTTTTATTTTTTATTATATATTACTCTTGTTAAAATTCCAAATGACTCTTACTGCTATATATTCTGTATTTCAGTTATATCAATAAATTGGGGAAAGCAATATTCTTCTAAAACATTGCTTTTTTATTAGAATATGGTATAATGTGAATAGAGTTTTACTCTAATTATAATTTATGTATATTAGGTCAAATTTTTTCAAGGTACTATATTCTCCTTAACCCTAGGAGGTAGATTATCAAGAATAAAATTAGTCCTGGTTAAGGAGGTTTATTTAAATGGCAGATAAGACAATCATATGTAAGGACTGTGGAAAGGAATTCGTGTTTACTGAAGGTGAACAGGAATTTTATAAAGAAAAAGGATTTGAAAATGACCCTGTAAGATGCCCAGAATGTAGAAAGAAGAGAAAAGCGGAGAAAAACAGAATGAGAAGATAAATAAAGAGAGGTTTATCCTCTCTTTTACTTATTTACCGTCAGCAACTTAGCTGCATAATTCCCAACATTTCTATTTTACCAAATTTACTCTTTTTAAAACTTTTGCCAGTGGAAGTGCTATAGCCATTCCCACAATGCTCTGTGCAATATTTCCCGGAATTTCTGCCGCTGATAATACAAGTGCCTGGGAGAAACCTATATTGGTTATGTAATGCATCATTAAAACTCCGGCTGTATAATACGCTGCTATCATCCAGACGCAAGCCATAGCAAATGCTAGTACATTATTCCACAGCTTTTCCCCATTATATTTTCCTCTATAGGCAATTGCTGCCGCAATCCACGCCATAATACCCTTTATAAAAAAAGTAAAGGGCGCCCAAATAGCATAAGGTGAAAGAATATCAAATAAACTCATTCCTATAGCAGCTGAAAAAAAACCTTTTTTTCTTCCCAAAAGTACTGCTGCTAAAAGTACCATGCTGTCTCCCAGATGTACGACTCCCCTAAACACAACTCCTGTCGGTATATTGATTACAGCTGTAGCAATATAGGTTACCGCTGCCATAAGTGCTACTTGAATGATATCTCGAACTTTTAGATCACTAATGCTTAATTTTTTTTGTTCCATTACGGTCAATCCTTTCTCTAATTATAAGTTAGTACTATTATATTTTTGTTTACAAAAAAGTCAAAATGTATGGGTACAATTTTATTTTATAATAACTTTGCTCAATAAGGGTAATAATATATATTGAATAATAGATTTAAGAGGAGGAAACAATGACATTTTTCAAATGGCTTTGTAATCTTATAGTTATATTATTTTTCATAGGATTAATGTTAAGAATAGGAGCAATATCTATAAACATTTTGCTTTTAATATGTATCTCTGTCTTTACATTGGATCTATTAGTTACCAGGAAAAAACACACATAAATTTACAATTTTTTATGATTTTCACCAACCTCTCTATGTACTTTAAAAAACAGTAAGTATATGCGAATATCTTATATACTTACTGTTTTACTCATGATATAATTTATCTTGTACATAGGGAGGTTATAATTTTATGCAAAAATTAGTAGAAAAAAAAATATGGAGAAGAGCAAAATATATATGCCTAGAACTTCTGGAACTATTAAAAAGGTACTATTTTGTGCTTATAGGTTTATTTTTTTTACACAGAGCCCTGCACATAGCACCTTATTCATCCATCAGTCTAACCAGCAAAATATATTTATTTATGCTTGCTTTAATATGTTTTACTGTTTATAAAGACATTAGACACGATGTTAAATTAATTCCATTTCTATTAATATGTACTGTTTTTTTCCTGTTTATATTTTATATAAATAAACATGGATATGGATTCTGGGGTAAAATGTTACGATGGCAGATTAAAAAAGATATAATAGTAAATCTAAATCCCATTTTCAGCAGTATACCTTTTAATGACGGAAGTTTTGCAAGAGTATACAAATCAGAAACTCTAACCTGGTTCTTCAGAATGGTATACAACAATGGTTTTGTACTTCCCGTTCTATTGGCATTATACAGATCTGCATTAATTATGGATTTAAAAAAGATGCTTCGTTATACATTATCCGCCCATGTTCTGCAAATATTCTTGATAACTCCATTTTACCTTACCTTTCACCTGCAAGAGGTATGGTATGTACTTGGACAACCTGATGGACTGGCCAGACACTTAAGTTCTAAAGCTGCTGCTGGAATTACACTCAATTGTTTTCCTTCTATGCATACATCTATATGCTTTGCCATGTTCTTATTGGCACTTAGGGAAAGAAATAAAATATTCAAATTTATCTTTGGATTTTTTTGCCTGAGCGTAATATATTCAACCCTGTATCTTGAAATTCACTGGGTAATAGACATAATTGCCGGTATGATTTTGGCATATGTAACTGTAAAATTGTCAGATTTTATATTGGACAAGGCTAAAATATTATTTGAAAAACCTTTAAATATATTCTACTACAAAAATAGAAAACCTATTTATGTTAATAATTATTATTTGTACACCATGAAAAACTAATTTGTTTTTAAAATACACTTGTCAACACTATATTTATCTGAAGTTGACATTAATATATAATAAAGTTAAAATCAGTAATGGAACTAACTAATAGAGAGAATAGGAGAGAAAATGTAGTGGCAGACTTAAGAAAAGAGATAGAAAAAAGAAGAACTTTCGCAATAATATCTCACCCGGACGCTGGTAAAACAACCCTTACTGAAAAGCTGCTATTATACGGTGGTGCCATAAGACTTGCAGGTTCAGTTAAGGCTAGAAAAGCTACAAAACATGCAGTATCAGACTGGATGGACATTGAGAAAAAGAGAGGAATTTCTGTAACTTCATCGGTAATGCAATTCAATTACGATAATTACTGTATAAATATACTGGATACACCAGGACATCAGGATTTTAGTGAGGATACATATAGAACTTTAATGGCTGCAGACAGTGCTGTAATGGTTATTGATGCTGCAAAGGGAGTTGAAGCCCAGACTAAAAAACTTTTTAATGTATGCAGTTTGAGAGGAATTCCCATATTTACATTCATAAATAAGATGGATAGAGAAAGCAAAGATCCTTTTGAACTAATGGAGGACATAGAAAATGTACTTGGTATAAAATCTTACCCAATGAACTGGCCCATAGGATCCGGTAAAGATTTTAAAGGTATATATGACAGAAAAAAAAATTTAATAGAAGTTTTCAATGGAGGCAATCATGGTCAAACTGCAGTAACATCTGTAGAAGGTACGGTGGAAGATGCCGTATTTAAGGATCTTCTAGGAGAACCTCTCCACAAAAAGCTTCAGGAAGATATAGAACTTTTGGATATAGCTGGAGATAAATTTAATATAAAAGAAGTTAGAAAGGGTATGCTTACTCCCGTGTTTTTCGGCAGTGCCCTTACAAATTTCGGGGTAGAGCCCTTCTTAAAAGAATTTTTAAATTTAACCTCACCGCCATTGCCCAGAAAATCTGACATTGGGGAAATAGACGCTTTTGATCCCAGGTTCTCAGCCTTTGTATTTAAAATACAGGCCAATATGAATCCCTCTCATAGAGATAGAATTGCATTTATGAGAATATGCTCTGGGAAATTCAAAAAAGGAATGGAAGTATTTCACATACAGGGAAAAAGTAAAGTCAAACTCTCCCAACCACAGCAATTTTTAGCTCAGGACAGAGAAATAGTAGAAGAAGCATATGCCGGGGACATAATAGGTGTATTTGATCCAGGGATTTACAGTATAGGAGATACCCTCTGTTCTCCTGATAAAAAATTTAAATTTGAAAGTATTCCCGTTTTCGCACCCGAACATTTCGCCAGAGTTAAAACCATAGATACCATGAAAAGAAAACAGTTTATAAAGGGAATAACAGAGATCTCACAGGAAGGTGCAATTCAAGTATTTAAGGAATTAAATATAGGCATTGAGGAAATCATCATAGGTGTAGTGGGATTACTCCAGTTTGAAGTATTAGAATATAGGATGAAAAGTGAATACAATGTGGATATAAAAATAGATGTCTTACCTTACAGAGCTATAAGGTGGATAGAGAACTCTAAAACAGCATTAGAAAATTTAATTTTAACAAGTGATACAAAAAAAGTAAAGGACTTAAAGGGAAGAGATATATTGATATTTCAAAGTGAATGGAATATCAGCTGGGCACTGGAACACAACAAGGGCCTTGAACTGTCAGATATAGGAAAAGTAGAATAAATAACTTTTATCAAGGGCAAATTAGATGCTGTTTTACAGCGGTAATTTGCCCTTAATTTATTATACCTAAAATTCATATACCAGATCTTTTATTTTGACACAGGTATGAATCCTATTTTTTTCTGCATTTTCCTCAAGACTTTACTGGACACATAGTATGCTTTTTCTGCACCCTTCTTATATATTTCCTCCAGATATTTTTTATTCTCAAGAAATTCATTTACTTTGTTCTGTATGGGAGAAAGTTCTCTTATCAAGGCTTCTGCTACATCATTTTTAAATTCGGCATAACCTTTTCCCTTATATTTAGCTTCTATTTCACCATGACTCATTCCAGCAGCTGCAACCAATATATTTATGAGATTTTTCACACCCGGCTGATCATCTGTGTATTTCACCACACCTACACTGTCCGTAATACACCTACTTATCTTTCTTCTTATCACTTCAGGAGGATCCATAATCAGTATGTAACTGTTAGGATTGCTGGATGACTTAGACATTTTTTTTGTAGGATCCTGCAGATCCATTATCTTGGATCCTCCTTCTGGTATATACCCCTCCGGTAAAGTAAACGTAGGACTATAGGCATTATTAAATCTTTCAGCTATATCCCTAGTAATTTCAATGTGTTGAGTCTGATCTTTTCCTACAGGTACAAGATCTGCATTGTAAAGCAATATATCTGCGGCCATCAGTACAGGGTAATTGAGGAGTCCTGCACTTACACCCTCTGCCGTATCCCCATACTTTTTGGCCTTGCTTTTATACTGAGTCATTCTCTCAAGCTCTCCCACATAAGTAAAACAGTTTAAAAGCCATGCTGCTTCACTATGAGTAGGAACATGAGATTGAATAAATATGGTATTTTTCTCAGGGTCTATGCCTGCAGCCAGATATATGGCCAGTACTTCAAGTGTCCTTCTTCTCAAATCCTTTGGTTCCTGCCTTACAGTTATGGCATGTAGATCCACCACACAAAAATAACAGTCGTATTTATCCTGAAGCTTTACCCAGTTCTTCAAGGCTCCAAAATAATTTCCTATGGTTAAATTTCCCGAGGGTTGAATTCCACTAAATATTACTTTTTTCTTATTTTCCATAATTTTACCTCCAAATATTACAATATTTTTGATTGATAAAAAGCGCCCTATGATTTAAATCATAGGGCGCTTTTAACGCTGTACCACCTAAATTCAAGAAGCTCAAAGAACCTTCTCCTCAAAATGGATCACAAAATCCTATCTCATAACGCAAGAATTACGGTTAAAACTACTAAAAATTAATTTAATTCATTTTACTCCTCTGGAACCCATTCAATTTAAGCATAATTATTGTACTTTCACCATATACAACTCTCTATAAATCTGTTTTTAAATTTACTTGCTTCCCTTCAAAGGATTTAATTTATATTAAATATTATTATATATTTTACTATAAATATTCTAAAATTACCATAGTAATTTATTTTATTATAAAAACCTCCCCAAATTTATGGGGAGGCTGGAACAAAATACGGTATTATTTTTTCCAAAGTCCATGCAAATTACAATATTCTCTTGCCATTACAACTTTTTCATCCAGTTTAAATGTAGCTTCCGGTTTTTCACCTGGTTTCAAATATTTTCTATAGATTTTATTTTCAGTATGGACTTCGATCCACTGAATATAATGTTCTGGTGTCATAGGATGTTCAACTGATCCAACTTTAACTTTTACTCCGCCATCTATTTCTTCAATTACAGGTATATGTTTTTCAAGAGCAGCATCCACAGTATTCTCCTCTATCAATTTCATGGGTTTGCCACAACATACTAAAGTTCCACCACCTTTATAGAGAACCTCCACTATATTGCCACATACTTCACATTTGTAAACTTGTTTGACTTCTATCATGATCAATTCCTCCTATTAATATTATTATATAATATAAATTCTCTATACATAGTAGAAAACCCTTCTAAAAATTTTATATTTTATATATTTATTTTAACACTATGCTGTCCATGCTTAAAAAATGGTATTATTCCATCCTCAATTTTATCACCATCAACCCATGTTCCCTTTTCCTTTTCCCTGATCACCTGTATATCATAGACACAATCATCTCTGTTATATCGTATGCTGTAATCTTTCCATTCCTCTGGCACGGAAGGCGTTATGACAAAGCCTCTGTTTTCCTTAAATGTCATTCCGAGTATGGTCTCTACACCTGCTCTATAAAGCCATCCTGCCGCCCCTGTATACCAGCTCCATCCTCCTCTCCCCACATAGGGCTCTACTGCATACACATCTGCTGCCACCACATAAGGTTCTACCTTATAGACATGACAATTCAAATAATCTTTAGCATGGTTTATAGGGTTTATCATAGAAAAAGTTCTATAGGCTTTCTCCCTATCTCCTATTTTAGCAAAAGCCATAATGGACCATATGGCTGCATGGGTATACTGTCCTCCATTTTCTCTTACTCCAGGTATATATCCTTTAATATATCCAGGTTCCAGAGAGGATTTGTCAAAAGCCGGTGTAAGCAGCAATATGATACCCTTATCCTTTTTTATAAGATTCCTGTCCAGGGCATGAACTGCCTCTTTAGCTCTGGATTCCTTTGCAGCCCCGGATATAACTGCCCAGGATTGAGAAATTGAATCAATCTGACATTCTTCATTTTTCACAGACCCAAGCGGAGTTCCATCGTCAAAATAAGCTCTTTTATACCAGCTTCCATCCCAGGCATTTTTCTCTAGATTTTCCTTTATAAATTCCTTTAATTTAGAGTATTTTATGATCTTTTCTTCATCTTTCATAAATTTGCACAGCGGAATGAGCTTATCCAATATACTGTATAAAAACCATCCCAGCCACACACTTTCTCCCTTTCCTTTATTTCCCACGGTATTCATTCCATCATTCCAGTCTCCTGAACCCATGAGTGGAATATTATGCTCTCCAAATCTACATGATTTTTCAATAGCTCTTATACAGTGATCATAAATAGTTCCACTTTCCTCGGATACGGGGGATATACTGTATCTTTCATATTCATCATCTTTTAACTGACTGTCATTAAGATATGGTACCGCTTCATTCAATATGCTATAATCTCCCGTATTCTTTATATAATCCTCCACTACATAGGGCATCCAAAGCAAATCATCGGAAAACTTGGTCCTAATGCCACTTCCTACATACGGGTGCCACCAATGCTGAACATCCCCTTCTAGATACTGTCTGGATGCACTGTAAATTATGTGCTCCCTGGTTATATCAGGACGTATATAGGATATAGCACTTACGTCCTGAAGCTGATCCCTAAAGCCATAGGCACCCCCAGATTGATAGAATGCAGTCCTGGACCAGTACCTGCAGGATATCACCTGATACATAAGCCATCCATTTAACATTATATTCATTGAATCGTCAGGAGTATTGACCTGTATAGTTTCAAGTGTACTTTTCCAATAATCCTGGCTGTTTTTTAACTCCTGCTGAATGCTTCCGGCATTACTGTACTTCTCTATGACTCTGTTGATTTCCTCAAAATTATCCTCCTGCCCAAAAAGAACAATAATTTCCCCTTCTGAGTTGGCATCTAATTCCACTTTTACATTTTGAGCCATACAGGGATCAAATCCAGCTCCCACCGTATTAGAAAGGTTTTTAAGGCAGAGTCCTTCAGGCCTCCACACGTTCCCCTGGCGCCCTATAAATTCCGTTCTAACACCTGTATAGGACATCTGCTTGCCGCCCAATATCTTCAAATAACATATTCCATCTTTGAAATACTGGCTATATGGATTCTTAGCATATATATACTCATGCTCCTTGTCAACTCCAGTATATATATACTGCGCAGTTTGCTCATGGCAGACCCCCAATACCAATTTTGCATAGTAGATTATTGAAAGTATCCTTTTCCTCTTACCTATGTTATGCAGTTTTATCCTACACACCTTCACACTGTCCTCTATGTCTGCAAACACAGTCATTTGACCCACTATTTGGTCTGCTTCATGTTTAAAAATAGAATAGCCAAAACCATGCTCTATTACATATTGTCCCGAATCCCTTACAGGTCCAGGAGATATACTCCATATATGTCCCGTTTCTTCATCTTTTACATATAAACTTTCAGCCTCGCCATCCATCACAGGATCATTTGACCATTCTGTAAGTTTGTTTTCCCTGCTGTTTTTATTCCAGGTATAGGATATACCACTTTCAGAAATATGAAATCCAAATCTCCTATTAGAAATAACATTTATCCACGGCGCAGGAGTATTGCTATAATTTTTCAACACTATTATATAGGACTTTCCATCCTTTGAAAAACCACCTATGTCATTAAAATATCGAAGAAGAGGAATTTCAAAACTGTAGGAGGAAATTACCTTTCCATTTTTATTATAGACAAAATCACCAAGATTTCTCACCCTTTCATCTTCTAGAGAATCCATACTACACATAAACTGCTTAAACAATTCTCCCTCTTGACCGTCTATTACAAATCTGGACACAGCCTTTAGAAAATTCACATCTTCCTCCTTTACTTCACTTTTATTTAAAATGAATACCCTTCCATCCTTATTTCTTCTGATTCTAGATAAACTATTATTTACAATATCCCTCAATTTGTTTTGGAGAGGCTGCATATAAGAGCTATCTTCCAGATTTAATAAAACCAAATCCACTGATAGGTTTTTCAAAGTCCAATACTCCTGAGCACGCAAAAGCTGTCTTACAAAATCTATATTGCTCTCATCTCTTATAATAAGAAGAACTATAGGTAAATCTCCTGAAATTCCGTAAGGCCACAATGCAGACTGACTTTTTTTCATATTGACTATATATTTGTATCTATTTTGAAATAGATCACTTAAAAACAAAATTTTTGAGGCTATCTTCTGGTACACATTTATCTGGTTTGATGTTATTCCAAGATATTTCATCTCCAGCTGAGCTTCAGTCCATGAAAGTTGAAACATTCTATTCACATTGCACATATCACCATATTTATTTGCCAGTTTAACTGCATTTTCCTTAGAATCTGCCAGCATAGTGCTATAAGCTACCTTCCCAGTCCTACCAGGCTCTATCCTTATTCTAACTCTCAAACTTATTATAGGATCAATCACCGCTCCTACCGATTTTGTAAGCTGTACATCATTATCCATTGCCCTTGGATTCACGAGATTTCTACCCCTCCCTATAAAATTATCCCTATTGGTTTCATATTGAATGGTACCTGCCCGTTCACCTTCTACTGCTATAGTTTGTACAAGCCATTTTTTCTGTTCTCCTGCATTTCTGGATCTTCTACCGGCAATAATGCAGGTTGGATTTTGGATGAATTCAGTTTGTATAAATAATTTTCCAAAAGCAGGATGAACCAAATCCGCATTGTAAGAAGATAGAGTCACTTCCAAATAACTGGTTATCTCCACTTCCCTTACAGAATTGCTCATATTTGTGATAGAAATCTTTCTTATTTCTCCACTGTCCTCATGGGATACGGTGATCTTCATATGGGTTCTTAAATTTCCATCTTTCCTTTTAAATTCTGATTTATCTGGCGAAAACACAACCTCATACTCCTCAGGTATACCTTTGCAGGGTTCATAGGCAGCACTCCAGTATTCATTGGAATTTATATTTTTTATATAAAAAAACATTCCAGTATCATTCGTAACCACATCTTCACGATATCTATATAACATAGTATCTTCCATTTTGCTGTATCCGCTGCCGCTGTTCGTTATCATTAAAGAATATCTTCCACTGGAAATTACATTTACCTCCGGTACATCTGTCTTCGCATTATTATATTTTCTTGTAATTACGTTCTCATTTTGAAAAACTGTCTTAGGCTTTCCAGTATCCTGCTTCCTATCATAAATAACATTCTTAGAACTTTTTTCCTGTAGTAAAAGTTCCACAGCTCTTACCCTCGGCACTCTATGAAATCTTTCTTGAAGTATATTCTCCCTTAGAATATTGTCCAATGACATAAAACTCATGCCTTCATGATGTACCATAAAACACTTCACCAGTTTATTTTTTTTGTTTTTTGAAAATCTTTTTCGAGTATAATCTATAGCATCATAAAAGCCATATTTCCCCTCGGCCTTCAATTTGATAATAGATTTTACATTATTTAAGGCATTTTTAAAATCTACCTGAAGGGCCATAATAGAAGCATAAGGTGCAATCACCAATTCATTAACAAGACCCCTCTTTAGTCCGATGCCCGGAACGCCAAATGCCTTATACTGATACACAGAATTCAAATCAAAATCATAATAGGCAGATTCTGAAATGCCCCAAGGTACATGCTTACTATCGGCATACCTTTTTTGTGCTTCAACTATATATTTATAAGTGTCACTCAATAAAGTTCCTGGAAAATTTTTCATAATTATCAGCGGCATCAGATACTCAAACATAGTTCCAGACCAGGATACCAGAGCTTTACCTCCTCCAGCATAGGTCATAGCCCTTCCTAAGTTAAACCAATGAGATTTTTCTACCTGACCTTTAGCTATAGCTACAAAGCTTGCTTGCCTGGCTTCTGATGCAAGAAGATCATAATAATTATTACCTATAATATTATTTTCCACATCGTAACCAATGGCAAAAAGACGCCTTTTTTTATCATATAATATACTAAAATCATGCTCTTCACCCATCTTTACAAGTTTTTCTTTTACATCCTTGAGTCTCAAAAGAAGATCATCTGCTTTTAGCTTGGTGATATTCAGCATGTTTTTCAGATCACCTATGTTCTCATTCATGTTTTTATCGTGATTTTCAAATCCAAGGTGAGCTAATCTATCAATTGTACTGGATAATTCTTTCAATGATATTTTATTAGCTAGTTTATCTAATTCTCCCTTAAAAGCTTCAAATCTTTCATCTCCGCTTACAAGATCAATCCAGGGGAAAAATTCATCTAATTCTTTCTGAAAGTGTGAGGCCATATATTTAACCTTCTCATTCCAATACAGATCGCCATAATTTTCATTGATTTCACAGGATTTTTTTATAATGGATCTCAAATAATCTTTAAGAGAATATATATTAAATTCATTTTCTGACTCCATAAAATTTTCATATATTCTTGGAACCTTAAATTCTTTAGCTATTTCCTCCTGAGCCAACCTCAAGGTATCCTTTAGCCCAAAGCTTAAATTCTTATTTACAAGTGGGCAATTCAAATACTCCTCCAGAGCTTCTATCGTAACCCATATATACCCTACCAAATTCCCACTATCTACTGTGGATATATATCTGGATCCAAGAGGTTTCTTAGTCTTTATATCATACCAATTGTAAAAATGTCCTCGATGCTTTTCCAGAGATCCCATATTTAAAATTATATTTTCAAGTCTGTATTCAACTTCTTTTATTCCCACATATCCTAAATCGTAAGCTACTATATTTGATGTAATGCCCATAGCCATATTAGTGGGAGAAGTTCTATAAGCCAGGCCTTTATACGGCTCTTCTTGATAATTATCTGGAGGAAGCCAATTATTTTCAGGCAGTGTGAAATCTTCAAAATAAGCCCAAATCTTCCTGCTTATCCTCCCCAGCAGTTTCTTTTCCTCATACTTCATCTGTATTTTTTCATCATTTTTTTCTTCTCTGCTTACACTAAATGCCATCCAGGGTGCTAAAAACCAGATTATACAAAAAGGCAGCATAAAAAATAAAGTATCAACACCTCTTCTAAAAGCTAGAAAAGCTATAATTACGCTAATGGCACTGCAGATCCACATTGATCTTAAATACCCCTTAAATGTTTTTGAAGAGGCAGCTTCCGCATCTGCTGCCGTTTGCCACTGAAGTAAATTTCTCTTACTTATAGACATTCTGTAAATTGTCCTTATTATGGCATCTAACATCAAATAGGCCTGATAGGGTAAAAAACTCAATATAAGAAAGAATTGTTCTACCGCATTTCTGAAATTTACCATATTACCTGATAGACTTATCCCCTTTACAGGAGATACCACAGCCTCTGATACATCAAAAAATATAGGACACAATAGTGAAATCAACGCCATAACCAGTAAATTGTCCGGGGTTTGAAATAAAGTCAAAGCTGCTGCAATAAGTATCATTATACCCGGCTGCACAGTACTTCTCCTCAAATTGTCAAATATTTTCCACCTGGACAATTTATTCAGAGGACTTTTTTTAAAAATCCATGGTATCAATTGCCAGTCCCCTCTGACCCACCTGTGAAGCCTTTTACAACTTGAATTATAATAAGCAGGATATCCATCAATAAGCTCTATATCAGTCACAAGGGCCGCCCTTACGTAAGAACCTTCTAACAGGTCATGACTCAGTACTGTATTTTCAGGTATTTCATCCTTCAGAACTGTATTAAAAATATCTACATCATAAATTCCCTTTCCCGTAAATATGCCCTCATCGAACAGATCTTCATACACATCAGAGATAGCTGTAGTATATACATCTATGCCAGTCTGCCCAGAAAAAATGCTTGAATAAAAAGTTTTATTTGCACTTACTACGCCTACACTTATCCTCGGCTGCATCAGTCCATGCCCTCTTATTATTTTTTTATTATTCAGATAGGGAACATTTAGAGGATGTGCCATAGCTCCTATAAGCAATTTAGCCGTATCTTTTGGAAGTATAGTATCTGCATCCAGGGTTATTACATATTTTACCTTATATAAATTGCCTATATCTCCGCTTACAATATCATAACTAGTAGTTTTGTCACCCCTTATGAGAGCATTGAACTCCATTAATTTGCCCCGTTTTCTCTCCCATCCCATCCACTTTTTTTCTCTTTCATTGTATTCTCTGCACCTGCTCAAAAAGTAGAATTTATCTTTTCCCTGTTCTCCATATTTTTCATTGAGTTTTTTTATTTCATCCAGTGCAGTATCCACTATAATTTTATCCTTATAATCTTCCTTTTCAGTACTATCCTTAAAATCTTCAAGAAGTACAAAATACAAATTTTTTTCTTTATTTGCCAAATAGTACACTTCCAAGTTGCCAATAAGCTCCTTCATCCTATGAGCCTTGCTTGTAAGGGTAGGTATTACTACAGCAGTGCTGAATTCTTCCGGTATGCCCTGCTTAAATTCTATTTTTGGTATAAACCTGGGTTCTGAAAGCTTATTTATACTCCAATTAAATATAGATATAAATATCTCACTGCTTGGTATTAAAAGAACAAGCATTTCTATTATGTATTTCCACAAAGGCAGATTTTCAAAATAAAAATTTATTCCGCTAACTAAAACATCTAAAAAAATAGTTCCCAATACTATGCTTCCTATATAAAAGTTAGGAGTCATATTATTGGCGATCTTAAAATCAACTTCTCTATACTCCTCGCCACTGGATTTTATTTTTTTCTTTAAACAATATGTGCCGCTATCTATTAAATAATATCCTACATGCTTCTCATACTTTTTTGCAGTTTCAAGAGCTTCTCCAGCACATTCCACTGCCTTTTTTGCTATGAAAGATTCCGGTACGTTTATAGCCTTGGATAATTTTTCTATTCTATGTCTATAATAATCTTTCGAGCAAAAATCCATTTTACTATAAATTCCCGCAGGATCCTTTTTTAAAATCCGTTCCACATAACTTAAGCGTTCAAAATTTTCTTTCCAGTTCAGACCACATACTTCTCTTATTCCCTTAATTGAATTTTCCATTAAAACCTGATATATTCCCTGTTTCTGATGATCGATATTTACCATTCTCTTCACGCTGCTGTCTTCTTTATCCAGCTCTTCATCTATCCAATTATATACTTCAATGTACCCTATAAAATTATCTCTCAATACCCTTATAAATTTTTCTGTAAAATGAGAGGTAAATCTTATTTTTTCTCTCTTTAACTTTTCTATCTCCTCATTGACGTTTTTCCCTGAGTTCATAATTCTTTCTGCTACAACTTCAGCTCTATTTCTCTCTTTTTGCATGAAAACTATACTATCCGTTATATTACTGATATTTTGAAGCAGGGCTATTCTTATCATTACAGGCAGTGCCCAGAGTTCAGAATTTTTCAATACTTTATTTTCTTCATATGAATTTATAAAATCCTCTATGGTATCTTCATCCACAGCGCCATAAGTATGAGATAACATTTCTTTGGCAATATAATATATCCTGGGATATCCTTTCATAATGCCTTCCTTTATTACCGGAAGATTTCTATAATAGCTTTCCGTCATATTTGCCTTTATATCTTTATATTCCTTTTTTATCAGATATAAATTATCCAAGAGCCATTCAGCACAAGAGGCCACTTCTATTTTCCCCTTAATCTCGCTCTCAAAAAAATCACATCCGTCTAAAATACTTTTATATTCTCTATTCAAACTTCGCATCAGCTTTTTTTTACAGCTTCTTTTTCTATCAGCTGCTGGAATAACAGCTATTTCCCTGGCATATTTTTTTAATTCCTCTTTACTCATATTAAAAGCAAGGACGTTATCCCCTGCATTGTGATCTGTATTTTCACATCTATTTAAAACTCTATAAATCATTACAATTACCATAATTATAGCTATACTTATAATATAAAGCATAAAAAAATCCATCCTTTCCTGCGAAAAAGAATTTATGTAATATTTATTGTTTCCAATAAAACACAAAATATTAATTCACAGAAGGGATAGATTTAAATTAAATCATTATTTCATTCTCTATCATTTCATCAAAGCTCTGCCTTTTGGAAATCAGCCTGGCCTCTCCATCCTTTACTAAAACTGCTGCCGGAATCGGAACTTTATTGTAATTACTTGCCATGGAATAACAATATGCCCCTGTGGTAAACACCGCCAGAATATCCCCTGTTTCAGGCTTTGGAAGCTTCACGTCCTTTATTAATATGTCTCCGGACTCACAGCACTTTCCTCCTACGGTCACAGTTTCCTCACAGCTATCCTGAATCCTATTTGCTATGGCACATTCGTAGTGAGCCCTGTAAAGAGCCGGTCTTATATTATCCGCCATACCTCCGTCTACAAATATATATTTTCTTATACCCGGAATATTTTTTATAGCGCCTACAGTATAAAGAGTAGTTCCAGCATTACCTATTATGGATCTCCCGGGTTCTATTATCAGTGCTGGAAGCTTTATATTAAGTTTTTTGGAATCCGCCCTAGCTTTCACCAATATGGCATTACAAAAATCCTCTATAGATTTGGGGTTGTCCCCTTTATTATAGTATACTCCAAACCCTCCCCCTAGGTTTAATTCTTCTACTTCATAACCCGTTTCGTCTTTTATTCTTTTCACTAAATTCAACATGATTTCAACTTCATCTTCATAGGGCTTTATTTCAAATATCTCAGAACCAATATGACAGTGAACGCCTACAAATTTTAGATTGGACATATCCATGGCTTTTTTTATAAATTCCATGGTTTCACCATTTAACATGGTAAATCCAAATTTAGAATCAACCTGCCCAGTTTTTATATATTCGTGGGTATGGGCTTCTATCCCCGGAGTCACTCTGAGGAGTACCTTTTGTACTCTATCTTTTTTCTGTGCTATAAAATTTATTTTTTCCATTTCACAGAGATTATCCACCACAAATTTTCCCACTTTAAAATCTATTCCCATTTCAATTTCCTCTGGTGTTTTGTTATTTCCATGAAAATAAACCTTTTCCATTGGAAAACCACTTTTAAAAGCTGTGTAAAGTTCTCCACCTGATACTACATCCAAATACAATCCTTCACTGTCTATTATCCTGCACATGGCCAAAGTTAAAAATGCCTTTCCAGCATAGGTTATCTTATTATTCCTATCTCCTTCAAAAGCTCTATAATATCTTCTACATTTATCCCTGACTAAATCTTCATCTATTACATAAAGAGGAGTTTTAAACCTCCCTGCCAGATCCTCTGCACTTATTCCTCCAATATACAAAACATTATCCTTGACTTTCATGTTCCCAAATAACCTCATACTGGCTTCCTCCTAAAAGTTTTCGCATAACCATTATAAGTTAAATTCCCTGGCTATAACATTTATTGTCTTGAGCTTATCCTTCTGCTTTATAGCACAAGTAATTCTTATCTCAGAAGTAGTTATCATCTTTACCGCTATGTTATTTTGTCTAAATAGTTTAAACATTTTGGCAACCACTCCTGATGTGGTCTTCATTCCTATACCAACTATAGAAAATTTAGTTATGTCTTCATCTATATCAACTTGTACCTTGCCCTTCGAATAAGATTTTAAAATACTCAAACATTCCTTTAAATCTTCCTTAGGTATAGTAAAAGATACGTTCACCTTGTTATCTATAGGTGCTGTCTGGCTTATCATATCCACATTTATTTTTTTGTCAGCTACCTTTTCAAACAAGTTGGCAATAATATTTATATCATTGTCAATGTTTCTCACTGTAACCGCTACATCATCATCACTAGTAGCCAGCCCCGTCACTGGCTTGCTTTCCAAATTCATATCATCTACCCCCTTAATAACTGTTCCTCTTATATCACTATTACTTAATCCCACATATACAGGTATATCATATTTTTGTGCAAGTTCTATGGATCTAGAATGCATGACCCTGGCACCCAGACTTGAAAGCTCAAGCATTTCCTCATAATCTATTTCATCCAATTTTTTAGCATCCTTATATTCCCTCGGATCCACACTGTATATTCCATCCACATCAGTGTAAATTTCGCATGTCCCATTTAATTTTACCGCTATAGCTACAGCTGTAGTGTCAGAGCCTCCCCTTCCAAGAGTAGTGACATCGCCTTCAGTATTTACACCTTGAAATCCAGCTGCAATTACAACTTTCCCATTATCTAAAGCTCTTTTTATCTTATCCTCGTCTATATCATCTATAAGAGATTTGCCATATTGTCCGCTGGTTTTTATACTGATTTGATAAGCCGTATAACTTACAGCATCATATCCCAAATCCTTGATAGCCATAGCAAGCAGTGCGCAAGATCTCATTTCTCCTGTAGATAAAAGCGCATCCAATTCTCTTTTATCCGGATTTTCCGTAATTTTTTTAGCCAGCGCTATAAGATTATCCGTAGTATCTCCCATTGCTGATACTACAACTACCAATTTATTGCCTGCTTCAACTTTATTTACTACCGACCTAGCTACAGCTTTTATTTTTTCCGGAGTTCCCACAGAACTACCTCCATATTTTTGAACAATGATTGCCATAATACTCCTCCCTAAAATTATTATAAAAAATAAGTACAGCAAAGGGACACACCTATACTGTACAGATATACATGGTTGTGTACCTTTGTAGCTCTCCACTAAAATAGTCTTACCCAATTCCATCAATGAAAATACACCAATTATTACATATTTTAGTGACAGCTTTATATATATTTTATACAAAGCCAAAATCAGTTCCGCCAAACTAATTTTTCGGCTGTAATTCCTTTCTTTATCTCTCAAATGTCTGCCAACTAAAAATAAATACTATTAATTACAGCGCCTCCACCCTAGGTATCTAAATATTAAATTGTTCTAAGTTTATCATAAATATCTATTCATTTCAACTATTTTTTGACTAAAATTCAATCAGTGCAATATATGCCCCCAGATGGAACTCATAGAAAATATTAGCATATCATATTAATGACTGTAATAAGTAGGAGTGTATATAATGAGTTATAAAATAAAGCATTTCTTTACAAACGGAAATACTTGGGGAAATTCTGACTTATTCTTAAACTTTATAGAAAGCCAGAAAACATCTAAAAAAATATTTCTCTTAAAAAGCAAATCTATGTTTTTAAAATCATTTCTAATGAAAAAAATAAGTGAATATTTTATTAAGGATGGATATGATATGGAATATTATCACTGTCCCTGTGATGAAAATTTCTTACATGGAATAATCATAAAAAAATTAAACATAGTATTGTTAGACAGTAGTTTATTAAAAACAACAAGTTCCCCATTGCCCTATGAAATACTGGATTTGGAGAAAAATCTTGATAAAGTGAATTTCAAAAAATATATAAAAAAAGAATCATATATAACCACAAAAATTAAAAATGCATTAAATAGATCCTACAGATTTATAAAGGCTGCGAAACTTATGCAGGAAGATTGGGAATACTATAATAAATCTGCCATTGATTATTCAAAATTAACTGTAACAATTGAAAATTTAAAATCAAAAATATTATCCAGGGTTAAAGTTGAATCTTCAGGGAAAGCCAAACACCTATTTGCCACAGCTCTTACTCAAGACGGCATAGTATCATTTATAAACACCTTATACGATGAAACCGGAAACGTATATGTGTTAAATGGTGATCCAGGCACCGGGAAAACGACAACTCTCAGAAAAATTTACAAAGAAGCCTTAAAAAAAGGCCTGTATGTGGAAGTATACCACCATCCCTTCATAGTAGATAAATTGGAACACGTTATAATTCCTGAATTAAATACCGCTGTTATAACTTCCAATGAAATCAATAAAGCTCAATTTAACGGCATGCAAATATACATGAACAACTTAATTGACTACAGCAAGATAAACAAGATAGATTTAAAAGAGGATAAAAAAAATTTCTATCTTTTTCTCAATAAAAGTCTGTCTATAATGGCTTCCACTAAAGCTCTCCAATATGACTTGCAAAAATATTTTTTTGAAAATATAGATTCAAATACCCTGAATACTGCCTGTAAAAAACTTCTAGGCAGATTAAGAAAATGTGAAAAATAAAAGGCATAATGAATTCTACATTATGCCCTTATTTTAAATTTCAGAAGCAAAAATATATTTCATATGCATCACCCAGTTACAGAAAAAATCCTGTATACATGCAGCTCATGCAGTGCCCTGGTGACCATTATATATTTTAATGTGTTCTCATCTTCATCACGACAATAAAAAGTATCTATCATTATAACGGCGTCAAATTCCAGACCTTTGGCAAAATAACTTGGGAGTATAACTTCTCCACTGGAATAAATCATATCTTCCCCGCTGATTACTTTTATATATGCTCTTTTTTTAATTAGATTTCCCAATGTCACTGTATCTTTCAAATCCCTACATATCACGGCAATACTTTCATAAGATTTTTCTTTTAATTTCTCAATGTCCTTCAATATCTTATCTACAAGTTCCTTTAAGTTATATACCTGCTCTTCTATAACTTTTTCTCCCTCTCTTATCAAAGGTATAATTTCACCCTTTTTTAAATACTGGTTGGCATAATTGGTTATTTCGTTTGTAGATCTATAGCTTCTGCTCAAGGAAAAATTTTTTACTTTCAAATCCGAAAATATGTTATTCAAGTCCATCATAGCAGGAATTTCATCTGAAGGTATAATTCTTTGATTAACATCTCCAACTATAGTAAAAGAGCTGCAGTGGGTGAGTTCTTTTATAACCTTGAACTGCAATGGAGAATAATCCTGGGCTTCATCTACGACTATGTGTTTTACTCTGTCTTTATATCTTGAACCATCTAATTTTATTTTCAGATATAAAATAGCAGCCAGATCATCGTAAATTAATTTTCTATTATTGTTGAAGGTATTGTACATTGATATTACATCCGGCTTCTCCAGCCATTTAAGCTTATATTTTTTTATTCTTATTACTTCTTTTATGACTTCTTCTATTTCATTTCTCTCTCTATACTCTAAATTTGTCCCATGTAGATTCAATTCTTCCTCTGTCATATTTTCAATTTTATCTCTATACTTTTTCCGTATGGCTCTCACTATTATGTTTCTCTCATCCTTTATTCTGGAGTATATGACCTTTTTTAGCCTTATTGCTCTCTTAAACAGAGGCATATCCTTAAAATAATATCCCAGCATTTTTTCCGCTTCTTCTTTAGCAACTATTACCTTATCATAAAAAAATACATCTTCTGCCGCAAAACAATTTTCCTCTATACGGACAATTAATTTGTCTACATCACTGACATATCTCAAAGAATTCTTATAAATTATTTCCTGAATAAACTCTTTATCCCCGTTTAAAATATTCTCCATATATTCCCTTAAAGTCATCACATCCGGCAAGTTTAAAATGCTTTTAGCAAATTGACCAAATGTAAGCTGGGTAACCTCTTCTTCTCCTAAACTGGGCAGCACAAGAGAAATATAATCTATAAATATACTATTAGGTCCTAATATAAGCACTTTCCTCTGAAGTAATTTTCTATAATTGTACAACAAATATGCCACTCTGTGTAAAGCTATAGTAGTTTTGCCACTGCCAGCTATTCCATTTACCACAACAACCCCTTCCCTGGGCTGCCTTATTAGATCATCCTGTTCTTTCTGTATAGTCATCACTATATCTTTTAGCTTTTTCCCAGCATTCTTACTCAGCACCATCTGTAATATCTCATCTTTTACATCCATATTGGAGTCAAACATCCCGACAAGATTTGATTTCTTTATGATAAACTGTCTCTTGCTCAATATGTCTGCTTTTATTTCTCCCATAGGGGAACTATAACTGGTCTGTCCCAGGCTGCCCGAGTAGAATAAACTGCATACAGGTGATCTCCAATCCACTATAATTGGCTCATAATCTTCTCTGCTGCTCATTCCAAATCTACCTATATATATTTTTTCTCCACCAAATTTATCTTCAAAAATCACTTTTCCAAAATAAGGTGAATCCTTTAGTACAGTAAGTTCTTTTATACTCTTATTTACCAGTCTAAATTGTTCTTCTTTTGTATATACTTCATGATCAAAATATTCAACTATTTTATCTTCATCATCTTCATATTGGTCAAGATTTTTTTTCCTTAAATCTAAAATATAATTGATTACCTTTTTTCTAAAGCTTATACACTCCATCATCCTTGTATTTATCTGGTTTAATACTTCTTTTAATCTTTCTTTTTCAAGGTTTAATTGAATTTCTTTATCCAATTCATTTTCTAAATCATCTCTCCACATATACATATCTCCATTCCACAGCCTATACATCCTCCAAATGAGAGGTTAAAGCCTTGTTATCGGAAGATTCTTTTCCTTTTTTTTCATTGTAATCCCTTATAATGCTCATAAACTCATCTCCCATTAAAGTTTCCTTTTCTATAAGTTTTTTAGATATGCCTATGAGCAGATCCATATTATCTTTAAGAAGTTTCCTGGACTTTTTATGAGATTCCTTTATTATTTTTAAAGTTTCTTCATCAATAATAGAGGCTGTTTCTATACTGCAATTTTGAACTGGCCTTCCATTAAGATATTTATTTTGTATAGACTCCAGTCCCATCATATCAAATCTATCCGTCATTCCATAAATGGTTACCATTCTTCTAGCAGTTTGAGTGGCCCTTTCAATATCATTAGCTGCTCCTGTAGATATACTGTTAAATCTGACCTCTTCTGCCGATCTTCCTCCCAGCATAACACATATTTGATCCATCATCTCTTCTTTTGTATTTAAATATTTTTCCTCCTCAGGGAGCTGCATAGTATACCCTAATGCCCCCATAGTTCTAGGGACTATAGTTATTTTATGAACAGGATCAGTATGCTTTAAAAGAGCTGCCACCAATGCATGACCGACTTCGTGGAAGGCTACCTGCTGTTTTTCTTCAGGCGAGAGTATTCTATCCTTCTTTTCCTTACCTGCTATAATCACTTCCACTGCTTCTTCTAGATCCTCCTGATTTACTTGAGATCTATGATTTTTAACAGCTCTTAGTGCCGCTTCATTTATCATATTTGCCAAATCTGCACCCACAGCTCCCGGAGTAGCTTTTGCTATATTATTTAAATCAACGTCCGGTGAAACTTTCACACCCTTTATGTGCACTTTTAAAATATCTTCCCTTCCCTTTAAATCAGGCCTGTCAACTATAACTCTTCTGTCAAATCTGCCAGGTCTTAAAAGAGCTTTATCTAAAACTTCCGGTCTGTTGGTAGCTGCCAATATAACTACACCTTTGGAAGAATCAAATCCATCCATTTCCGCTAAAAGTTGATTCAGCGTCTGCTCTCTTTCATCATTTCCCGATATATTTCCCTCTCTGCTTTTTCCAATGGCATCTATTTCATCTATAAACACTATACAGGGAGCTTTTTCCTGAGCTTGTTGAAAGAGATCTCTCACCCTTGCAGCACCCATACCTACAAACATCTCTACAAAGGCTGATCCTGATATTGAAAAAAAAGGCACTTTAGCTTCACCAGCTACCGCTTTTGCAAGAAGAGTTTTGCCTGTCCCTGGAGGTCCCACAAGAAGGGCTCCCTTAGGAAGTCTGGCACCTATCTCCACATACCTTTGAGAATTGTGTAAGAAGTCTACAATTTCCACAAGTGATTCTTTTGCCTCTTCCTGACCTGCTACATCTTTAAAATTTACACCAGTTTCATTTTCCGCATATATCTTAGCTGTATTTTTCCCGAAAGACATCACTCCACTGCCCATCTTTTTATTCAATTTTCCCAAAAACAGTTGAAGTAAAAATGCAATTATTATAAATGGGAGAACCCAGTTTATGAAAAATCCCCTTATGGCAGTGTTCTCTTGAGGTATTCCTCCATATTGGATCTTGGCGTTATCAAGCTTTTTAATCAAATCTGGATCTGTTATTCTCTCAGTATAAAGGACTTTGCCTCTATCTGCTTCATCTTGAGATTTTGGAATTATAATCAATTTATCCTTACTTATCTGCACTTCAGAGATTTTATTTTGGTTTATATCATTTATAAAATCACTGTACTTTATATGTTGGGATTTCAGCCCATTCATATATTCATTTGCTACAAATATAATCATAGCTGCCAATAATGCATAATAGATAAGATATCTCCACTTTTTATTACTATTAAACTTTTTATTATTAAACATATTATGGCCTCCACTTTATTTCAGCTTATAATTCTATTTATATTATAACAATAAATATTCTTTTTCCTAATAATATTTACAAAATATTTTCAAAGTTATTTTTAACCATTGCAAAAATAAAAAATGATATGAAAACTTTCGTTTTCATATCATTTCTAATTTTAGCTGGTATTTAATATGCCCTTCCCCAATATACTAACTTGTCGGCCTTTTTGCCGCAGCAAACGCAGGTATCCGAAATGTGTTCCTGATCAAAGGGGATACATCTTGAAGTTGCCCCTGTAACCTCCCTGATTTTTTCCTCACATTTGGCATCTCCACACCACATAGCTCTCACAAAACCCGACTTATTTTCCTCAATATTCTTAAATTGTTCCATATTTAGAGCATCACGGGTATTATTATCTCTAAAGGATTTTGCTTTTTCATACATGGAATTGTGAATTTTATCCAAAAGCTCCGTTACCTGGCTTTCCAGATCATCTATTGATACTGTGAACTTTTCTCCCGTATCCCTTCTTGCCAGTACCACCTGATTTTTTTCAATATCCTTAGGTCCTATTTCAAGTCTGATTGGAACACCTTTCATCTCGTATTCGCTGAATTTCCAGCCCGGTGTTTTATCGGCATCATCATCAATCTTGACTCTTACAATTTTAGACAGCCTATCCTTCAATTCATTTGCCTTTTTAAGCACACCTTCCTTGTGCTGCGCTACAGGTATAACAATCACCTGTATAGGTGCTATCCTTGGCGGCATGACCATACCGTTGTCATCACCATGTATCATTATTATTGCCCCGATCAGCCTTGTAGTTACAGCCCAGGTAGTATAATGTACATACCGCTGTTTACCTTCCTTATCGGAATACTGGATTCCAAATGCCCTGGCAAAATTTTCACCAAGATAATGTGATGTACCTGCCTGCAGGGCCTTTCCATCGTGCATCAAGCTTTCAATGGTATAGGTATCCACAGCACCTGCAAATTTTTCGCTCTCGGTTTTTTTGCCCTGAATTACCGGCATAGCCAGAATATCCTTACATAAATCGGAATATAGATTCAATATATATCTTGTTTCTTTCTCCGCCTCTTCTTTAGTAGCGTGTATTGTATGCCCTTCCTGCCATAAAAATTCTGCTGTTCTCAAGAACGGCCTGGTGGTTTTCTCCCACCTTATTACTGAACACCATTGGTTATACAGCTTAGGCAGATCCTTATAAGAGTGGATTATCTTAGCAAAATGATCGCAGAACAGTGTTTCTGAAGTCGGCCTGACACACAATCTCTCCGCAAGCTCCTCATTTCCACCTTCAGTTACCCAGGCCACCTCCGGAGCAAATCCCTCAACATGTTCTTTTTCCTTTTCCAATAAATGCTCTGGAATAAATATAGGCATATATACATTTTCATGCCCTGTTTCCTTTATTTTTGTATCTACGTATTTCTGAATGCCCTCCCATATTGCATAACCATAAGGTCGTATTATCATACATCCTCTTACACTGGAATAATCTGCCAGTTCTGCTTTTCTCACAATATCCGTATACCATTGAGCAAAATCTTCACTTCTGGACGTTATCTGTTCCACCAATTTCTTTTCCAATTTAATTACCTCCAAAATAGAATTATAGTTTAAAATTCATATGATTAAATTTAAATATAAAAAAACCTCCCATCCCATAAAGGGACCGAGGTTACATTCGGCGGTACCACCCTGCTTTAATATATTCAAATATCAAACATACTCACTTACTTACAATCTTAACGGCAATTACCGCTGTATCCTACTACTGTTTCAGTACAGAGCTCTAAGGCAGGTTCAGTATGGCTCTTTTGAAAACTTCCACCTTGCATTTTCTTCTCTTAAAAAGGTATCATACCTACTAATCCTCTTCTTAGCATTTTAGCATCTATTTAATTTTAAACTTATTTTATATGATAGAATATAAAAAATTTATTGTCAATAGTTTTTATATTTATTTTTTTAATTTCATGCCCAGAGAAAGTACAATAAATTATATAAAAAACCACATACTAAGATCAGGAGGTGAATCCATATGAAATTAAAGAATCTGATCCTAGGAATTATTTTTATTTTTTTAAGCACCTTAATCTGTACAGATGCAAATGCCTTTTCAGCCCATCAATACTATGTAAAAAATTCCAGAACACCTAAATATCTCTACGTAATACAGCAGAACGATTTAAGTTCCGCTGAAAATACCATGATAGCCACACTGCAGGGGGTAATATCAAATAAATCCGATTCCCAGATATATACTTTAAATAAAAATCAGCCGGATTATAGAATATGGCTGGAGGATCTAAAAGAAAATTACGGTGTCAATTACAGCATGGTGGAGGATCCCTGGTACCTGCTAGATAAATTTAAAAGCTTTGTAAAAGGCTATGTACTCTACGACAACTCCTCCAAGAAAGATCCTTCCATAAACAACGCCTGTTCCCTGGCAGCTTTAAAAGATTCCATAGCTGTAGACAAATCCCTTGAAACCAAAGTCAAAAATATGGGTATAAAAATGCAGCAGGACTGCAGAAACACCGATAAATACTGGGCCTACGATAACCTATGGAATAGGGGGCTGAATCATTCAACGGTAATTGAGCTGTCCCCCGGAAGAGATTCCGCCCTCAGAGATTACGGTATAATGAGCAGATCCCTGGTATTTTATGAAGATGACCCGAAGGATTTCTCCCTGAGAAACAAGGTATTTGAATCCATGGAAAGTGACTCCACATGTCTTGGATGGGGTCCTGACGAAAAGGGTAACATAAGTACAGCTTCCAAAAACGGAGTGAGCCTGGTTCCTGCAGACTGGTCCTATAATCTGACGGTGTTGAGCGCTTTTCCCTCTTCTCCTCTAATTCAAAAAAATGGATCAGATTCCACAAAAAATTCAGCTTCAAAAAACACCCACTATGTGACCTTCATTATGTCAGACGGAGACAATCAGCAGTGGAATCTTGGAAGCAATTTCGGCTCTTCCAAATGGTACGGTTCACCTGAAAGGGGCAGCTTCAACATGGGCTTCAGCATAAGTCCGTCCCTGTATGAACTGGCACCAACTGTTTTAAAGGCCTATTATAAAAATGCCTCTTCAAATACCTTTAAAAACTACTTCATTGTATCACCTTCCGGAAACGGATACATGTATCCCAGTGAATTCAAAACAGATTCCCTGAAGCCTTTTTTGAAAAGATTAAACAACTACATGAAAAACTCGGATCAAAAATACGTGTCCGTTTTAGACAACTGCTCCCTCTATAACAGGGATCTCTGGGATAAATACACCGCCTGCTCAAATATCCAGGGCATATTCTATTTGAATTACCACAGGCAGGATGATTACAAGGGTGAAATAGTATGGAGCCACGGCAAACCCATAGTTTCCTGCAGAAATCTGCTCTGGTCCAAAATAGAGGAAAATGAAGATCTGGTAAGGGATATAAACGGCTACATAAAAAACGGCTGCACGGATACAAGCAGACCTGAGGCATACACCTTCGTATACGTGCATGCCTGGAGTAAAAGCATGAGTGACATAGACAAAGTTGTAAAGCAGCTGAACAAAAATCCCGCAGTAAAAGTAGTGGCACCGTACACCTTTATGGAATTTATAGTGGAAAATGTAAAACACAATGAATAAAAACTTTTGTAGTATAAATATACCAGCTATAAAAAGCATCCGGTATATTTATTGGCTGTATATTAGATAACATACATTACTTGGAGAGGGAGGTTTTCACACTGTCTGGAAGTACCCCGGTTCCTCCCAACAATAAACCACTAGTTATTGTATCATTGTCTGCAAGGAAATTCTTTATTCCAGATAGATTATCGGATGGAGTAAGCAGAGTGATTGAAGGAGTTCTCATTGCCAGAACACTTCCCGATATTGCATCCGGGTAATCCTCACCATTTACGATTATGGCGTTTGTCACACCATCTTTAAATTCATTTGCAATTGCCTGTGAGGTTTCATATCGGATTGCCCCACCGAGCCTTTTTACACTATCTTTATTTCCTAACTGGGTAGCAATTGCCGATTCTTGCTCTGTGCTGATTACCCCGCTTCCACCGAGTAAATAAACCTTTGATGGCTTATTCTTTGAAAGGTAATTGCTAAGGTAAGCAGACTCATTATTGGCTGTAGTAAGGAATATCCTGTATCCCCTTGCAGCTGCCACAGAAGATGCCGAAAGTGCATCTGGAAAATTCTCCCCACTGGCTATAAATATAGGGGCAGTTGACGAAGCTGTTACAGCATTTACTATCTTGCTTGCAGTTTCAAACCTGTCTGCACCACCATATCTCGTTATATGAGAAGCGTCTACACCGTTCGCAATAAACCATTCTTTGAAACTATCTGGTACTACACCTGTACCTCCGAGAAGTACGATATTTCCGTTGTTTGCAAGTGCGCTCTTTACATACTTCAACACATTTCCACTATCTTGATATGCACCAACCAATACTATGGGGGCATTTAACTGTCTAGCGAGTGGTGCTCCTGCAAGTGCATCTGCATAGTTATAACCGTATGCCACAATTATTGTCTTTGGCTTAGTCTCATTTATAAAGCTACTAGCTATATTAGTTGCAGTTTCCTTTCTATCTTGTCCAGCTATTCGGGTTACGTCTATTCTTTTAAAATTAGGATTTGTTGGATTGGTAGGAGTAGTTGGTGTGTCCCCTGAACCACTTTTTAAATGCCCGAATTCATCATACTTACTTGGGTCATATGTGGAATTGCTAAAATTAGTTGGCTCATCACCCGTTATAGTTCCGTAATGCACAAAGCCACTATCTTCGTTTGTAGTACCTATATGGACTGTATTTACTGCTGAGTGTATTCTATCTGAATAAGCTTCATAATATCCATTAGAATCTGGCTTAACAACCTTACCGTCTACATCTACATACTTGCCATCATTATTTATATGAATATTTCTATCTATAAATGGCTTTGGATTCATAAGGTCTACATTGTTAGTAGTGTACTTTACTAAATATGGATACAAATTATAATCTGATGTTGCTGACGAACCGATTGAATATTGGTTAAATTTATGGTCTGAATCTAAGAAAGATACCATTGAATAAACCCTAATTATTGCACCCTGTTCGCCTACATACATTTTTCTTACTTCAATAAACCGGTTACATAAAGTTGTTCCAAAACTAAATTGGTAGTGATATATCTTACCATCTACATTTAATTTTTCCATATCTATTCCAGCAACCTGACCATTACTTTCCTTAGTTAAAAAACTATCAGGCATTTCTACTTTATATGGTGAAGCCATAAGCTCGTCATAGGTTGAGGACTCAGACAATTTGTCTTCTGCTACAATGCTATCTCCAACTAGTCCTGTGTCTGTCTGCAAAGGCTCTTTTTGCACCTTATTTCCATTTTGTATAGTGCCGTCATATGCATAAACCTTGTTATTTAGATTTCCTGTAGCATACTGTGGTACCACAAGTGGTGTAGCTAATATTCCTAAAGTTAACAGTAAGCTAACTACTTTCTTTCTATTCATCTTATCCTTTGCTCCTTTTTAAAGTTTTTATTTTCATCGTTTTCTATATCGTAATACTTTATTAACAGTTTGTCCATTTATTTTAGATTATGGAAAGTACATTTTTTATGTAAAGCAGATATAAGATGAAGATTTTTATAAACTCACCTGGGTGCTATTATTATTAATACTCCCAACTTCCTAAAGTTGGGGATAAGTATTACTATATGAAATGTAGACTTTATATAATCATCCTCCGTATAAGTATGGGAGATGGTAACAACTCCAATTCTTATTATAGAGAAACAGATAAAATTTACTTTAAATTAAGTTTATTACTTTACAAATTCAACTTAAAGTATTATAATTAAATCATACAAACAAATTAGGAGGTTGATTTTATGTTTAAATATGAAATGGAACTTAGCTTGGCATTTCCAAGTAAAAATGGAATAAACTTTTTAGAAAATTCCAGAGATAAAGCTATAAAAGAGAGTATTGAAATTTTTAATCAGCGTTTCAAAGGGAAAAAACAGATAAATATTACAGATGGAGATATAAAATCAGATAAAATAACAATAACTCTAGTATCAAATAATGAATTAAAATCACCTGGAAGAGAATTAAGTGCCTTCTCAAAAGAATTATATCATAATAGAGGATTTAAAGAGTTAACCAGCAAACCATCAAGACTATTTGAAATCAGAGTATTAAATGCACCTAAAGATTATAATTGTAATAATACTGAATCATTGGATAATAATATAGATTATTTAATTAAAAACATAACTAATCAAATTTTAATAAATGATGATGAAGAAATATTAAATAAATTAAAAAATAAGTTAGAGATGTTAATTGGGTTTTTAGATGTAAAATTAAATCAAATATCTAAATCTAAATAAGTTTATAAATTTATATTGACTTATAAACTAAGCTATGGTATTATTAATAATGTACTTTCCAAGAAATATGTATTACAAATATTTTACAAAATGGAGGAATTAAGTATTTTTCAAGTAGGTAATATAACTAAAGTTAATTTAAATTTATGTCAATTAAGGGGAGATAATTTGTGGGAAGTTCTCAAATTGTAGATGCTATCGAGGATAAGTTTAAAAAGAACCACTTATATTTCAGTCCAATAAAAGGTTTTGATGTAATGGCAGCTATGGAGGATGCATCAGTTGGTGCAAATGCGACAAAGATCAGTTCACAATTTTTAGCTTATGGAATTTATGGGGATTTTGGTGTCCAAAAGGTTAACACAACATTTGTGTTAAAAAGACTGGATAAAGGTGGAGATCATAAATTCCAATATAAATATCTATATCGTCCAAGGAATAAAGAGATTATAAATTTGGAATCATCAATGCGTAAAAAAATGCAAATTAATGATTCTAAAGACGGATTTTATTGGTGCAGGTGTGAACACTTTGGTGTAGAGAATGTGCAAACTAAAGCTGGATTAAGGAACTGTACATCGCGAAAATATTATGATCTGTTTTTAGATTATGTTGTAAACTTTTATGGAAATACTTTAAGCTTAGAGGAATGGAATTCAATTAAAAAATATATAGGAACAGTTGAATTTGATCCTCAATCTTTACAAGAAGATAATGATATAAGGAAAGTATTTAACCAATATTTTACAGGCAATTTGTTAAATAGTATTATACCAAATGACTATGTAAAAAAACATATAAAGAACTATATAATCTAATACCAATATATCATAAAAGGATTCGGGAATGAGTATGGATTTGTGTAAAACCAAATCTATACTCATTATTTTTGTATAACAAAATGTTAGATTTGGGACAATATTCTTAAATAAATTAAAGAATTCAATTAAATATATGGCTTCCAAGGATAAAAAAGAATTTATGAAAGACTTGAAATATGTACACAAAGCACCGACTGATTTAAATATTCTTCACGATACCTCAGCTAACCATACATATTGCTCCGATTACATCTCCCAATACTTTTTATTGTCTTATAGTTTATGTTTAATATTTCCTGAATCCGCAGCTTATTTAATCTTATGGACTTATATTGTTTAATTTCAGCAAACATATTTTACCTATTCAATTTACCATCTGCTCTGATAAATTAACGCTTCTATTTCATCAGAGCATGGATTATTATGGGATCATTATGAAACTTCCCTAAATATAGCAAAACAGTTCGGCATGGATTCTGATACGGTGACTTTTGCAAGTGGCAGTGGTTTTGCGGATGCTCTTTCTGATTATGCACTGTCAGCACAGAAAAATGCACCCCTGATACTGGTAAACAATGTAGACGTGGCAAAGCAGAAAGAGTATACCGACTCCAGTAAATATACTAAAGAATTGGTTTATGGCGGAGCAGGAGTTATACCTGACAGTGCGGTTAGCTTATTGAGTAAGTCACAGTACACGAAATTGCAGTTTACCACCAGAAGTTACCAGCTTGACGTCAGTGCCAGCGGCTTTGACTACAATCCTGGATACAAATAATTATGGATCTATGTCAATAAAGTAGACACATTTTTTGAATTTTTGAACTGAATATATTTTAATTTTCAAATAGCCCTTAACTATTTTAATTCAATCCAAATATATATCAAGGATATACAGAGCAAGCCCATGGCTTGTCCTTGACATATATTTAGAGCGAATATATTTATCTTTAAAGCTGATTGAAAATTTAATTGCTGTAATTGATTCTTTTATCAGACAGCTGATTTCTTTCTTTCAATATCTTCACATTCCTGTGGAGTAATATATCCAATCCTGCTGTGTATTCTTTTTCTGTCGTACCAGCCTTCAATATATTCAAATATTGATATTTTTGCATCTTCGAGATCAATATATTTGTTCATCCTTGGTTCCTCTTTCTTAAGTGAAGCATGAAATGATTCCATCGGTGCATTGTCATAAGGGTATCCTTTTTTACTGTAAGAATGTTTTATACCCCTGCTTTTAATGCATCCATTTATATCAAGCAGTTTTAAAAGTTCTGGAATGCTGCTATTTCATTGCTTTTCTCGTCAGTTTTAACCTGGCCTATGACTATTCTATATTTGCTTGCCCAGGCACTAACTATATGGATTGGTGATTTTTCCTCACCAGAATTACGTGCCCCACATGCTGTTTTACCATCAATTGCTATGATGGATCCTTTTAGGCTTGCTGATATTTCTCCTATCCATTTCATGAAAGTATCCCGGAATTCTTTTGGATCAATCCATTCAAAAACTCTCTGTATGGTATCATGAGAAGGTATACCATAAGACAAAGAAAGATATTTCTTGAAAAATTCACTCCTGTCATTCACAAAATCTTCTATGGCAACCCAGCTATCGCAGTTTGCCAACGTACCAACTACAGATATAAATAATATATCTGTCAGCTTGTGCTTAATTTTTGCTTTCTGTCTCTGATCTGTTATAATCCCAAAATAATCTATCATTTTATTTTTTATCATAGCAGCATACCCCATATAAATTTATATGAATTATCATACTATAATAACTGACTTAAAGAAAGCCCTAAACCCTTAATTCCAGCCATGTTTACAATTTATTTACTCATGCGTTTGCCCTGACTTCACAACATTTCTCATTTTTTCGCTTTTAATTTAATCTAGAAAGTCTTTTAAATCTTTTAATTTAACATTATAGTCTTTAATCCAGGTCTTATAAGCTTCATCTTCCAAAAAATTAACCATTTTGGATATTTCCTGTGTTTCATTAAAATATTCCAGGGCAAGATAATACTCTTCTCTGTCGCTTTCAAATAAAACTATTGGCGGAAAGTCATTTCCCATAAGAAGATAATTGACCAGCATTCTGCCGGTCCTTCCATTTCCATCAGCAAATGGATGTATGGTCTCAAACCAGCAGTGAAAATATCCCACTACCACTAAAGCATTATCTTCATCTATTTTCACTTCATTGATTTCCTTAATCAGTGAATCAAGGTTTTCTTCCACCTCCTCAGGTGCTACCCCTACATCATGCAGACCTACTATATAATCGCCCTTTTTAAATTCTCCAGGTTTTTCGCCTTTACCCAGCAGTTTTTCTGAAAAACAGTCCTTCATTAATGAATAATGAACTTTTTTAATCAAATCAATTGATAGTTTTGAATTATATTTTTTACTTAATTCCAGGATGTTTTTACACAGCTCTCTATGGTTTTCTATTTCTACAAGTGTTTTCTTATCTCCCTTGAAATCTGTGACTTTTTCTCCTTTAAAAATAGTTTCAACATCCCTTAATCTGGTTTCATTATTTTCTATTTTATTGGATGCATACGTGAATTTAAGAAAAAATCTATCAAGTAAATCTTCACTTATACCTTTTCTCCAAATTTTAATACAATCCTTATAAGACATCTAAAAATCTCCTTATATAGAAAAATATATTTTCATTTAATTACATATATTATAGCATATCTATGGAGCAGATCATCTAATTATCTTTTACAGCCATAAATACTTTTACTGACCTTCTAAAATATATTGGACATTCACTCATATATTAGATATACTATAAAAAGTAAATTTTTTAAGTTATGTAATCAATATGGATATCAATTCGGAGGCACAGCGGTGAAAAAAAAGAATATCATATGTTTTATATCTATATTATTGAACATATTTTTCATATTTTCTGGTATATTTACAATTTATAAAAATCACAGAATTCAGGTTTTTCAGAGGGAGAATACAAATAAAAATTTTATAAAAAATGCTTACTATTTGGCAAAACAGAGCCAATTTGAAACTTTGAACATAAACGGTAGAGATATTGTATTTTTAGGAGACAGCCTTACAAACAGATCCCAGTGGGGGGAATTATTCAATAATCCCAATATAAAAAACAGAGGTATCGATGGAGACACTACGAGCGGTATTCTAAATAGATTAAACACAATTACCAGAGGGCATCCCCAAAAAATATTTTTGATGATAGGAATTAACGATCTTTTGCACAAGCAGGATCCAGCATACATATTAAGTAATTATAAAAAGATCTTAAACAAAATACGGACTGATTCTCCAGATACAATTATCTATATTGAAAGTATCCTGCCAAACAACAATATTAAATCCAACAAGGATGTAAGATTTTTAAACAATGAACTGCAAAAACTGAGCAGCAATAAAATTATATACATAGATCTATTTGATAGATTTGTAAAATATGATAAGCTGTCAGGTGAATATACTTATGATGGAACTCACTTAAACGGCCTGGGATATTTAATATGGAAACATGAAATAAACAAGTATGTTGACTAATGGTAAATCCCGCGTTAAATTTTGCTCAAGTTTATCTGTTCAAAAAACTTGGGGTGAATTATTATTTTAGTAATCTTATTCATAAATTGAGAAGAAAGCAGCATTACAATAAGCAGCGAGAGTATAATAATGGACACTTCACTTATAAGAGAATCTACATAATTAAAAAAATTGTATTTAACCAGTATTTTAATAATGAACCCGTGAAATCCATATACAGCTATGGTCCTGGAGCCTAATTTTGTAAAAAGCAGGTTTTTATCCGGAATTAAAATTAAAACAATAGTAGATATAGTTACAGCTATAAAATATGTAAATATACGCATTATATATTCAGGATAATTTAAGCTGTCTAACTGTGAATAGGAATAACTGCCATAGAACCATCTATAATCGATCTTATCGTTTAACAGATATATCAGCAGGAAAACAATTAGCAAGCCTAAAACAGCATATTTTTTTCTGATATATTTCCTCACAGTATCTATATGATATTCTTTGCAGAAGTAACCCATTAAAAAATATGGAAAAAAGGTTATAGTTCTCGATAAGCTCAAATAGTATCCAATATTATTATCGTATCCGCTTAATATGGAAATAACAAGCGTTATTATAACTGAATACTTTATTTTAGAAAAATAAGGCAGTATAAGACTCCATATAACAAGTGAAAGAAGATACCATGTAATCCAGTACGGATTGACAAAAGTGATTTTAAAATTTTCCTCTTTAAGCACATAGATATTGAATAGACAGTATAATAATTGAAAAATGATATAATACATAAGAATACCGGTGATTTTTGAAAAAAACTTTTTATCACTGCTGATATTCTTTGAAAAATAGCCTGAAATAAAAACAAATAGAGGCATATGAAAGGAATATATAAAATTATATATTAATTTTATATTAGGATTTGAACCAATCAATGGCTCAATGGTATGCCCAACTACTACTAAAGTGATTAGAAGAATTTTTAAATTGTCAAAATAACAGCTTCTGCATTTTGCTGAATTTATATTAAGCTCCATATCCATAAATAAACTCCGTTTCTACAAACTTTATTTATTTACTATATAGCTCTATTGTTACAATAAGGTGTTATATTGATTAATTAAGTTTAAATATTGTAAACATTTTTCGTTACAAATAAAAAAGAACGTTATTATGATTAAAAAGCTTTCTATGATATTTGGATTTTATCATAGAAAGCTTTTTCCCTCATCAGCTTTCGCCGGCCTTTAGCCATTGTGACCAGGTGGTATTGAAATCGTCCTTGTTCTCTTTCGTATACTCATAGAATTTTTTTATAAATTCAGATCTTTCCCCGGAAAAACTTTCAGGTTTATAGATGGGCTTTAAAAGATTCTTACCTCCCAGAAGTACCTGCCTTTCCATTATATCTTCAAGACTGACCTCCTTGGAATTTTTCATCATATCATACATGGCCATAAAAGTTGTAGTTCTTCCAATTCCGGCTTTGCAGTGGAAATGATACCAGGTATTCTTGGGCATATTTTTAACTACCTTTATAAAATAATCCACCATTTCATCTGCAGGTCTTTCATTGTCCGTAACAGGTATTCTAATGTAGGTCATGCCATTTTCTTCTACCAGTTCTTTCTCGCTTTGAACTTTAGCGGGAACTATTTCTTTCCCGTCAATATCAATTTCTTCATTCAACACAATACTCTTGAGTTTTTTACTTTCATCTTTCAAAACCTTTTCTCTACTCAGTCCCTTATTGGCTTTATTATTGTCTTCACCTACCCAGCTCACTGCCAGATCATTTATGAAGCCGTGGGATTCCTGTCTCAGGTCAACTACAGCTATGGGAGCATTACCTATCTGTTCTTTCATCATTTTTATGTTATTTCCTGTAAACTGTGCACTTCCCGAAGCATTTAACGTGGATAATCCTTTTAGATTTACATCTTTTTTATCCACATTATCCGTGGTTTTCCTGAACCTCTTAGGCATTTTAGCCTTTTTCTTGGAATCTATTTTGAGGTATGATTCACTATTTGTGGAATTAAAAACCTCCTGGGAATACACCCGTGGTATTTCTGCAATATTTGCAAATGACATAAAAAATACCGTAAAAATGAATGTACTTACCAATCTGGTAAATTTTTTCCTCATAAACATTTCGCCTCTCTTTCATGATTTTATCCATATATATCTTTTCAATTTTGTTCAAATAATATTACTTAAATTTAATTACAAAAAATATGCATACCATATTGAAATTGTGTAAAAAATAATATATATTTTAAAAGTTTAGGAGGATATTAAATGGCTAAAGCAGGGATGAGAAGACCAGATCCAAAACAGCCCCATGGAACTGAAAGCAATAGAAAAACCAAGTTCAAAAAAAACAGGGAAAAACCTATACCTGAAATCCAGGGCAAGGCCAAAACAGGAAAGAAAGATGCAGGATTGATATAGAGAGAGGTGATGAAAATGTCAAAGGACAGCCAGCCGGACAGTAAAAAGACCAGGATTAAAAAATCCAAGGGAAACACCCCTATTACGGAGGAAGCAAAAAATCATAATAGGAACAGCAAAAAACACTCCACAAAACATGGAGTATAACCAAACCTCAATTTTACTGGGAAACGGATACAGATTTGTGAGAAATCTATACCCGTTCCCGTCTTTGCAATAAAATTTTCTCAGCTGAAGTATTTTAGTGAATATCCTTTGTTCTGCACGATATACCAGTAACACTTCTATAGCACTCTTCACATGGAAATCCATTCAATATACAAACATCCATACTGCATTTTTTAGTTTTTTTAATATATTCTGTTCCCCACTTTATAATTTCAATCATTACAGGAATAAAGCTTCTGCCGATTTCCGTTAAAGAATATTCTACTCTAGGCGGCACTTCTCTATATACCTTTCTATTTACAAGTTTGTCACGTTCAAGTTCTCTTAACTGCTGCGTGAGTACTCCCCTGGAAATAGTGGTCATCAATTTCTGAAGCTGATTAAAACGCATTGTCTTATTGTGAAGAGCCCACAAAATCGGCAGTTTCCATTTCCCCATCAATACATTTTGAGCTGAAGATACAGGGCAAAATTTAACTTTATCATTCAATTCAAATCCTTGTCCTTTCATAATAGTCTATATTACATGACTATGTAATATAAATATGCGTACTTGTAATATTAAACATATAATTATATTATATTTATAATAAATAAAAAATCAAGGAGGAAAATTAAATGGACGAGATAATAAAACTTTTTAAAGAAAATGGATTTGGATTCCTGGCAACTGTGGATAATGGAAAACCCAGAGTAAGGCCCTTTGGATTTATGACCTGGGATAAAGGTAAGCTCTATTTCTGTACTAACAGCACAAAGAAAGTTTATAAACAACTGGTCGAATCACCGTATATTGAATACAGCACCACATCAAAGGATATGATCACAGGAAGAATAAGTGGAAAAGTTATATTTTCCGATGATAAAGACAAAAAAGAATTGGTATTAAATTCGTCAGAACTGGTAAAAAAATTATACAAATCTTCAGATAATCCTATTTTTAAAATATTCTATATTGAACACGGTACAGCAACAGTTTCAGATTTAACAGGGGAAAATTCTAAAGAAATAAAATTTTAATTCTACATAAGAGGGTATTACTAAAATCTGTGTAAAATGGGGATTATATCTAAAAGATAAGCATAGATGTCTACCACTGATGTGATAGATACCTATGCTTATTTTATACCTAATAAAAATAATGACATCCTGAACCCAACATGCTCATAACTTTAATTATACTAATATAATCTTCTGTATATGTTTATTATATCCTCTCTTGATAGGGGTTCATAATTATTTACCAGCAATCTTTGTTGTCCTTCAATTACTTGATCTGTAAAAATTTCAATTTCCTCTTTCTTCATTCCATACTCCCTCAATTTTTTCCTTGGAAGAAGTTTATCCAAAAGTCCTGACAGGCTGTCATATACATTGTTTCCATCACATCCCAATATGTTAATAAGCATTTTATTTATATTTCTTATATTACCATCAGGATTCTTTTTATAATAGGTTTTAAATATTTCTGTAAAAAATAAATAATTTGCTTCTCCATGAGGCACATGATAGTTACCTCCAATAGGATATGAAAGAGCATGAACAGCACCACACCCTGCATTTCCAAAAGCTATGCCCGCATAATTACTTCCCAGTACAAAATCATCAATTATTTCAGTCCTATAACTTTCTCCTCTGTCAACTATCTTAATATATCCATTCAAAATTAATTCTATTGCCTTTACACTAAACATTTTAGTATATGGGTTGGCTTTTGGTGACACATAGGATTCTGTCGCATGTATTAATGCATCAACAGAACTCGTTACAAAAAATTTATATGGCAGCCCCTTCACCATTTCAGGCACAAGTACTGCATGGCTGGCATATAGTTCATCAGAAGCTATACCTTTCTTTGTATGTTTGCTCTTAAGTTCAGCAACAGATACATTGGTAACTTCAGAGCCCGTGCCGCAAGTAGTAGGTACAATAATTAATTCTTTATCTTTTACCAAAGGAACTTTCCCATCAAATAAATCCAGGGAATCATCGGTATATTTAAGACTAAGTACCTTAGATATATCTATTACAGTTCCTCCACCAACAGCAATAATTCTATTGTATTTTTTGTCTCCTATGTCTTTAATTATAGCATTTATCATTTCATCGGAGGGTTCACCAGCACCATATTTTTCTTGAAATATGCTGTCTGCACCCTCATCATATTTTTCTAAAAAAGGCTTGTATAAAAATTCATTTGTTACTATGCAGTCCCCTTTACCAATATGAAAAGATTTCATAAATTCTTCCGCTGTATCAAATTTATAAATATCAGGTACTAATCTAAACATTTTTAACACTTCTCCTTATCTATTTATTTTAAAACTCTGTAATAAGTTTTTTATTTCTATAAAACTTTTAGACTATATCTCATTACTAAAATAGAGCCGCATTTTCCTTTAGCTTGTCTGGAGGAAGCCTATACACAGTCATGGTATCAACAGCCACGGCTCCCCTATCTTTATAAAATTTAATAGATGGAGTATTCCAATTTAGGCATCCCCACTCCAATCTCCTGCAGTCTGATTCAATTGCAAATCTAGACATAAAAGACATCATAATTTTTCCCAATCCCTTAAATCTCATAGTCTCATCAACATAGAATCCGTCTATATAAATACCTGCCTGCCCTATGAAGGCCGAAGAGTTACGGCAAAAATAGATAAATGCTACAGTTTTTCCATCATAATCTCCAAAAATCGCCCCGCCTTTTTTATCTGACAATAATTTATAAATATCTTCTTCAGTAGCTGTAATCTTATCAGACATTTTCTGATACGCACCGAGCTTTCTCATAAACTCCAAAACCATTTCAGCTTCCCCTGGTACTGCAAATCTAATTGTAAATCTTGGATTTTTTGTTTTTATGACTTCCATCTTTCAAATCCCTTCCCTAATCGATTAATACTTCCATCCTATAAACCTATTCCATTATTTCAGGTGGCAATTCTCTGAAAAACTTTGTCTTAATGGCTAAATAAACCAGCCCCAATATTATCCAGCTAAAACCAACTATTTTGGATGGCGTATCCACCTTTGCCCAAATGAAAAAACATATAAGCGCTCCACAAAGAGGTGCAATCAGATATTTTATAATATCCATACCCTTTTTCTTATTATCTCTAATAAAATATTGAGCCACAACCGACAAATTAACAAAAACAAACGCAAGCAGCGAACCAAAGTTTACTGTTGCCGTAACATTTTCCAATGAAATAACTATTGCTATTAAGCCAAGCAACCCCATTATTAAAATACTGTACATAGGCGTTTTATATTTGGGGTGTACTTTCCCAAATATCCTATGTGGCAATATTCCATTTTTACCCATACCATAAAGTATTCTTGCGCCTGAGGCAACTCCCGTTAATGATGATATAAAAAGTCCTGCACCAAAAGTAGCAGTGAAAAAAATCTTCATTCCCATGGAGTGGGTGACCCTAGTTATTAATTCAACTGCTGCAGAATCTTTATTAGCTATTTCAAAAAATGCATTCGGCCAGGCAAGCTGCAGAAAATACATTGCAATTATAAAACCACATCCTGCACCAACACATGCTATTATGATAGCCTTGCCAACATTTTTTTCAGGATTAATTGCCTCTTCACTTAAAGTGGCAATAGCATCAAATCCGAGGAAAGAAAGTGCCAACATAGATGCGCCGGATAATATAGCAGGCATGCCAACACCTGGTTTAAAAAATTCTGTAGGATTGAAATAAGCTTTAGAATCCACCAGTGTACCAGCTCCTCCTCCCCTTAAAATATATTTGATTACCATAATGAAAAATACAGCCAAAAACACTAACTGAAGCAATACAAGAACGGTATCTACAATTGTAGCAAGTTTTATACCCCGGTAATTCACCCATGTAACAACAATTATTGCGGCTACAATAAATACTGATGCAGGAATCTGAGGTATCAAGTTTGAAAAATAAATTCCCATTACAACATAATTCAGCATCGGCAAAACCATATATGCAAGCAAAAGCACCCATCCTCCAAAAAATCCAACATAGGGATTCATGGATTTAGATACATATGTGTAAGCTGATCCTGCCATAGGATATTTTTTAACCATTTTTGAATAACTAAATGCCGTAAAAGCCATCCCTATTGTAGCAATTGTATAAGTGAACGATACCATTCCATGCGTTCTTGTGGTTGCAATACCATAGGTAGTAAAAATCGTCATGGGTATAATCATTGCTATTCCATAAAATACTAAAGATCTTAAAGGTAATATTCTCTTTAACTCATTAGTGGGTTCCTTTAATTTTATACCTTCATCGCTCATAACTTGGTACTCCTTTCAAATCTTTTATTGGAACTCTTATTTTAATTTCATAAATTTTCAATGCATTCACAATATTATTTAAAGCAACCTCTATGCCAAATTTTGAAAAATTATCTATCCCAACACTATCACCGCTAATACTGCCAATTTCTTAATAGTCTTCTAATTTTGTACATCTTAGTCCATCTAATACCTGACTTATTGATTTTGTCCTGTGTCCTTATTCAAATTTGAATACTCTTTTATCATGTATTATTACAATTTCACACTTGACGTTCTATTCATTTATAACTTTTTCTATTCATTTATGAATAGGTGTAACATAAACTAGAGTAATTGTATGTTACATATATAAGAAAGAAACAAATTCAATAAATTTGAATCTGTTTCTTTTTAATCATTCATAAACTGTTTAATTTTAAAAACTTTTGAAAAGCTAATTAGTATATTCCCTGTGCATACATTGCATCTGCCACTTTTACAAATCCGGCAATGTTAGCTCCTGCCAGCAGGTTATATCCAAATCCGTATTCCTTAGATGCATTTTTACAATTGTTATATATATTAACCATTATGTTATGGAGTTTTTCGTCAACTTCTTCTGCTGACCAGGATAATCTTTCACTGTTTTGTGCCATCTCAAGTGCTGAAGTTGCAACTCCACCTGCATTGACTGCTTTTGAAGGTCCAAGTATTATATCATTCTTTAAGAAATATTGTTCAGCTTCATTAGTGCAAGGCATATTGGCAACTTCACATACAAATTTTATACCATTTGCCACTATCTGTTTTGCATGTTCCAGATGAATGTCGTTTTGAGTAGCACACGGCATTACTATGTCAACTTTAACTCCCCATGGTTTTTCATTAGGGAAGAATTTAACACCAAACTTGTCGGCATAATCTTTTACTTTATCTCTTCCGGAAGCACGCATCTCAAGCAGGTAATTTATTTTTTCATCAGTAACTATTCCCTCTGGATCATAGATGTATCCATCCGGCCCAGAAATAGTTACAGCTTTTCCACCTAATTGTGCAACTTTTTTGCATACACCCCATGCAACATTTCCAAATCCCGATACAGCCACGGTCTTACCTTTTAAATCAGTTCCTTCATGTTTGAGAATTTCCTGACAGAAATAAGTTGCGCCATACCCAGTTGCTTCAGGTCTTACTAAACTTCCACCATAAGATAAGCCTTTTCCTGTAATAACACCGTTTTCAAACACACCTTTTAATCTTCTGTACTGTCCATATAAATATCCTACTTCCCTTGCTCCTACACCTATATCTCCGGCAGGAACATCTACATCCGGTCCTATATGTCTGTACAATTCAGTCATAAAGCTCTCGCAGAATCTTCTTACTTCATTATCGGATTTACCTCTTGGATCAAAGTCAGAACCACCTTTAGCTCCACCTATTGGAAGGCCTGTAAGTGAATTTTTGAGTATTTGTTCGAATCCTAAAAATTTAATAATGCCTATATAAACAGATGAGTGAAATCTAAGTCCTCCTTTATATGGTCCTATGCAGCCATTAAATTGGACTCTAAATCCCCTGTTGACCTGTACCTTGCCATTGTCATCTACCCAGGGAACTCTAAAAACTATCTGTCTTTCAGGTTCACAGAATCTTTCCAAAAGATTTTGTTCCATATATTCAGGATGCTTCTCAAATACTGGTCCTATGGATCCTAAAACTTCTTCTACTGTTTGTAAGAATTCAGGCTCATCCTTATCTCTTTTCCTCACCTTTTCCAATACCCTGCTAATATAATCCCTTGCCTCTTTTACCGTGTCAATATAATCTCTTATCTCTTTGTCTGACATGTTTTAAATATCCTCCTCATTAATTATCGTCATTTAATTTATCAGAACGCTTGCTGCTTAAAAATACATATTTTATTAAAATAGTTACATAGTGAATGCATCCATACATTAACGTTTAGCAAGATATATTCCAAATATGTATAAACTACAAAAATCATTTATACTACAGTATACAAATATATTCTTACATAGTTTCATAATTCATTTACGAATAGCTTTAATCCTATCATCATCTCCTCCCAACCAATGTATACAAATTTATTCATTTATAATTAAATATATTCATTTATGAATAGCTGTGGGTATACTTTTTTATCTTCCTCGCAGCTGTAGCCTGACTAATGCCCAATACTTGTCCTACTTTTACAGTCGTTTTATATTTTTCAAGGGCTTTCAAAATTAATTTTCCTTCATAATTATTCAATTGTTCTTTTAGAGAAACATTTTTAGTATTAGAATCTTTTTCATATTTATTTTTCACATTGTCTTCTAAAAATCTCTTGTTAATGATATCATCATCTGACAACAATAAGATCCTCTCAATAGTATTTTCCAGTTCTCTTATGTTACCCGGCCATTTGCAGTTAATCAGCATATCAACAGCTTCTGGATTAAAGCTTTTATTTAAACCATATTTTTCATTAATTTTTCTCACAAAATACGAAATCATATCCGGTATATCCTCTTTTCTCTCTCTAAGAGGTGGAATATTAATACTGACTACGTTTAATCTATAAAACAAATCTTCCCTAAATTTTTTTTCCTTGATTAATTTTCTTAAATCCTGGTTTGTTGCTGTTATAAGGCGAAAATTTACTTTAATAATTTTAGTTCCCCCTATTCTATTAAAAGTTTTATCCTGAATAACTTTAAGTAATTTCACTTGCAAATTTAAAGGAAGATCACCTATCTCATCCAAAAAAAGGGTTCCATTATCAGACAATTCTATCAACCCTAACTTTCCTTCTTTTCTAGCCCCTGTAAAAGCTCCTCCTTCATATCCAAATAGCTCAGACTCCAAAAGATGTTCTGGTATAGCACCACAATTTAGCTCTATAAACTGTCTTTTTGACCTTTTACTTAAACTATGAATTAACTTTGCAAAATAACTTTTTCCCACACCAGTTTCTCCAGTAATTAAAAAATTTACATCAAAATCTGCAACTTTAGTAATAAGATTAAATATCTTTTTCATCTCTTTATTTTTACCCATCATAAGATTAGGATTTATTCCTTTATCAACTAAATGCCTCAATTTTTTAGTATAAACTTTACCATTTCTTTCTAAAACTTCAAACTGTTTTTTTATCTCTACAAATGTTTGCACATAATAGGAAAAACAGACTACCTTTACTATACAGCCATTAGCATCCTTTATAGGAATAGCAGTAACTAAAATTTCATTATTTAACTTATTTTTTTGAAGCATTGTAATTTTTTGCTTTGTTCTTAAAACCTTTACAGCAGCTGAAGGATAAAACACACGTAATTTTTCCAACTCAAATACATTTCTCCCTAATAGATCCTGTTTTTTTATATCATAAAATTTCTCGAAAAAATTACTGATATTTAAAATAACACCCTCCCCGTCAGTTACAATAATGTCCTCATTATCATCTTCCACAAGATTCATCACATTATCACTTTTAGTTTTTATAGTTTCAATTAAAGACATGCTAATATCCTGAAGAATGGCTATTTCATAACCGTCTAATTTATCAAATGGTAAAAAATAAACAGATATTAAATTTTCATTTTCTCCAATTATATAAATATTTTTTAAGTATTCCGTAAACTCTTTCTTTGAAGAATACCTAAGTATATTTTTTAGATTTTTTTCAATAGATAAATTATCCTTCAGTATCCTACATGCTTTCTTATTAGGAATTATTCGCTGCTCCGTAACTTTATAAAGTACTGCCGGAATGGAACTCGAATCTATTGAATTATCCAATGTGAATCCCCCCATAATTGATCCTTTTATAAAGAATAAGTATTTATATGTACTTTTTTACATTTACTTTCAAAATATCTATAAATTATCTATTTTCTATCGTAATTCTATTATATCAGTATTCTTATATATTGAAATATAACCAATTTGGAAAACCAAGCCTGTAATATCAAGGAAATTTATTTTTATGAGATGCGAAATGATTAAACTATAGAGATTTTTCATTATATTATATATTTTGCCCTCCAAATAGAGTGTACTATTATTTTAAGCAATTATTATGCCATTCCTGTAAATACTGCATTAAAATACCAGGTTTACTTAATATCTCAATATTATAATGTGAATTTCATTTTATGATTTAATAAATTTTAATAAAATTTATTCACAAATGAATATTCATTTTCATAAATGAATAGATTGATTAAATAATTGATTAAATATTTGTGGCTCATTCCCAATTCGCTGAAGGCAATAAAATTTTTATTCATAATTGAATTTTATTTTCTTAAGATATCAATTTTTCGTGATCTTAAATTCTTTAATTACTACAAAAGCCTAAATATTTAGACTTTTCCTTTTTTGGCATTCTTTTTGCTCATAAACATTAGTGAATGCATTCACATTTAAAATTTAACCATACTTATATTTCTCTTTTTTAGTAGACATTTTTATTACCTACAATAATTTCTTACCATCAGATGCAAAATTAAAAGTAAAAGTATATAAATTTTTAAGGAGAGTCTAAAAAATGAAATTATCAAATGAACTACCAAAAATTATCACTAAAACACTCCCTGGACCTAAGGGGCAGGCTATTATAGATAGAAGATCAGCTGCATGTGCAGCTGCAATCAAATGCGGTTATCCTGCTGTTATGTCTAGGGCAGAAGGTGCAATGTTCGAGGATCCAGATGGAAACAAGTTCCTTGACTGGGTTGGCGGGGTAGGAGTAACTAACCTTGGTTACAGTAATCCTGAAGTTATTGATGCTATCAAGAAACAAGCTGATAAATTTTGTCATGCAATGTTTAACATTACTACTCATGAAGGTTATGTTTCACTGGCAGAAAAACTAAATAAAATCGTGCCGGTAAAAGGTACTGTTAGAAATACCATGTTTATCAATAGCGGATCAGAAGCTGATGAAAACGCTGTAAAAATCGCTAAAGCTTTCACAAAAAGGCCAAACATAATAGTCTTTTCAGGTGCTTTCCACGGAAGAACAAACTATACAATGGCTATGACTGGTAAAAAAAGTTATGCTATTGCTCAGGGACCTTTCCCAGACGGCATATACAGAGTGGAATTCCCTTACCTCTATAGAAGACCAGAAGGAATGACAGAATCAGATGCCATCGATTACTATATAGACAAATTAAAAAATGCACTTATCGAATTAACTCCAGCTGATTATTGTGCTGCTATAGTTGTTGAGCCAATACAAGGTGAAGGTGGGTTTGTTCCAGCTCCCATTGAATGGGTTAAAGAAGTTAGAAAAATATGTGACGAAAATGGGATAATGCTCATAGCTGATGAAGTTCAAAGCGGCTTCTCCAGATCGGGAAGAATGTTCGTTTCAGATTATTGGAAAGAAGCAGGTTGCGAACCAGATATCATCACAATGGCTAAATCAATAGCCTGCGGTGTTCCAATGAGTGCAATCACAGCTAGAAAGGAAATATTTGATGGAGTACCATCAGGTACAATAGGTGGTACTTATGGCGGAAACCCACTTGGTTGTGCAGCAGCATTAAAAGTTATCGAAATCATGGAAAGAGAAGATTTTCCAGGAAAAGCACTTAAAATAGGTTCCAAAATAACAGAAGGATATAACCAATGGAAAGAAAAATACGATGTAGTTGGAGATGTAAGAGGTATTGGTTCAATGATCGGCATTGAATTCGTAACTGACAAAAAATCTAAGACACCAAATCCAGCAATAGTTAGTGCAATAATTAGCGATGCAGCTAAAATGGGTTTGATACTTGAAAATGCAGGTACTTATGGAAATGTTATCAGACTATTAGCTCCGCTTTGTATGACTGACGAGCAGGTCAATGCAGGTCTTGAAATATTTGAAAAAGCTATTGTAAAGAATTTAGCTGTAAAATAATTAAAGTTGTAAGACCATATTGAATTATTCTTTATTACTCATTTTATAATAAATTTCCACCAGCTTTTAACTGGTGGCTTTTTCTTTTAATTCTAAAACACCATGTTATTAAAGATTCATATTTAGCAAATTAAAAAATTTTTAATCACCCCAAAAAATTTTTCTGCATAAATTGATAATATACTCATTTTATGCGGAGGTCATGTATGAACATTTTACTGACAAACCTACACTACATCTATATAATTTTTATTTTCATAATAATTATAGCCATGGCATTTAAACGAGACATATCACTTATATGCATAATTGGGATTTTCATATTGGGCATATTTGCAACAAATTCCATACCTAAATCCGTCATGGGGATTTTTAACAGTTTTGTCTATGCTACTAAAGAGCTTATGCCTACGATTTTTATAATATCTATAATAACCGCTATGAGCAACGTTATGGTTGTCGTTGGAATAAATAAAGAACTGGTATCTCCCTTTAAAAAAATAATGAAATCCTATTGGATGTGCTATTGGATTATAGGCATCATCATGATGGCCCTGTCCTGGTTTTTCTGGCCATCTCCTGCTGTAGCCTTAATAGGAGCATTATTCTTACCTATAGCTAAAAAAGTAGGTCTTCCGCCTATAGGTGCTGCAGTAGCCATGAACTTATTTGGCCATGGTATAGCTCTGTCCAGTGATTTCATAATACAAGCAGCTCCAAAACTCACAGCTGATGCGGCAGGAATAAAAGTTTCCAGTGTTATATCTGCAAGTATACCTTTAACCATAATAATGGGAGCAGTCACTACAATCACAGCTTTTTATATGCTGAGAAGAGATATGAAAAATGGAAATATAGACATGAGCTTTCAAAAAGAAGAAATGATAATGGAAAGAGAAAAAAACACTATTGTCATACCACGTTTTTTGAGAAAATTACTGACCATATTGACAATAGCTATATTTCTGTCGGATATAGTACTTATGTATATATTCAAACTTCAGGGAGGAGATGCAACAGCTTTAATAGGTGGAACTGCTGTGTTCATTTTGAGCTTGATTTCAATTATAGCTTACCGTAAAAGATGTCTCGAAAAAATCACCTCTCATATTGTAGACGGCCTTATATTCGGATTCAAAATATTTGGTATAGTCATTCCTATAGCAGCCTTTTTTTACCTCGGAGATTCAGCTTTCACTGAAATATTTGGAAAGGTACTTCCTGCATCCTCTAACGGCATTGTCAATGACCTGGGAGTAGCTTTCTCAAATATAGCGCCTGCCAATCCTCTTCTGGCATCTGGTACTTTAACTGCGGTTGGTGCTATAACGGGACTGGACGGTTCAGGGTTTTCAGGTATACCACTAGTAGGATCTATAGCAAAATTATTTTCCACAGCAATAGGAGGTGGTGTATCTACATTGACAGCTATGGGCCAAATAGCAGGTATATGGGTTGGAGGCGGAACTATAATTCCCTGGGCTGTAATACCTGTTGCAGCTATATGTAAGGTAAATCCCTTTGAACTTGCCAAAAGAAATCTAATACCAGTTATAATAGGCTTAGTGGTAACTACTATATTTGCATCATTTTTAATATGAATATAAAATTTTTAAGTTGACTTATTGAAGGTTAGATGATATAATTTAATACTGCATCAGTTTGTTGCTGTATGCAGTATTAGAGCAATATATCTTATAACCTGGGGGCGCAATGGTTTCGACGGGGATGAGATGTGTTTGAGAAGCGAGTCGAGGGAACCTGTGGACCCGCGTTAAAAAACTATGGGATTAAATTTAAACGCAAATAATAACGAAAATTTAGCTTTAGCAGCATAGTCTGCTAGCCGTCAGCCTGGATTTCCCGCGCTCCAGTGTCTGGCGCCGACAGCGGGGTACCGAGTCCAGCAAAGCTTTGACCTGGAAACGGAAATTATGAAGCTACTGAATTCAGAAGCCTGTCCTTAAGCGTCTGAAGGAGGGAATGTCAAACTAGGGACTGCACTCGGAGATGCTCAAATGTTTCCATTTTCGGACAGGAGTTCGATTCTCCTCGCCTCCACCATACATATCAATATCTAAAAACTATTTGACATACATTTTTTCGCCATACTACTAAAAATGTTTAAAATTTTTCTCTTTATTAGGACAAGAATATAAAAAATTAATCTCTTTAAATTTTATCTGAATTTAAATATTTGAAATAACTTATTCAAAAATCCTTTATTGGCATTATCCATTTCTACTTGGTATTGAGTATAATACGCATCCTTTATAACTTTTTTAAAACCTTTAACTTCCTTTATTAAATGTTCACTATTAGTTAAACATGATTGAAAAAATCCATTAAAATTATCTTGTAAATTAAGTTTTAATTCGTCATTTTTACTATCAATTTTTTTAGATATAAATTTTGTCATCTTGTCAATAAACTGGTTGTGTAAATCTAAGTTAATTTCATCAATTTTATCAAATTTAGAATTTAGATATTCTTTAATTTCCTCAAATAAATCCTGTTTGAATTTATCAAGGCTTTTATTTTGAGCCTCAATAATTGCTGAGGTAATATTTTTAATATATAATAAATTGACCTTTTGTATATCATCATTTAACTGAATTTTAAAATTATCAAATTGAATTCGTTGTTCTTCTTTAATTGAATCAATAAGTTCTTCAACAGATAATAAATTACTTCCTGGATGCTGAACTTCATTATCATTCAAAGGTAATTTGCTATAATAATCTTGAATTTCTTTAAGAGACATGCCCCTATTTTTTAATTTTATCAAAAACTCTAATTTATCGATATCAGCATCAGTATAACGCAATTCTTTATCTACTATTTGAATTTTTAGAAGATCGTCAAATATATTTGTATAATATTTTATGTTATTAATATTTTCATTCAACAGATTAGCAACCTGATCAATAGAATAGTACAGTATTTCGCCTCTTTTCTTATTTTGAATTCTATGATCAACTTTTTGTGTATCTATATATTTATCTTTATTATCCATAATAATTAATCCCCCTTTTTCTTTTTTCGAGCAACTAGAAGATAAGCTTAAGTAAAAAATATTATTAGTTTAAAAAATATAATGTTACTCTGACTTTTTTCGATAATATATATATAAAATATACTAAGGGTGATTAATTATGGAAAAAGGCAAAATGTTATTGGTTTCACTAGGTCAAGGTGCTGGGAACATTGTAGATGGATTACTAAACAGGAATCCAAGATACAATGGATTATTTATAAATAGCAGTTTATTTGATATTAAACCATTAAAAAATGCAGATATGACAAAAAATGTATATTTGTACCCAGGAACAGATGGTTCAGGAAGAGACAGATCTAAATCCAAAGAAATGATAAAAGATAATGCTAATGCTATAGGAACATTATTGAGCAAATACCCTTTGACAGAAGTGGTTGTAGTACTTACAACTATGGCTGGAGGGACAGGTTCTGGGGCAATAAAAACCTTTGTACAAATAGTAAAAAAAGTGTTACCAAATTCTAAAATAAATGTAGTGGCTATTTTACCCAGTTTAAAAGAAGACGAGTTAGCATTTAAAAATACACTGGAATGTTGGAATGATATAAATAGTATAATGGATTTAATAAATGACGTTAAATTTGTAGATAATAATAAAAGGAACACGTATAAAGAAATTAATAATGAAGTAATTGAAAGCTTGGATCTGGCATATAACATAATAGGTATCCATGCCTATGGTACCATTGATAATAAAGATTCATTCAAAATAAATACAGCAGATGGGTCAGGACTTATTTTAAAATTGTATGATGGGTTAAAAGATGTTAAAACTGCTGTTGATCTGGCAATAAAAAATAGTGTGTTTGTTCAACCAGATGTATATGATTGTGATTATTTGGGGATCAATTTAAAAATTGACGGGTATGATCCATATGAAGTGACTAAATTATTTGAAGTTTATAGAAGTACATATATAACATATAATAAGAAAAATAATATAGTAATTCTTGGAGGATGTGAAACTCCTACAGAATCAATAAATTTAATAAAGATAGCTTTAGAGGATAAAAATAAAAGAAAATTATCAAGAAATAAAAAAAGAAGTGTTATTATTGATCTAGATACAGATAGTAAAGAAAAGGAAGATGAATTAGATGTACTCAATAATAACGAACTTAGTAATTTATTGGAAGATAATTATGATTTCTAGATCTATTATTCATTGATTTCAAGGAGGTTTGAAAATATGAAATTATTTATAGATACTGCCAACGTAGATGAAATACGAAAGGCCAATGAAATGGGTGTAATCTGTGGGGTTACTACAAATCCTTCTTTAATTGCAAGGGAAGGTAGAAATTTCAGGGAAGTTGTAAAAGAAATAACCACCATAATAGATGGTCCCATAAGTGCAGAAGTTATAAGTCTCGAGGCTGATAAAATGGTAGAAGAAGCTAAAGAATTAGCTAAAATACACAGGAATATAGTAGTAAAAATTCCCATGACCTCTGAAGGTTTAAAAGCTGTAAAGATTCTTTCAAAAATCGATATAAAAACCAACATAACATTGGTTTTCTCTGCCTGCCAGGCATTACTTGCTGCAAGGGCCGGTGCAACTTACGTAAGTCCTTTCTTGGGCAGATTAGATGACATTGGAATAAACGGAATTGAACTCATAGAAGAGATAGTTCCCATATTTAAGCTTCACAATATCACCACAAAAATTATCTCAGCCAGCATAAGAGGACCTCTCCATGTTATAAATGCTGCAAAAGCAGGATCAGACATTGCAACAATTCCCTATAAAGTTTTAATGCAAATGATTAAACATCCTCTAACTGATATAGGAATTCAAAGATTTTTAGACGACTGGAAAACCGTACCCAAAAATTCTTAAACTCTAGGTTGGTTATATATTGTACAATGAGGGATACTGAGCAGTTCACAGCTTTTCCTGTACCATTCACTTTAAATATGAATATTTTCACCTAAATCTCTATTTAAGGTATCCCTCAGATATCTTATAAAACAAAAAGCTAACCTGAACTCGAGAATCACTTGATCTCCTATCTATACTTTTGTTTCATCTGCCTGTCTATATCTCTCTTGGCTGCTTTCTCTAAAAGTGCATTTCTTTTGTCGTAATTTTTCTTCCCCTTTACAACTGCTAAATTTACCTTCACCCTTCCATGTTTAAGGTAAAGAGATAATGGAACAAGTGTATATCCCTGCTGGGTAGTGTATCCAGCCAATTTCATTATTTCTTTCTTATGAAGAAGTAATTTTCTGTCTCTTAAAGGATCTTTATTAAAAATACTTCCTTTATCATAGGGACTTATGTGCATATTCCTTATAAATATTTCTCCATTTCTTATTTCTCCATAGCTATCTTTTAAATTGGACTTGCCCTCTCTTATAGATTTGACTTCCGTTCCAACCAATTCTATTCCAGCTTCTATAGTCTCTTCAATAAAATAGTCATGTCTTGCCTTTCTATTTTCAGCAAGAGTTTTATTACTGGACTTTTTTTTAAGCATGATAATATCACAATCCCCCTTTTATTTCAGTGTTCAATTTTTATCTAAACTGTTTCTTCCTACTAATTCGAAATATATTTCGTGTGCGAACATATCCACTTTTAACACACGAATTTTCACTTCATCTCCCAATTTGTATATATTCCTGGTTTTTTCCCCCATGAGGCTCAGATGCTTTTCATCATATAGATAATAATCATCCTCTAAAGTGCTAATATGAATCAGTCCTTCAACTGTATTTGGAAGTTCAACAAACATCCCAAAATTAGTAACTGAAGATACTATACCATCATATTCTTCGCCGATTCTCTTGCTCATATACTCTGCCTTTTTAAGATCGTCTACTTCTCTCTCAGCATCTTGAGCCAATCTCTCTGTATCAGAAGACTGTCTTGATGCATACTCAACTTCTTTAGCTAACTTTTTTATTCTGATTTCATTTAACTTCCCATTTATAAACTCCTTAATTATCCTGTGAATAATTAAATCAGGGTATCTTCTTATGGGTGAAGTAAAATGGCAGTAATACCTGGCTGCCAGTCCAAAATGGCCTACACATTCTGGTGAATATCTGGCCTGTTTCATAGAACGAAGCAGCAGTGTGCTTACCACTGTTTCCTCCTTCTTCCCCCTTACTTTTTCTATAATATCCTGAAGAGCCTTAGGATGAATTTCCTGCCCCCACTTAACTGCATAACCCAGATTATGGACAAATTCGTTAAAACGCATTAATTTTTCCTCATCTGGATCCTCATGTATTCTGTATACAAAGGGTATACTAGTCCAAAACATATGCTCTGCTATGGTCTCATTACATACTAACATAAATTCTTCTATTATTCTATTTGATATTCCCCTCTCATAGGGTTCAATTTTTACGGGTACTCCCAATGAATCCAGCGTTATTTTACATTCTTCAAAGTGAAAGTCTATAGCACCCCTTATCTTTCTTTTTCTATTTAAGATCTTGCAAAGTTCTTCCATGAGTTTAAATGTATCTACAAGATAATCATACCTTTTTATAACTTCTGCATCCTCATTTTTAAGTATTTTAGTGACATCTGTATAGGTCATCCTCTCATTGCTTCTTATTATGCTCTCCACAATATTATGTTTTAATACTTTTCCTTTTCTATCTATTTCCATAAGACAGCTTAAAGTCAACCTATCTTCATTAGGATTTAAACTGCAGATGCCATTGGATAATTTTCGTGGAAGCATTGGTATAACTCTGTCTATAAGATATACTGAATTTCCTCTTTTTAACGCTTCTTTATCCAGAGGACTTTTTTCATTCACATAATGTGATACATCAGCTATGTGAACTCCTAGATAATAATTGCCATTTTCAAGCTTTCTTAAAGATACAGCATCATCTAAATCTTTAGCATCTTCACCATCTATAGTGACTGTAATGACATTTCTCAGATCAACTCTTCTTTTATATTCACTCTCAGGTATTTCCACAGGTATATTTTCTGCATAGGACAAAACCTTTGCCGGGAATTCTTCTGGAAGATTATTTTTCTTTATTATAGTCAATATGTCTATTCCCTTTTCTCCTCTTTTGCCTAAAATATCTATTATTTTTCCCTCTGGATTCCTTCTATTATCAGACCACTTGGTCACTTGAACAGTCACTATATCTCCTGTTTTTGCACCTTTTTTACACTCTTTAGGTATAAATACATCCTGACATATACGCTTTTCCTCTGGGACAACAAAGCCGAAATTTTTACTATCCTCAAAAGTACCTATTATTGTCTTATTTGCTCTTTCAAGTATTCTTATTATTTCGCCCTCACACTTTTTTCCGTTATTCTCCTCTTTAATTACTTTGACTACAACTTTATCTCCATTCATGGCACCATTCAAGAAAGAAGAAGATACAAATACATCCATTCTTTCATTATCCGGTATAACAAACCCATACCCCTTTTGGTGACCCTGAAATCTACCCGTAACAAGCCCCATCTTGTCAGGTAATCCATATCTATTTGTACGTGTTCTAATTACCGATCCTTCCTTTTCCAGCTGATCTATAATTTTTTTAAAATCCTCTATTTCACTCTTCTTTATACAAAATACTTTTCTCAATTCTTTTACTGTCATAGGCTTGTATGCTTGTTCTTTCATAAAATTTATAATTGCTTCTTTTATATTCATCTTTTCACCACCTTTTATTATATTGACATTAAAGGAAAAAAATATTCAATATTAAGAACAAATGTATTTAAATCTCTATAAAAAATAAATAGAGTAAATCATACTCTATTCATATAAACTCCTTCCAAATATAGCTATTTCATTAAATTTTGAATTATACATATAACTGCAAATACTATAGCCAAAAAAACAGTTAATCTGGACAGCATGGCTTCTGATGTCCTGGACTTATTTCTTGAATAAAAGCTTTCAGCTACACCTCCAGATATGAAACCACTTAGTCCATTGGTTTTTCCTGGCTGCATAAGAACTACTGCCACAAGCATAATTCCTATTATCAATTGTAAAATCATTAAAAAAATATTCATGGCCCTTCACCTCCTGCCACTACATGCAAAGTATTATCTTCCTGAATCTACATATAATTAATATTAACATATATAAATACTAATTTCAATTTATAAAATCTCTTATAAAACTTAAACGGTGAAGTCCAGGCACTTATAATCAAACTCCACCGTCCCTAAAAATTACCCGATACTATAAAGTGCATCCAATCCTCTATACTCAGCTGCTTCTCCTAATTCCTCTTCTATTCTTAAAAGTTGATTGTATTTTGCCACCCTCTCGCTTCTGGCTGGAGCCCCGGTTTTTATCTGACCTGCATTTACTGCTACCACCAGATCCGCAATAGTTGTATCCTCTGTTTCACCGGATCTATGGGATACCACTGCAGTATAACCGGCTCTTTCTGCCATTTCTATGGCATTTAATGTTTCTGTAAGGGTTCCTATTTGATTTAATTTTATAAGTATAGAATTTGCAACCTTTTTAGATATGCCCTTTTTCAACCTCTTAGTATTTGTTACAAAAAGGTCATCACCCACTAATTGTATTTTATTTCCCAATTTTTCAGTAAGCATTGCCCATCCTTCCCAATCTTCTTCAGCCATTCCATCCTCCAGTGAAATCACAGGATATTTTTCCGTAATTTCAACATAGAAATTCACCATTTCTTCAGGAGTTAAAACTTTTCCCTCGCTTTTTAGATTATATTTTCCATCTTCATAGAATTCAGATGAAGCAGGGTCCAATGCTATATATATATCTTTTCCCGGCTTGTATCCAGCTTTTTCTATGGCCTCAACTATAACTTGTATTGCCTCTTCATTGGATTTTAAATTTGGAGCAAATCCACCCTCATCACCTACCCCGGTGTCATACCCTTTGGATTTTAATATGGATTTTAACGTATGATAAACTTCTGAACCCATTCTAAGAGCCTCACTAAAACTTGGTGCCCCTGCAGGCATTATCATGAACTCCTGAAGGTCTACATTGTTATCTGCATGTTTCCCTCCATTTAATATATTCATCATCGGTACAGGAAGAACTTTTGCATTTACCCCTCCTATATATTGATAAAGACTTAATCCCAAATATTCAGCTGCAGCTCTCGCACATGCAAGAGATACGCCAAGCATGGCATTGGCCCCTAATTTCCCTTTATTATCAGTTCCGTCCAATTCTATCATTGTTTTATCTATCAACACCTGATCAAATGAATTCATCCCTATAAGTTCTTCTGCTATGTAATTGTTCACATTATCTACAGCTTTTAGTACACCTTTCCCTTTGTACTTCTCAGTCTCTCCATCCCTGAGTTCTACAGCTTCAAACTCTCCTGTAGATGCCCCAGACGGTACTGCTGCTTTTCCCATAGTGCCATCCTCCAGTACAACTTCTACTTCTACAGTAGGATTTGATCTTGAATCAAGTATTTGTCTTGCCGTTACATCCACTATTTCTATATAATTTTTCATAAACACCAGCCATTATGAAAAATAATGGCCTTCTCAACTCCTTTCAAATAAACATATTATTTCAAAATAAGACTTTTACCTGTCATTTCTTCAGGTTTTTCAAGTCCCATAATTTCTAGCATCGTAGGTGCAATATCAGCTAATATGCCATCTTTCCTTAAGGGATTTGTATTTTTTGATATATATACAAACGGTACCTTATTAGTGGTATGAGCTGTCATAGGCTTTTGTGTAGAATAATCTATCATCTGTTCAGAATTTCCATGATCTGCAGTTATAAATACAGTTCCATCTTTCTCTAATACTTTATTCACAATTTTGCCCAGACATTCATCTACCGCTTCTATGGCCGCTTTAGCCGCCTCAAAAACTCCTGTATGCCCTACCATATCTGGATTTGCAAAATTCAATATTATCATATCGTATTTATCCATATCTAATCTATCTAATAATTGAGCTGTAACTTCTCTAGCACTCATTTCAGGCTTTAAATCATAAGTGGCAACTTTAGGTGAAGGTATAAGCACCCTGTCTTCATTCCTATTTGGCACTTCAACTCCTCCATTGAAAAAGAAAGTAACATGTGCATACTTTTCGGTTTCCGCTATTCTCAATTGATTTTTTCCCATATTACTCACATATTCTCCCAGAGTGTTTTTGTAATATTCATTCTGGAAAGCTGCATCTACATTTTCTATAGTAGCATCATAATCAGTCATGGTTACAAATTCCAGATTGAGTCTATCTCTTTTGAAGCCATCGAAAGTATTATCATTTATGGCTCTTGTAAGCTGTCTTGCCCTATCCGGTCTGAAGTTGAAAAATATCACAGAATCTCCATTCTTTATAGTGGTTACAGGAACTCCCTTCGTCTCGATCACAGCTGGAACTATAAATTCATCCGTCTTGCCATTTTCATAAGAATTCTCTATAGCTTCCAATGCACTATTAGCTTTATTCCCTTTGCCATACACCAGTGCATTGTATGCCAATTTTACCCTTTCCCATCTCTTATCTCTATCCATAGCATAATATCTACCTGATACTGTCGCTATTTTACCCACTCCAATGTCATCCATATATTGACTTATATCTCTTATATAGCTGGCAGCTGAAGATGGCGGAACATCTCTTCCATCTGTAAAAGCATGAATATATACTCTATTAATACCCCTTCTCTTGGCAAGCTGCAGAAGTCCCTTTAGATGATCCATATGAGAATGTACTCCTCCAGTTGATACAAGTCCCAGCAGATGAAGATCTGAATTGTTTTCAATAACATTATCCATGGCTTTATTTAAAGATTTATTATCAAAAAAACTTCCATCTTCTATAGATTTTGTAATTCTGGATAAATCCTGATATACTATTCTCCCCGCACCTATATTCAAATGTCCTACTTCTGAATTGCCCATCTGACCCTCCGGCAATCCCACACTCAATCCACTTGCTGACAACTCAGTATGAGGATATTGTTTAATATATTTATCAAAATTAGGTTTATACGCTGCTCTGACTGCATTTCCTTCTTTTTTTTCAGAAATTCCAAAACCATCTAATATTATAAGTATTACTGGATTTTTTTTCATTTTTACCTCCAAAACTTTTAAAAGAGCTCAAATAAATTTTTTCAATAATTTACTATCGCTGAAAAATCAGCTGATTTTAAGCTTGCTCCTCCAACTAAGGCCCCATCTATCTCAGGCTGTGCCATCTGTGCTTTTATCGTATATGGTTTCACAGAACCACCATATTGAATTCTTATTTTTTCCGCAGTTTCTTTTCCATACATTGAAGCTATTACACTTCTTATATAGCCTATGGTTTCATTTGCCTGTTCATCCGTTGCCGTTCTGCCTGTTCCTATAGCCCATATGGGTTCATAAGCAACTACCAGCTTTTCAATTTTTTCATTTTCAATACCTGCCAGATCTAATTTTACTTGCTTCCCCAAAACTTCATGGGTAATATTCAATTCTCTCTCATCCAATGTCTCTCCACAGCAGACTATTGGAATCATATCATACTCAAAGGCCTTTTTAATTTTTTTGTTAATACTCTTATCCGTTTCAGCAAAATATTGTCTTCTCTCACTATGCCCAATTATAACATAATCTACCCCAATGGATCTAAGCATATGTGGAGATACTTCACCGGTATAGGCACCGCTTTCCTCGTAGTGCATATTCTGTGCCCCAACCTTTATATTAGTTCCTTTTACTGCCTTTATTACTTCACTTAAACAAACATACGGAGGACATATCACTACATCACATTTTGCATTCTTTACAAGAGGTTTCAATTCCTCTACCAACTTCAACGCCTCATCTAAGGTTTTATTCATTTTCCAATTTCCAGCTATTATTGGTTTTCTCATTTATATCAAACCCTCCTCTTTTTAATCAAAGTTCAAATATTAAATATACTAAGCTTTAATTCTAATCCCCGCTCATTGTTATTTATCATTAAGTGCTGCTATTCCAGGCAATTCCTTCCCTTCCAAAAATTCCAGAGAAGCACCGCCGCCAGTAGATATATGTGTCATCCTGCTGCCAAACCCAAATTGATTAACAGCTGCTGCACTGTCTCCACCACCTATAATTGTAGTAGCATTTGATTCTGCCATGGCTTTAGCTACGGCAAAGGTACCATTGGCAAAATTCTTAAATTCAAACACCCCCATAGGCCCATTCCAAACTATAGTTTTAGCATCTGCTATTGCATTTTCATACAATTTACATGTTTTAGGTCCAATATCCAACCCCATATACCCTTCCTCTATATTTTCCGTTTCTGTAACAATGGGTTTCGCATTTGCATCGAACTTATCTGCCGCTACATTGTCTACAGGTAAAAGTAACTTTACTTTTTTAACCCTTGCTTTATCTATCATTTCTCCAGCATATTCTATTTTATCCTCTTCCACCATGGAATTTCCTATAGTATATCCCTGAGCTTTGGCAAAAGTATAACTCATACCTCCACCTATTATAAGGGTATCCACTTTTTCAAGTAAATTATTTATTACATTTATCTTATCTGAAATTTTAGCCCCGCCCAGTATTGCAACGAAGGGTCTGGTTGGATTTTCAACTGCATCTCCCAAGAATTTAAGTTCCTTTTGAATAAGATAACCGCATACGGCTGTATTCAAAAATTTAGTAACCCCAACTGTGGAGCAATGAGCTCTATGAGCCGTTCCAAAAGCATCATTCACAAAGATTTCGGCAAGAGATGCCAGCTCTTTAGAAAAATTATCTTCATTTTTGGTTTCCTCTATTCTGTATCGTGTATTTTGTAACAATACTACATCTCCACTTTTCATATCCTGGACGGCATATTTTGCGTTTTCTCCCACTACATTGTCATCCGCTGCAAATATAACTTGTTTTTTGAGCATTTCTGAAAGCCTTTTTGCAACTGGTTCCAGCGACAATTCAGGCTTTGGTTCCCCCTTTGGCTTCCCGAGATGGGAACAAAGTATAACTTTTGCACCATTTCTTATCAGATACTTTATAGTTGGAAGAGCTCCAATCAATCTATTTTCATCCGTTATTGTGCCATCTTTTAGTGGAACATTAAAATCACATCTTACTAACACTCTCTTTCCACTTACATCTATGTCCTCTATCGTTTTTTTATTAAAAACCATTCTGCAATCAACTCCTTTACTAAAATTTTACCTTATATTTACCACTAAGTACATAGTAAATAAGCCCGGCCTCATAGTCAAAACTACAAAACCAGGCCTTATAATAATTATAATCTATCAGCTACATATTTAGTCAAATCTGCCAATCTATTTGAATATCCAAACTCATTGTCATACCAGGCAATAACCTTCACCATATTTCCCTCTATAACCATAGTTGACAATCCATCCACTATGGAGGATCTCTCGTCTCCCCTGTAATCTACAGATACCAATGGTTCATCACTATAACCGAGTATTCCTTTCATATCAGTTCCAGCAGCTTTCTTAAATGCATCGTTCACCTCTTCTACTGTGACATCTCTGGATACTTCTGCTACCAAATCTGTACATGACACTGTAGGAGTAGGCACTCTAAGCGCAAATCCATTTAATTTTCCCTTCAATTGGGGAAGTACCAAAGCAACTGCTTTTGCAGCACCTGTAGTTGTAGGAATCATGGATTCACAGGCAGCTCTTGCCCTTCTTAAATCTTTATGTGGAGCATCCAGCAGTCTCTGATCTCCTGTATAAGAATGAACTGTAGTCATCAGTCCTTTTACTATTTTAAACTCTCTATCCAAAACTTTTGCAAAAGGTGCCAAGCAGTTTGTAGTACAGGAAGCATTCGAAATTATATTGTGCGCAGCAGCATCATATTTTTCTTCGTTAACTCCCATAACTATCGTTATATCTTCATTTTTAGCCGGTGCAGATATTAAAACTTTTTTAACTGTTCCGCCAAGATGTACTTTGGCTTTTGTAGCATCAGTAAACAAACCTGTTGACTCAATAACTATTTCAGTACCCAATGAATCCCAATCTATATTTTTAGGATCCCTTTCTGCAAATATCTTTATTTCATTACCATTTACAACTATTGAATTGTCCTTTGCTTCTACAGTCCCATCAAATCTTCCATATAAAGAATCATATTTCAAAAGATGTGCCAGTGTTTTTGCACTAGTTAAATCATTGATACCTACAATTTCCAGGTCGTTTGAATAATGCTTAACCAGTGCCTTAAATACATTTCTTCCTATTCTCCCAAAACCATTAATTCCAACTTTAACCATTCATAATTCCTCCTATAATAATTAAATATTTATATTTAACAATTAAATTAATAGCAAATTTATTTTAATCCTTAAAATTACTTGATAAATTTCACAATTTGCCTGGCAGCCCCCTCGTCAGTAATCAAAATGCTGTTACGGTTATTTCTTTCAACGGCCAACATGGCCTCTGCTTTACTGCTCCCTCCTGCCACAGCTATCAGTGTCTTAATTTTTCCTATTCTTTCATTCTTTATTCCTATACTGGGAGTAGAGTATATTATTTTCCCCTGTTTATCAAAATAATATCCAAAAGCTTCCCCTACTGCACCTTTTAACTGTATTTCACCGATCTTATCCTCGGACATCCCTCTTCTTTTTGCCATTTTATAGGCCCTTCCTATGCCATATATGAGTATATCCGCATTATATATATTTTTTATTATGTCTTTTACATCTTTCTCCTTAATAATAGTTTTCACAGCTTCATCACTCAAATTATCAGGTACATGAAGCAATTTATACGTTCCAGCAATTTTATTTGCCAATTTAGCAGACAGGGTATTTGCCTGGGTTTCCACATTTCTTCCCATACCACCTCTAGCTGGTACTACCAATACGTTTTTTAAGTTGGAAGCTTCAGTAATATTATCAATGACAGCTTTCACCGTAGATCCGCCTGTAAGCGCAATTATATCATTGTCCTTTACTATGCTTTTAAAATAATTTGCAGCAGTTCTTCCTATTTCATTCACCACGGTTTTATCTTTGTCACAATCTCCTGGTACAATTATAATATCTTTCAGTTCAAGATTATCTTTTATAAACTTCTCAATCTCAGACAATCCTCTCAACTCACGTATGAAATCTTTAAGCTTGTTGATAATTTCTTCACCTTCTACTGTCACCGTCATACCTGGAGCATTTATTTCAATAAAACCTTGAGCCCTCAAAAAATTTATTTCTGCTCTAACTATTCTCTCTCCAATGCCCAAATTATTTGCCAGTACTCTTCTTCCAACAGGCTGGTTATAGTATATAGTTCTTAAAATATCATATCTTTTTTTTAATAATCCTATTAATTCAGGTACTATTTTTTGTTGAAATTTAAGTATGTCTTCCAACATTACACCTCCGGGCTTTAAATTGTCCCACTATTTCATAAATTGTCCCACTAATATTATAAAACATATATGGATTTTTTTAAATAGTATTTTAAAAAAAATTACCATTATTTTTAATAACATATAACACAGGGAGAATTAAAATCTTTTTCTCCCCTTCGATGATTTTATACCCATATCTTCTCTATATTTTGCAACAGTTCTCCTGGAAATATTCATACCATGCTCATTTATCAGATCACATATTTTTTGATCCGACAATGGTTTTTTCCTATCTTCTTCATCTATCATTTTCTTAATTTTATTTTTAATAATAAGCGCCGATACATTTTCTCCATTAAATCCACTTATTATTCCAGTAGTAAATAGAGCTTTTATTTTTATTGTTCCCTTGCTGGTATATATATATTTATCCCTTATAGCCCTGCTTATAGTGGACTCATGCATATTCATACTGTCTGCTATTTCTTTCAAAGTCATGGGTTTCAGATATCTCTCACCATAGTCAAAATAATCCCTTTGTTTTTCCAATATTTTTTCAAGTACTCTATATATAGTACTTTTTCTATGCTGTATACTTTTCATCAAAAACAGTGCACTATTTAATTTTTCTTTTACATAACTCACTGCATCTTTATCGTTTTCATTATTGATTATGTCCTTATACATTGAGTTTATAGTCAATTTTGGGGTTAAATCATCATTCATAATTATATAATATTCATTATCAATTTTTCTTATATATGCATCCGGTACTATATATTTTACATCCTCCCCGGTATAGAATCCCCTGGAGGGTTTCGGATCGAGAGTCTTTATTAAATCCCCATATTCTTGAGCTTGTTTTACATCTATATTCAATTCTCTTGCTATAACATTGTATTTATTTTCCGCTATCATCTCAAGATATCTATCCACTATTATAGATATCCTTTCATCCTCTATTCCCTTCTGTCTTATCTGTATTTTTAAACACTCCGCTAAATTTCTTGCCCCTATTCCACAAGGCTCAAGGGCTTGTATTACGTTTACACAGTATGCTGCCAGATCTTTTGAAATCTTAAGTTCCTCTTCTATTTCTCCATTTTCCAGCACTAAGTATCCTCTATCATCTATATTTTCTATAATATACAGACATATTGCCTTTACATAATTATTTTCATCAAGATCCCTCACCTGACCTTTTAGATATTCCTTCAAAGACTTTTTTTCAGAAATAAAATTAAATGGGGATATCTCCTCATCATCACTTTTTTCATAACTGTGATGGCTGTAATTGTCAAAATCAAGATTTTTTATAATTTCCCTATAATCCAATTTATCTTTTTCCATTTCGTTATTATTGGCATTGGATTCTTTAACATCAAGTACCGGATTTTCTTGAATTTCTTTTTCTACATATTCTTGAAGTTCAAAACTTGACATTTGAAGCAGCTTCACAGATAGCTGCATTTCTTGAGTCATAATCAACTTCTGTTCTTGAGTTAAATTAAGGCTAAAATCCATATTCACATTTATACACCTCCATTCACAATTATCATGTTTAATTGCCTGAATTATAGTTAAAATTTATTTCTTTACTTTTATTATATCATGAAGTAATAAAATTAATAAAAATTTTATTAAAAGTTTTTTATCGATAAATATAAAAACAGAATTTAGTACTAAAATACTATAATACAAAAAACCTTTTATATCGAATGAGAGTATTTCTGAAAATAAAGGCCTATTAATTTTTCTTTGATCTATATAAAGAACCAAAAATAACAATATTGAACATTATTTTTGCCGAATTTTTGATGACAAAAAAGAAAGAGCTCTTATTTTATAAGAGCCCTAAACCATTTTGCGAGGCGTTTATAAATGGCACAGCAATTTAATATTTTATGGATACACTATACATTTAATCTTTTTTTATATCATAAAAAGCCTTTCAGTTATTTCTTTTCCAATACATGCAGATTGATATGTACACACTCATTTTAGATGAATCGTACTTTTTATTGTATTTTCAGGTAGATCCACTCTGCTGTCTGTAATTATTTTTATATTTTCCACCTTTAATACAAGTTCCACCTTACTTCATATTTGGAAAGCTCAATTGCTTTAATGCCTCGTAGGCAACTATGGCCACAGTATTGGACAAATTTAAAGAGCGGGTACTAGTTTTTATCATAGGAACTCTAATGCATCTTTCAGGATCGCTATTCCTTATTTCATCAGGCAGCCCACAGCTCTCCCTTCCAAATACTATAAAATCTTCATCTTTAAATTTAGCATGATGATAAAAATTTTTACCATGGGTAGTAGAAAAATAAAACGAATTTTTTTTATATTTTTCCCTAAGTTCTTCATAAGAGTCATATAAATTCAAATCCAGGTACTTCCAATAATCCAGTCCCGCTCTTCTCAAATGCTTTTCATCTAAACTAAACCCAAGAGGTTTTATAAGATGAAGTCTGGAACCCGTAAGTACACATGTTCGTGCAATATTGCCGGTATTCTGTGGTATTTCAGGTTCAAATAAAACTATATTCAAACTCAATTTTATTTCCTCCTCCAATTTTCTACTTAACAATATAAGATATATAGATATGAAATTTCATAATGATCTTCTGTTTTTAAATCAGGCTTGCTAGTTCAAAAGTCCCATTAAATATATTACTCCATATTAATGTTACAGTAAAGAGAATGCACTCCCAAATGCACTATATAATTTATAACTTTCATATTTTCAATTTTCCATGTACAACTATATACTACAGCAATCTTTCCGTAATCTCCAAAATGAAATATCAGTTCTTATGATTTTCATTTAAATAATCAATTATTCCCTTTGAAATATTTTCTCCAAGCCTCTTTAACACACCTTCATCTGACAATCTTGCCCTATCTTCAGCATTGGTTATGAAGCCACATTCCACAAGAACTCCCGGTATTTTACTGTATCTCAGCACAGCCAGGTTTTGTCTTTTTATACCTCTGTTTTTCCAGCTATCGTTTTTCACAGCTTCTCTTTCTATCGATTCAGCTAACTTTACTCTTTCATTCTTCTGATATCCATTTATATCATAATACAACGTAGTTATACCACTGAAATTATTATCACTTAAAGAATTCACATGTATCGAAACAAATACATCTGCATAGGAGGAATTTACTTTATCACCTATTTCGTCAAGACCTAATAGCTTGTCCTCATTACGTGTAAGAAACACCACATTTCCCTTACTTTTTAAATATGACGCAGCATATCTTGCTATTTTTAAAGTCAAATCTTTTTCATACATATTTCCATAACTCGTACCCTTATCCATTCCCCCATGTCCAGGATCAATTATTATGTAATACTTTTTAAGGGGAGTATATCTATTATCCGAATCCTGTCTATGCATTGAATTAAAAACGGGAGTAGTAGTTATATTAATTGAGTTATTTACATTCAATATTTTTATATATTTTCCGAAAACGAGCATTATCAAAATAAAAAAAACATAAAAAAGCACATAATTTTTTCTGCCCTTAATTCCCATAGTACCACCCACCTTGCTTCAGTTTTATTTACACAATATACTTATTATACCATTTATTTACTTTATATTCCATAAAGTATTCATCTCTACTCTATAGAAAATAAATACATACATACTTAACTCAGCTTTAATACTCACTTAATAATAATATACTAATATAAAATTATAAATTTGCAAAAGAGGTGATTAATTATGAAAGCATTGAATATATGCATTGATATTGACGGAACAATTACTGATCCATATTTTTGGCTGGATAGTGCCAACAAATATTTCAACAAAAATATAACCTCGGAGGAGATTACTCAGTATGAAGTCCACAAAGTCCTGAAAGTATCCAGAGAAGATTACACTAAATTTTACAATAAGAATAAATTCACCCTTCATAACAGAGAAGATATAAACAAGGACGCCGTTGATATAATTCAGGAACTTATAAAATCAAACAATATCTATTTTGTAACCGCCAGGGAAAAAAGTCTTGAAATCCTGACACGTGAATATTTAAACAGAAATAAAGTACCATATGATGGAATTTATGTTCTGGGAACTTATCATAAAGTGGATACAGCCAAAAACTTAAATTGCGATCTATTTATAGAAGATAGTTTTGAAAATGCTGTTGAACTATCAAAAAATGGTTTCAAGGTGCTGCTTGTAGATACAAATTATAACCGATTCCCGTTGAAAGAAAATATAAAAAGAGTTTTTAACTGGTCGCAAATCTATAATATAGTAACAAGGGTACTATTACAGGAAAAGGCTGTGTAATAGTACCCTTTATCATGTCTAGTAATCTTCTTTAACAGCTACAATCACTGCAATGATTATAAACATTCCACCTATAAAAAAGCTTGGTGAAAGCTTTTCTCCAAGGTAAATCCATCCCAAAATCGAACCCGTAACAGGTTGAAAAAACAGAAATAAAGAACCAATTCCTGCATCTACAAGTTCAATTCCTTTATTCCACAAAAAAAATGCACCAGCTGTAGACACAACTCCAAGATATATCAATCCCCATATAGTCTTCCAGTTTCCTAAAATCAGCAAAAAATTGTTATGCTGCAGCATCATAAACGGCGTGGTAAACATCAGTGCAAAGAGTATGGCATAAGTAGTTATACTCAAGGAATTCAAATGCTTGGACGCAACCTTTACGTAAACAGACAGCAGTGCCCAGGTAACTGCAGCCCCAACAAGAGCTATATTGCCTAAAGTATCTTTTAAAGCCTCAGCATCTAATCCTATAACTATAACAACACCTGCCGTAGCCAGCATAAGTGAGATGACTTTTTTTCTGGTAAACAGTTCACCCAGAATAAATCTGGCAAACAAAATCACAAATACAGGTGTCGATGCTGTAATAAGCGAGCCCATATGGGCATTGGATAACTTTGTCCCTATAAATTGAAGGCATATAGAAATAAAATACCCTATAAACCCTATCCACGCTATAAGGAACCAATCCTTCTTTTTTATAGTTACCTTGAAACCTCTTTTATGTTGAAAGAATGTAAGTACTATAAACAATACTGCAAATGCAATGACATACCTAATCCATACCAATGTGACAGGTGAAACAAACTGCAGTATGTATTTGCTGACTACGTACATTCCTCCCCATATAGAAGCAGCCAGAAACAGGCATATGGAACCAATTAATCTTTTTCTCATTACTCACAATAACCTCCGTCTTTTTTATTTCATATAAAACAGCATCCAAGACGAGGTATGTTGATTTAACTATTAATCCTCATCTCAGTTTAAAGATGAGAAACTGGTTGGTCATTTTCAAACAAGCTAAAATAATACATGTAATTTGCCCCCTTATTATTCTGTAGTATACAAAACATTATACACTTAATAGTATTTCGTGCCATTAAAAAAATGCGCAGAAAAAGTTTTTTTTACAAGGTGATATGACAATACCACTATGGATGATGTGGCAAAAGAAGCTGAGTTCAGCAAAAGAACAGTATATGTATATTTCAATAGTAAAGAGCAAATTTATTTTGAAGTCATGATAAGGGGATACAGGTTGTTAATTAATATGTTGAAAAATGATTTACAAGAAAAAAATTTTAATGCAATTGAGGAAATTAAGCAGATGTCTCTGACAATGTATCAGTTTAGTAAAAATTATACAGAATATTTTAAAGCAATTATGGAATATGAAAACGGAGAAATGGATTTTCAAAAAGGAGTTCCAGATAAATCAAAAGAAGAATGCTATGCTCTTGGAGAGGAAATATTGGGATACCTTACTAAAGTCCTAAAAAAGGGCATTGCCGAAAATTCCATACGCAGTGATATAGATATTGAAAAAACAGCCCTTGTTTTATGGGCTTGTATGCTTGGAGTGTATAATACAGCCAACAGAAAGAAAAACTATATTGAGAATTATCACGGAATCACACCAGAAGAATTGATATCATCAGCTTTTCAACTTATTATCAGGTCAATACAATTTGTAAATGAGGAGAACCATAAATGAATAGGAGAAAGGTACCTAAGAAAATGATCATAATATTTTTATGCATTGGAGCACTATTTATTATTGCTTTTACATCTTTACTTCTTATAAGCGGTATTTTTGAACAGCCAAAATATTTAGAACCATGGCAAAAAACTTATTCACAAAAATTTGACGATCCAAGGATACGCCTTGTGTCCCACGGTCTGTTGTCTTCAAATGGTCATAACATGCAGCCATGGAAAATAAAACTTGATAAGAATGACCCCATGATATTTTATTTATATGCCGACAGCAAACGCTTAACACCTGAGGTAGATCCCAATGCACGTCAAATGATGGTCACACAGGGAGCTTTCCTTGAATATTTGAAGATAGCTGGAGGTAAATTGGGATACCAAACCACAATAGACTTATTCCCGGAAGGTGCTTATAACGAATCGGTTTATGATGGAATCAGAAAATATCTTTCGTTCCAACGAATATGAAAAAAATAACTATCGTTATGGTTTTTCTATTGAAGGACAGGGTACGTCAGGAATCATGATGCATCTCATGCAGGGACTGGTTACAGTTTTCCCATCAATGAACAGCGGAAGGGCTTCATCCGACAGGTTTATTCAGTCTACCCGTACATCAGCAGAAAATACCCCTGCTTATGCCATGATTATCACAAGAGACAACAGCCGTTCCAGCCAAGTTAAAAGCGGGATGCTTTACAGTAAATTAATATTGACAGCCCATCAGATGGGATTGGCCATGCAGCCCTTAAGTCAAACTCTAGAGGAATATCCTGAAATGGAAAAGCTCTATAATAGCATTCATCAGAATTATACCTCAAATGGAAAAACTATTCAGATGCTCTTTCGTTTAGGTAAACCTTCAAAAGAAGTTCCTCAAAGCATGCGGCGTGATGTGATGGATTTGATCATACAAGAATAAGCTCATACTATAAAGAATATCCTATCAGCAATCTGCTGAATTTCCCTATGGCATCATGCAGTATGACAAGTACAGCAATCATCAATATAATTCCAAGAGTACATGAAAAAAATATTTTTGCAAAATTATATTTTAAAAACAGCTGGGAGATATACATGATATAAATGCATACGGGCAAAAACAGGATGGAGGTGATGACTCCGGGAACATAGTGCTTGAATTCAATACACAGATAAAAATGTGCCAGAATAAAGTGCAGTGTAAAGGCAAATAGAAATCCATACCAGATGAAATAACTGCTGAATATGCAGGACAACAGGGAAACAAGTGAAAGAATTACAAATTCGATTTCCACTGCAATTGACATTGCCGAAGTACTCCAATAGTTTGTACCATTCAAACCGAAGGGTTTCTTTTTCATTATAGAAGTATTTTCCTTCAATTCTTTTTTAAATCTTCTGCTCCAGACTTCAGCCATTACAATTTCTTCAAAATCATGAATCATAAACAATACAGGCAGCATCCAGACAATTGCTTTTATATCATACATAAATCTTCTCCTCTCTATGTGTCACACTTGTGTCTTGTTCTAATCTAGAGTATAATAATTTAAAATTGTCATGTCAATAAAAACGGCTCAAGTGCTACATTTGCAGCTGATCTGTGACATATCGGGAGAGTGAATTATGGCCTTTAAAAAGAAAAACCCCATGGCGGAAAAATCCAAAAAATGGCTCACGGATGCACTTTTGGAAATCATGAAGAATAAACCCTACAATAAAATAACTATCAAGGAGATATCGGACAAGGCACTCCTTTCCAGAAGGACATTCTACCGTAATTTCAATTCAAAGGATGAAGTGCTGTCACTGAAAATGGAATATATATGCAGGGAATATATTTCATACTTCAGCGGTGAACAAAATCTGTCCTACAAAAATATTATCCATATATATTTCAAATTCTGGAAGGATCATCTGGATTTTTTACTGGCACTGGATAAAAGTGATCTACTGTACCTTATGCTCCAGAAATTCAATGAATACCTGCCTATCATATACAATCATTTTAAAGGACACCTTCACCTGTTCAAAAACAGGGAACACCTGGAATATGCCTTGTATTTCAGTTCGGGAGGACTTTGGAATGTACTTTTAAAATGGATAAAGGAAGGTGCTAAAAAAAGCCCTGAAGAAATGGAGTCCATTCTCAGAGAGGCTCTTAAAAATGCAAATTTAACTACAATTGTTTGATTTTATTGAAATATTCCTTTTCTTCTAAGGTTATACGTTATTTTTTTCATAAGTTTCAACAGCTCCTCCCTCTCCTCACAAGTATCCAGACATTCCATTATTCTGGCATAAAATTTTTTTTCAAATTCAATATGCTCTTCTTGTGCCAATATCCCCTCCTGGGTAAGCACTAATTTATAGGAACGCTTATCCCTGCTGCTTATGGTTCTTTTGATCAGCTTTCGTTTTTCAAGTCTGTTTATCACACTTGTGAGAGTACTTTTAGGTATTTTTAAAATATCAACTATATCCTTTATAATGACGTCCTCTTTTTCAGAGATAATTCTCAGAACTCCTATTTCAACAGTGCTCAATCCATGTATTCTTGAAAATTGAGATTCCACACTTTTATAATTAGGCTCCATTATCATGGAATGCCATATTCTGCTCAGTTCTTCAACCTGCTCCTCATATTTTTTATTCAAACAATCACCCCGCAATTATTTCAAGCAGATGCACTTATGACAAAACTTTTATAATTTATCTTTCTAAATTTAAAAGGTTTGAACCCACATGTCTTCAAAAGTTTTTTCATCTCTTTTGGAGAATATATTCTATAATCTCCATTATTACATATATGCAGCATAAAATTCAATACCTGCCTTATTAAAGGAGGAGCAGTGGGATCTCCTATGACCAGTTTCCCAGCTGGTTTCAGCACCCTCTTCATCTCCAGAAGCACTTTCTCAGGGTTGGGATAATGATGAAATGAAGCATTACACAATACTATATCAAAATAATCCTCCGGCCAGGGTATAAATTCCGCATCCCCCACTTTCAATAAAACATCCTGGGGAAGGTCTCTTCTGGCCACCTGAATCATCTTATCTGAAATATCAAGTCCGCATAGCTGGAATTTCTTATATTTATATAATCGTGACAGTATATTTCCTGTTCCACAGCCTGCCTCCAGCAAAATTCCACCTTGAAATCCATTTAACATCTCCACAACTTTATCATACATTTTGCTTACAAATCTTCCATCAGAACTCTGATCATAGTGCTCTGCTTGTTTATCAAAATTCTTCCTGGAATTTTCTTTAAAAACATTTTTATTGTCCGGCATATGAATTCCTCCTAGTAGTACCATATTAATATAATACGTTATTCGTACTATATTAATATGGTACTACTTTTTGAATCAGCTGTCAATTTTTCTTTTGCAGCAGCTTGCAGAATTGAAAACGAGTGAAAATCATAAATACTCTCCAACGCAATTCATTAAAATATAATGCTTATTCCGATTGAACTCTGGTTCTCTAAAAGAAATTGCAAAAATATACGATGTCTCATATCCTACTGTTCGTCTTCGATTAGATAAGCTAATACAAAAAATCAAACTAAATAGTAATAAACAGGATAGACCTTTTATTACTTTTATTAAAAAATTAGCAGTAGATTCCAAAATTGAGCTGGAAACTGCAAAATTAATTATTGAAAAATAAAATGACAATCTTTTTAGGTTTTGTTATTTCAGCACTGGTTTTAATATTCCAGTATTTTCTAAGTGAATCAAGCCGTTGGCAACTTGGTGGAATTATTCCACTATTCGTATTTATATTGTTCCTATGGTGTTTTTTCTTTCGCACACCAAAACTAAGCCTTCAATCCATAATACCCTTTAGCATACTGTTTATCTTACTCTTATGGGATTGGTCAGATGGCAGGAAACGATTTAAAAAAAGGAAAAATGAAAAAATAAAAAATGAATTGAAAAAGATGAATGCACAGGACCTAGACGATCAAAATTTTTAAAATGAAATACAGCAAATTTACATCTCGTTAGCTGCATGGATCAAAAAAGAAGAGCACAGGGAACGGCAGCCTCTGTGCTTTTTTTGTGTATACCTTACATTTAACCATAATGCCCTATTATTAGCCTTGTTCAATTCTTTCTATCAGCGACTGATTTTTTAAATTTCGTACTGTAAAATTTGAAATAATAAGCTGGATAAAAAGTAAAACCGCTGTGAAAATACAAACCGGAAGTACCGGAAAACGGTAGTGTACAGCCATGCCTAAATTCTTTACAATCATGCATACAACATATCCCAGACCAGTTCCCAGTGTCAATGTAACCGCCACAGCCCCTGCCGTATAGAGAAATCCTTCTATTTGCAGCATACGGCTTAGCTGTCTGCTGCTCAAACCCACCGCCTGCAGAATTTCAATTTCCTTTTTGCGTGTAATCAGATTTGTCACCACTGTGTTGAGCAGATTAATAATTCCAAATAAAGCAATAAATGAAATCAGTACATAAAACATAACATATACAGGACGATTTACCGTACTGTAATACCTTATCTGTTCCTTGAGACTGTTGAGTTTCAGGTTGGGGTTTGTATCAACAATTTTTTGAAGACTCTCTCCCACCTTCTCTGCTTCCTGCTTTTCGGTCACAATTTCCAAGCTATCATTACAGTTCATACCCGTAATGAAGTCCATTGAATCAACGGGCACCCAAAAATTATAACCACCCCAGCGGTAATTATCTGAAATAAAGGTCTTTACAGTCAAGGTTTTTTGTACTTTCTTCCCCTGACTGTTTAAAATAATAATTTTGATTTTGTCTCCTATTTGGGGACTCCAGCCATAGAATTCCTTAAAAACTTCCGGATGACAAAGAACAACTCCAGCTTTGTCTACAAGAGATTCATAATCAAGCGTGCCCGCTGTCACATAATTCTTCATCAAGTTGACCTCACTTTTTGAAAAACCTGCAATGCTTCCAGTACTGTCAGAGCGATTCGGCATGACGTATTTGAGCCGGATGCCGGTCCATTCTTTGATATCCTTGACACCATTCACAGCCAGTATTTTATCTTTAAGCCCCTGGTTAAGAGGATTGTTCATCTGGATCCGGCTATCTGAAAAAGTATCCTTATCACCTTCTATGGAAATACTGTACTCCCCATAGGGAAAATCACGCTTTGCCTCAACTTCAGGTGCATAGGAGCCAAATACCGATGTGGCACAGACAAGCAGGATTCCGGAAAAGCCAAGTGAAAGCAGAGTCAATATGGACTTTTTCCGACTGCGCATAAAATTCATGCCTGCAAGCCGAAAGGGTGTGATTTTCCGATGAAGTTTTTTACTTTTTTTCTCCCTTGTCTGACTCTGATAAGCTGAATAACGCACTGCTTCCATGGGGGAAACATTGGCAGCCTTTCTGGCAGGAGTACTGATAGAAATCTGTACAAATAAAGTTCCTATAAATCCTACAATTACAGCTGTAAATAAAGTGCCAATCGGATTCCAGCCCTTTGGAATCATAAAATATCCAACTAATCCACCTGCAATCAACCCTATGGGAATGCCAACAGCAGACAGATACTTCCCCTCCTTGCGGACCATCTTTTTTATTTGCTTTTTGGTTGTCCCAATTGTTCTAAGCTGTCCGTATTCTCTGAGTTTTCCAGCTACTGCAATATAGAAGATACTGTAGATGACAATTCCAGCACCAAAAAGTACTATTACAGCTATTGCAATATAACCAAGTACATTTGATGTTATATTATCTTTCATCAAGCGATAATGACTGCTGAGAATTGACACATTGCCCTGTGTAATATGGAATTTGTTTGCCAATGTATAAATTTTTTGCTTGAGCTCCGTTTCCGTCAGGGAATCTGCATTTTTTATTCCTATATATGCATTGAATAAAAGCTTGTCGGCTTCCTTCTGCCCTTCCACAAACGCCCTGGATACAACTATTGCATATTTTCCACTGTCACCCAGCTGCTGCTGAAGCAGTCCTGAAATCTTATATTCCTTTTTTCCGCCGCCAAGATCCAACAAAAGCCTGTCTCCTGGTTTTGCCCTACTGCCCATATGGGAAAGAAAAGATGATTCGACCAAAATTTCATCCGACTTTTGAGGCATACTTCCCTTTAAGTTCATTTTAGAGGCCTTTAGCACAGACTTATCACAATAAGCCAACACTATATCAGCACTTTTCTGTTTCATGGAACCCACTGAATACTGCTGCCCAACCCATTCGACATCCGAAGTATTTTTCAGATTGCATATTGTATTTTCAGATACATTCATAAAAACCGCCTGAGCTGTTCCTTCCTCATCCCTTTTCTGCTTCTGCTGAATTTCCTCCGGAATAAGTGCAATAGCCATCATTAATGCTGCAGCCAGGGCAATGGTTACAATGGTCATTATATTGCGCCGGCGGTTTGCAATCATATCATTTCTGGCAAGGTGTTTTATCACAGCACCGTTATTGTTTTGAAACATATTTTCACCTCCTTACGCCACAATCCGGCCGTCTTCAATGCGCACAATCCTGTCTGCCAGCTGGGCAATTTCATTGTTGTGGGTAATCATCACAATGGTCTGGTGAAACTGTTGGCCTGTCATTTTAAGAAGTCCAAGAACCTCCTGGCTGGTTTTGCTGTCCAGATTTCCAGTAGGCTCGTCTGCAAGAATAATAGATGGTTTTGTGACCAGGGCACGTCCAATGGCTACCCGCTGCTGCTGGCCGCCGGACAGGTTGTTGGGCAGATTGTACAATTTTTCTGTCAATCCCAGCATCCTCAGGATCTTGTTTATAAACTCACTGTCCGCTTTTCCTCCATCCAGCTCAATTGGCAAAACAATGTTCTCATACACATTTAAAATTTGCACAAGATTGTAGTTTTGAAAGACAAATCCTATATTCCTGCGCCGAAAGATAGTAAGTTCATCGTCGTTCATTTTGGATAGTTCCTTTCCATCTACCTCCACGCTGCCGGAAATAGGATTATCAAGCCCTCCCAGCATATGCAGCAGAGTTGATTTGCCACTGCCGGAAGTACCGACAATGGCCACAAATTCTCCCGGCTCCACACTCAAACTGACGCCGTCCAGTGCCTTGACAATATTTGACCCGGTACCGTAATATTTTTTCAGCTCTCCTGCTTTCAATATACTCATAAAAAAACCTCCTGTCCTTGGTTAACACATACAATAATACAGGATAAATGTCTCTTAACTGTTTCAATTTAAAAATCAATTCTCACAGTTTAGAGACATTTTAACTGGAGAAAGGAAAAAGACAGCTCTCAGAACTGCCTTTTATTCGGAAGGAATACAGAGAAAATAGAACCTTTGCCCACTTTGGACTTTACCTGAATGTAACCGTCCTGTCTGGAAATGATTTCACGGCATAGATAGAGGCCTATGCCGACGCCGCTGACATCATGCACCTCATCTTCCCGGTAAAAGCGTTTGAAAATCTGTGCAAGGTGCTGCTCCGGTATACCTCTGCCCGTATCAGCAATATCAATTTTGGTTGTCGTTTCCCATTGCTCCACCTTCACGGATATTCTTCCGCCCGGGGGCGTGTATTTAACTGCATTGTCCAGGATGTTGAACAGAGCTTCTGATGTCCATTTTTTGTCGTGGGGAACTAACAGTGAGGGATTACATTTTACAGTAATTTTGATATTCTTTTTCCCGGCCGGCAGGACAATCCCTCCAAGAGCAAGCCCTATTGTATCATATACAGGAGCAGGCTGAACAGAAAGAGTGATAATGCCAGTTTCCAACCGTGACATCTTAACCATTGACTGCATCAAAAAATCCAGTTTGTCAATCTGCGTTTCCATAAGTACATGAAATTCCCGCTGCTTTTCAATAGGAAGCTGACGCTCCAGCAAGGTGGAGTTATACATTTTTAAGTTTGCCACTGGTGTTTTTACCTGATGTGAAATATCAGAAATTATTCCCTGAATGGATTGTTTTTCTTCTTTGATCCGATTTTTATTGTTTTGTATAATTTCATACAACCGTTTGAGTTTATAAATAAATTTTCCCATTAAAGTTTCTGATTCCACATTAAACCACAGATCTCCTCTGCCATTTACCATATCGTCAATATAAGAATCCAATGACTCAAAAGAAGCAAGCAATTTCTTCCGAAGCAGTAAAAGCAGCAAAATAACAATAACCAGAAATATAAGAGAAAATACCACTGCAGTACCTAAAATAATCCAATCTCTTGAATATAGAAACAAAATTATAATAAAGCAAGTTGCAGTGATGGTAAAAGAAACTCCGACGCCAACATAAAGCCCTTTTGTAGATAAATTATGTTTCATTCCCATCATCATCCCACAAATAGCCCATTCCATAAACTGTTTTAATATATTTCCTATCCTTTGTTTCAATTTTATTACGCAGTCGATTGACACTGACAGTAAGGGCATGTTCATCTACAAAATTCGAATCCTTATCATATAATTTTTCAAGTAAAACCTGTCTTGTTAGAAGAACGTCAGGATTGCTTGTAAAAATTTTAAGCATTTTGTACTCCCCTGGTGTGAGAACAAGAGGCTTCCCTTCTATTGTCGACTTCAACTTATCAAAATCTATGATGAGCTTTCCAATGCTATAAACATTTCTATCCTTCTTTTTTTCAGATCTTCTTAAAATAGCAGACACTTTTTTACGAAAGATATTGACGTTAAAGGGTTTAATAATGTAATCATCTGCACCAAGTTCAAAACCCGTCATCACATCTTCTTCCAGATCACGGGCAGTTAAAAACACAATAGGGACATCCTGTACCGCCCTGATTTTTTTGCACAGATTAAATCCGCTGCCGTCAGGAAGATTCACATCCAGAACAACCAGATCATATACTTTCCCCTTCATCTTTTCCAATGTCTCAGTCACATTATGTGCAGGAACTGCCCTATATTTATCCAATTCAAGATTATAGCACAAGCCTGAATTCAACATAATATCGTCTTCCACCACAAGAATCCGTTTCATCCTATCACTCCCTACCCCTTGATGATTAAAGAAAGACTCTAACCACAGTCTCTTTGTTAAATTGTTAATCAGTTAGATACCACATGACAATTTATTTAGAACGAGAAACAGTTTTAAAAAGCATCCTCAGTTCTAAATGAGGACAATCTTGTTGAGATTAGCTGATTAGTTCACTTAGCAAATAAATTCCTGTTTGTCATATTTGTTTAGTATAACATAAAAATCAGACTAGAAAAAAGTGCTCAGTTATTTATGAAAGATATTTATATTTCCCATTATACTCGACTATAATTAGTGCTTTTCAATATACTGATTCAGCGCATCATGATATACATCAATTCTCGTTTCCTGCGGTTCGGTTTTTTCATTCAAAACAAGATCTACCATATGATGTGGTATTTTCCCTCCAATAACCATGGATTTGATACAGGAAACACAATAGACCACAACATTTTGGCAGGGCATCTGGGTGGCACGTTTCTTTTGCAGTTCAGTGACTTTTTCGATTGGAAGTCGAGGATAGAAATTATCGCCGCAGCATATGGACTTCGTTCCGCTGTATGGGGAATCGATTGTTTCTATCTTCATTTTCCGCAAAATGCTTCGGACCGCCGCGTGTACTTGAGGCTTGGACCGAAATGAACACGAGTCGTGTACAGAAACCGTCAGCCCAGTATGATCCGGCAGGAGCAGATTTTCTATGCTATCCAACACTTCCCACAGAGAAATGGTTTGTATTCCTTTATAAAGGGAACGAAATCTTCTATCACAGCCTGCGCAGTTATTGATGATAGTAGCTCCATGAGGTAATTTAGGATCATGGTGGCAGCAAATGCTGTGTAATTGCACTGACCCAAAGTATCTGTTCAGCATACCCAGTATTTTTTGCCCGGATTCGGGCTTGTACATGCTAAATGCACAGCCGGGGTTGAAGTAGCACTTTCTCATGTCAATGCCGGAAATTTGAATGCTCGGAATTCGAATGCCATCCATTTACTGATCTCCCTTCCGTTCAAGCTCCAATAAAGCTTTTTTCATATCAAGACCACCTGCATAACCAAGAAGATTTCCGTTTGTTCCGACTACCCGATGGCACGGAATCACTATCATCAACGGATTTTTATTATTTGCCATACCCACCGCGCGGCTGGCTTTCGGATTTCCCACCGCCTCTGCAACTTCCTTGTACGTGCGAGTCTCTCCGTATGGAATACTACAAAGAACATCCCATACTTTTTTCTGAAACTCCGTGCCATGGAGTTCGTATGGAAAATCGAAAGTTTGACGCTGTCCCTTGAGATATTCGCATACCTGTTTAAAAGCCAGATCGGAAAGCACCGAAGGTTTGTTGTCGGCGTTGATTTTTTCCACTGGCTTCAACAAAACAACTGCTGTATCTGTATATCCAATTTCTAAAACTCCAAATTCGAAATCATAAAATGCATATCTTATCATTTACGACACTCCTTCCTGTATGCAGCGGGAGGTAATCCCGTACCATTTTTGAAAAAACGATAAAAAGATGATAGTCGGTCAAAGCCTACAGAATAGGCAATATTGATAATCTCGTCATTGGTATCTGAAAGCAACTGTTTTGCTTTTTCCAAACGAAGTCTGCTCATATATTCAGCCAGTGTGACGCCGTACTCATCCTTAAAGATTTCAGATATGCGGCGCTGGGATATGCACAACTGCCGCAGTTCCCTATTCAGCTTGCAGTTCTTGCGAAAAGAATCGTCCAGCAGCCGCTTTGCCTTTTCTGCAATTTCTTTTATGGGGTGATAATCTAATAGATCGCTCCTGCAGCGCTTGCAGGGACGAAAGCCCGCAGCTCTTGCTTGTCCTGCTGTATCAAAAAAGTACACATTTTCCCGCTTTGGACTTTTTGATTTGCAGGATGGTCGGCAATAAATTCCAGTGGACTTGACTGCGTAGAAAAAAATACCGTCATAGGATACATCGTTTTCGGATACCGCTTTCCACATTTCTTCTAATGTCATTACCTTGTCGCCCCCTTTTCTATAATTATAGCATAGGCATCCGGTGACTTTCTTCTCTATTTTGGAAATTCAATTCAGGGAAAGTACAATCCAAACAACATCTTATCCATTCTACTTAATTTTGGAATTTAATCTAGGAAACAATTTCAATGCATTACCATAGTAAATGGCACGGCGTTGTTTATCAGTAAGCAACTCCGTCTTTTCAAGAAGAGCTGCTAATGCAAAGCAACCAAATTCCGGTGTATAAGGATAATCACTCCCATATAATAAATGACTTACATCAACAATTTGAAGCAGATTTTCCAACTGCCTTGGAAGACAGAACCCTGCAACATCATAGTACAGCCCTTTTAGAGCAGCATATACATCTATATTGACCTTTTCTTTTTCTACAGGAATATACTCAAGAAAAGGATCAAGCCTGTCTGCCAGGATCGTCAAAAAAGCCCCGGCATGAGGAACAACAAATTTAATATGAGAATAGCGCTTTAAGGTTCCCTTTAATATCATATTTATGACAGTACGCGTTGTATCAAATAAGAACTCCATTGCGGGCACAGGCAATCCTTCATTAACACCTTTCGGAACACTACTAGGTTTATTGGGATGAAGGACGACTACCACCCTGCGCCTATTTAATTCTTCAAATATTGGATCTAAACAAGGATTTCCCATATAAATACCCTGGGTATTCGTTGGTAATGTAAAACCATCTGCATGCAAAATATCTAAAGCATATTCAATTTCTTCTATGCTGCCTTTTACATTAGGCAACGGCAGAGAAGCAAGTAACCCAAATTTGTCAGGATATTTCTTTACAACCTCTGCCCCATCTTCATTAACCTTTCGTGCTAATATTTTAGCAGCCTCATCATCTCCAAAATTAACATGTGGCGAGGAAATTGACAGCATAGTTGTAGCAATTCCAAGATGTTTCATCACTTTTAGATGTCTATCCACATTCCACTTTGGAGTAGGGAAGCCATCAGGTTTTTCTTCTCCGCTGTTTAATAGGGCTTCCCTATAGGCTTTAGGTAAATAATGAACATGTACATCAATTTTAGGCACATTACTTACTTTAGTACTTCCTAATAAAACTTGTAAATTTCGTTTTGTATTCTTCAATTTCATAACCATCTTCCTCCTACTATTTTGAACTTCTCCAGGCAATATTTAATGCTACTGTATAAATTTAAGCAATTTCTTTATTCCTGATATATTTTTTATCTACTATATTGTATAATAAAGTTAAACTACATATTAGAAAAGGTGAAAATTATGAAACAATGTATGGACTCCGAAAATTTACATAGACGTATTAAAAAAATCATAGGACAGATAAATGCTATTGATAAAATGATTGATGAAGATATTCCCTGTGAAGATATTTTAATACAGATCAATGCAGCTAAAAGCGCAATGCATAAAGTAGGTCAAATAGTTTTGGAAGGCCATTTGAATCACTGCGTCAGAGATGGAATTCAGCATGGAGATGCGGAAAAAACAATAGCTCAATTTGCAAAGGCATTGGAGCATTTTTCACGAATGTCTTAAATATTTCAGACTGTTTATATAAAAATAAACAGTTTTTTTATTTGACAAAAAAATAAACAGGTTATATTATACATATAGGGGTATATGTATAATATGAAAATTAAGTGATTCTTAGGCTCAGGTGGAGTTTGCTAATAAGGAATACTTTTCTCCACCTGAACCTTAGAAGAACTTATCCAGGCGCATAGCAGTGCTTATCTCCCACTTTAAGAAGTTGGGAGTATTAGCAATGGTAGCGTTCGGATAAAGGAGTGCTTATGGAAAAAGTAAAAAATTTTCTTAGGGATGAAGAAAAACGTGCTATCCTATTTATGTTTTTGTCAGGTCTATCACTTGTTATCAGTTTCTTTAATATTGGTAATTTGCCTCTGGATGCTGCATGGACTTCAATTGTCTTATGTGGAATACCAATTGTAAAAGAAGCTATTGTTGGTCTTGTCACAAAATTTGATATCAAAGCTGACTTACTGGTATCTATAGCATTGATTGCCTCCATTATAATCAATCAGATATTTGCTGCCGGAGAAGTTGCCTTTATTATGACTATAGGCGCATTCCTTGAGGAAAGAACCGTCAGCAAAGCTCGTGCAGGTATTGAAAAACTTGTACATCTTACCCCTCAGGTTGCAAGAGTTGTAAGAAATGGTACAGAGCAAATAATTCCTGCAGATAAAGTACAGATAGGAGATATTATAAGAGTCCTGGCAGGAGAAATTGTAGCTGTAGACGGGACAATCACCAATGGCAAAACTTCCATTGATCAGTCGGTAATGACTGGAGAATCGCTTCCTGTTGATAAAGAAACTGGAGATCAGGTATTTAGTGGAACTTTAAACCAATTTGGAACTTTTGATATGAAGGCTGCAAAACTCGGTGAAGACAGCTCTCTGCAGAGAATGATAAAACTTGTAAAATCGGCAGATGCAAGTAAAGCAAAAATAGTTGGAATTGCAGACAGATGGGCTACCTGGATTGTAGCAGGTGCCTTGAGCGCAGCAATTCTTACCTGGTTTGCTACAGGTGAAATAATACGTTCTGTAACAATATTGGTTGTATTTTGTCCATGTGCATTAGTTCTTGCAACTCCCACAGCTATAATGGCAGGCATAGGAAATGCAACAAAATACGGTATCTTGATACGTGAGGGAGATGCCCTTGAAAGGCTGGCAAACATACGAAGAATATCTTTCGACAAGACAGGTACACTTACATATGGTCAACTATCCGTTACAACAGTCGAAAGTTTTAATCCAAGCATATCCAAGGAAAAATTATTACAATTGACGGCATCAGCAGAAATTCGTTCAGAGCATCCTCTCGGCAGGGCAATAATTGAACATGTAAAAAATATTTCCAATGTTTCAATTAATGCTCCCGATGAATTTAAGGTAATTGCCGGAAGAGGTGTACAAGCTAAAATAAACAACCATTCAATTCTTGCCGGAAATATTGAAATGATGATAGACAACAGCATTTCAATACCAGAACAAATGGAGGAAAAGGCTTTTAGATATAAAGATGTGGGCTGCACAATTATGTATATTTCAATTAATGGTAATGCATCAGGCTTTATAGCACTTTCTGATACTCTTAGAGAAGATGCCGTTGACATGATTAAAGATATTGAAAGAAATGAAGTAAAAAGTATTTTACTTACAGGAGATAATCGCCAGGCAGCGTACCATATTGCAAAACTTGTTGGAATAAATGACGTGTGTTCTAATTGCCTGCCGGAAGATAAAATATCTGCAATAGAAAAATACCAACTTAAAAACGAACCTGTATGTATGGTTGGCGACGGTGTCAATGACGCTCTAGCTCTAAAAAAAGCCTATGTTGGAATAGCTATGGGTGGAATTGGTAGTGATATTGCAATTGATGCCGCTGATATTGCACTTATTAGAGATGATATAAAATGTATACCTCACTTGCTAAATCTAGCTAAAAAAGTAACAAAAACCATCAAATTGAATTTAACATTCTCCATGACATTGAATTTTATTGCTGTTGCTTTAGCTATACTAGGAGTATTAGGTCCAGTAGTAGGTGCACTTGTACATAATGCTGGATCAGTATTGGTTATTTTAAACTCATCATTATTATTAAATTGGAAGGAGAGATAAAAATGATAAGGAGTTATCCTTTTCAGAACTTGATTTGCCATCTAAGATAACTCCTTATATATTATTTTTTCAGCAGAAGACTGTCAGCTATTTTAACCGCATCATCCAAAGACATCTTTGGATCCTGAAGTAAAATATTGTAGTTGAATCCATCTTCACTCCAGCTTACAGTTTTTATAGTATCATCCATTACACTTCCCTTTTTACCCCGTACCTGCATTTCCTTTTCGCCAGGTAGTTTTGCATCATCCGATTTTTCTCCGGTATCTTTGGGATTTACTGCAGTGAGCACAAATGCTACGGCACCATCTTTTTCATAGCTCTGATTTATTTCATTTACTCCTTCTGATTTATCATAATGCAAAGATTTAACATCTTTAAGTTTATATGCTCCTCCTTCCGGAAGATAAAGTATGGGTTTCCCAACAAGCTTTACTGCCTCATCGAGGGTTATAACATTTTCTGAATTTTTGATTTGATTATTCATATTTTCAACTTTTATATTATCAGGAAGCTTCTGGGAGAATAAACTGCTGTCCAGCTTAGGTGAAAAATCAAGCTTTGAATACTGTATCTCTGTTTTACTGTTTTTTGAAGCAGTTACAGCTTTTGAAACGATCCAGCTCTCTTCATCCACCCAGTAGTCCAAAGTACCCAGAATAGTATCCTTTTGTTTTGGCTCCGCCTTGATATGATAGGCCTTCCTATCTAGCACATTCTCTTCGCCCTGAAAAGTAATATTATGGGTTTTACTCATACCTGCCAGTTGTTTCAACAATTGATTTTTGTAGTTTCCTCCCAGTACATCATCTGCACCGTTTGCCGCGGGGCTTTCAAGACTCATAGTCATAGCCTGCTTTTGTTCTTTTATATATACTATAATATTTTTACCATCATTTGTTGATATGGTCGTTCCAGATGAATTGTCCTTTAATTCTATACGCCTTTTCACCACATCGTTGGAATTATCAATCCATTCTCTGGCAGATACAGTCTCTTTTATTTTATTGTTTTCATAAATCTTCATTTTATATTCACCATAATAGGACTTGGGTTTTTCACTGGCACTGACGGCCTTTTTTATCACATCCTCCGGAATAATGGTCTTCTTATCCAGATTGCATCCTCCAAATAAGCCAGTTATAGACAATATTCCTATAACAGGTATTATAAATATTTTTTTAATTGACATCTCAATCCTCTCCTTTACTATATATAGGAAACCAGCATACAAATGCCGTGCTATTTTCATCTGAAAATAGCTTTATTTCACCACAATGCTTTTTTATAACCAACTTTACAATACTCAGTCCCAAGCCGACTTCATTCTGTGAAGTTTTATTTCTTGCCTTGTCCACTTGATAGAAGGGCATAAATATTTTTTTTCGTTCATCTTCCGGAATTCCCCTGCCGTCATTTTTGACAACTACAATACATCCTTTTTCCCTCCAGCTTATAATATCCTTTTGAAAATCTTTTTTTATCCAGGGAGGAAGCCCTTTTCCCAATGAAAATGCGCCAAGCCATATACGGCCATTTGGGGGAGTATATTCCAATGCATTTGCCATCAGATTATCAATTACCCTGGTCATCTGTTTTACATCCACCTTTATGGTGTAGTCGGCATCTATATCTACTTCAAGTTTTATATTGCGATTTTCACAATTTTGCTCATAACCTGAAAACAGCATTTCAAAGAACTCATTTCCCCATACTTCTACAAAATTCACTTTATAATCGGATGTAAGTACAGTATACAGCATGAGATCGTCTATCATCCTTTTCATGTAATCACTTTTATTCAATATAATTGAAGACCTGCTCTTTATTTTTGGCATATCAAGATCTCTTTCATTGTAAATTGACTCGGCATATGCCCTTATTGATGTAAGAGGAGTCTTTAGATCATGCGAAACTGCCGATATCATATATTGTTTTGTCTTACGCTGGAAATCTATTATTTCCTGTTTTTTCTCTATATCTTTTTTCATGCTGTTGAAATTTTTTATAAGTTCTCCTATTTCATCTCTGCTCTTGTATTTCACTGATTTTTTACCACCTTCAGCAAAATCGTTCATTCCCTCTATCAACAACTTTATGGGCCTGTTAAACTTTCTATTTAAAAGAATTATAACTGTCAAGAAAACCAGAAGGATTATGACTGCAAACATCCCTGCAATGATAATAGTTCTTATATTTATCTGTTTTATGAAATCTCCACGATATATTATTATCTCGTAAAATCCAACTAATTCACCTCTATAAAATACAGGTTTCTTCAAACTGTACAAATTATATTTTGTAACTATTTCATAGAGATGTGAATAGATTTCCTCCCTGCTCTTTGTATAGTCTGAATTCTCACCGGGGGCATGAATCGCCTGTCCACTTCCATTGTATAAATTGATTTTAACGTCGTCTTTATCCTGATAATCCACAGCAGTATCCTTGTTTTCCATATCCGCCTCAGTATAGATTTTATAATTGCCCAGTTTTTCTTCATAATATTTGAATTTGGCCACTGCATTCATATATTCTGTAAACTGAACCTTTTTATTGTAGGTTAAAATTAACATATACAGCAAAAGTGCTGAAACTATAGGAGTGATGACTACAGCTAAATGGGATAATATAAGCCATTTTTTAAGTCTCATTTTTTTCACCCAGGAACCTGTACCCTATTCCCCACACCGTTTGGATAAACACGGGTTTTTTTACACTGTCATGGAGCTTTTCCCTTAATGCCTTCACATGCACAGTAACTGTGTTATTTCCTTCCATCTCAAGATGTTCCTTTACTATAGCTGCAATAGATTCTTCATCTTCAACTATCAGAAGCCTTCCCCTCATTCTTTTCCTCCTTACAATTTACATTATAAATTCCTGTAATAAAATTTTATCATAGTTAATACTTTCTTTATAAATTAATATCATGTACCAAGATACCCATATGGCTGCTGATGGACGGCCCTCCATTATCAATGATCCTTGAGAATTTAACTTTCATTTACTGTCTGTTTACCGTCCATTTACTTTCGCTTTTTATAATCTTATTAAAATACAGATAAGGTATTTTGAATTTGGCACAGAAAGGACAGTTATATATATGAATAAAAAAACAGTTGTGAAATTAAAACACGTATCAAAAAAAATCGGCAAAAAGGAAATTATTCATGACCTGTCGTTTACAATTCCAGCCGGAGAAATATTCGGATTTCTAGGGCCCAATGGAGCAGGCAAAACTACCACTATCCGTATGATTACGGGACTGATAAAAATAACCGAAGGAGATATTTTTATTAAAGGACACAGCATTACAACCGACTTTAAAAAAGCAATTCAGAATGTTGGCGGTATTGTTGAAAATCCAGATTTATATAGATATCTTACGGGTTATCAAAATTTAAAGCACTATGCCAGAATGTCACCCGGCATCAGCAAAAAACGTATTTATGAAATGGCTGAAATTATCGGACTCAAAGACAAAATGCAGGACAAAGTACGAACTTATTCACTTGGTATGCGTCAGAGGCTTGGGCTTGCACAGGCACTATTACACCGTCCATCTCTCGTGATACTGGATGAACCAACAAACGGACTTGATCCGGAGGGAATCCACGAGCTGCGTAACTATCTAAAGAAAATAGCTCATGAGGAAGGTGCTGCAGTTCTGGTATCAAGCCATTTGCTCTCAGAAATGCAGTTGATGTGTGACAGAGTGGGTGTTTTGCAGCACGGAAAGTTAGTAACTATTCAGCGTATAGATGATTTTGTCAAATCCGGCGGTTCAATACAGGTGGAACTTATTGTAAGTACCTCACAAATTGCACAGACAAAAAATTTACTTCACACCATGCGGAAAAATGTACTTTCTTCCAGTCCAGCCGGGCATATTATAATTCAGATGACAAAAGAGGAAATTCCATCAGTGAACAAACATTTAATGAAATGCGGAATTGAAATTTATACTATTCAGATGAAAGAAGAAACTCTGGAAGACAAATTTTTGGAAATTACGGAGGAACAGAAATGATCAATTTAGTGAAAAATGAGTTAATGAAAATATTCAGCGGCCGATTGACAAAAATCCTTTTCCTTTTACTGATTATTGTCGCCGTCAGTTTTTCAGTCTTTGCAAAAATCACAATAAATAAGGAAACTGCAGGGAATTGGAGAACAGGACAGGAGCAAATTATAGAAAAAAATAATGGACGTTTACAGGTTGCAGATCTATCACCACAGTTGCAGGCAGAGGCGAAAAATAAAGTGGCAATTGCCGAGTACCGTTTGAAGAACAATATAGCCCCACAAGAAAATAACCTCTGGTATACGTTACTGCACTCATCGGGATTGTTTGAATGGGTTGTCATTTTTACAATTATTATTGCTGCCAACATTGTTGCAAGAGAATATACGGATGGAACAATGAAGCTGTTATTGATTCGCCCACACAGCCGGGGTGCAATTCTATTTTCAAAATACACAGCAGTTGTCATATATGCTGTATTTTCACTGATACTCACCATAGGGGCAGCATATATAACCATTGATATCTTATATGGCTTTGGAAGCGGAATACGCACTTTGGGAGCGGCAGAGCTTTTTATCAATTCACAAGGACAGATAGAATCATTAAATATTTTCAGGCAGTGTGTAAAAATGTATTGTTTGGATATTTTCCCAATTATGAGCTATGTGACCATTTCCTTTGCTGTCTCAACCATTTTGAAAAGCAGTGCAGTAGCGGTTGGCAGCTCTCTTCTGCTTATGATTTTAGGAAATTCAATGATTGAAGCCACATCAAAGCTGGCATGGCTGAAATTTCTTCCCTTTGCAAACAGCGACATGAGTTTGTATATCTTTCATTTACAGCCGCGGGAAGAAATGACAATAGGCTTTTCGGTATCTGTATTGCTGATATATATAATTGTTTTATTTGGTGCCAGCTTTGCAATATTTAAAAAACGGGATGTATCTATCTAATGACTGCTTTTTCAATCTGTTATATAATGAAAATTAAAGTGCAGGAAATGCAGAAAGGGGATATAACAGGTGACTATGCAGAGAATACTACTTGTTGATGATGAACTTGGAATCATAAAAATGCTGAAAACCATCTTACACAAAGAAGGTTACACAAACATCGACAGTGCTTCAACAGGGAAAGAAACTATGACAAAAATCATGAAAAATACCTATGATTTAATTGTACTGGATGTTATGCTGCCGGATATTGATGGCTTCAAGCTGTGTCAGAAAATCCGCCAGCATACATTTGTGCCAATTCTTTTCCTCACTGCCCGAACCGGTGATTTAGACAAATTAACAGGCCTCGGTATAGGCGGAGATGATTATATTACTAAGCCTTTTAATCCTCTAGAAGTTGTTGCAAGAATCAACGTACAGTTCAGGAGGATGAAACAGTACCGGCAAAATTCAATGAAGCAGGGGATCTATCATTTCGGCACTGTCACTGTAAATAAGAAAGAAGCAAAACTTCTTGTGGATAACAGGGAAATAAGCTGTCCGGCAAAAGAATTTGAATTGCTGCTGTTTTTAGTGGAACACCCAAATCAGGTGTTTACCGCAGGACAGTTATATGAAAATGTATGGGGGTATGAAAGTATGGGAGATGAACAAACTGTAAAAGTGCATATTAACCGATTACGTAAAAAAGTGGAACCAGACTTGAAGAATCCCTCTTACATTATAAATATCCGTGGAATTGGATATAAATTCTCATTTCCGGAGGGTGGGCAAATATGAAAGTAGATCTTACCAATGGACGTTTGACAGTCCGTTTTACCATCAATTTCATAGTACATCAGATTTTACTCTGGTTATTGATGGGGATCCCGGGGATTTACTGGATGCTGGTACTACAACACCAGTCACAAAACGAGACAGAAATTGCAATTCTTGCCTGGGTGACAATTTTTATCGGATTGTCTTACTGTCTGTTTTATGGTTATTACGTTGCACGCCCTCTAGTGGATATTTTGATGAATATACAAAAATTGTCAAGAGGTGAATATCTGGACTTACCCGGAAAGAGAATACGTTTGAGTTTTTTCTCAAAAAGACTTTACAGAGAAGTCTATGATAATCTGAAAACATTGTCTGATATTTTACAGCATAACGAAAAAAAGCGAAAAGAATTTGACGAAATGCGCCGAACCTGGGCGGCTGGAATTACACATGATTTAAAAACACCGCTATCCTATATTTCAGGGTATGCGGATATGCTTTTATCCGATAAACACAAATGGAGTCTGGAAGAAAAGAAAGAGTTTCTACAGATTATCAGCGATAAATCTGCTCATATAGAGGAACTTATCAACGATCTGGGTACGGCGTTCCGTATGGATGAATTTACAGGTCTAAAGATGAATCTCCAAAAGATAGAATTATCGGAATTAGTTCGCAGAGTGACGGCAGAAACAGCGAATATGCCCATTGCAAAGGAAAATCATTTTGAGATGATTGGGGAAGAAAAAGAGTTATTCGTTTCGGGCGATACTGAATTATTGAAACGGGCATTTTCAAATCTGTTAGTAAATGCAGTAGTACACAACCCGGAAGATACATCAGTCACTGTCAAATTAAGCCGTGAATCTTATGTTGAAGTAGAAATTTGTGATAATGGCAGCGGAATGAATGAATATGATATAAATCACATGTTTGACCGCTACTACAGAGGTACTTCTACAGATTCTCCAACAGGAAGTACAGGACTCGGCATGACCATTGTAAAACAGATTATTACTGCCCACCATGGAACTATCAGTGTAGAAAGCAAGATAAACTGCGGCACAAAAATAACTGTTAAACTTCCTCCTTATTCAGAAGCAAAATGAAACTTGCAATTTTAGTTAACAACTTCCCTTATATATTAAAAAAGATAAAGGATTCTTAAAATATATGTAGAAAAACATTAATATATGAAAAATATAGCATTGTGTGAAAAGCAGTAACCTTTGCTAAAATCCTATTAAAACTATTTTAATATTAGAAAATTTCTGTATAAATAGTAAATAAAATCTGTGTGGATTTAAAAACGAGATAGACAGCAATTATATATGATGAAAAATAGAATTTTGATTGTAGATGATGACAAAGAATTATGCAGCTTACTCCAAAAAAGTGTGAGTACAGAAGAAATCATAGTCGATTGCCGCTATTCTGGTCATGATGCTTTAACTGCTCTTGCAGACAATGATTATCAGTTTGTAGTCCTTGATATTATGATGCCGGGAATTGATGGATTTGAAACACTTGAAAAAATCAGAGAAATAAGTAGTGCCCCCATACTTATGCTGACTTCCAAAAACGACAGCAGCAGTATAGTTCACGGTCTTCGAATGGGTGCAGATGATTATTTGACAAAGCCTTTTGATATGGATGAATTTTTAGCCCGTGTCAGCTCTCTTATTCGGCGCTATACGCGTCTAAACACAATCGACACACAAAAAAATGTTATATGATGATTTGATCATAGATTTGGATAATCGGACAGTTACAGTACGTGATAAACCAATGGCACTTCCTCCAAAAGAATTTGGCATTTTATTATTCTGTGCAAGAAATCAAGGACGGATTTTAACAAAACAGCAAATTTACGAGAAGGTATGGAAAGAGCCTTATGCCTATGATGGCAGTAATATAATGGCTTTAATCAGCAGATTGAGAAAGAAAATTGAATTGGAACACCCTTATCTTGGTTACAATTTATTTAGCTTATTTAGGCAAAAAAGGAGTGAATCGAGAGATTCAGGAATGCTCGGCGTATCTTTCCAGAGCCCTTACAAAATTATCTTTCATAGTCATTTCTACCTGCCAGACAATAGTTTCCGGGGTTTCCTTCATTCCGGTGCGCACCCAGTACAAACTGATTGCTGTAAGGGAAAGGGTATAAAAATGCGCGATAAATTCCTTATTTTCTTTCTTGACATTCAAACCTGATGCCAGTTGTTCCACAACATCATAAAGCATGGGAAAAAGCCAGTTGTACATAAACGTTTCCAGATACTCGCGGTTGATTGAGCGGAAAGTATTGACAACGAGTTGCCTGTTACTCTGCATCCAATCGAGGATCAGCCGGTAACCCTGCTGCCAAGTATCGATGTCGCGGTGGTTTTTCAACAAAGACTCGCCTTTCTGAATATAGATCCATTCGAGTAGACTATAAATATCACTGAAATGATAATAAAACGCCTGCCGTGTCGTACCACAATCCTGCACAATATCGGTAACTGTAATGTGATCTAGTGTTTTTGTCTCAAGCATCTTTTTCAAAGAATCAGCAAATGCGTATTTTGCCGTTTTCAGCATATAGTATCACCACCTTTTTTACTTGCCAACATTATATCACTTTTTAGCTTTTGGGAGAAGATAGCTTCTTTTTTATGAATTGGTGGATCTTTACACTGATAACTGGGTGTAAAAACTTTTGACAGCCCAATTCATGTGTCAATTTTAAAAATATTGCGATTTGGTTATACTAAAACCATTAAAGGATGGCAATAAGAAGCCCTCTGAATAGAAAGGAAGATGATTATGAACATTTACAAAACTATGTACCACGCCAAAAAGCCGCAGAATATCGAACAACGTAAAGCATACATTGTCGGAGGAGGCCTTGCCGGACTTGCAACAGCTGCGTTTCTCGTGGACGACGCAGGGATGCCCGGTGAAAACATCACGATCTTGGAACGTTTCAACGATGTCGGTGGCTGCTGTGACGGCGTACGAGGTAAATTCGGATACCTCTGCCGCGGCGAACGTGAAATGGAACAATTTATGGAATGCCTCTGGTATTTGTATAGCAAGATACCCTCGCTCGAAAACAAAAACCGCACCGTTCTCGACGATATCGTGGATTTCAATCGTGATGAGCCCATCCATTCGGAAGCCCGCATTCTGACAAAAAACGGCGAGATCTATGATAAGGTGCACGATTATAAACTCGAACCACAGGATATGAAAGCGATGGAGCATTTTATGTCGCTGCCGGAATCCGCGCTGGAAGACAAGGCCATCGAGAACTTTTTCGGCCCATCATTCTTCCGCAGCAGCTTATGGCTGTGCTTCCACAGCTGCCTTGCCTTCAAGACCTATCACAGCGCCATCGAGTGTCGGCGCTACTTCCAACGTTTTGCGATGTTGACCCGCAATGAATATCTGGAAGGCATTATCCATACGAAATACGATGAATACGATGCCATGATCAAGCCCCTTATGACATGGCTGAGCAATCAAGGAGTCAAGACTGCCTACGGCTGCTCAGTGTATGATCTAACAATGGACGATGCCTGTAATACGGTCAAAGCCATTCTGCTCCGCCAGAACGGACAGGAACAGACCATTGACGTCGGAGAACACGATCTGGTTTTTGCCACTATCGGTTCGCTGACCACTAATTACACTTTCGGGGATAACCATACTGTGGCAAAAATCAACCGTGATACCTCCGATCTCAGCCTGTTCACCTTGTGGCAGAATCTCGCGAAAAAGGATAAGAAGTTCGGGAATCCAGACAACTTCCTGGACAAGATCGACAAGACCAAGTGGATGTCCTTTTTTCCGACCATCAAAGGCTACCCTCAGTTTGTCGAACGCCTCGAACGCCTGACCGGTAGCAAAGCCGGCACCGGCGGTGCCGTTACGCTTCGGGATTCGAGCTGGGATATATCCTTCGTACTTCATCATAAGCCCTTTTTTCCTGATCAGGCGGACGATGAAGATGTATTGTGGGCGGACGGCCTTTACGGCGAACGTGTCGGCGACTATATCAAAAAACCGATGGCTGAGTGCACCGGCGACGAAATCATGACGGAATTCCTTTACCAGCTGAACATGCTGGATATGAAGGATGAACTGCTCAAACACACGTATGTTTCCACCTGCATGATGCCTTACATCGGCGCACATTTTATGCCTCGTAAGCTCTCGGATTGCCCGAATTATGTACCGGACGGATGCACCAATCTCGGCTTTCTCGGGCAGTATGTCGAGCACCCGGACGATGCTTCGTTTACGGTCGAGCTGTCGGTGCGCACCGCCATGGAGACGGTCTACAAGCTCACCTGCCTTGAAAAGGATGTGCTGGAAGTCTATCCTTCCCGTTATGACATACGCTATATGCTGGAACGCATCAAGCGGTTTGCTGGTATTGAAGGGCGGCCTATTACGGTGGATGACCTGCCGAATATCAACCCTCTGAAAATCAACGAGGAAAAGAAAAAGCTTGTGGCGATGGTCAATTCGATTCCGCCGTATTATTCGATGTATCTGGGCCGCGACCGGACAGTGCCGCTCAAAAAATACACCCTGCATCCCGATGCACCCAAGACGGATAAATGGTAAAGACAGAATGAGGGCAATCCTACTTCTAATTTACTAATGCACAGATTGGCAGATAATTAAATGCGCGTTTTAAGAGCCTTCTAATGGCAGTGCTGGATTAGAAGACTCTTACTCTTATACGTGTAAAAACTTTATAAAAATACGTGACAGGGAAGCTATTAAGGAAAAATAAACCTGAAATTTTACAAATTAGATATTTATCAGAAAATTCCATTGAATTCATAGATAAAACAAAAAAATATTTTTCGGAAATAAACGAAACTTCAAAGAAAATACGGGACGGTAAAAGCTTACTGGGTCTTGATTTAGAACCTAACCAGAAAAGTGATGAAATAAGGAGATCACTGCTATGAGGTTAAAGTGTAAATTTTACCTACGTGAAAAAAGTAATTTTTTAAAAAATCTTATTCTTATTATGGGATAGTTAAGGTCTACAACATGTAGAATCATGTCATATTAAAAGCTCGTTTGGATAACAGAATCCATTCGGGCTTTTTTCAATTCCTAAAAATTTTTTCTCAGATACAAAACATTTTCTGCATCAAATATTACCTCCCTGGTGAAAGTCAGTGTGAAAGAGGAAAATAGAAACAAAATTTTCTCTTTTCTCACTGATAGGTAATTGCAAAACTCACTGATAAAAATGAATTGATGATGGGAAGAAGTTTCAAAAAAAGGTACTTAGAAGATTAAAGGTAATTCTTGTAATTTATAATAGCTAAACAGAAAAAAAGGGCATAAGAAATAAAGCCATGATTAATTCTAAAATTTTAAAATAGCTGGTATTTATGCAATTAATGGTTTTAGACTTTTGATATATTCATGCCTGTGTATTTTATTGGCTATGACAGCTGTTATCAGCTGAGTTATACCAGCAAGAAGCAAGTCAGCATGAAGGGTTTTTTCATTTTGTGTCCTGCGCTCTGCAATACAGCAGCTGTGTTTAAAATTTTCGATACTTTTTTCTATAGCAGAACGAATTTTATAGGTGCAGTTCCATTCCTGAGAACCACGAACGGTTCCGGGATATGCACGCAGGTTCTTTTCAGGATAAATGTAAAACATCCTGCCGCAGGATGATTTAGTACAGGGATCTTCACAAAAAGTTTTTCGTTTACTCTTTTTCGTTTCTTTATTGTAGACCCATTTCATTTTAGGGCAAACGAATTTCATTGTAGGAATTCCTGAACGCAAATGTGATTTGCTGCTTTCCCGTTTCATGGGCAGTGAATGGTCATGGGGACAGCAGGGAACAGCATCTTCATTCAAAGGACAATCAGATTCTTCTGATACGATTTTAGTTTTTAGTGGTATGTATGCTTTTTCAAACTTTAATTCCTGTAAAAGACAGCTGTAAATTTCAATGCTGTCAAAGGCAGCATCGCCTAAAAATATTTTAGGGTTTATCATGGGATGTTTTTTTAAAAAATCCTTAAGAACAGGTATAAGAGCTTTAGCATCAGCAAGAGATTTATCCTCATCAGGTGAGTTGGACTTTTTTTCAACAACAATGTCTGGATGAGCTTTAAGGAAATTTTTATTGTAAAATGAAATGTTTCTTACAATGCCAAGACCGTTGGTAACAAGACCAAATTTAAAAGCATAGCAAAAATGTCCATTAATATACATCTGCTGGACAGCAGGATTGGCATTAGCATGGGAAGGCATGGCACCATAAGCAGCTTTATAAGGATCATAGGAATCACCTAAACCATTTAACTTCTTAAAAGTTTTAAGCTGTTTTATAATGCGGTTGGCATATTTAGGATTGTTTTCAGTTACGAAAGCTTCAATACCAGAAGTATCGAAGATGGTCATGGATGCAAGTTTCTTATTAATTTGTTGGCATATTGGTTCAGTAATATCAACTAGATTATCAAACATCAATTGTAAGTCCAGAATAAAATCCTGTTTAAAGCGTGTGAATTTAGAGGCATCAGGAACTTTAAGAAAGCCGCAGAAATCCCTTAATTCCTGAGAATACTTAAGGAAGATAATCAGAAGGGAATCTTTAGGAATAGAAAAAATACGCTGCAAGATTAAAGCACGAAGCATAGCGTAAAGCTTATATTTACGAGGTCTTCCGGTGGGCGCATAAAAATGATTTATGAAAGAAATGGGAACTAAATCATCAAGATTAATAGTGTTTTCAAGTAAAGAAAGAAACTGGGGCTTGTTGTTTTGAAATTTTTCTTTGCAGTCAGAAAATATATCTGCCAAAGAAAGCTGTTTATATGTTATCATAAATATGTAACTCCTTTCTGAGGTATAATGGTGATTTTGTTTTTTGATTCAATTCAATTTTACCATAAATCAGTGAGGAGTTATTTTATTTTGCAGCAAGAAATATACCGCATTTATGCGGATTACAGCGTTTCGCAAACGCCTATTTTCTCACTGACTAAGAAAGGAGGTGATATTCTATGAAACCATCTTCCTTCAGCAAAGTACCATTTGAAAAACTCAATCATCAGATTCATCAAGATTTTCAGACAACTATTCAATTCCAATTTGACTATATAGTAAGAAAAGTAATGATACGTACTAGAAGTAATTGCTGCCGATCTATTGGTAGACGCAGTAAACATGAATATTTATTTTCAGAAATATCGGAATTGGAATTGAACAAGCTGCAAACCTCTGATTCATATCATTTAAATAGTCAGATTTATGAAATTTTATTACTTAATGTGGAAACAGCTGACTGTCAGATTGTAGAAAGTGAGTGAGATCAATGGTTACAGTTGAACAGAAAAACAAAAAATATAGAGATTATGGTGAAGGTAGTATTTACAGACGAAAAGATTGGAGATAGGTAGCAAAATATAAAGATGAAAACATGACGAAACCACATTATGAATATGGAAAAACAGAAACAGAGGTAAAACGAAAATTAAAGATATTTAAGAAAGCTGTTGCTTACAGTGTAATAGAAAATAAAAAAATTATTCTAAGTAACTATATTGAAAATTGTCTTTTTACATTTAAAATCACAGCTATTGAAAATAGCAACTTTGACAGAATGGAAGAAATATTCAATACACATATTAAAAATGCCTTCGGACATCACCAACTTGGAAATATCAAATCAGTTGAGATACAAAATTTCCTGAATAAGAAAAGTAAGACACTTTCTTATTCGTCAGTAAAAAAGATAAAACAGATATTTGATGAATGTTTTGCACATGCCTATACAAAAAGCAATATTGCAAGGAATCCAATGATTAACGTCATCATTCCGAAAAAAGTCAGTTTAAGGATGAAAAAGAAATGATTATTTTAGAGGATGATGAAGTTAAAAGACTAGAAAAAGTTGCAAAAATGAAAAACAATTAAGGGAAACCATTACTAATACACTTAAATTTGATTATCTTCATGCTGAATACAGGATTACGCCGTGGAGAAATTATAGCACTAAGATGGAAAGATGTTGACTTGAAAAGAAGATTATAACAGTCAACAAGAATATGGTAAGAGTTGTTAATCGCATTCGTAAAGCAAGCGAGAAAAAATATATGTGGCTGTTGAAAGGCACTAAAACTGTAAATGGTAACAGAACAGTTCCATTAAACAGTAAAGCCATAAATGCCATCAAAAACTTAGAAGCTGTGTATAATCTTTTTAATATGAAGTACAAATTTATTGCCCGTACAAGATTTAATAATCCTATTGATAATAATGGTTTTCATGATCTGCTGTCAAGAATGCTTGAAAAAGCAGATATTGATAAGCCTTTAACCATTCATCAACTTAGACATACTTTTGCCAGCAGAGCATTGAAATTGCTCGAAGCAATGTAATATAATTGGTGTCAATCTTGACAGACACCACTAAAAAAGCTAGTATTTAAGCAGCAAAGATAAAAACACAGTTCCGGTTGGTAGTCCGGACGCAGTTTAAACTGTAAGTAACCTGCCTCCTTGGTTGTCCGTTCTTTGCAAGGCAGACATAAAGGAGGAATATCTATGGACAAAACTCTGTCGAAATTAACTGTATTTTTTGAAGAACCATTCTGGGTAGGTGTTTGCGAATGCGAATACAAGGGAAAATATGAAGTTTGTAAAATCACTTTTGGTGCTGAACCCAGAGACTGCGAAATCTATGATTTTGTACTTAAAAACTGGAATAGGTTAAAATTTAGTCCATCCATTGAAGCAATAGGGCCTGATGAAAAGCATACAAACCCCAAACGAATGCAGCGAACACTAAAAAGGCAATTGCAGAAAACAGGCATTGGTACAAAGGCACAGCAGGCACTGAAGCTTCAACGGGAGCAATGCAAAGTTGAACGGAAATCCCGCTCCCGCCAGCAGCGTGAAGCAGAAAAGAAAAGACAATTTGCATTAAGACAGAAAAAGCATAAGGAAAAGCACAGAGGACGATAACACTCTGTGCTTTTTTTATGTTAAAATAAATTTTAGATAGTAAAATAAAATAAGGGAGGGATACTAAACGATGCAGGAATACAACAGCAAAGAAGCTCTAATTTCTGAAATCAGAAAAACGGCCCATATATTCATTAGAGAATTCAATGGTCTTCTGGAAAGTGACAAGGATTTACGTTTCAGTGAAGTAGATAGAACTCCTCAGGAAATAATAGCATATCAGCTTGGATGGACGAATTTAATATTAAAATGGGATCATGATGAACTGGAATGCAAAGAAGTTATCACACCGGCTGCCGGATATAGATGGAATGGCCTGGGTGGTTTGTACCAGGAATTTTACCACAGATATCAGAACCATTCCCTTAAAGAACTGCAAAAAATGTTTGTTGACACAGTTGATCACTTTACTGCCTGGATAAACAAGTTTAGTGATGAAGAATTGTTTTATTCCGGTGGAAGAAAATGGGCCTCATCAACTCCATCATACTAGTTATTTATCTGATATGTTTTGTATTGAGAGTATTTGAATACATGTTTATCCGCACTGATCAGAGTATTTTCGGTGAAGCATTCATACACAAACTGGCTGGTATCCTTGTGCTGGCATTTTCAATACGATATTTTTCATTCAGCTGGTCTCAAGTGGGTTTCACTGGCAGATCAGCAGTCAGAAATGCACTATATGGCTTCCTGCTTGGAGCAGCCGTATTTACAATTGCCTATGGTATTGAATTTTTTATGCAATTGTCAGGAGGTAACACCCCTTCACTGCAGATCTATGTAACCAGCTATGCCATTGATGGAAATCAAGGCAGACAAACCGGTTTGTTGTTTTTCACTTTTTGCATTATCGGGAATATTATAAATGTGGCCATGGAAGAAGGTATCTTCCGGGGTTTGTTCATCAAACTCTTCGAAATAAAATACTCCTTTGTCAAAGCTGCTGTTTTATCCTCTCTCCTATTTGGCATCTGGCATATAGCAGCTCCTATGCGCAATCTACTGGACGGAAAAACCAGCATGAGCGGAACTGTCATGATTTCCCTTATACTTATTTTAACAACAGGAATTACAGGAATAAAATTCTGTCTGCTTACTAAAATTACAGGTTCACTCTGGATGTCTATGGCTGATCACTTCACAAATAATATAATCATCAACATTTTACATATGGCAACGGCCTCCGGCACAGATGAATTGCAAATGCTCCGCATTGCCATTGCCCAGACCATATCCTTCCTTGTTGTCCTATTTATCTACTGGAAAAGCAGAGCACATTATAAACAGACATTTCGTGTATAATGTACTTCAGAGATATGACGGTCTTTGAATAAAGATGAAAAAAACATCAATAGGATCATCAGTATTCATAAGCTTTATTTTTTCTTTTTACAAACCATATAACCAACAACAGTACAACAGCCATCCATGCACTAAAAAGCCATGTGTTTACATGTGAGCCGTAGTTGGGGAAAATACCTGTTGTCACATTTATCATGGTATGAAAAGCCAGACCTGTGAACAAACTTTTGCCACCATACATATAGGCATAGATCATTGCAGTTCTCATAAGAACATTTAAAATGCACATTCCAATAATCCATCCTGCGGGATGTGCCCAGCTCCAGGGAATGATATGCCAGACGGCCCACACTCCCCCGATAATTATACCTGCTTTAATTGGCCCATATTCTTTGGTCAGTGGTTCAGTCAGGATAGCTGTCCATCCAAATTCTTCAGGTATTGCTCCCAGAAAATAAAGAGCTATCATCAGCGGAATCTCTCTATAGGGAAACACTATTTCTGCCGGCAGCGGAAAAGGAAACACCCGCATTGTAAAATATGTTAACACCGTAACTAAAGGCATACATGCCAGATAAAAAATTATCCACCATCTGCTGGCCCTGTTTATATCGAAAATACTTTTAAACAAAAATGTAATTCTTTCTATTCCATTTTCTTTCCATGCATATATCAATGACAAGAAGAAAGGTACCATAATCATTAAAAAGCTGATTGGCAGGCCAAAAGGCAGCCCTTTAACGGGAAAGAATGCACCCCAGATATAAAACGGTACTGATAATATTAAAGTTGTCATCAAAAACATAAAATATTTTACATTTGACTTTACCATATATTATTCCTCACACTTTCCCTTTTTCCATACAAGAATTCAGATATACATAGCGTGATTATATCATTTCTTATGGAATTAGGCAAACTCAAAGGTTTCTGAAGACTTTCTATTTGATAAAACATATGAATATCCCTAATAAAATGCATATAAAGAAAATTATATAGAATACAGCATTACCTATACTTAAAAAATTAAATTTACTTAATAAAAATAGACTTACTAATAATAATGTCATAATTGTTAATAATACATAGGCAATCTTATAATTTCTACTCCTGTTTTTTGTATCTTCCTTTATCCCTGACTTGTTTATCTTAGAATAAAAAGACATACATGGAATCACTGTATAAACAGTAATTATAACCGATGCTATTAAAAGAATGCCAAATATCTTTCTATATATATCAGGTATATAGCCGTATTTGGAAAGCGATGTTAAAATAAGAAGCAAAATAGTACATAGCGACGATGGTATTGCAATCTTTTTTGTCATTTCATACTGGCCCACATATTTTTCCGATTCAGTATCATTGTCAGTATATATTGGTTTTGTCCCTTCAGGTGCACTAAATATGTGAATTGTATTTCCTATAGAACATACGTAAGACCATCCGGCTTCTTTAAAGTACAAAAAATATTCTTTATCCGGGTTGTTTCTATAATCAAGGGAATATTGTAATTGCTGTGGATTGGATTTTTTTAGCTTATACCCTAAAGTACCAAATTTATACAGAATCCAGCCTTCCCTAGCATAAGATGACAGCATCTCCATTTCCTCATTTTCTGCCAAAGCCAAACCTTTGCTCATAACGTATTTTGTGTTAAACATATCTTATAACATCTCCTCACTATTAAATATCTTCTCAGCAATCTCGACCATTTTTCGTTTTTTTCTAACCTCATTTTTTAAAAACTCAATACCTTTATCTGTAATAATATAAATTTTTTTCTGTTGTGAATCCCCATTAAGTTTTATAAGACCACCATCAAGAAGTTTTTTTATACTCGTATATAATGATGCAGGACCTATTGAAAAACTACCTTGAGACATTTCTTCAATTGACTTCATAATCAGATATCCATGTTTAGGTTTTATTAAAGAAAGTAAAATATAATAATAAGCATCTGTGAGTTCACCCATCTTTAGAGAATTATTTCTAGGCATGTTTACCTCCTAAATATTTCATTAAATGATATATCATTTAATATACTATATCATTTAATGATATATATGTCAATAGGTATAAAATTAATAAGGTTATTAGCATTTCTTTGGTTATATAGGGAAAAAATGAGCTTAAACATGTAGATTTTCTTTACAGCAGCTTCATCGAAATTGTAAGAAGATGGCAGGTGGGAGACGGATGAGACGCAATATTGACGTAGAATTGATTATGGCAATTTTTACTGCTTTGATTGTTGTAGAAATACATAAAGATGAAATTGGGATTCAATATTTTCCACGCCTGATAAAAATACCTAACCCAATTCACAATGAAGGGACTCCTTGATTGTTCTACTAAAATGTTAGAAAGCACTGAAAAAACAGTGAAAGCAAGTTGAGAAGCAAACACTCTCTCCATAATTATGCCTGAATGCATCAAACAGAAACTTTTTTTAACCAGAGTGACCAGTGCTTGCTGTAGTGCCTGGATCTATCCAAGCCATACTCACACCACTCTTTTGGTAAACTCAGCATTTTCCAGTCACTAAAAAAATGTTCAATATCTTTTAAATCTGCATAAAAATGCGGGACATTTTTTTCTGTTTCATGCTCGTTGCGGAGAATCGTATTGTCATCAAGCCGTCGGCTTTCCTCGGCATTCTGAAAATCCCATGTTCCTTTTGAAATTAGAGTAAGGAATATCTCTCCTCCAGGCTTCAATACACGCTTAATCTCATCCAATATTTTTACAAAACCCTGAGTATCTGTATGATAGATTACATTATAAGCAAACATGCAATCAAAGCTATTATCCGAAAATGGCAGCGAGAGTATATCACATAGACGAGTTTCAATATCCAAACTTTCTCTTTTGGCCCAATCGGACAAATGCCGGATGCCATAGTCTGATAAATCTACAGCAGTTACAGAAAAACCTTTATGGGCCATATATATAGAATGTCGCCCAAGTCCACTGCCTAAATCCAAGAAGTGTTGAAATTTCTGTGCTTTCCATATCTCAGCAAAATATGCACTTTCCATGCAGGGCACAAGCCATTTATCATTAGAATTTTTAGTCCAGTCCCATGGTTTTGATAGAATCATTTTCTATTTACCTCCTTTTTCAAGCTACACTATTTTATTATACTATAAATTTTTTCAGAAAACTATTTACAGTTTTTTATAATCAATTAGCAATTTCCCTCAGGAATTTTAATAAGTACATTGTATAAAACAGACAAATAGCCAAAATCACAGCCATAAAATAAGCCTGTACGATATTTTTAACATTTGAAATAGTTCCGCTAATATTAAATACAATATGAAACAAAATGCCAGGTATTATATTCTTTGTAATAGCCACAAGCAGTGTAAGAACAATACCTATCCCCACTGCAGCTTGAGATATAGTTATTGATCAAAGGGAAAATAAAAAACCATGTGTAGATTTAACTTTTAACACAAGGTTTTTTATTGGTGCGGATAACAGGACTTGAACCTGCATGAAATTTCTTTCACTAGAACCTGAATCTAGCGCGTCTGCCAGTTCCGCCATATCCGCATGGTTGGACGGTTTACAGATTTTTCTCTGAAACAGTCCGTTTATTACTTAAATAGTATATCATAATTAAAATCAGAAAACAATAGAAAAATAACTTACGTTTTCATCTACATATATCAATTCTTTTATTTTACAACTGCAGAATTCGAATATAAATTGAATGCTACATTCCCTCCTGAAATATACCCTTCTATATACACAGGATATTTAAAATCATTTCTAAATTTATAATCTATGTTTCCATAATCCACTGTAGCATCCATTCCTTCTGACACATAATGTACTGGAAGAGAATGATGACTTCTCTCCGTAGAAGTAAGGCCTGCATTATGAACTGCATTGTACAAAGTAGTGGACACCTGGCATATTCCCCCTCCAAGCCCTGATTCAACTTTATCTCCAACAATAACAGGTGCGGCCTGATACCCTTTCGCAGCAGTTCTTTGACCTACAACTCCATTAAAGCTGAAAGTATCTCCAGGCATTACTACATACCCATTTATGCTTTTTGTAGCAAGAGCTATATTATTTGCTCTTTCTGAAGATGATATGGAACCATAGTTTGTACTAAAACTGGATATCAATGTATCTACTGTTTTAAGTTCATTTTCTTTTATTGAAGCTGGAATAATTTCTAACTTAGCCTTTACAGTTGGATTTTGCCCTATACTTCCATCTATTTTGGAAATCAGTTCCTTTTGCAAATCTTCTTTTTTTAGCTTAATGCCATCCTGGTGTGGAATTACTTCAAAACCAACATTTCCCATTTTTAAAGATGCATTGACCGGATCTGAATTGACTTCATTTTCAATTTCATTCACTAAATTTTTTACAGGCTTTGCATCATAAAAAAGTTTCAATTGATAGCTTACAGTTTTTGGGTTCTTCAATAATCGATATTTTTTGAATATATTCTCATCTTTTCCATAGGAATACGCTTCGTTCACAACTTCATCTACATTATATGAAGGATTTAACTTTGAATAGAGTAATTCATACTTTTTATTTCCTACTATTATGTTAATTTTCTTTTTCCCTATTTTATCAGAGTATTCCTTTTTTATTATGTTCTTAGCCTCTAGTTTAGTTTTCCCCGAAAGATCTGCATTATTTATAAAAACTTTAGGATAAATCAAATTATTCCAATGTTTTATATCATTGTAATGATATACTACAAACCCACAGCTTATACCCATAAAAACAGCTAAAGCAATTATAGTTAATATTATTAATTTATTTTTCAAAGTTTTTTTAGCTTTCTTGGCTTTCCGGGAGCGTTTTCCTTGATTCATTTTCATCACCTCTTTATTTTCACATAGATATTATACTATAGTGACATTAATTTTTATATGCAAAAAATTATTAATTTATTATATGACTTTCAAAATAAATATAATTTTATGGTATCATAAAATTGTATAAATATGTAGTAATACTTCAAATAATAAAGACGGAGGTAAAAATGCATGAAAGCTGAAATACTATGTGTAGGAACAGAAATTTTACTTGGAGATATAGTCAATACCAATGCCCAATTCATATCCAAACATCTGGCAAATTTAGGTATAGAAGTATTTCATCAATCCGTAGTTGGGGATAACCCAGAAAGGCTTTTAGATGAATTAGAGAATGGTTTTAAAAGATCGGATATTATAATTACAACAGGAGGACTTGGACCCACTCCAGATGATCTGACAAAAGAAACAAGTGCTAAATTTTTCAACAGAGAGCTCATCCTAGATGAAAAATCACTGGAGGATTTAAAGGATCATTTCAATAAGATGGGCAGATCCTATTCTAAAGGCAATAATATAAAACAGGCCTATTTCCCTAAAGGTTCTAAAATACTGCCCAACCCTCACGGTACAGCTCCTGGATGTATCTTAGAAGCAGAAAATAAAACCCTCATAATACTTCCAGGTCCCCCCAGAGAAGTTGCACCTATGTTTACTGAATATGTAGAGCCTTTTTTAAAGAAATACAGCAGAGGGATAATAAAATCAAAGACACTTAGAATATCTGGAATAGGAGAAGGTATCATGGCAGAAATGGCATCGGACATCATAAACAACAGTACTAATCCCACTGTAGCCCCTTATGCCAAAGAAGAGGATACAATACTTAGAATTACGGCAGAAGCTTCTACAGAAGATGAAGCCTTAACTCTCATAGAACCTGTAGAATCCAAACTCAGAAAAATATTTGGGATAAATATTTATGGAAAGGATGATGTAAAAATAGAAGAAGTACTGGGCAAGATGCTTATAGATAAAGACTATACCATATCCTCTGCCGAGTCATGCACCGGAGGACTGATAGCTGCAAAACTTGTAAATTATCCGGGAATATCAAAAGTATTTAAAGAAGGAGCTGTTACCTACAGCAACGAAGCCAAAATCAACAGGCTTGGTGTCAAAAGGGAAACTCTAGATAAATATGGTGCTGTAAGCTATGAAACCGCAAGAGAAATGGCTGAAGGCATAGCTAAAACCTCTGATACTGACATAGGCATAGCTACCACTGGAATTGCCGGCCCTGACGGAGGCTCCCCAGAAAAGCCCGTAGGTTTGGTCTATATGGGACTTTACATCAGAGGTAAAACACAAGTCAAAAAATTTCAATACTTTGGCAATAGAGCCACCATAAGAAAAAGAGCAACTATGAGTGCCCTGGATTGGGTACGAAGGGAAATCATGAATATATAGACGCATTAAATATGAAAGGGTATAATATTCTCAACAACATTATACCCTCTTTGAATGCTGAATTTTACAGATTATTTCTTTTTAATTTTATCCTTCTCATAATCCTCAGGATGATTGAAATACTCACAGTAGGGAGCCACAGGACAATGTTCACAATCGGGTTTTCTAGATTTACATATCTGTCTTCCATGCCATATCAAATAATGATGAGAATCACTCCACATATCCTTAGGTATATTTTTCATAAGCTCCATCTCAACTTTATGAGGAGTATTTCCCCTTGCTATTCCAAGTCTATTAGATACTCTAAACACATGGGTATCTACTGCAATGGCCGGAACTCCAAAAGCGTTTGATAAAACCACATCTGCAGTTTTTCTGCCTACTCCAGGTAATGTGATTAATTTTTCCATCGTATCGGGAACTTGACCTTGATATTTTTCCATAATCGTTCTACTTGCTTCCAATATATGCTTGCTTTTATTCCTAAAAAAGCCACAGCTTTTTATTTTTTCTCCTAACTCCTCTTCTGTCAATGAAACCATTTTCTCAGGAGTATTAAATTCTTTATACAATTCACTTGTAACCTTGTTTACTCTAACATCGGTACATTGAGCCGAAAGCATTGTAGCTACCAATAATTCATAAGGAGATCCGAATTTCAATGCACATTTTGCTTCTGGATATGTTTCACTTAATATTTTTAATATTGTATTTACAATTCGTTTGTTCAATTTTTATCACCTTCATTAAAACTATACACTCCTCTATATTTTTCAGGAAGCAGCTTTGCTATTTCATACATGAAAAAATCGATTACTCTATCTTCATATTCATGTTTTTCCTCATCCTTGTTTCGACCTGGTACATGTAATTCCTTTCCTATGTTTACTGTCACCTTGGCAGGATGAAAACTTTCCAAAGCCATACCTTTATCATTTATAGGTAAAAGCTTTTCAGTTCCCCATATTCCTATGGGAACTATTCTTCCCTTAGATAATTTTTGTATAAGCACTATCCCTTTTTTCCCTTTGTTCATAGTAGATGTTCTACTCCTCGTGCCCTCAGGAAATATAAGCATATTTTCACCGGATTTAATTGCCTTTACTATATTGGAAATGGCCCCTTTATCTGCAGAATTTGGTTTTATAACTATAGTTTTCGTCATGCTCATTCCAAGTTTGGTAAGACAATCATTATTCAATTTCATCCCTGCAACAAAAGTTAAATTTTCTTTTTTAAATACGTCGCTAAGAACTAATGCATCTGAATTACTTAAATGATTACATATAAATACAATAGGCCTTTTAACTTCATTTAAATGCTCCATACCTTTAACTTCTATAGTCGCATATTTATTTAAGTAGCCATTTAACACTTTCTTCGAAATATACCTTACTAATCCCTGAGGCAGACATCCAATTAGCTTAGCCATCCATGGAGAAATCATAGATAAAGCCACCTTCCCTTTTATATATAATATAATCCTAAAATAATGTCATCATATAAATTATAATTTCAAAACATGTAAAAGTCTATTATAATAATCTTTTATATAGGAAGATTTTATATTTTTTATCTCAACATTTTTGCCCAGCATAAGTGCATTTATTATAGCATTTCTCTGAATAATATTTTTACCCCTCCATCCACAGGAAGTATTGTAATATTTTTCGATAAATGTGCTCTTATCAATATTGACAATCTCGTTTAAATCTACTCTCTCCATGAAATTGAAAGGTCTTAAATCTTCTATATTTGAATAAATAATATCGCCATTATATGGACACACTTCCTGACATGTATCACATCCAAATAGTCTTCCCTGAAATATTGGGAACCATTTACTATCTACATTTTTTTTCTGGGTAATATAAGACATGCACTTATTGGAATCCCTGTTCCCACAGATGGCCCCTGTAGGACATGCAGTCTGGCATAAACTGCAATTCCCGCATTTACTTTTCAAAGGGATGTCACTTTCTACCTCTATATCAGTTATTATCTCACCCAAAAATACATAGGATCCATATCTTTTCGTAATAAGCATATTATTTTTCCCTATAAATCCTATTCCACTTTGAAAAGCTATATATCTTTCAGGCAAAAAATTACTATCCACAAAATATCTGGTTTTTCCACCTAAACTCTCTATATAACCACATATTTTTTTTAAATAAGCCTCTACAACTTTATGATAATCTTTTCCCCTGGTATATAGTGAAAATTTTATATCTTTTTGTATATGATCCTTTTTAAATAAATAGGGAAAGGCAACAGATATTATTGTCTTTCCCCCGTCCATATATTCACAAGAATTAATCCTCTTCTTAATATCCTTTTCTTCGAACTCACTTTCCAGTAAATTTTCTTTCCTAAAGCAGAGATATCCTTCCAGTTCAGTATACACTCTACATTTGGTAAAGCCTACAGTATCCAAACCTATACTGTGACAATAATTTAATATTTCTCTTTTACAATCCAATATTTCACCTACTCCTACAGGAATTTTATATCACCATTTCATTATATATCTTTTTTTTATCTCCTGCATAGTCTTTTATTTCTATAACTTCTGCTCTTTTCCTATATATAATCCTCACAGGTATACCCACTGCGGTACAATCCGAAGGTATATCTTTCAAGACCACTGCATTAGCTCCTATTTTAACATTGTCCCCTACAACTATAGGTCCCAGTATTTTTGCGCCGCTTCCTATAAATACATTATTCCCAATAGTAGGATGTCTTTTTCCCGTATCTTTCCCTGTTCCCCCCAGAGTTACTCCGTGGTACAATGTTACATTGTCCCCGACTTCTGCAGTTTCTCCTATTACAACTCCCATTCCATGATCAATAAACAATCCTTTACCTATTTTAGCTCCAGGATGAATTTCTATACCAGTGAACATTCTGGATATCTGTGATATAACTCTGGCAATAAAAAAGAATTTTTTCTTATAAAAAAAATGAGATATTCTATAATGGATCAAAGCATGTATAAAAGGATATACTAAAAATACTTCTACTGGATTTCTAGCTGCTGGATCATTTTTCATGGCATTTTTAATATCATAAGCTAACAGTTTGAATGGATTTTTTATCATTATGTCACCCCCATTACTTTTATTTCCATTTAACATCTTTTCACAGGGAAGTACTCTCTGCAAAAAGATGTCCAATATACAGGAATTTAATACAATTTAATCATACAATCCCATGGAAAGATATTTCTCTCCTCCATCTGGTGCCACCGTAGCCACTTTCTTGCCTTTCCCCAATTTTTGGGCTACTTGTATAGCTGCTGCTATATTAGCTCCTGAAGATATTCCAACCAATATTCCCTCTTCTTTTCCCATAAGTCTGGCATACTTAAACGCCAATTCATCTGTCACTGTAATAATATCATCTACCAGTTCCGATTTGTATATATCTGGTATAAATCCAGCACCTATACCCTGTATCTTATGTGGACCTGGCTGACCACCTGATAAAACTGGTGATGACGCAGGTTCCACAGCAATTATTTTAGTATTTTTATTCCTCTTTTTCAGATTCTCTCCCACTCCTATTAACGTTCCACCGGTACCAACACCAGCTAAAAATGCATCCACATCCTTTAAATCACTTAATATTTCTTCAGCTGTAGTTGCATAATGTTTTTGAGGATTTGCTATATTCACAAATTGCTGTGGTATATAGTAACCTTCCTTGTCCTTAGCAATTTCATAAGCTTTTTCTATAGCGCCTTTCATTCCCTTGATTCCGTCTGTGAGAACCAATTCAGCTCCATAAGCCTTTATCATATTTCTTCTCTCTACGCTCATGGTTTCCGGCATCACAATTATCACTTTATATCCCTTTAATTTACCTATCATGGCAAGGGCAATACCTGTATTGCCGCTAGTGGGTTCAACTATGGTACCTCCCGGTTCTATAAGTTTTTCTCTTTCGGCCCTCTCAATCATTCCAAGAGCAGCCCTATCTTTAATGCTTCCTCCCGGATTATATTTTTCAAGCTTAACATATATATCAGCTGAATTTTCTTCTTTAAAATTATCCAATTTAAACAAAGGTGTATTTCCTATCATATCTATAGCATTATTAAATATCATTACTATTTTCCTCCCAAAAATTTTTTAAATAATTTAATTATCCTAATAACTTCAATGACATTTGATTTTGACGTCAAAAAAACTTCCTCTCTACATTTTCTATAGAGACGAAGTTTATGCTCCGTGGTTCCACTCTTTTTGGTTCCCATAAAGAACCCACTCATAATCGAACACAGCGCTATGTTCTATCACTATAACGGGTGATCCCGATGTAACCTACTGTCAATTCGGCCCATAACTCCAAAGAGCACTTCACTTAAACTCCATTAAAAAACTTCTCAGCACACAGTTTTCTCTCTGTAAAATTTCATTTAAGCTACTTTTCTTTTTCAAAGCATTTCTGAGTAATTTACTATGATTTATATTATATATTATACAACTACCTGGATTTTTGTCAATATTTTTTTATATATTCATAATTTATTTCAAAGCTCAAAGTACAAATATAAAATATGAAATTTGGTTGATTTTGCTTATCACATGTATTATAATAAATATTAATAATAATTATTTAATAATAACAAATCAAAGTAAAAACCAGTACATTAAAAGGAGGATATAGGTAACTGATGTCAATTTATAAATTTGGGGAAAAAATCAATGACAATGCAATTAAAAATTCCGAAGGTAAATCTTTTGCATCCGTGAAAAAATGGAAGTGCCTCGTATGCGGAATAATAATTGAAGGCGAGGAACCACCTAAGGTATGTCCGGTATGCGGTGCTGATTCCAGTCAATTTGTGGAAGTATCTGAAAAAAGCCCTGTAGATTTTAGCACAGATAAAAACGAACGCTTTGTAATAATTGGAAACGGAGCTGCAGGCTACTATGCTGCCGATTCCGTAAGAAAAAGAAACAAAAGCTGCAGTATAACAATCATATCTTCTGAAAATTTTTTAACCTACTACAGGCCTGAACTTTCAGATTATCTTTTAAAATCAATACCTGATAAAGACTTTTACCTTTCCGATAAAAATTGGTATAAAGACAACAACATAGAGCTCATTCTAAACTGCAATATAATAAATGTTGATACAGTATCAAAAAAAATAACTTCAGAGACAGGGCAGGAATTTCCATACGACAAACTCATACTTGCAAATGGCAGCTATAACTTTGTAATTCCAATAAAAGGTAAAGATAGGGATGGAGTATTCACTTTAAAATATAAGTCAGATGCAGAAAATATAAAAAACTATATGTCCAAATCTAAAAATGCGGTTATAATAGGAGGCGGACTTTTAGGGCTTGAAGCTGCCTGGTCAATTAAAAATTTCGGTCTAGACACTACCGTAGTCGAATTTTCAAATAGACTGCTTCCTCGACAATTAGATTCCGAGAGTGCTTTGATGTTTAAAGAAGCCGTAGATAAATCCGGGGTAGAAATAATACTTGGAGATTCCGCAGAAGAAATACTGGGAGAAGAAAGGGTAACCGGTGTACGATTAAAAAGCGGTAAAATTATAAAAGCCGATATGGTGCTGTTTTCCGTTGGTATACGTCCCAACAAACAACTGGTAGAAAATACAGATATAAAAACAGATAAAGGCATCATAGTAAATGATAAAATGGAGACCTCTATAAAAGATATATATGCCTGTGGGGACATCTGCCAATACAATGGGAGAGTTTACGGAAATTGGCCTGCTTCTGAAAACATGGGTAAAGTTGCTGGAGCTAATGCTTCAGGAGACGAATCACATTTTTCAGACTTTATATCCTCTTCTTTTTTTACTTCAATGAACGTAAACTTGTTTTCATGTGGTGATATTTCATCGGAATCTCAGACACTGACTTTAAAAGATGCACCAGCTGGAAAATATCAAAAATTATTCTTTGAAAACAATAAGTTAATAGGTGGAATATTAATGGGAGATACAAAAAAATCCGGCAAAATTATTTTAGCAATACAGAATAAAAAATGTATGCAGGATATAATAAAAGAAAACCCTTTCATTTAATTCTTTAAATTGAAAAAAACAAACCGACTCTTATAACTATAGTCGGTTTGTTTTTTTCTCATGTTTAAACAGCACTGCATTGACCTCTCCCCCCAATATTATTATAACAGCCAGAATAAAAAGCCAGGTGAGAAGAGCTATTGCGGCTCCTATGCTGCCGTAGATTATAGAGTAATTGGCAAAATTATTGACATAAAATGCAAAAATCATGGATATTATCACAATACTAATTGTGGAAAACACCGCCCCTGGAATTACCTCTCTCCATACAAGTTTTATACTGGGAGTGTAGATATAAACTGCAGAAAAAATAAATACTGTAGAAACAAATATAATTACATATCTCAATATATCCCATATAAAATTAAATTCTTCAGAAAATCCAAGGTTAAAAGCTATTAAACTTCCAAGCATCTGCCCAAATACCAAAAATAATATGGTAATTATCATTATGATCGTTATTCCGAGAGTGCACAATATAGCTACAGTATATATCTTTACTATGGATCTGTGTTCCTTTTGATTGTATGCCTTATTGAGTCCTTTTATCACTGCATGAAACCCTCCAGAAGAAGCCCATATTGTAAAAATTAAACTCAGATATATCAATTGAGTATTTTTAGTAACTGTAATTCTGAGAACTGTGCTCTCTACTAACTCCAGTACATTTTTAGGTAATATATAGCTCAAAACTGTAAGTATATCACTACTGCTCACATCACTATACCCTATAAAACTTATAATAAATATAAGGAAAGGGAAAAAAGAAAATATCAAACTATAGGCAAGCTGAGAAGCAAGTGCTAGAACATCGTCTTCCATAAATCTAAAGATAAGCTCTTTTATTTTATATACAGTATTTTTTTTCAACTACATATTCCCCCTTTCATGTACTAGCCTACTAAATAATTTTCTTGATTTTCATACTATAAATAATATGCTGCATTTTTACTAATATTATAATTTCTCCATTTAAATGCTAAATTATAAATAACTCAAAAAGGAGCGCAGCATAATCATGCTACAGCTCCTTTTTTGGGGGAATAATGTTAAATATTACTAGAATTTATTTGAAATATCTATTCAGCAGCCCTGTAAATGCAGCTCCGTGCCTTGCTTCGTCTTTACACATTTCATGTACAGTATCATGAATTGCATCATAATTTAATTTTTTCGCCAGCGTTGCCAAATCCTTTTTACCCTTGCATGCTCCAGCTTCTGCTTCTATTCTCATCTGCAAATTTTTCTTTGTATCTGGTACTACCACTTCTCCCAATAATTCTGCAAATTTGGATGCATGTTCTGCCTCTTCAAAAGCTATTCTCTTATATGCTTCTGCAACTTCTGGATACCCTTCTCTATCAGCTTGACGGCTCATGGCAAGATACATTCCAACTTCAGAACATTCTCCAGTAAAATTAGCTCTCAATCCCTCTAATACCTGAGGATCCACTCCTTTGGCAACACCTATTTTATGCTCATCTGCCCAAGCAGCTGAATCCTCGGATTTTTCCACAAATTTATCTGACGGCGCACCACATACAGGACATTTTTGAGGTGCCCTTTCTCCTTCATAAACATATCCACAAACTGAACAAACAAATTTTTTCATAATAAAATTCCTCCTAAAATTTATTTTATGTAATTAATTTATTAACTCTTTTGAACAATTATTATTATATAATATTAATTGTTATTTTGCAAGAACTTTTTTATTTATTTTAAAAAAAGTTTTGAGGTATGCATGGGGCATACCTCAAAACTAAAACTTTCTAATCTCCTTTAATATACTATTTTCTACTTTACTGCAGTCCGGTACATAGCTTTTAAGCAATTTCATCCTGCCCTCCAATGTATAATTTCCCAGAAATGCAGGTATAAGGAAACTATCACCTTTAGATATGGTTTCAGATCCACCATCATATATTATCTTTCCCTGTCCATCAACACAGGTAAATATATAAAATCTTTCTCTGTCACTGTCTTCCGAAGCCCTATCCAAAATATCATATAATTCCAGTGAAAACTCTCTCGCAAGGCATAAATAGGTCTTTTCAAAGCCTTCTCTTTTTAAGGTAATTCCTCTGCTCTTTTCTCCCTTCAAACTTAGATCCACTACATCCAGTGCTTTTTTAACATGAAGTTGCCTTCCCCTACCATAGTCATAGACTCTGTAGGTGACATCACTGCTCTGCTGAATCTCTGCTATAATAACTCCCTCGCATATAGCATGAACAAGTCCACTTTTTATAAAATACACATCTCCCTTTTTAACAGGTATTTTATTCATAAACTTTTCCAGATTACCCTGCTCAATTGCATTTTTAAATTGCTGCATAGTACAATTTTTCTTCGTCCCTACTATTAAACTTGCACCTTCAAAGGCATCTACTACATACCATACCTCTGACTTCCCAGAATCATTTTCCACTTTACCTGCATATGCATCATTTGGGTGCACCTGTATGGAAAGTTTATCTGTAGCATTTATCAATTTTATAAGAAGAGGAAATCTCTTCACTCTAATTTCAGTTCCTAAAAGTCTTTCTCCTAGTTTATCAATAAGTTCATCAAATTTAATTCCCTTTAATTCTCCGTTTGCCACTATTCCTGTACCATTTTTATGACACGCAATATCCCAGCTTTCTCCTATCTTCCCCTCTGGAAGATTATTCCTGAAGGCTTCTAAATCTCTTCCTCCCCAAATTTTTTTATAATATAGATTCTCAAATTTTATAGGATACAAAGTAATCCATCTCCTTATACATTAAAATTCGGTAACTATATTATAACTCTTACAAACATTTATTTTTCTTTATATAAAAAAATAATATACAGAAAAATTGATCCAGGATCACTGTTTCGTAGACTTTTCTATATATTATGCCTTAATTCTCAATATATTTTTTTATCTCTTCAAAACCGGTATTATCTAAACTGCTTATTTTAAATACCCTCTCAGCACCCGCCATCTTCAATATTTCTTCTAATATAGCAATATCACCGCTTTTTCTGCAAAGATCCATTTTAGTTATTATACCTATAAGCGGTTTGGCAAACATACCCGCAAAACTAGGCGGAAATACAACATTTAAATTTGTACACTCCTGAAAAATAGCTATGACATCACAATCTGCTGAAAGAACTGAAATTGCACTATAGAGTCTATTTTCTATATATTCACCCGGTGTATCCATAAATGCACCATTTAAAAATTCTGGAGTCTGAGTTTTTTTATAACTTATTTTCTCCCCTGACATAGCTTGACAAAAAGTAGTTTTCCCAGAACCCGTTTTTCCTATTAGCAATAAAGTTTTCATAACAACTCCCCTATGATTTAGTTATATCGGCTACAGAAAATTTAAGTACCTTGCTCAATAAATTGAGCACTTCTCGAAGAGCAGATTCCACACTGGAAACATCTCCAGTTATAACTAAAGATCCACTGAATCTATCTACAAATCCAATATATACCTGTGCTGCCTTAGTAGCCACATCTGCTGCTATAATTGCAGCTTCACTGGGAGTTATAGTAAGTATCCCTATTGCATTCATATTTTCATTTATCAGTCCAAGCTTTCTGTATAAATCCCTATTGGGATTTGCTATTACATGTGCCAGTGTAACTTGTTTACCCGGAACATATTCTTGTATTACCCTTTGTTTTTTTTCCATAGATTATCACCACAAATACCTTTATAAATATTAAAAAATATGTCTTTTGTACACTACTCCTATGTGTAAATTTTACAATTGAAATGAATATTTGTCAATTCCCATATTTTCTAATCATAAATATCCTTAAATAATTTTTTTACAGCCTCTACCTGCGGTTTTCTAGGATTTGTACCGGTGGTTTTATCTTCAATAGCCACTTTAGCCAATTCTTCCAGATTGTCATTGAATTCTTTTTCAGGTACTCCTAATTGTTTAAGTGAATCAGGAATATTTAAATCTCTAAGAAGATCTTTTATAGCCTCAATTAAATTCCTGACCGCCTGCCTTACACTGCTGGAAGGTACACCAATTATGTTTGCCAGGTATGCATACTTTTCAGCTGTCTTCATATACTCACCTGAATTAAATTCCTCGATGTCTGCATTATATTCTATAACATGGGGCAATATTACAGCATTGCTCCTTCCATGAGATATATGATATCTAGCACCAATGGTATGGGCCATGCCATGGTTTAACCCCAATGCAGCATTATTAAATGCCATTCCTGCCATGCAGGAAGCATTATGCATCTTTTTTCTGGCCTCTAAATCATTTCCATTCCTATATGCTTTCAAAAGATTTTCAAAAACAAGTTTTACAGCTTTCTCTGCCAAAGCATCGGTAAAATCATTGGCATTAATGGACACGTAGGATTCTATGGCATGAGTCAATACATCCATTCCGGTATCTGCAGTAACAAAATCTGGAACTGTCTTCACTAAATCCGCATCCAATATGGCCTCATCAGGTAATAATTCCTCTGCTACAAGTGTAGATTTTATATTATTTTTTTTATCTGTTATAACCGAAAAATCAGTGACTTCTGAGCCAGTGCCACTAGTAGTAGGTATAGCTATAAATTTTATTTTTTTATTTTCTCTGGATTTATTTAATTTAGAAATAAAATATTTTATGGCTTTCGCCGAATCTATAGCGGAACCCCCTCCCAAGGCTATTATAATACTTGAATTGAACTTTATCATATTCTCTACACCTCTTACCACTATATCTGTGGAAGGATCTGGAGTTATATCTGAAAATACCTGATATTCAGATTGAGTTTTTGCCAATTCTCCAGTTACCATATTTATAGTACCTGATTTGACCATAAATGGATCTGTAACTATAAATATTCTCTCATTTTTAAATTTGCTTAATCTCTGTAAAGAATGATCTCCAAAATGTACTTGAGTTTGAACTTTAAAATCGCCCATAATTTTCCTCCTTCTATACAACAACAGTTTCTATTGTAACTTATAACTACATCTACATTAAAAATGATATTATAATAATTATATACATTAATATGCAAAATATAAAGACATATTATTCTGCTATATTAAAATTATTTACATATTAAACTAAGATTCAAATTACGGGTAAGTTGCCAGCTTTTCATCAAGTGATTCCAAGGTTTAAACGAGGAGAAACTTGCAGACAAGTTTTTTATCCCAACCTAGGAACCACCTCTACAATAATAAATTTCAAAAACTATTTTTCTATTACAACCACAGGTTTAATTAAATCCTTAGGTTTATCTTTCATTAGCAAAAGTGCTTTCTCTATATTTTCAAAACCGCTATAAACATGGGTAACAAGTTTGCTTATATCAACCCGTCCATATCTTACAAGATCTATTAACCTTTGGACCCTAAGTCTTCCTCCAGGACAAAGCCCTCCTCTTATGGTTTTATGAGCCATTCCACATCCCCATGCTTCACGGGGTACAGGCAAAAAATCTCCCTTCCCATGATAATTTACATTGGAAACCACTCCTCCGGGTTTAACCATAGTTATAGCTTGTGCTAAAGTGTCAACATTTCCTCCAGCTATAATCACACGATCAACGCCCTTTCCATGGGTCAAGCTCATGATCTGTTCAACTATATCTCCTTCTTTGTAGCTTATTATATCAGTTGCCCCATAACTCCTGGCAACCTCAACACAAACCGGTCTAGTTCCAACACCTATAAGTCTTCCTGCTCCACGCAGCCTGGCTCCTGCCACAGCCATCAGCCCCACCGGTCCTATACCTATAACTACCACACTCTGTCCTAATTCTATCTCAGCCAATTCTGCACCATGAAAACCCGTAGTCATCATGTCAGTTATCATAACTGCGCTCTCTACAGGTATTTCATCTGGTAAAATTTCAAGATTGGCATCTGCTTCATTTACATGAAAATAATCTGCAAAAACTCCATCTTTAAAATTGGAATATTTCCACCCAGCAAGCATTCCTCCTGAATGTTGAGGATATCCTGACTGAGATTCCAATGTCCCCCAATCCGGTGTTGTACATGGCACTATTACTCTGTCACCTGGTTTGAAATCTTTGACCATATTTCCTATTTCAACTACTTTTCCCACTGCCTCATGTCCTAGAATCATATTGCTTCTCTCTCCAAGTGCCCCTTCAAATACAGTATGAATATCAGAAGTGCATGGTGATACAGCCAATGGAGACACTATGGCATCATATGGGCCTGCTTTTGGTGCATCTTTTTCAACCCATCCTACTTTACCTGGACCTATCATTGCAAAACCTTTCATAAAATAAAAACCTCCTAACTTACAAAATATTGTACTGTTATCTTAGAGCAAAATCCGTTCCAATAATTCTCACTAAATTACAATATGAGAAATTTTCAAATTAAAGAAAAGCCTATTTACAATAATAAAGCGACTAAAATGGCGCTTATAAATTATTTAAAATAGGTTAAATTTTTAATTATTTTTTTGCAAATCAAATTCTCTCAAAAATAAGATTGTTGTTAAATGCTACAATATTTATTCAATTACTGTTTTATTTTACAACATTGTTGTTTTTTTATACATTATTTCAATTTCAAGTCCATAAAAATTTGATAAATATTTATCATCTAATTTTTATATCAAACTTCCTTATTTTAGTATATAAGGTACTTCTATTTATTTTTAAAATTTTAGCAGCTTTGGTAATATTGAAATTACATTTATGCAGGCAATCTACTATGGCTATTTTGTCCCATTGATCTAGAGAATACATATCATACTCAAAATTCTCCTCCTTACAACTTATTTGTGTTTCACGAAAATCCGAGTCCTTAAATTCAAAAGAGGTATTCCCATTCATATTTACAATATTTTCAATGCAATTCTCAAGTTCTCTTACATTTCCGGGCCAATTGTAATTTAAAATCTTCTGATATAATTCAGGGTTTATCTTTGGTATAGGCTTTTTCAATTTCAGGGACTTAACCTTTAAAAAATGATTGATGAGAATTTTCACATCATTCCCTCTATCTCTAAGAGGAGGAACATACAGCGGAATCACACTTAATCTATAATACAGATCCTCCCTAAAATTTCCCCTTTCCACTTCTTGTTTTAAGTCCTTATTAGTTGCTGCAATAATTCTCACATCCACAGCTATGCACCTGTTTCCACCAATCCTTGTAACACACCCTTCTTGAAGTACCCTAAGCAAATTAACCTGCATGTCCAGAGGCATTTCACCTATTTCATCCAAAAATAATGTTCCTCCATCTGAAAGCTCAAATTTACCAGCACGTCCACCCTTTCTAGCCCCTGTAAAAGCACCTTCTTCGTACCCAAACAATTCACTTTCTATTAAATTTTCAGGTATTGCACCACAATTTACAACTACAAAAGGATAGTTTTTTCTTTTACTTCCATTATGAATTGACTGGGCAATAAGCTCTTTTCCAGTTCCACTCTCACCCTGGATTAAAACTGTAGATGGACTATCTGCCACCTCCTTCGACTGCTCTATCAATTTGAGTACTATATCGCTTTCACCTATCAGATCATCAAAGGTATAAGTTGCTGTCTTACCTATGTATTTGTTTACAAGATTATATACCTTATTCATATTTCTAAACATGGCTACCATTCCTATTACAGCACCATTTCGATCTCTTATAGGATACACATTCAGATTAAGCCTTTGTTTCTTATCTTCATGTGAATATATTATCTCTCTATTTTCATATAATCTACCTTCTTTTAATTCTTTAAATATATATACCCAATTATTTAAAATACTGTCTATGTTCTCACCAACAACTTCCTTCTTTACATATAGAAGTTCGCAGGCACTGTTATTTATGGCTCTTATTTTACCATTATTATCCACAGCAATAATTCCTGAATTAATAGAATTTATAACCTTGTCCATATATTGATGTGCCTGAAATAATTCATACTGGGTTTTTTCCACCTTTAACTGGTTTTCTACATATCGTACTGACGCAGCTACAAGCCCTAGAGTATGAGGGTGTTCTAACTGGCGTCTCCCTGTAAGATTTAAACATCCTATTACATTACCCTTTACATCATGAATAATATCCGCAGAACAAGTCCAGGTATAATATGTAGTTATAAAGTGTTCTTCTCCCGATATTTGAACAGCACAATCTTCATAAAGAGCAACACCTATTGCATTAGTGCCTGTACTTCTTTCACTCATGTCAGCCCCTTCTACAATTCCCATTTTTTTCTCATCCTCTATTACATCCTTATCGCCTATAATCGTAAGCACAATGCCATTTTTATCTATAAGATACAGCGAAAATCCTGAATCTTTTAAAAATTTATATAGCACTTTCATAAAGGGAACAGCAATTTTTATAAGTTTTTCATTTTCTCTAAGCACTGTATGAAATTCTTCATTTTTAAGTATTCTCGTAGGGAAAACCCTATCTTTATCTATCCCGTATTGAATACACCTTTTATGAGATTCTAATATCTCTTCATTGATGTGAAAAATAATAACACCTCCTTTGCATCAAAAGATTAGGATCCATAACCGTGTTCTCATATTATAGATTGATCATACCATAAATCAAAAAAAAAGGCGATCCATCACACCACCTATGGAGGTGGAAGATTTCTCGCCAATTGATGTTAAAATATAAATTCAGTGCAGCGGGAGAGCCAGCAATAAAATATTTGAACTTTATTTTTCAAAGAAAAGTTTTATGTCATCTTCTACTGATCCTATGCCTGCAATTCCAAAATTCTCAACCAATACATTAGCTACATTTTCGGAAAGAAATGCAGGAAGAGTAGGGCCAAGATGAATATTTTTCACGCCAAGATACAACAGTGCCAGCAGAACTATTACGGCTTTCTGCTCATACCATGCAATATTATATACAATAGGAAGATCATTTATATCCTCAAGTCCAAAAACTTCTTTCAATTTCAATGCAATCACTGCCAATGAATAGGAATCGTTGCATTGTCCTGCATCAAGTACACGGGGAATTCCTCCAATATCGCCCAGCTGAAGCTTGTTGTATTTATATTTCGCACATCCTGCTGTAAGAATAATTGCATCTTTTGGCAGTGCTTTTGCAAAATCAGTATAATAATTTCTGGACCTGGCTCTTCCGTCACATCCTGCCATAACAACAAATTTTTTAATAGCACCTGATTTTACTGCATCCACAATTTTATCTGCCAATGCAAGAACCTGATTATGTGCAAATCCCCCTATAATTTCACCACTTTCTATTTCAACAGGAGGCGCACACTTTTTGGCATGTTCAATAATCTGGGAAAAATCTTTTTCTTCTCCTACTTCACCTTTAATATGCTTACACCCTGGAAATCCTGCTGCACCAGTAGTGTAAAGTCTATCCTTATAGCTAGCTTTAGGCGGCACTATACAATTGCTGGTCATAAGAATAGGTCCATTAAAGCTTTCAAATTCTTCTTTTTGCTTCCACCATGCATTTCCATAGTTTCCTGCAAAATGAGAATACTTCTTGAATGCTGGATAATAATGAGCTGGAAGCATTTCAGAATGGGTATACACATCAACGCCAGTTCCCTCTGTCTGTTTTAGAAGCATCTCTAGATCCCTAAGATCATGTCCCGAAATCAATATACCAGGATTATTTCTTACTCCTATATTTACTTTTGTAATTTCAGGATTGCCATAGGAAGATGTATTTGCCTTATCCAAAAGTTCCATGACATTAACGCCATATTTCCCAGTTTCAAGTGTCAATGCCACTAGATCATCCACACCCAAAGTATCATCTAATGTTTTTGCCAATGCCCTCTGCAAAAACGCATCAACTTCCTCATTGTCTTTCAAAAGCGCATTTGCATGCTTGCTATAGGCTGATAGGCCTTTTAAACCATAGGTAATCAATTCACGCAGACTTCTTATATCTTCATTCTTTGTTGAAAGAACTCCAACACCAGCTGCCTTTAACGCAAATTCATGTCTATTGGAACTGTACCAGGCTGCTGCTTCTGGAAGATCATTTTTATTGTCCAGCTGTTTTAACAGTTCTTCTTTCTTTTCCAGAGTTTCAAGAATTCTTGAAACTATCATATCTTCATCAAAGTTAGCATTTGTTATTGTTGTAAACATATTGGATGTCACCAAATGATTTATTTCACTACTCACTTTTTTTCCTTCAGCACGCAGTGCTGTAGTAACTGCAGATATCCCTTTTGTCACATATACAAGCAAATCCTGCATAGCTGCTACCTCAGGTTTTTTGCCGCATACTCCCACCTTAGTACAGCCTGTACATCCTGCTGTTTCCTGACATTGATAACAAAACATTTTATTTACCATGATTATGTTCCTCCTTCTGATCTTTTTATTTCTTTCGATAAATCTATATTAGCAGGAGTCCTTAAGAAACTCCGTAACATAGGTTACATGAATTTAACATTTTATATGTAATATTTAATTTTGTAACTATATAACAGTTATAACCATACTATTAAATTAAGAGTAAAAAATGGGAGTTATATGTATGTACAATTATAATAGCTTTAGATTTGAAAATGAAATGGAACCTTTTGAAGAGCTTTACTGCCCTTACTGCCAATTTTGCACTTTTTTATATCCTGCACAGATGACAAGACAACAGAATAAACTTCCTCCTGGTCCTCCTCCAATTAGCGCCCCCGCAAAACAAAAATCAAATTTAAAATCCGGGCCTCAATTAAAAGCAGTTGATCCTACTTCTTTAAGACCTTGTACATTTAAATATGTTTATATCTGGCCGAAAAGAGGAAATCCTTTCTGGGCCTGGATAATCAACGTAGGCAGGAGATCTGTTTCCGGATACAGGTGGTATAGAGGTAGATGGGCATACTTCGGAATGGATTTAAAACAAATAGAAAGTTTTATATGCTACTAACTACAAAGAAGCTGTTACGAAATAAATTTGAAATAGCAATTTAGATAAATAAATATCTTGAAAAAACAAAAAATGCGTTTGAAAAAGGCTTAATATGATGTGACCCCAATAAGTTAGACTTTATTGCGTAGTAGTTTTTAACTGCTACGCAATTATTTTATGCAGCCAAGAGGCTGAGCCTGTATTCTACAGGACTCATCCATCCTAGTTTCTCTTTAATTCGTTTCTCATTATAATACTTTATGTATTTGTCTATTGTTTCTTTTAATTCATCATAACTATAATAAACTACACCATAATACATCTCTTGTTTCATAATTCCAAAGAAGCTTTCCATTACTGAATTATCATGACAGTTTCCTTTACGGGACATACTTTGGAAGATTTTATTCTCTTTCAACTTATAACTATAAGCCTTCATCTGGTAAGCCCAGCCTTGATCCGAATGAAATGTACGCCTGTATTTACAATCGCTTGTAATTTTTATAGCTTTATTCAAAGCATTCATTATATTCTCAGCAGATGGTCGCCTAGAAATACCATAACTAATTATTTCTCTACTGCACATATCCATAAATGGATCCAAATAGAGCTTCTTGATGATCATTCGTCCTCTGTCATCTATATCATAATACTTAAATTCGGAGGTGTCTGTTGTAATCTTTTGGTGTGGAATATGAGTTTCAAATCTCCTGTGAATTCTATTAGGAGCAACCCTGCCAACCTTGCCTTTATAGGAACTGTATTTACGGCTTTTTCTGGTAAACGAAGTAACCTGAAGACCTAGATTCTGAACAATTCGTTGAACACGTTTCTTGTTTACAATGTGTCCTTGTTTTCTTAATTCTCCATAAATTCGACGATAACCGAAATCTTTGTTTTTATTTCTAATTTCTAAGATTCTTTGCTCAAGATCAGCATTTGGATTTTTTCTATCAAAGCGTTTTTGCCAGTACATATAGGTTGCTTTACGAAAACCTGTGAATGCGAGAATATCTTTTAGTTTGAAGTATCCTCGGAGGCTGTGGATAATTCTCGCTGTTTTTTCAGAAGAGCTTCCTCCTCTAAACGCAGCCTCCTCAGTTCTTTTAAATAGGCATTCTCTATTTTCAATCGTAGTAATTCATCTTCAAGTTGTTTTACATGCTCAGCTCTTGTATCTATTGGTTTAATATCAACCTGTTTTTTTGGGTGAGAGTTCTTAGATGATTTCATTGATTTCTTCCGTCCTTTCGGCTTTGGTCTCAGAGCATCAGGACCCGCAATTCTGAAATCATTAACCCATTTGGTAATCAATGGTGGATTATTCATTCCAACTGATAAAGCTAGTTCCTGATAAGAAACTTCTGTTGTTAAATATAACTTTACCACATGAAGTTTAAATTCAAAAGTATATGTTTCATTTTTTCTGGAACGCAATAACCCTTCATCACCAAACTTTTTATAAGCAGTGATCCATCTTTTAACTATTGACTTGCCTATAATACTATATTTTTCTGCAAGGTATGTGTATCCACCTTCTCCATTCAAGTATGCATTGACAACTTCTTTCTTAAATTCGTAACTATATTTTGCCATAAAAAACTGACCTCCCATAAGTTAGATTTTTAGGTCTAACTTATGGGGGTCAGTTCAATAGTCCTAATTTAAACCGCATTTTTTGTATATTATTTTCTTGCAGGACTATTTTTCAATAGTCCCTAAACCAATTTTAAACCTAATTAGCCTTAGAATTAGCTTCTAATTCTCTAAAACCACGCCCACTTGTTACTGCCGGTAATGATACAGCTACGAAAAATCCTATGATCAAAAATACTCCTAAAGTCCACATTCCTGCAACAGCATTATTGTATCTAGTCATCAACGCTCCCACAACATACGGTCCTACAAAGCCGCCCAGATTTCCAATAGCATTTATAACTCCACGGCAACCTCCTGCCACATCTGCAGAAAATAACATTGGAGGCATAGTCCAGAATGGTCCATTTCCAGCTTCATAAAATGCACCACATCCTATCATAAATGCATAGGATACCCATACATATTTGCCAAATTGTACAGAACATATCAGGCATACGCCGAACAACAACATGGGAATTGCAGTCGACATCTTGGAATTATGTGTTTTATCACTTATATTACCGAATACCCACAATCCAACCATACCTGCAACGAAAGGAAACATTGAAAGAAATCCTATACCCGTTATTCCCGTTTTACTAATTGACTTAAGTAACGTAGGCAGCCATAAAGTAAAACCATAAACTCCTATTTGATAGCAGAAGTACACAATACTTAATTTAACCATGTTTATATTTCTCAATGCCTGTCCAAAAGTAAGTTTTGCTGCTACATTTTTATCCATGGCAGCTTTTTCCTCTGCAAGCTTTGAATCTATGTAATCCTTTTCCTCTTTGCTAAGCCATTTTGCATTCTCAGGACGATCCGTAATAAGAGGCAGCCAACAAAGCATTAATAATAATGCCAATATTCCTTCACCTATAAACAAAAGACGCCAGCTGCTCAATACAATTAGCCAACTGGAAATAGGCCCAGTTATCATATTTGCCACAGCAAGATTCATGATAAAGAAAGCATTTGCTCTTCCTCTCTCTTCCATTGGAAACCAGTGAGTAATAATAACCAGTATGGCAGGCCAAACTCCACCTTCAGCAACTCCTAAACAAAATCTTAAAATCAAAAGCTGTGTTGAATTATGAACAAACCCCTCTACAATAGCAAATATACTCCAGGCAATTATTGAAAAACTAATAAATTTTTTTGCACTTCCGTGTTCTGCCATGTTCCCGCCTGGAATTTGCAAAACCATGTAGCCGATAAAGAAAATACCAGAGGCAAGTCCACTCATGGAAGCTGTCAAATTCAAAGCTTCACTCATGCCACCTGCAATGGCAAAACTTATATTGGTACGATCCATAAATGCAACAATATAAACCAGTATACAAACCGGAATAATATGTGTCCAACGCCTTTTTGGAATTTTCTTAACTTCTGTTTCCATATCTCCATCCTCCTAATTATTAAATTAATTATATAAATGAGCAGAACAGTAAAATTGTATTTATTTACTCCATTTCTGTTACATGTTATAATTATGATGGACAGCTGAAAATCCTATTTTATACTATAGTATAGTTATTAATTCATTTATAGATACCCCATATCACTATCTAAGAAAGTGATATGAATTAGCTGTCAGTTATTATTGAGAGAGAGTTTTTCCTATCCCCGACTAATAAATAGGAAAAAACAAACTCTCTTTCTGTCTATTTTCAAATGTTCATCATTTTGTGTAATAACATGTAATTTACTTGAGTCTTTCACTTTTTACACAATTCTGCTCATTTATTATCTAAAATTTATTTTGCCAGCTTTTTATATATATCCAGTCTTTCTCTTGCGTCTCTTTCCGTTATTGTGTACATTTCATCTGCTTTATCAGGTAATATTTTTTTCAATGAAGCATATCTAACCTCACCTAATAAGAAATTTTTAAAGTCTCCATCTGGCTCTTTAGAATCCAATATAAAAGGATTTTTTCCTTCAGCCTTTAATGCTGGATTAAATCTATAAAGTGGCCAATACCCACATTCTACAGCTCTTTTCCCCTCTTCCTGACTTTTGTTCATTCCACATTTCAATCCGTGATTGATGCATGGTGCATATGCAATTATAAGTGATGGACCTTCATATGCTTCTGCCTCTCTTATAGCTTTAAGTGTCTGATTCTTATCAGCACCCATACAGATCTGAGCAACATATACATACCCATAGGTCATTGCCATAAGCCCAAGATCTTTCTTTTTCGTTCTCTTTCCTCCCGAAGCAAACTTTGCAATAGCCGATGATGGAGTTGCTTTAGAAGATTGTCCTCCTGTATTTGAATAAACTTCCGTATCCACTACAAGTACATTTACATCCTCACCTGTGGCCAATACGTGATCAAGGCCCCCATATCCTATATCGTAAGCCCATCCATCTCCACCAAATAACCATTGTGATTTCTTAATGAAGAAATCGCTTAAATTAAACAATTCTTTAGTAAGATCATTTTTATATTTTTCCTTTTCAAGCAGCGGCATGATTTTAGATTTTGCTGCTTTAGATTCTGAAGCACTGTTCATATTTTTTATCCATTCTCTCAGTGCTACTTTCAATTCACTGGAAATATCAGATTCCATAGCTTTCTCAGCAATATTTTTCATTTTTTCTCTTGTCTGGTTGATACCCACATACATTCCATAGCCATATTCAGCATTATCCTCAAATAATGACATAGCCCATGCAGGTCCATGGCCTTCAGCATTGACAGTATATGGAGTAGAGGGAGTAGACCCTGACCATGCTGAAGAGCAGCCAGAGGCATTAGCTATAAGCATTCTATCTCCAAATAACTGCGTTATGAGTTTCATATACGGAGTCTCACCACATCCGCCGCAGGCACCGCTAAATTCAAGCAGCGGCTGTTCAAATTGACTTCCTTTAACAGTATCAGTGCCTATAGGATTCTTAACTGGAAGTTTAATTGCATAATCAAACTTTTCCTGTTCACAAGTCTGCGTATCTATTGGTTTCATGACAAGGGCATCACGAGGGCATACATCTGCACAGCTGCCGCATCCTGTACAATCAAGGGCACTCACAGCCATAGAAAACTTATATCCATCAAATTTCTTTCCACCCTTAGCATCCATAAATTTCATTCCCTTTGGAGCACGTTGTACTTCACCTTCATCCAATAATATCGGCCTAATTACTGCATGTGAGCATACATATGAACATTGATTACACTGTATGCATCTTTCAGGCTGCCATTCTGGAACATTTACAGCAACTCCCCTTTTCTCATATGCCGCAGCTCCATTTTGAAAAGTTCCATCCTCCATTCCAACGAAGGAACTCACCGGAAGCAGATCTCCTTCTTGTCTGTTCATAACATCCACTATATTTTTTATATAATCTGGTCTATCAGATTCCGTCTTTTCCTCCATTTTAGCATCAGCCCAGCTTTTAGGTACATTTATTCTGACAATAAATTCTGCTCCACTATCCACTGCTTTTTGATTCATCCTAACTACATTTTCACCTTTTCTTCCATATATATCAGCTATGGCTTCTTTGAGATACCTAGTTGCATCTTCTACAGGTATGATTTTAGCAAGTGTAAAAAATGCCGACTGCATTATCATGTTGATTCTTCCGCCAAGTCCTATTTCCTGTGCTATCTTCACAGCATTTACGGTATAGAATTTAATATTGTGTTCTGCAATATATTTTTTCATTGCCGCTGGTAATTTTTCATCAACTTCGTTTCCATCCCAAATTGTATTTAAAAGGAATGTACCTCCGTCCTTGATGCCGTCAAGAACATTATATTTATATACGTATGCCTGATTATGGCAGGCCACATAATCCGCTGAATTTATCAGATAAGTAGATTTTATAGGTTTCTTACCAAACCTCAAATGAGAAATTGTAATTCCTCCTGATTTCTTAGAATCATAGGAAAAATATCCTTGAACATACATATCCGTATGATCCCCTATAATCTTAATGGCACTTTTATTAGCTCCAACAGTTCCGTCTGAACCAAGTCCCCAAAATTTACACTGCTTTGTTCCTTCTGGAACCGTTGATAAATGTCTTGTAATCGGAAGTGATGTATGTGTCACATCATCCACAATACCAATTGTAAAACCATTCTTTGGAGAATCATCTCTTAAACTATCATACACAGCTGCAATCTGCGAAGACGTCGTATCTTTCGAACCGAGACCATATCGTCCTCCAACAATTATCATATCTCTATTTTTCCTAAAATAAGCATTTGTTACGTCAGTGTACAATGGTTCCCCAAGTGAACCAGCTTCCTTTGTTCTATCTAATACAGCTATTTTTTTAACTGTCTCAGGTATATATTTGAAGAAATGTTTTAATGAAAAAGGCCTATATAAGTGAACTTTAAGAACTCCTACTTTTTCCCCATTGTTATTTAGATAATCTACAGTTTCTTCTATAGTATCGCAGACTGAGCCCATTGCTATGATCATCCTATCGGCTTCAGGAGATCCATAGTAATTGAACAAATGATAATCAGTTCCTATAAGTGAATTTATTTGCTGCATGTAGTCTTCAACTATCTCAGGTAACCTCAAATAGTATTTATTCGAAGCTTCCTTCTGTTGAAAAAAGATATCTGGATTTTGAGTAGTTCCCCTCGTTACAGGATGTTCTGGATTCAAAGCATTTTTCTGAAACTTTCTCAGTGCTTCATAGTCTACCATTTTTGCCAGATCATCATAATCCCATATTCTAATTTTCTGAATTTCATGTGATGTTCTAAAGCCATCAAAAAAACTCAAAAATGGTATTCTCCCTTTAATGGCAGAGAGATGTGCGACTGGTGAAAGATCCATAACTTCCTGAACTCCACCTTCAGCCAAAAGTGCAAAACCCGTTTGTCTTGTAGCCATGACATCTCCATGATCCCCAAATATACTCAAAGCATGACTGGACAAAGTTCTAGCGCTAACATGAAATACACCTGGCAGCAATTCTCCTGCTATCTTGTACATATTTGGAATCATCAGCAACAATCCCTGCGAAGCTGTAAAAGTGCTGGAAAGAGATCCCGATTGAAGTGCACCGTGAACTGCGCCTGAGGCCCCTCCTTCTGACTGCATTTCTACAATCTTCACTCTTTGTCCAAATATATTTTTTCTCCCCTGCACAGACCATTCGTCAATATATTCTGCCATTGGTGACGATGGTGTAATAGGATATATCGCTGCTGTTTCAGTAAAAGCATATGCTACATGAGCAGCAGCAGCATTACCATCCATAGTTTTCCATTTTATTTTATTTAGACTCATTATGCTTCACTTCTTTCTATATTTTATGGATTGGTTTTGTTAATAAGTCTATATTATTCTATTCTAGCAATTGATTTCGCTAATTTCTTTTTATCTCCCAAATTCTCCTGTCTAGCTATCATTATTCTCTGTGCCTGAGGTGAACCTGCCCCGTGCATGGATTCAGTCCTATAGCTTACTGCAGCTGTACCAAGACATAAATTCTCTATAAGTCTCAGCACTTTCATTCTGTCTTCCGTAGGTATACTAGAAGTTCCCTTAAAGTATTTTTCCAAATACTTGCCGGTAACAGGATTTTTAAAATCTTTTTCGGAAGGCATAGTAACCATCAAACCACCTGCAATATCCTCAGCTAACCTTGAAATCTCATAGGGGAATCTAGTCACGTTCTGCTTGCATACATTGGCTAACAGCAAATTAACCAGGTAATTTCCTGCTGCGAGTTTACAACCTTCACAGGAACATGCAACACCGCAGGAATATAAAGTCTCATTTAAATGCATCATCTCTATTAATTTATCTTTTATATGGGACTTCCTGGGTACTCCATTGTATTCAGCAGCTAAAGCTGCTGCTCCTATGAGCACATCCCCCATCCCAGATTTACATCCACCGTAGCTCTGCCTGTGATAGCCTGCAAACCTTTCAACAAGTACTCCTGCAAATTCAGTTTCTCCATTTAAAAATATTCTGTCATTCGGTACAAACACATCGTCAAATATTACCAGGCCTTCCATTCCTCCAAAATTCTTATTGCCAACATCAATGTCAGAAAGTTCTTCAAGTTTTCTCGTATCACAGGACTGTCTGCCGACTACAATCATTATGCCCTCAGTATCCACAGGTACAGAAAATGCAACTGCATAATCCTTATCCTCCGGTCTCATTGAAACTGTCGGCATTACCAGGACTTCATGCGAATTACAGATTCCAGTCTGGTGAGCTTTCGCCCCCCTCACTACAATTCCATCAGGTCTTCTTTCAACTACCCTTAGAAACAAATCCGGATCTGCCTGTTTACTCGGCGACAAGCCTCTATCACCTTTTGGATCTGTCATGGCTCCGTCAACAGTCAGATCGTTTTTCTGCACATATTTTATAAAGCCAGTAATATTGTCAAGATAATTAGTATTATATTCCTTATCTACTTCATAAGCTGTACTGTAAACGGCATTTATGGCATCCATTCCCACACATCTCTGAAAACACGAAGCTGTTTTTTGTCCTAATAATCTCTGCATTTTTACTTTTTTAACTAAATCCTCCGTGCTCTGGTGCAAGTGGGTAAATCTATTGATCTTTTCCCCCGTTAAGTTTGAAGTCGCTGTCATCAGATTTTGATATTCCGGTATCTGCGCTAGATCATATGTCATTTTTACAGAGTTACGTGATGGTACAAGCATTGGGTTATCTACTGGGTTGCTCAATTTTTCTCCAAACAAATATATATTTAATTTTAATTTACGCAAACTTTCTACGTATTCCTCTCCTGTCATTAAAGACATAAGATCCCTACCCCCTTTTAATTTTCTAATTTCATGGAAATTTCTCTAGCTGTTTTAACCACCTTATCCTTGATTTTAGTACAGATTTTATCATTAACCCTTACAGTAGGTATAGATACACTAATTGCCGCTACTATTTTATTTCCAAATGCCCTTATAGGCGCTGATATACATACAAGCCCAATTTGAAATTCCTCATAATCCAATATATATCCATTTTCTCTTCCCTTTTTAAGGTTTTTCATCAATGCATCCATATTTACAATGGTCTTATCGGTAAATTTTTTAAGAGGAAATTTCAATAACATTTTTAACTTATTTTCGGGAAAATCCATCAAAAGACATTTCCCCAGTCCCGAACAATGGCAAGGGTATTTAGATCCGATTTCCAAATTAGGTCTTAAAACATGTGAAGAACCTATTGAATTTATATATATTGCATTATCCTCGTCCCTTACTGCTAAATTAACTGTTTCATTGAATTCACGCTGCAATTCCATCATACAGTTATTGGCTTCCATGCTCCAACTTTTGAAATTGTTCATTCTATTAACTGTTTTTAACAAGCTTAACCCAAGTCTGTATTTTTTATTTTTTTTATTTTGGATTAAAATTCCCCTGTATTCCAGTGTGCTCAATATTCTGTACACTGTACTTTCAGATAAATTTACAATACCGCTTATCTCCTTTATACCCATCTCGGTATTATCATCTTTAAAGCACTGAAAGACATCTACCCCTCTTATAATTGATTGAATTAATAATTTAGACTCTAAATTTTCCATTTTGTACTCACCTTTTTCCTCATATTTTTTATATTTTTAGCTTAATCTGATTTTTTTTGCATAGTCTCTTATAATAACTAATTATAATAATAATATCTTTGAGTACAAAAATCATATAATTTATAGACTAAAGTAAAAATAATTTATATGTCAATTCATTTTTAAGCTAATCACATATATCTACTATTTTCCCAGGATTTAAGATGAGATTGGGATCAAGCGCCTTTTTTATTCTCTTTGTCATCTCTATCTGTACAGGCTCCAGAACAAATTTCAAATATGGTTTTTTCTTATTTCCTATACCGTGCTCGCCTGTAACCGAACCGCCCAGATCCGCACACAATTTATATATATCCGACATCAATTTAGGTATTTTTTCATACCATTCATCCAAGGTAGAATTTGGGTTTTTATGAGGATTTGGATGAAGATTTCCGTCACCTGCATGTCCATAGCATGGAATAGAAATATCATATTTTTTAGACAATTCCTGCATTTTTCTCATACATTCAGGTATCTTGGACACTGGAACAACCACATCGTCTAGCACTACATGAGGATTTGTCTGCTTCCATGCATCAGTTATATTCCTTCTTATTTTCCACATTCTTTCAGATGTAGTAGCATTATCTGCGATATATACATCAATAGCCCCATTATCCATGCATAGATTCCCAATTATCTCACTTTCATTATCCAATTCATCTTTACTATTTCCATCCAACTCAATTAAAAGCATTGCACCTGAGCCTTCAGATGAAATATTTTCGTTTAGGTATTTACAAGAATTTTCAAATGATGCCGCATCCATAAACTCTATGGAAGTTGGTATAACTTTTCCAAAAGTCATTATTTTGGGAACCATGCTTATTGCACTATCTATATCCTTAAATAATACAAGCAAATCTATTGTTTCTTTAGGAAGAGGCATAAGCTTTATATATATCTTGGTAAATATACCAAGAGTACCTTCTGAACCTATCATTAAATGTATTAAATCATAGCCTGCCACATCTTTTACTCTTTTTCCACCCAGATGAGCTATTTCACCAGTTGGCGTTACAACATCAAGACCGTAAATATATCTTCCAGTGACGCCATATTTGACAGCTTTTCCACCTCCAGCATTTTCAGCTATATTTCCACCTACATAGCATGACTCAACGCTCATAGGGTAACCTGCATAAAATAATCCATCTTCTTTTACCGCATCATTTATTTCATTTGTTACAACTCCAGGCTCCACGACAATCATTAAGTTTTCCTTATCTATTTCAAGTATTTTATTCATTTTCTCAGTGGATATTACTATTCCCCCATATTGCGGAACAGCTCCGCCAGATAAACCGCTGCCCGCTCCTCTCGGAGTTACCGGTATTAGATATTTATTTGCCAATTTCATTATTTTTGAGATCTCTTCTTCACTTGATGGTTTAAGTGCGACTTCTGGCATATGAGCATAAACCTTTTCTGCTATTTCATCATGTGAATACTGCTCCAAATTTTCATTATCATAAATGACATTTCTCTCTCCGACAATTTCTATAAGCTCATCAATAATCTGTGGTGTAATTTTATTGTATTTCATTTTTAAGCCTCCTTTTTCTTATATTCTTTGATCCCTTTTATTAAAGGCGGAAGAATTTCATTTAAATCACCTATAATACCAAGGTCTGTCACTTTAAAAATTTGCGCATCGGGATCATTATTTATAGCTATAATATTTTCTGAAGTTTGCATACCAGCAATATGTTGAATTGCACCTGAAATGCCTATTGCCATATATAGATTAGGTGAAACAGTTTTGCCACTTAATCCAACTTGATGAGGATAGGTCATCCAATTTTTATCAACAACATCTCTGGAAGCACCAACTTCCCCTCCAAATATTTCTGCTAATTCTTCCAAAGCATTAAAATTTTCAGCCTTTCCTAATCCCCTGCCTCCAGCTACAATAATTTTTGCATCTTGTATACCTACCTGTTGGGTTTCATCTTTTAAAAATTTAATGAATTTGGTCTTAACCTCTGAGGAATCATCTATAAATTCTCTTTTTATAACTTCTCCCTTTCTACTTTCATCAGCTGCCATAGGTTTCATTGAATGTGGTCTCACCGTAGACATTTGAGGTCTTGTATTAGGTGTCTTTATAGTTGCAAGTATATTACCACCTATTGCTGGTCTTGTCTGAAGTAAATTACCTGTGCCCTCTTCTATATCGAGGCCTGTACAATCTGCCGTCAATCCCGTTTTCATTTTTATGGCTACGTAAGGCATCAGAGTCCTTCCTGTAGTCGTAGCTGCTGCAAAAAATATATCCGGCTTAAATTCCTTAAGAAGAGATATTAAAACTTTTGCATAGGATTCAACGATGAAATGTTCAAGATGGCTGTCATTAACAACATAAACCTTATCTGCACCTCTTGCTATCAATTCATTGATATCTTCAGTCTTAATATTATTTCCTATAATAACAGAAGAAAGTGGTGCGTCTAATTTCTTTGCAAGTTCCTTACCCCTATTTAATAGTTCAAAAGATATACTATTTAAACTGCCACATCTAAATTCCGCAAGTGTCCATATTTCTTTCATATAAATGCCTCCTACTTTAATAATTTAAAATATTCTTTTACAGTAAAAAATAAGTTTAATTAATAACTTGTACACTTATTTATATTATTGCTTTAGATGACAGATAATTTAAAATATTTCCTACAACCTTATCTACATCTTCTTCACTTTTAACTTCAAATTTTTGACCCTCTCGAGCTACTTTAGGGCTATCTATTTTAACTACTCTTGTTGGAGAGCCCTTGAGCCCTAAAAATTCGTCCTTAGCTTCTATATCTTCAGCATTCCATACTTTAACATCCATTTTTCTGGCCTTCATTTTGCCTTTAAAATTTGGAAGTCTTGGAGCACATATCTCCTTCGAAACAGTTAGCGCAGCAGGTAATTTCATATCTAAAAGTTCATACCCATCTTCCACAAGTCTTTTTATACCTATATCGTTTTCACTTACGGAAACTATTTCACTTGTAAATGTAGCTACAGGCAAGTCAAGAAAAGATGCAATTCCCGGCCCAACTTGAGCTGTTTCTCCATCTGTTGCTCTTTCACCGCAAATTACAAGATCAAAATCTTTTATCTTTTTTACAGCACGTGATATAACATATGATGTAACCCATGTATCCGATCCTGCAAATTTTCTATCCGATAACAATATTCCATCATCGCATCCCATAGAAACTGCTTCTTTAATCGAGGCCACAGCACTCTGGGGTCCCATGGATAAGGCAATAACTTCTCCACCATATTTTTCTTTTAGCTGTACAGCTGTTTCTACTGCATATAAATCCATAGGATTTATTATACTTTCAACACCACTTCTAACAATAGTACCTTTTTCCGGATCCATTTTTACATTGCTTGTTTCAGGCACTTGCTTAACTGGAACTATAATTTTCATATGTTACACTCCTTATCTTTTTAAAAATCAAAACCATGTTTTTGAATAATATTGTTTTATTTCTAATCTTCGTTTAAACGATATATAAAATATATAATTTCACATAGTAAAATCATATATTTTATTTTACATGTGTATTATAAAACAAATATAAAATTAGTTCAATACTCAAATAGAAAATTATCTAAAAATTTTCTATAATGTAATCCATTGCACATTCAATAATTATTTAAAGCCATTAAATGTAATCATTATCATGTAAAAATAAATTTATTATTCTGAATTATCTGTCATCTATAAATATTTTATTCTTATAGTTAATATAGCATATATTAAAATAGCTCATTTCATTATATACTATTTTTCTGTGTTAATTTGAAATCGTCTTTCTCTTTTATTAAAATACCCTATAATATAGGAATATAAAAAATTTCTATATTATAGGGTATTTTAATAAAGTTATCTAATTTCTTAAATTATCTTTTTCTTCTGGCTACAGCCAGACGTGACTTGTTGACCTCTTTTATACTGGAGGGTCCCATCTTTAAAATCAATTTCACATAGAGTATATCTATAATAACGAGTTGTACAATACGGGAAACCATTGCATCTGAACGATATTTTGTCTCATTTGTAGAACTCAACAATACAGCATCCGCAACTTCAGTTATTGTGGAATGAATATAACTTGTTAAAGCTACAACTTTAACACCATTTTCTTTTGCTATGTCTATACAATCCAGATCTTCATAGCTTTCACCTGAATGTGAAACTATAAACAACAGATCAGAGGGAACCGTATGAGCACATACTATATTCATTATATGAGAATCATCACAATTGAAAACATTTAACCCAATTCGCGAAAGCTTATGAAATGCATCTTTCGCAATTATTCCGGATGCACCCATTCCAAAAAACAACACCCTTCTAGCATTTAAAATTAAATCTGTCACTTTATCAATCGACTCGTCATCTACCATATTGCTGATATCCCTTATAGAATTTACTGTTGAAAATATAACTTTTTCCTTAACATCACTTGTACTGTCATCAGGCTTGATCTCTTCATATATGGCCTGAGTTGAATCTGCGGATATGTCCTGAGCAGTTCTCACCCTAAACACCTGATAGGAGCTAAACCCTATTTTTCTTAAGAATCTCATTATGGTTGTCTCACTGGTATTACATTTACTTGCAAGATCGCTTATGGAAAGAAGGATAACCTCATTCCTGTTATTTAAGATAAAATCTGCAATATTCTTTTGTACAGGTGACAGAAGGTTATATTTTGTTCTTATTATAGTAAATACATTATCTTTCACAACAATTTTCTCCTTAACATTAATTAAAAGTACTATATACTATTTAATACTAATTTGATGGACTAAATATAGTAAATATACCACCCTTATATATAAAAATTAGTAATTAATTTACTATCATTAATAGTAATACATTTATCCATATATGTCAATGACCATAAATAGTAAAACTCCAGCATTGATTCGCTAAACCCATAAATGTTATACTTGTTTAAAATCCCAATTATACGAATTTTACATAGGTAAAATGAGCTTTTAATTATATAAAATTTCTGGTTGGTACAATTTTCGATTTCTGGTTGCAGACATCTTCCTGTAAAAGCATTTATAATTGATTATATCAACTATAAATGCTTGGAGATGAAAAAGTAATGAAATACTTTATACAGGGACTACTGCTTGGAATTTCTTATGTAGCACCTATAGGCATGCAGAATCTATATGTCATTAATTCTGCCATGTCAAATAAAAAAACCGATGCCTACAAAATAGCTTTCATAACAATATTCTTTGATATTTCTCTTGCCATTACTTGCTTTTGGGGAATTGGAACTATAATTGAGAGGTTGAAAGTTTTAAAAATTTTCGTTTTACTTGTAGGCTGTATAGTTGTCATATATATTGGGCTAAATCTTATACTAAGTACAACATATATAAACAGGAAAGCAGCTGTAGAAAAAAATTTAACTAAAACAATAGCTTCTTGTTTTATAGTCACATGGATGAATCCCCAGGCTATTATTGACGGCTCCTTACTTTTAGGTGGATTTAAGGCATCCATGTCCTATGAAAATTCTGGATTTTTTATATTTGGATCCTGTACGGCCTCGTTTTTCTGGTTTATATTTCTCACAACCATAGTATCCATCTTTAAGCATAGTTTTAACAAAAAATCCATAAGAATCATCAATATAATATGCGGTATAGTAATAATTTATTATGGATTGAAACTGGGCCTTAATTTTATTCAAGAATTGTCAAATACTAAATTCATAGATAATCTCTTAAATTATATTATTGTAAAAGGATCTGAACATATATGTTAAATATAGATTGGAAACCCCAACGAAATTCTTCCACTGCGCTGTACAGACAAATTGTAGATTATATAAAAGAGAAAATAGGAAATGGAGAGTGGACTGTAGGAACACGACTTCCAGTACAAAGAGAGCTGGCAAAAATATTTGAAGTAAACAGAAGTACTGTGATAGAAGCCTTAGATGAATTAAAAGCAGATGGGTTGATTGAAGGCAGAGGTAAAAAAGGTACTGTAATTATAAATAACACCTGGTCTTTAATGGCTTCAACACCTGCTGGAAATTGGGAGCATTATATAAAAAATGGAATACAGCAGCCCAATTTACCTACGATTCAAATTATAAACAAACTTGAGTACAGTGATAATATAATAAGACTTGGAACAGGAGAACTTTCTCCTGAGTTATTCCCAGAAGAAATGATGAAAAATGTATTCAGTACTATCTCCAATAAAATAAAATCCCTGGGATATGAGAGGCCTAAAGGTTTATTATATTTAAGAGAAATTATAAGCCAGCATATTAAAAAATTTCACATAAATGCATCGCCTTCTTCTATATTGATCGTCTCAGGATCTCTTCAAGCACTTCAGTTGATTTCAATGAGTATATTAAAACCCGGTTCTACTGTGCTTGTAGAAAAACCCTCTTATATAAAATCACTTCACGTATTTGAATCCTGGGGGACTAAATTAAAGGGGATATCTATGGATAAAGATGGAGTTAAATTAAATGAGATCTTGAAAAACTTGGATAATACCACTTCGCTTTTATACACCATACCTACATTCAATAACCCTACAGGTACAATTATGTCACAGGATAGAAGGGATGATTTATTAAATTTATGCACTCGTGAAAGACTCCCTATTATTGAAGACGATGCTTACAGGGAATTATGGATGGAAGAAATTCCTCCTGACACTTTGAAGTCAAGGGACAAAAATGGAATAGTGCTCTATATGAATACCCTTTCAAAATCTTTAGCTCCGGGAATGCGAATCGGATGGGTAATAGGACCTGAAGCTGTTATAGAGCGTTTAGGAGATGTGAAAATGCAAACAGACTATGGGGCAAGTTCTATCTCACAGTATGCAGCTGCAGAATGGATAAAGAGCGGATTATATGAAGCATACCTCAAAAAACTCAGGAGAAAACTTAAATTAAGAAGAGACATTACAATAAAAATTCTTGAGAAATATTTTTCAGACATAGCTCTGTGGAATATACCAAAAGGAAGCTTTTATATATGGATGAGATTGAACAGCAAAATAAATATGACCAAACTTTTTTACAGGTGCTGTAAAAACGGAATTCTTATCAATCCAGGATATATGTATGATTTCAATACAAATTATAATATAAGAATTTCATATTCTTATGCTTCTATACAGGATTTGCAATTTGGACTAAAAAAACTTTCCGATATAATTAGGAATTCACATTTTGACTTAGAATAATTAAAATATAATGCTCTACTCTTCAGAAATCTGTAAAGCAGAGCACTATCATTGTATCTATAAATTATTTAATTGCCATTATCTCTTCAATTAAATAATTTATAGATATCACCCTTTTCCAAAGCATTATAAAGACTGTTCTTTCTCTTCAAAAGTTCTTTATATTTTATTACATAGTTCTTATCCGGTTCAAATACCTCCTGTCTGGCATTACATATGTTTTTAAATGCTTCATTATAATCATCATAAACACCTAATGTAACAGAAGAGCTTATCAATGCCCCAAGAGAGCTTGCCTCACTATTTTCATATTTTATTACATTTTTATCGAATGCACTGGCCTGAATTTTATCAAATAAATCAAATTTAGTCATTCCACCTGCTACATTGACGCTGTTGATTTCACCGGATATATTTTCAATAAGGTTAATATTATCGGCTATTTCAAGAGCAATTCCTTCAAGTACAGCTCTCGCCACATCTCCTCTTTTAGTTCCCAAGGTAAGATTGAAAATCACACCTTTTGCCATAGGATTCCAGTAAGGTGCCGCACTACCCTGAAAATGTGGAAGCAGCAATACACCATTCGCACCTACTGTAGATTCAATGGCCTCATCATTTAACATCTTAAAAGAATCTCCACTGCTTTCTTTGTAAAACTGTTCCTTAAGCCATCTATATATAGCACCTGTATTAAAGATACCAGCTTCAGCTATCCATTTGCCAGGAACAGCTGCAGCACTGCATAACGTTCTCATCTGCCCGTCAAAAGCAGGCTTTTCAGAAAACGCAATTACAAAAGATCCTGTACCCGTATTAGCTTCTGCAGAACCCGGTGCCAATATATTTAAGGCCAAAGCTGCACACTGTTGATCTCCACCCCCTATAATTACAGGAATATCTGATTTTAACCCGGTAATTCTTGACATCTCCTGTGTCAAATTCCCCACTATTGAGCCTGGGGCACAGAGTTCAGGCAGCAATTCTTTATCTATCCCAATTTCATTGAGCAATTCCTCATCCCAGTTAAAATTCTTTATATTCATAAGCATAGTTCTCGATGCCTGTGTCCAATCCGTAATAAACTTCCCGGTAAGTAAATATATAACAAAATCTTGTACACCTAATAACTTATGTGTATTTTTATATATTTCAGGCTGCTCTTCTTTAATCCAAAGCATTTTAGGTGCTGAAAAATAAGGATCTAACCTCAATCCAGTTTTACGATAGATCTCATTTGCACCAATTATATTTGAAATCTCAAAACACTGTGTATTACTCCTTTTATCCTGCCACATAACAGAATTAAACAATGGTTTACCTTTTATGTCTACCGGAATTACAGATGCCCTCTGAGAAGTCACCGCAATTGTACATATATTCAACCTATTTCTATTTACATACTGAGCAGTATTCATAAGTGTAAAAACCAATGCATTGTGCCAGCTTTCAGGATCCTGCTCCACTTCATTACCATTCGTTATCACTGTATGATATTCCTTAGACTCCTCATGTATAAACTGACCTTTTAAGCTATAAACTATAGATCTCAAACTGGATGTACCTACATCAATTATAATTGCGTATTCCATAACTTACCTCCATTTAAAAGTTATTTTATAAAACGTATTCATTTTATAACAAATTATTTTACACCCCAGTAATTCAGCAGATTGTCCTTCTTTTTAATTAAGCTTACAAAAAGGTATTAATTAAACTATTTTTTAAAGGAACATATCCATATGTTCCTCTAAAAATAGTTCAATATTTTAATCCTAAAGATATAAAATCACATCAATTATCGTTCATAAAAATCACTTTATGCATCATAAAACATGTTCATATATTTTTTTACAACTTCTTTAACATATTTTACTTCCATTAAAGACACTTTTGAAAGATGATAATTCGTATCTGACTTAAGTGCTCCCTTTATCTTATTTACAGTATACATCGATATTTCAGTGTTTACATTTATTTTGCAGATGCCATTGTATATGCACTCTTTAATAGTGGCTTGAGGGGTTCCTGAACCGCCATGCAATACCAGGGGTATGTCTATCTTTGAGGATATTGCCTTTAGCACTCCTATATCTATCTTAGGTTCCCCCTTATACATACCATGAACAGTTCCTATTGATACGGCAAGAGCATCCACTTCTGTCTTTTTTACAAATTCTTCTGCTTGATCCGGGTCTGTGTAAATCTGTTTTCCCTCGTCTTCATTTGAATAATCTCCACGTGATAATGCCCCAAGTTCCGCTTCTACCGTTACCCCCACTGCATGCGCAATAGATACTATTTGAGCTGTCTTACGTAAATTCTCTTCAAAGCTAAGGCTGGATCCATCAAACATCACAGATGTGAATCCTGCTCTAATGGCCTGAATAATATGCTCAAAGGATTTACAATGATCCAGATGAAGGGCAACTGGAGTACTGATATTTTTAGCCAGGGAATTTACTACTGCATACACAGTATTTAAATCCATATTGCCTAAATATTTTTCTCCAAATGCCACTATGACAGGTTTCTTTAACTCATCCGCCGACTCCAGTACACCTTTTATAGTTTCAAAATTATATACATTAAAAGAACCTATAGCATGCTTCTTCAAATGAGCATCTTTTAACATTGATGATAAATTTACTAACATCCTCTCACCTCGTTGAGCCACTTTTTAAATTCTTTATTCTCAAGCACTTCAGGGTTTACTATAAATCTGGTCTCTTCTGTCTTCAACAATTTTTCGATGTCTTCCATAAGAAGTTCCGGCGATCTGCTCAAAGCTTCCTTAGTTGTGCCTGCTATATGAGTGGATAAAGTCACATTGTCCAGTTCCAAGAACTCACTGCCCTCAGGTATAGGTTCTGTCCAGAACACATCCAGTCCTGCACCGGCTATTTTTTTCTCTTTCAATGCCTTCAACAGTGCTTTTTCCTCCACAAGTCCTGCTCTTGCAGTATTTATAAGATAAGCTGTAGGCTTCATAGATCCTATTTCTTTCTCACCTACTAGATTTTTAGTTTCTTCACTTAAACGAGCATGAAGTGTTATAAAATCACTTTCTTTAAATAAAGTTTCTTTATCTACGGGAGTACAACCTGCTTTTTTTATAACTTCATCATCCACAAATGGATCATATACCATGGTATTTGTTTCAAAACCAGAAAGCTTTTTAGCTACAAGTCGTCCTATATATCCAAATCCCACAATACCAACATTTTTTCCTTTCAATTCCGGAACCCAGCTGGAATTGGAAAACTCTTTTCTCCATTTTCCTCCTTTAATTGAATGAAAAGCTCTGGCAATATTTCTACATTCACTCAACAGCATTCCGACTGCATAGTCAGAAACTGCCTCTGCATTTCTTCCCTTTACATTAAAAACAAGTATTCCCCTTTTTGTAGCTTCTTCAACATTTACGTTTTCAAGTCCTGCACGGGATACCCCTACTATACGCAGTTTCGGCATAGCTTCAAAAACTTTTGAAGAAACGGGTAAAAATAGTCCCATGAGCATGGAAGCATCTTTTCCTTCAGCTTTTATCAGTGAATCGACTTCTTCTATTTCAGGTCCCTTTTTCTCTACTTCCAGCCTTCTATTTTGAAGTTTACCCCAGTCAGATTCCCAATTGCCAACCTTAGTTTCTCCTACAAATTCATTCAGATACTTTTTACAAGCTCCTTCGAAGCTTTCTCCCGGAATCATAGCATCTCCTATTAACAATGCCTTTACTTTCTTTCCCATAATTATGTCCTCCTCTTATTAAAACAGTTTATTTAAATTTTCACGGCAATAAATATAAGTTTTCTCTAAAATCTAAATATATTTTACATCAGTTTATTTACGACTTATTAGTATATTTAGCAGTAAATTTATTACTAAATACAGTATGTCATAATTTATTTTATTTGTCAACAGCTACTTTCCGTGTAAACTAAGTTAATTAAACATGGATTTATAACATAGTCCAATTGGACTGTATTATAAATCCATAAATTCTCATCAATACAAAACAAAAAATCAAGTTATAGGTTTATCAACTTATAATCTCTAGAACCGAGACCTATTTTTTCTCCATAAGCAAGTTGAACCTCACCGTAAGTATTCTTTCTCATAGCTTTAAATTTATCCTCACAGTGGTGATAATCATGGTCATGGTGCTCATTATCTTTTAAAAATGTATTATTCAATTCTACTGCTTTATTTACTAAATCATAACAAGCGGTATCCAGAGCCACTGGATCTACAGATGCCAGTATTCCTATATCCGGCACTATGGGAGTATCACTCCAGGGAACACAATCACAGTCAGGTGTTACATTAATTATAAAGTTTATATATCCTACTTTTCCCTCTTTTCCCTTCACTGCCCCATAAGCATATTCGGTAAGTTTTTCAGTAAATATTTTTGATTCCACTTCACCGCCTGATTCAATGGCCTTAACAGGGCAAACTGTCATACATTCACCACATCCTACACATCTCATCTTATCTATGGATGACTTTTTATCCTCAAGGGTTATGGCTTTTTGAGGACATACCTTTGCACACTGCCCACAGCCTATACATTTTTCTATATTCACACTAGGCCTTATGGAATGTTGATCTTTTTTACCTGTAGGATTTGCACATCCCATGGCCAAATTCTTAATGGCTCCACCAAATCCCGCAACTTCATGACCCTTAAAATGAGACATTACAATCATACTATCAGCCCCAACTATGACACCGGATATCCTCGTATTTTTAAAATGTCTCTTATTTATTTCCACTTCCCTTACATTCTCACCTTTCAAGCCATCTGCTATTATCACAGGTGCATTTACTACCGCATAATTAAATCCATGCAATATTGCTGTGTTTACATGGTCAACCGCATTTGATCTGCTTCCAGAATACAATGTGTTTGAGTCAGTTAAAAATGGATTCGCACCAGCTTCTTTTACCTTGTCGACAATTTGTCTTACAAATACAGGGTTGATATACCCATCGCTTCCAAGCTCACCAAAATGAATTTTTATAGCAGTTAAATCTCCCTTATTAAGAAGATCTTTAAATCCCGCTTTATCAAATAATTTTTTTATCTTGGTTATTTTATTTTCTTTTGCTTTTCTAGCCCTTAAGGTTACAAAATATACGCTACTTTTCATAAGATCACCTCATTATGATCATTCAAGACTCTCAACAGCTTTTTTAGCCCAACTGGAATCCCTATATACAGCTCTGCCTACTCCAATGAGATCTGCCTTATTTTCAGACAGCAGTGTTTCAGCAGCCTGAACTTCTGTAATTCCGCCCGTTAAAATGACAGGAATGGATATAACTTTTTTAATTTCTTCAGTAAGAGGTGAAAAATACCCCTGCGAAGTATTTCCAGGCAAAGTATACCTGCAAAATCCACCGGAAATATCAAGTACATCAACCCCTGCTTTTTCAAATTCCAGGGCTGCAATTTTACTATCTTCAACAGTACTTCCTCCCGGCATATAATCAGAAGCACCTAGGCGCAAAAAAATGGGGAAATCATCGCCTACAGATTCACGGATCGCCCTGATGATATCAAGATGTATTTTAATTCTAGCTTTTACATTTCCTCCATATTCATCAGTTCTTTTATTGGTAAGAGGAGAAAAAAATTGATTTAAAAAATAACCATGAGCAGAATGAATTTCAACACCGTCAAATCCGGCCCTTTTTACACGAATTGCCGCTTCCTCAAACTGCTTAACTATATTTTCAATTTCCATACAGGTAAGTTCTTTCGGCATATCTCCTTTTATCGGATTTGCCACAGCAGAAGGACCAACTACTTCAGCACCCGTAATACTCCTACTGGCAGCACTGCCGGCATGGTTAATCTGCATTATGGTTTTAGAACCATTCCTGTGAATAATTTCAGATAATCTTTTCAAGCCTTCCACTAAACCGTCATCTGATATAGAGAGCTGTTTCTTGCTTGCCTTTCCTGCCTGAGCAATAAAACTATGTTCAATAATGATAAGCGATATATATCCTCCCTTTGACTTTTCATCATAATATTTCAATATATCCTCACTTACTTTTCCATCTTCCCTGGACTTTGAGGTAGCCATCGGCGGCATAATCAACCTATTCTTTAAAGCTAATTTGTCTGTTTCAAGCGGTTTAAGTAAATATGACATATTCATACCCCCAATTACAATCTTTAAATAACATTATACCACATCCCAAATCACGCATTTTAACCTTACCTTAAAAAAGTTCGCATTTTAAAGTAAAAAATAAATAAGAGTTCTCTAAAAACTATATAACTCTCATTTTTTAGAAAACCCTTATTTTAAAACACATAAATTCTAAGCTTCTTCTTTAATTTCCGTTTTTTTATCTTCTCTAACAAAAATATTTACATCCAGATTCTTTTTATTGCCAAGCAACACCAATAAACTCAACACTATGCCTACGGCAAGACCCCAGGCAGCACCTCTTGCAACTATTACAGCAGCCATTACACCTGCAATTCCCAAATCATTTATAGTACGTGCTTTCAGTATTCCTATTCTCACAGAAACATACCCTTGAACCATCATGGTCAAAGCCAGTGCTATATTTAAAATTGGAGTGACAAGAGTAACTATAGGCATTAAGAAATAACCTGTTAAAGTACCAAACCTGAATGAACCTGCACCTCCGTTTATAGAATCCATGGCTTTTCTACCATGTTTATATCTGTCACATACCACAACCTGCATAGCTGCCCATAGAGGGCCGCACATAGTTATATCAGGGCCTATAATTGACATTAAACAATTACGCAGTCCAAATATTAAATGCGATCTGTTAGGATTATAGTCTATAAACTCATCCGGGCGAACTTTTCCTGCATCTTCCAATAATGCCTGTGCCTGAATCATTTCACCAAATAATATTACATAAGCTGAAAATACCATTGGTATGGCCTGTATAAACATTTTCGCCGATGGAAAGCCTATGGACCAGAATGTCCAATGACTCCACAGTTCTCCAAAGGAAGGGTTCGAAAATCCCCATTTAATACTTGGCCACATAGTTTCTCCTACGAGCGGAGCTACTACTACTGCCAGCAATATACAGGGCAAAATCCCCAGATTTGAAATTACCTGAAGAACTTTGTTTTTATTTCTCAAGCTCTTAAAATAATTTGAAAATAACAGCCAAAATGCCAAACCTATACATATTGCAATTGACCAGGGATATTTTTGGAAATATCCAGTTTTTCCAAATACAGTATTTACGGCTGCAATTCCAGCTCCCATTATGATACCAGCCTGCATACAGTTTGGTATCAGTGTAATTATTTTCTTGCCCAACCCTGTAATACCAAGGAAAGCAGCAAAAACACCTAAACTCAATTCAAATGCAATAAGTGCTTGTACTCTTTCAGGACCCATAGGGAATTCACTGACATACAACATTAAAAGTGGTATGGCAGGTGTAACCCATCCCGGTACAACCGGATCACCCAGCAAGACATGAGTGCAGTAAAGAATTCCATTAAGAACGACAATGGCCAATGCAACTTCAAATGGCATTCCCAAATACTGCTGAAGCATGGGGATAGCACCAAGACAAACAGCACACATCAAAAGTCCCTGAACATAATCTGCAATTTCAAACCTATAGTGCACTCCTGGAATACGTATTTTGAACGGACCTGCTGGTATATAAGGGCACTCTTTTCCATATTCTCTTTTATGTGCCATGAATTATTCTCCTTTACTCATTTTTATTTTTACATATATCCTTCACTCATTTTTATTCTTTATATATTTACTAAAATTTATCATTAAATCTCTTCTCAAATTCTCTAATCAACGGTTCTCTAAAATCCGGGTGAGTGACATTTATCAAAGCTCTAGCCCTATCTCTCAGAGTCTTTCCCTTAAGATGAGCAATACCATATTCTGTAACCACATAATCTGCATCACATCTATTAGTAGTAACCGTAGCACCAGTATCCAGCAGTGAAACTATTCTTGAAACTTTTCCCCTTGCCGCAGTAGAAGGTATGGCTATAATTGCCTTACCATCCCTGGCCATATTGGCTCCCCTTATAAAATCCACTTGTCCTCCAACTCCGCTTATCTGTTTTAATCCTATACTTTCAGAACATATCTGTCCCATTAAATCTACTTGAACGCAGGAATTTATTGACACCATCTTATAGTTTTGCATAATAATTCTAGGATCATTTACATAATCTACAGGATAAGAGGCTATAATAGGGTTATCGTCTACAAAATTATATAATTTTTTCGTACCCATTAAAAATGTCACAACTATTTTCCCAGGATGAAGAGTTTTTTTGCTATTATTAATAACCCCTGCATTTACTAAATCTACCACACCATCTGATATCATTTCAGAATGTATCCCCAAGTCCTTTTTATCTTTCAAAAACATAAGTACAGCATCTGGAATGGCACCTATACCAAGCTGAAGAGTTGAACCATCTTCAATTAAAGATGCACAGTATCTCCCTATGGACTTCTCCACTTCTCCCAATTTAGCCGGCTTCAGTTCTATAAGCGGATGCGAAACTTCCACTATATAGTCAATGTCCGATACATGTATAAATGAATCTCCCAAAGTCCTTGGCATATTTTCATTTACTTCCGCAATTACAAGTTTGGCATTTTCCGCTGCCGGTTTGGTATAATCATTGGAAACTCCAAAACTACAATAGCCATATTTATCCGGCCTGCTTACCTGTATGATTGCCACATCCACCGGCAAATAGCCATTCCTAAATAAATCCGGTACCTCATAGAAATAGCAAGGTGTATAATCACCTCTGCCTGAATTTACAGCATCCCTGGTGGTAGCTCCTGCAAACAGTGAATTGTGGTGAAAATATTTTTCCATTCCGGGTTTAGCATATTCACCTTTGCCCATGGCTACCATATGAACTATCTCTACGTTTTCATAATTTTCTTTATTTTTAACCATCGCATCTACTATATCCAGGGGTTCCCCAGTAGCATGTGCAATAACTACCCTGTCATTAGATTTTATTTTAGAAACAGCTTCTTCTGCATTCACCAATTTTTTCTTATATATATCCTTCCAATTCATAAAGATAATTCCCCCTATATTTCATCGGAATATTGATCTAACAGATTTTTAACTTCATTAAAATCTTCTTCAGATCTCACCAATATTTTTTTAAACTTAAATTTAAGTTCGCTGTAGTTAACACAGCAGCTACTACATCCACACAAAATTATCAATATATCATACACTTTATCCAATTGAGCTACTTCAAAATTGTACCTAAAACTTTTTTTCAAATTATATAAAAATTTCTTTCTATCATATCTGGAATTACACCCTCCGCAATATTTAATCCCCACGTTCAGCACTCAGTCATCCAAATCCTTATTTAATATTTTTTTTGCTAGATCTAAAGTGTCCTGACTTATATAATCTACAACTTCTACTTTTTTTACCTGTTCGATTTTTAATTTCAAAGAAGTTTCAATTACGTTTTTTACAGTGTCCTTGGATAAAGCACAATTGCTGCACTGGCCCAAAAGCCTAATTTTAACTACTCCATCTTTCACTCCAATAAATTGGATATCCCCATTATGACTATTTAAATAAGGTCTTATGTTTTTATCAATTACTTCCAATATTTTTTCTTCCATAATGCAGCACCTCATTTTACTCATGGGGTGAAAATCACCCCATCTTTATATTCACTATTCTTCTATTCTGGCTATAGCTTTTGCCAACAATTTCTTCTGGCCCAGATTTCCCTGTCTTGATATCATTATTCTCTGTGCCTGTGGTGAACCTGCACCGTGCATGGACTCAGTTCTATAGCCCACTGCTGCAGTGCCTAGGCTCAAGTTTTCTATAAGCCTGAGTACTTTCATTCTGTTCTCTACGGGAACAGATGCAGTCCCTACTAGATATTTTTCTACATATTTGCCTACTTCAGGGCTCTTATAATCCTTTTCTGAAGGCATTGTAACCATAAGACCTCCTGCTATATCTTCCGCCAGCCTTACAATTTCATATGGAAATCTCGTTACATTCTGCTTACATACATTTGCAAGCAATAAATCTATCTGATAGTTGCCCGCTTTTGTTGGATATCCCTCAGAAGAGCAGGCAATTCCACAGGCATACAGTGTTTCATTCAAATGCATCATTTCTATCAACTTGTCCTTTATATGAGATGCCCTTGGCACTCCATTATAATCGGCAGCCAGTGCGGCAGCTCCTATAAGTACATCTCCCACTCCAACTTTGCAACCACCATAGCTCTGTCTGTGATATCCTGCAAACCTTTCCACCAGCATACCTGCATATTCAGTTTCACCATTTAAAAATATTCTGTCATTTGGAACAAATACATCGTCAAATACCGTCAGTGCTTCTACACCGCCAAAATTCTTATTACCTACATCAATGTCAGCATCTTTTTCCAGTTTTCTTGTGTCACAGGACTGTCTCCCAATTATCATGGTTATTCCCTTTGTATCAGTAGGAACTGCAAAAGATATTGCATAATCCTTATCCTCAGGTTTCATAGCCTGTGTAGGCATTACCAGAACTTCATGAGAATTACAAATTCCTGTCTGGTGAGCCTTTGCACCTCTAACTACTACTCCGTCCGGCCTTCTTTCTACAACTCTCAAGTACAAATCCGGATCAACTTGTTTACTTGGGGATAATCCTCTATCTCCCTTAGGGTCTGTCATTGCTCCATCAACTGTGAGATCCTTGTCTTGAACATATGCCAAATATTTTTTAAAGTTTTCAAAATAATTAGTATCGTACTGTTTGTCTATCTCAAAAGTAGTGCTGTATACTGCATTAAATGCATCCATTCCAACACATCTTTGGAAACAAGCGGCAGTTTTTTGTCCACATAATCTCTGCATTTTAACTTTCTTTACCAGATCTTCGGTACTTTGATGCAAATGAGTAAATCTATTTACCTTCTCGCCTGTTATATTTGATTTTACCGTCATAAGATCCTCGTATTCCGGCTGCTGAGCCAGATCATAAGTCATCTTCACAGAATTAAGAGATGGACGAAGTACGGGATTATCTACAGGGCTTTCTACTTTTTTCCCCAGATAATAAACGTTTAACTTTAGTTTGCGCAAACTCTCCACATATTCTTCTCCTGTCATTAAAGACATCGCAATCATTCCTTTCATCTCATATAGATATAATTTTTTACTTACACAACCTTATTAAAGCAATTTTAGTACCAGTTTTTTATACAAAATACAAAAAATTCGCACAGTCCTCAATTTAGCAGGCAATTGCAGAACTATACGAATTTCTGTACTATAAAAATACTACAGTCGGATTCATAGATTTATTGCATAATCGCAACATAATATCTTTTGCTTATTCAATTTATCAAATATATCTCTTATTTGCATAATTGCAACTGATTTCATTTTTGCAACATACATTTATTCCTGTACCTCTTCCTCTTTCTAACTAAAGTGGAGGCATTTATTCCAAGTTCCCTCGCTGCATCCCTCACATTTCCACATTTTCTAAAAGCACTTTCTATCATAGACTCTTCCAGATTTTCAACCGCATCCTTTAGAGTTAAATGATTCTTTATCATGCCACTTTCCTCGCTCTCAAATTTGCTGCTGTCCCAAACTTCCCTTATGGGCAGATCGCTTCTCAGTATCTTGTCCCGTGTAGTCATAATTATAACTCTTTCTATTATATTTTTTAATTCCCTTACATTTCCCGGCCATCTATATTCTTTTAAAGAATCCACTGCTGCACCGGTAATCACTTTATTAAAATCATATTTCTTATTAAATACACCCATAAAATAATTTATAAGTGGCTCAATGTCACCCTTTCTCTCTCTAAGAGGCAAAATCGTAATGGGCACTACATTCAATCTATAGTATAGATCTTCTCTAAATATCTTTTCATCAACCATTTTTTCCAAATTTCTATTAGTTGCGGCAATCACCCTTATATTAATTTTTATAGTACTTGTACCGCCTACTCTCCTGATTTCTCTCTCTTGAATCACCCTCAAAAGTTTAGCCTGCATATCCATGTCGAGTTCCCCAATTTCATCCAAAAAAACCGTACCCTCATCTGCTAACTCGAAAAGACCCATCTTCCCCTCCTTGCTTGCACCTGTAAACGACCCTTTTTCATAGCCAAAAAATTCTGATTCTATGAGGTTATGAGGTATAGAACTACAGTCTATTTTTATAAAATTCTTATTGCTTCTCCTGCTGTTTTTATGTATATATTTAGCTACTTTTTCCTTGCCTACACCAGTTTCCCCCAGCAAAAGCACAGTTGTATCCACTTTTGCCACTTTTTTTGCCATATTAAGTGTATTGATCATCTTTTCATCTTTCACTATAATATCTGAGCATTCAAGAATCTGCTTTCTCATTGCCTCCAGCTGTAAATGATATTTTCCCATGATCTCCCTATTTTTCTCCAGTTGTTCCTTCAATTCATAGAGTTCCGTAACATTTCTCACATTTGTGACCACCATGGTTATTTCGCCATTTTCATCGAAAATAGGGCTGCTGGAAACCAATGCTGTCTTGCCCGTTTTAAACTTCTGTTCGATTGTAACATTTCTTCTGCTGTTCAATACTATAAGTGTCCCGGATTTGGAAATATAATTGTTTTTCTCCAGGTATCTCATATTTTTGCCAAGCATTTCACTTTTCCTCATTCCGGTGATTCTCTCATAGGACTTATTTAGAAATATGGTATTTGCATTTCCATCTGTTATATATATCCCATCATAGGAACTTTCAATAACCTGATACAGTTGTTTTATTCTGGATTTCAAAAATTTTGCATCTCCTTCCAGCAAATTATCAAAGCTTACCAATTCCCTGTCTTTCATGAATTAAACCCCCTTCTAAAATCATATAACATAAAATATAACTAAATGTGCAGTACTCTACATAAAAAATCATATCATATATTTAACCGTTTTCATGATAAAATATGCCTATAAACCCTAGCTTTCAAAGCACCAATCACGTATTTTAATAATTTATGCTATTTTGACGGCGGCATAACAAAAGCTTCACCTGTCAAAACCTTATGACCTGTTGAATTGGTACAGGTAGTTTTAAGCTTTGCTATATTCTCATTTTTATATATTTCTAAAACCTCTATTTCCACTTTTATAGTATCTCCAAAATATACAGGCAAATTGAATTTTGAGTTTTGACTTAAATAAATAGTACCTGGACCTGGAAGGTACATCCCTATACAGGCAGATAAATATCCTGCTATCAACGCCCCATGTGCTATTCTTTTCTTAAATACATCTTTGTATTTTTTTTCATCTACATGAAGTGGATTGAAATCCCCAGTTATTTCAGCAAATGAATATACATCATCTTCAGATACAATCTTTTCAAAATAAGCTCTATCTCCAATTTTCAATTCATCAATGGTTAAGCCTCTCATATAATATAACCTCCCTTATATAAGAAAGTCAGGAGCCTTACTTAAAGGTCTCCTGCCAGCAATCTTAAAGATAATCTAAATATTCAGATTACACCACATTACAAGTTCATTTATCATAAAATATCCATCCCAGGGGGAATCATAATTATTCATGGTTCCAAAACCCACCACTCTGTTTACACCCGCTGATGTAACCATACCTGCAAATTTAAAAAGCTTGTCTTTATCATCAATAGCATAACCTATTGTCTGTATCCTGCGGGTAATCAAATCCTTTATATCAAATATACTATTTATCTGCTTTACAAAAATACAACTTCCCCCTACAGGTTCTTCTAATTTTATTTCATCATCAATCAAAATAGTATATTCCAATCCGTCACTGCAGCAAATATCCTTGGTCAAATCAAGGCTGTACATTCCCCTCTTGTTTATAATTTCTGCACAGGTATTCTGATCTGGAATATTTTTATACCTTTTACCTATTCTTTGAAAAGATCTTTCAAGCATTTCAACGATATATTTCAAAGGAATATCACTTTTTTCTACAAAAAGCACATGAGGTGAAGAACAGGCTTTCTGTCCGAACAAAACTACGTCCGTTACAAACTTGTTTATATATTCACTGCAGCTATTACTTTCAACAGCATATCTGTCAAACACGGCAAAAGAATATTTTGGCCCAAAAACTATATCCTTACAGGTAGTTTTTTTAGGAAGTGAGGCAATATGATTTACTGCGTTTTCTCCTCCCCATATAATCCTTGAATCCGCAATACCAGACATGGATTTATTTAAAAATTCATCTTCTCTAGGAAAATATATCAGGGATATATTTTTCAATATATTTTTAGAAGAATATACCTGATCATTGTAGATTACCCGTATATTATCCAGAGGTTTTAATAATTTTAAAACTATAGGGATGTTTTTTTCAGGTAGTCTCACAAGATTTGAATTTTTAGCTATGAGTGACTGAAAAATTGAATAAATAGCAAGAGTAGGTACATTTCCTGCTATCCAGTGACAGCTGATTCCCCTCCCCTGTGCTTTTATGAATCTGCCGCTACCTATAGGAACAAATTTATTTAAATATTTTTTATCTTTCAAATTGATTTCTATCAGCCTTTCTATATTTGATTTTCTAAAATAGAAGGAAAGATACGCTGTTCCTGTGATTTTAAGAAGTTGTTTATCTCTAGACAATTTTTTACTGTATTCTTCCAATATGAGAATAACAGCCTCCACTGGTATTGAATTTAACAATTCTACATTTTCTCTTAAAGTATTACTTATTTCATCAAATTTATCAAAAATTTTTTTCTCTCTATAAAAGGATCCATCCAACAGGTAACAATCTATCATTTAATGGCCTCCTTTTCTGCAAATGTATCTCCACAGCCCCTGATTTCAGCTTTCTCCATCCTGGACTTGAATTTAAAATATTTACCCCGCCTTCCACATCTGCAATCATCAACCCCCACAAGCTCTCCAACATCTTCCGTCAAAATGCCCTGCGAAGGATAGCTGGAACCTAAAATACTCATAACTTCTATAATTCCACACTGACCGATCTCAACTTCTTTCAAAGTGTTAAAATCTCTTATTATAACATCTGCAAAATCCGGTACATGCTTATATCCACATTCACAATCCACAAATACCACTCCCAGTTGTTCCACCATACCATAAAAATCCAATATATTTTTTTCTTCAGTCCCAAAGACCTCTGCTGTCCTCCTGTTAAACTCCTTTTTTTCAACACTTTCAGAAACAAGTTTCTTCCACCCGCCGCTGTGGAGAAGTTTCATCTTAGGAAGCAATAGCCTAATATTCCTCTTTTCCAATTCTCTTACAAATCTGCTCCATATTATATAGGTAAAACCATATACCAATACTTCCCTATCTCTATTTTCATCTTCAAATTTTCTCAATCTGGACAAATTTACTTCCAAATGCCCATCCTTTTTATCCATAACATAAGTTATACTGCTGGCAAAATTACTGATTCCCCTAATAGCTGCTCCCCTCGCATTCAATACAGCATTTTTTTTGTTCACGTCTTCCGTATCCAGGATAAGAAGAGGTCTCCTATTCCCTCCAAGAAAATCCTTTAAAGTATTTATAAGACCCTGAATCTGCCTTATAGACGTAGTTTTATCCAGATATATCTTGCTGGGAATTCCAGAAGTAGTGGAACTGGAATTTAAAATTCTTATTACATCTTCACTGCTGCAGGTTAAAAGAGCAAATTTTTTGAACATGTTTACTGGGATAAATGGGACTTCTGAAAGTTTCGAAATCTTGGGAATATTTATAGAAAATTTTTTATACATACTGCTTATATTGGGGCTGACTTTATTCAATTCAAGCTGCTTCTTGATTATATCGAGCAGTATACTTTCCTTTTTCTTTTGAGATATTTTAAATTGATTACCTAATACTATGTTTTCTATTAAATGGTCTATTTCCACATATATCCACCTACCTTGTTTTACCTTACATATTCTTCAGCTTTTTAAGCAGTACTTTGCCTGATGAATTTTTGGGAAGTGACGGTAAAAACTGTACATATTTGGGTACCTTATACCTTGGAAGCCTTTCCATACAGTAATCCACTATATATTTTGAATCTATGCTGCTGTTACTATCTTTTAAAACTACAAAAGCCTTTATTGCCTCGCCTAAAATATCGTCCTCAACCCCTATAACAACACACTCCACAACCTGTTTTATACCACAGATTGTATTTTCAATCTCTCTGGGGCTTATTCTATTTCCAGCACATTTTATTATATTCTTTTCTCTGGAAACTACAAATATATATCCATCCTCATCTTTAAAGGCTAAATCACCTGTATACAAAAGACCATTCCTAAGAACCTTTTTTGTTTCCTCTTCGTCATTAAAATATCCCTTCATCACATTTCCACCTTTAGCAACTATTTCTCCTACTTCTCCTATTTCAGCTGGAAGACACTTCTTATTTAGGATCATTAATTTTGTACCTGGAATCCCCTTTCCTATAGAACCCAATTTATTTTTAATCTGAGAGGGCGGAAGATATGACAACCTAGCTGTAGCTTCAGTCTGTCCATACATAATGTATATGTCAACTCCTTTAAGAGCCTCATACAATTCCAATATAAATACCTCTGGAAGCCTTCCTCCGGCCTGTGTTACATATCTCAATGACGGCATCTCAGCATCCTTAAAATTAGTCATTCTCAACAATATCTGGTAAGTGCTTGGAACCCCTGCAAAACCAGTACAATTATATTTCTTTATGTCCTCTATAACAGTTTGAGGAAACATAAACTTACTATTTATTACAACGCTTCCACCACATCTAAAATGCGTATTCAAAAGGGATGTTCCATAACAATAGTAAAAAGGAAGTACAACCTCCACCCGGTCCTTTTCAGTCAAACGCAAATATTCCACAATAGAATCGGTATTATACATCAAATTGTAATGCGTGAGCATGACACCTTTCGGCTTTGAAGTAGACCCCGATGTAAACATAATAAGTGCTGTATCCCTTTCTACATCTACAGGATCATTCAGAACAAGTTCATTTTCACTTGTTCCCATGTCTTCTTCAGTATATAATATTGCTCTCTCATAAATCAATTTTTTTACCCTGGATTCATATTTTTTTTGACAAAAAATTGTTTTTATTTTTAAAATATCCACAATATATTTTACATCGTTTTCAGACATATTTGGATTAATCGGAACACAGATATTTCCATTTTTAATTATACCAAAATAGGTTTCTATAAAAAATCTGGAATTATCTGAAATAACAAGTACACTGTCTTTCTTTGAACATTTACTTTTATTCAGTAGATTGGATACATAATTTACACCACGGTAAATCTCCTCATAGCTTATACTGCCGCCATCTATCAATGCTGTTTTTTTTAAATGTCTGGATTTTTCAAATATATAGTCTGTAAATGTCATAGTTCCACCCCGTATTTTTTTAATATCTTTTTAATGTCTCCAATCGTATACATTCTGGATATATCAACCACATCAAAATTTACTCCAAATTCATCTCCCAGTGCTGTAACCAATTCCACATGTGCCAATGAATCCCAATCCTTTATTTCATCCGGTCCCATTTCATCTTTGATATTTTCTACATCCTTTATATTTAAAGTATCACAAATTATATTTTTGAATTTATCTAAATTATTCATAATATACTCCTCCATTTCCCCATGCAATCTTTATTAAGTAGCAATTATCATACCACCAACTAAACATTTCTATATCAAAGAATTGCAGATACCCCCTATATATGCTTGTTGCATTAATAAAACAAAAGTACATATAACTTATCCTCAGTCCTAGTAATCATAATATACATTTTATATTGTTGCAAAAATGCATTTTGTTCCATATCTGCAACAATTTTATTCTAAAATTTAAATTAATATTCAATTCCTGCTTGACCTTTAATTCCAGCATTATAGTGATGTTTAACTTCAGCTATATCACTTACCATATCTGCAGCTTCTTCGATTTTATCAGAAGCATAGCGACCGGTTAGTAACAGATTTACTTCAAGAGGTTTTTGTTTGATTAAATCTATTACCTCTTGTTCTGAAATTAAATTAAAATTGACAGCAACATTGATCTCATCTAAGATAACCAGGTCATATTTTTTACTTTTTACAATTTCCTGAGCCTTTTTAAAACCCTGTTTGGCAAGGTCAATATCTATCGGAGCTGGATTATCCTTCATTACAAAACTGTCAAGGCCGCTTTGAATAATTGTAATATCCGGAATATATTTTTCTACTGCCATGATTTCTCCGTATTTTCTACCTTTCATAAACTGGATAACACATACTTTATATCCATGCCCAATAGCACGTAAAGCTTGTCCAAATGCAGAAGTCGTCTTACCCTTGCCATTACCCGTAATTACCATCACTAAACCGCGTTTAGCAATAGTTGACTGTACCGATTGCACTCTTGACATCTTATCACCTTCCTCCCAAATTCTACTAATTTAAGCATGACTTTAAATCCCTTGTTTTATATTAATTAGGTGTCTCAATATATTTTGTTCTTTTTTTAACAATCTAATTTATTTTATCAGAAATACTTAACCTTTCAAGCTCCAAGGATTCATAATATTTCCTTAAGTTCTACAAATTTATCTATTTTTTTACAACCTTTTCCGCATTCTTTTCCTTTATTAAAAAGAATGCTGACAATTCCCAACCTCCTAGGTCCTCTATAATCATTTATAAAGTCATCTCCTACAAATACTGCATCCACCGGTGAAAACCCTGATTTTTTCAAGGCAGATACATATATTTGAGGATGAGGTTTCCTCCATCCTTCTTCTGAAGAATTTATGACAAAGCTGAAATACTCTCTCACACCGGTGTATTTCAACAGTTCTTCTATTCCTCCTTTTACCTTGAAATTCGACACTACTCCTAAAACATACTTATTCCTTAAGCTGGATATGGTGTCTTTAATTTCTTCCTCAACGTAACACCTGTTTCTATAGTTTTTCCAAAAATTTACAAGGAGATTTTCAACTAACACTCTGCCGTCCTTTTGAGCAAAATGCCTCTCTTTCATAATCTGTACATATATATCTTCAAAATCATATTCTTTATACCGGGGAATACTAGATAAAATACTTTTTTCAGCTCTTTTATAATATGTGTAAAATTCTTGGAAGCTTTTAAAATACTCTTCACATTTTGAATTTTTAAATGCCCATAGGGCATAATCACTTTTTTCTGGAAGCTCGGTCATATTTACGATTGTTTCCATGCAATCAAACATGATGCATTTAAAATCTTTCATACTTTATAACCCCTTTATATCTATAGGACCGACAATGATTTCTCCGCTTTCTGACTAGAAACAGCATCTATTCATGTTCAACTATTTTCTTCCCGACAAATTTAATTGCACTTTGTGCCAATATTTTAGTGGGATCAACATAATTGCCCTTTATATTCAACATTTTAAAAGCCACTGGCAATTCAGTACAACCCAAAATTACAGTATCAACATCTTTTGATTTAAAATATGAAAGAACAGATTGTACACTATTTAGGTCGTATTTTTTAACTCCTTTTTTGACACTATATATTAAATCGCTGACAATATTTTCATTGGTGTCATCCGGTTTAACCACCTCAATATTATATTTATTAAATATTTTATCATATATTCCTGCAAAACATGTACCTTTTGTAGCTAATAAGCCCACTTTTTTTATTTCAGTATTTGTTCTTCTTATCTCCTTTACAGTCTCCGATATCATATTTAAAAAAGGTATATGAATATATTTTACTATTTCATCATAAAAATAATGGGCAGTATTACAGGGCATGATTATAACATCCGCACCCATCAATTCAAGTTTCAAGGCAGATTCAATCAAATATTTTTTGGGATCCTCCCCAGTTCCCAAAATATAGTTTGTTCTATCAGGTATTTCAGTGTTATTATCTATGATTACATGAATATGCTCATTATCACTTTTAGCATCTGTCAATGTAATTATTTTATAGAACAAATCAGCAGTAGCAAGTGGGCCCATTCCCCCTAATATTCCAATGATTTTTTTGCTGGTATTATTTATATTTTCAGCTTCTGAATCAATCATATTTATCAACCCTTTCAATATTATATAAAATTTATTTTATAAATCAGCCGCTAATTATCTTTATATATACTCTTCTATTTCGCGGCCCATCAAATTCACATAGATAAATTCCCTGCCAGGTTCCAAGTTTTAATCTTCCATTTTCAATAATGATATTACAGGAGGAACCTATAAGTGAAGCCTTTATATGAGCATGGGAATTACCTTCCACATGCAGGTATCCATTTCTTTCAGGAAATGCTTTGTTTAATCCTGATAAAATATCTTTCACAACATCGGGATCAGCATTTTCATTTATCGTTATTCCAGCAGTAGTATGGGGAACAAAAATCACTACTATTCCATTTTTGACTTCACTTTTAGCTACAACCTCATTGACAAAACCTGTTATATCCACAAACTCTTGAGCTCTTTTTGTTTTTACTAAATATTCCATTATTTCACCTTAAATCAAATATATAAATAAATATTATATTTCATTACAATTTTTTTATAAGTCTTAACTATTTGTTTTACATGCTTGTTATCCAAATATACTATGAAAGTCAAGATAATGCATAAAATTACAAGAGGATACAAAAAATTTACAGAAAATAAAACATACTTTTCAGTGAATATTTTTATCATAGCTATAATTGAAAACATCACCACAGATCCAAGCACAAATAACACTTTTGTCTTTGTATAATACAATTCAAAGGATTTTTTTGTAATCCACTGACATGCATACACAGCAAAAATTACAATAAATATAGTTGAAAGTACAAATCCCAGTGTAATTTGAAGCTGAAATTGTCCTTTGAAAATATTCATTATATCAATTGAAAAACAGATTCGAAGATCTAAGGTAACATACTATATCCATTATCACCAGGTTATTTTCTACTGATAGTTGTTTGTCTCTTAAATTATTTTATCTGCGGAGTTTTTTCAATTGATTTACCATTATTCACCCTCCAAACATAATATTTTTTTCACTATACTTGAAACATTATTCCAATATATTTCAAAACTTTTTAATTCCTCTCTTCCCTTTTTCGTTATAATATAGTATTTTCTGCTCGGTCCTAAAGGTGAAGGCTGGAATTTTCCGAAAATTAAATTTTTCTTCTCCAACCTTATAAGCAGAGGATAAATTGTACCCTCTTTTATCTCACTAAATCCATAATTTCTAAGTGATACCATAATTTCATATCCATAGGTAATTTTTAAACTTATTATCTTCAATATGCAGCCTTCCAGAGTTCCTCTCATAAGTTGAGACTTATCGAACATGTATTTCCCTACTTTCCAAATTCAATATTTAATCTACATTGCACTACATAGTAGGTTAATTATATTGTAATACAACCCAATCTCTCGGTCAATAAAAAAATGAGGGATCATGTATCATCTTACATTCAGATATAAAAAAATGAAAGAAACTTGAAACAAAGTTTCTCATTTCTTTCATGAGCTAATAAATATTTTCATTGTATCAAGATTCCTGAACCTATAGGGACATTATCGTAAATATATTTTGCATTTTCAAGAGCTAGTCTTATACAACCATGGGAAGCAGATTTCCCAAGAGTACCATCTACCAGATTTCCGTTCTTATCAAATAAAACGCTGTGAAATAAATAATTCCCCTGAAATTGTGTAAAATATTTAAGTATGGCTCCATTTTCTGATTCAAATTGCGGACCCTTTATCCCTACAAAGAATTGACCCTTAACTGTTGGTGTACCGCCTGTTCCTGATGCACACTGAAATGAATTTATCAGTCTCCATTTATGGATGCTCCCATTAAAAATGTATACCATCTGTTCTGATGTACTGACCATAACATAATAATCAGTATAGCTCTGAGTATCCAACTTATTTACTATGCCTTCCGAATAAGCTGAATTAAAATTAGACACTACTTCTGCCGTAGGCTTGTACATTATATCTGCAGTAGGCTTCTTTTTCAAATCCTTCAACGTGGCTCCACTTACTATTCCATCTGTAGTAAGACCATGTTTGTGCTGAAAGTCCATCACAGCATATACTGTCTGTTCCCCAAAATCTCCATCTTCATTTACAGTGTAACCAAATTTTTTAAGTTTCTTTTGAATATCTTTTACATCATTCCCCTTATCCCCTGCCTTAAGAATGCTTCTAGGTGGTGATACCGGTTTTTTTTCTTTTGGATGCGGAGTTATGTTACTACCAACATTTACTTTTTGAGCATCTTCTCTATTGTATATACTAGATAAATTGCTGCATGCAGAAAAACTAAAAATTATTACACCTACAATTCCTATTAATAAAACTCGCTTCATATGGCTCTCCCATCCCTCTTACTGCTTTTAATTTAAAATAAAATTCCCCCTTTAATAATAATGACGATAAAAAATAATAACATGTTACATAAATACAATCTATATTCATCATATTATTATATCACTTAAATGGTACCAATTATTTAAAAATTTAAAATTGCTACCTATAACATACTCATTTCCCTTATACAGGTATATTATAACACGGAATAACATTATCTCTTATAGTTTTGCAAAAAATAATTCATTTTACCCAAATAGCTCCTACTCCACATCCAGTTCATCAATATCAATCTTATTCAACAAGTCCCTTAACTCTGATATCTCCTCTTTGTCTAAAGTTATTCCTTTCCCCATTTTCTCATGTTTTTCATCCCAGTCTCTAATATCTATCTTCGCTTTTCTGTCATTCCAGCTCACAACGTTGACCTCTTTTTTCCAGCCTCTCGAACCTTCAGACAGTGTTCCTATATTTTTAACAATATCAAATTTAATATTCGTCATTTGAATCTCTCCTTTTACAAGTGTATGTTCCATCTCCTAACTATTCTTATTATGATCTTATAATAGCATATTTTTTTATATGCTTATAATAAATTTTAAATAGATGTATAATAAATAATTAAATTCACAAAGACCAGTAAAAAACCGCACACTCTCTCAAATATGGAGAATGCACGGTTTTACTTTACTGCTTATTCAATTTGTCCTGCATACTACAATCAAACTTTGTTTCAAGCCAATAGCAGCCATCCACCCTTATAGTCCGTCTACTCCACCGTAACGGACTTGGCTAAATTCCTAGGCTTATCCACATCGCAGCCTTTCTTTATGGAAATATAATAGGCCAGAAGCTGAAGTGGAATTACCGCAAGTACCGGAGCAAATATATCCAGTGTCTTGGGAAGGAATATGACAGAGTCAGCTGCCTTCTCAACATTCTTGTTTCCCTCAAAAGCAAAAGCCAGAACCTTAGCTCCCCTGGTAGTCACTTCTTTGATATTGCTTACCATCTTTTCAACCAGTTTCTCCTGTGTAGCCCCTGCAATCACCACAGTTCCATCTTCAATCAACGCTATAGGACCGTGCTTCAGTTCGCCGCCGGCGTAAGCTTCCGAATGGATATAAGATATCTCCTTCAGTTTCAGGGATCCTTCCAATGCAACAGCGTAGTCAAGGCCTCTTCCCAAAAAAAATACATCTTCCTTTTTGTAGGTTTTTTCTGCAAACTCCTGGATGATCTCTTTATTTGCAAGCACTTTTTCCGCCTTCACAGGCAGGGAAAGCATTTCCTCTTTTATCTTTTCTATTTTTTCTGTGCTAATGGTCCCCTTATGCTGCGCGAAAAAGAGAGCTACTATATAAATTGCAATCAGCTGGGTTACATATGCCTTCGTAGAAGCAACTGCTATTTCAGGACCCGCCCAGGTATAGAGCACATCATCCGCTTCCCTGGATACAGAACTTCCCACCACATTTGTTATGGCTATTACCCTGGCACCCTGCTTCTTTGCTTCTCTCAAGGCTGCAAGGGTATCAGCAGTTTCTCCAGACTGGCTTATTATTATCATCAAAGTTCTTTCATTTACTATAGGATTCCTGTACCTGAATTCTGAAGCAATATCCACTTCTACAGGCATTCTCACCAGTTTTTCTATCACATACTTTCCAACCATTCCCGCATGGTATGCAGTTCCGCAGGCCACTATATATATTTTATCTATATTTTTAATTTGTTCTTTTGTTATTTTTATATCATCTAAAGTTACAGGCTTTCCCAGCATGATTCTAGATGTCATAGTATCTTTTATAGCCTTTGGCTGTTCATGTATCTCTTTCATCATGAAATGCTCAAATCCACCTTTCTCGGCAGCATTTGCACTCCAGGTAACATGATAAACATCCCTCTTTATTTCTTTCTTATCTTCAGATAAAAGTTTCACACCATCTTCTGTTATAACCACAAATTCATTTTCATTCAAAAGATATATATCTCGCGTATGGTTTAACACAGCCGGAATATCCGATGCTATATAGTATTCATTTTTACCAAGACCCACTATAAGGGGGCTGTCTTTTCTCACTGCAACCAGTTTTCCAGGCTCTTTCGAGCAAATAACCCCGATGGCATAACTTCCTCTTATCCTTGATATTGCTTTCATGACCGCCTCTACTATATCTCCATTGTAGAAATATTCTATAAGTTGTGGAATAACTTCTGTATCAGTTTCAGATATAAATTTATATCCCTTGGATGTGAGCCACTCTTTAAGTTGTACATAATTTTCTATTATACCATTATGAACTACACTTATTGTTCCGTCCTGACTGTTATGTGGATGTGCATTTAAATCAGAGGGTTTACCATGGGTCGCCCACCTTGTATGACCTATTCCAACTATACCCTTTAATGGATGTTTTGACAATTTATCTTCCAAATTTTTAAGTCTTCCCTTACACTTCACCACATTGATGTGATCTTTATCTATTATAGCAACTCCTGCTGAATCATATCCTCTGTATTCAAGTTTGCTAAGACCTTCAATTAAAATGGGTGATGCCTGTTTTTTTCCAACAAATCCAACTATTCCGCACATATTAATCTTCCTTTCAATATTTAATATATTAAATGCAGCACAATTCTCCACTAATAACACGGTAGTTTCTTTCAATATGAAATCAAAAAGTCATAATCAAATAAAACCCGAATTATTATTGATTTTTCAGGAAATCGTACTTTTGGAATCGCATATTCGACTCCTATTAAAGGTTTTTACACCAAACTGATGTTGTATCAGAAATTGCTTCCTGGTTTTATCAGTTGTTAACGGTAGTGCGATACCGTGGGGCACCCGCCGAAGATTCGATACTCCCCATCCTCGTCAACTCAAGTGAGACTCCAAATCTTCGATTTGGTCAGTCGAACTTAAGTTCTGGCGCTTTTGTTACATTACTACTAACTAATAACCACCTGCCTTTAATATAATTGACAACCTCAAATCTGTCATCAATACATTATATTATTTAATTTAATTTTTTGTCAACTATCGCAATTGTGAAATATATGCATCCTCAATATGGAATTTATTCTAAATCATCTTGAAATATGGTCGTTTCCTAAGATCATACTATGTAAATACATATTAAATTCAATTATTAATTTTGTATTAACATAGTTTATAATAGTGTTTAAATTTTTGACCAAATGATTTTTGCCCTAATCTAATTCTTTGTAATTTAATTTTCTATACGCCTTTTAAATATTATACAGTCGCCGTCCACTTTGGAATCTTTACCCAGTGTGGTATATGGTTTTTGTATAATTCCTGAAAATTCCCAATTATCTTTACCAAATTTATTCAATTTTTCTTCTAAAGTCAAATCATCATCTGAACCCAGAAAATTCTCTGCTGTAAATACTTTATATTCCCATACCATTTCTCTATAACTCCTCCAAATATCATATATTAGCATTAAAATAGGCAAAAATCATTTAGGTCTCTAATTAATATACTTCCCAATTTTACATTATAATAGAGCTAAAAATATTTAATTAAAAAATAAAAATACACTGCTTAGTATTTTACAGCAGTGTATTAAAATTTATATATTTTTTAATGTTTCACAAACTGGCCTTCTGCTGAATCATTTCAGCTAAATTACGAGCAATTTTATCTATTTCATTTTGATTTTCTCCCTCCAGCATGACCCTGACAAGTGGTTCTGTTCCTGAAGGTCTTATCAGTACTCTCCCACAGCCATCTAACTTTTTCTTTACTTCTTCTATTTTTTTTATTATCTCTGCATCTTCTTCATATATGTTTTTTTTGTCATTAGACACTTTTGCATTTGCCAGTACCTGGGGCAAATTCTTCATCATGGAAGCAAGCTGGGATAATTTTTTGCCGCTTTTTTTAACTATGGAGGATATCTGCAGTGCAGTGACAAGTCCATCTCCTGTGGTATTATAATCCAGCATGATTATATGTCCCGATTGCTCTCCGCCTAATTTATATCCTTCCTTCACCATCTTCTCAAGCACATATCTGTCTCCCACCTTGGTTTTTACTGTATTCATTTTTTCTCTTTCAAGTGCTATATCAAGTCCCATATTACTCATAACAGTAACCACCACAGTGTTTTTATACAACTTGCCCTGTTCCTTTAAGTTTTTCCCTATTATAGCCATAATAAAATCTCCATTTACGAGATTTCCTCTTTCGTCCACAGCAATACATCTGTCCGCATCTCCGTCAAAGGCAAGCCCTAAATCAAATCCTGATTCCACTACAGTTCTCATAAGTTGCTCAGGATGGGTAGAACCGCAGTTGTCATTTATGTTTATTCCATCCGGATTATTATTTATAACTTTTAATTCAGCTCCCAATTCTTCAAAAGCCCTTACAGAAGTCTTATAAGAGGCACCGTTGGCACAGTCTAGCACAACCTTCAATCCCCTTAGATCTCCATCAATAGTTGATTTTGCAAAATCCACATAGCTTTTCAATGCATCTTCCTTTTCAACTATCTTTCTTCCTATTTGCGCACCAAAAGGCACAGATATTCCCTTAAAATCACTTTCAATTATGTACTGTATTTTATCTTCTAGTTCATCAGATAATTTATATCCTGAACCATTAAAAAATTTTATGCCATTGTATTCCACAGGATTATGAGAGGCTGAAATCACTACTCCCGCATCTGCTTTATATTTTCTTGTCAAATAAGCTACTGCTGGTGTTGGTATTACTCCAATGCAAATGGCCTCCGCTCCTATGGAAAGTATACCTGAAACCAATGCACTTTCCAGCATATCTCCAGATATTCTGGTGTCCATTCCAACGAGTATCTTAGGCTTATGTACTGCTTCCGTCAATACATAGGCTCCTGCTTTTCCCAATTTATAAGCCAATTCTGAAGTCAATTCCCCATTTGCAATTCCCCTTACACCGTCAGTGCCAAACATTCTCTGCATACTAATACCTCACTTATTAAAAGTTAATTTGTCTTTTTATATTATATTACATTAAAAATATTTCCACAACGTACTTTTCCATAACTTAAAAAAGCACCTTATTAAATAACCAAAATGGCATTCAATAAAGTGCTTTAACAAAAGCTTACTTTACAAATTCAATACCTTTTTCCACAGCTGCCTTATTGGATTCAAAGAATTTCTCTTTTCCATGATCTTTTAAAGAACTGAGCAATTGATCCATAGAAACTATTCCAGTTTCTTTTACTAAGGCTCCCAACAAAATCATATTAGCTATTTTTTTGCTCCCTATTTTTTCTGCTAGACTTTGAGCCGGGATCGCTATGATCTTTACATCTTTCCTCTTTGGCATAATATCTATTAAATCCGAATCCATTACTATTATACCATTAGGTTCTACAGAGTTTTCAAATTTTTCTAGAGAAGGTCTGTTCATTACAACTATACTATCCGCCCTCAAAACTATGGGAGAGCCTATATCCTCATTGGTCAATATTACAGAACAGTTAGCTGTCCCGCCCCTCATCTCAGGTCCATAAGAAGGAAGCCAGGAAACATTTAAGTTGGCATCCATACCTGCATAAGCCAAGAATTTACCCATAGACAAAATACCCTGTCCACCAAATCCTGCAAAAATAATCTGTTGTGATGCCACCTTACTTCACCTCCTCAGTAGTGTCTTTTTTTACTCCTAAAGGATAGTATGGTATCATGTTATCTCTCAACCACTGCATTGCCTCTTTAGGCGACAGTCCCCAGTTAGTAGGGCATATTGAAAGAACCTCAACCAGTGAAAATCCCTTTCCTTCCAATTGATTTTGAAATGCTTTTTTTATAGCTTTTTTAGCTTTTAAAAGATGAGGTATAGTATCTACAGAAACTCTCTCCACATAACATGCTCCTGTAAGGGTGGATATCATTTCAGAAACCCTCACTGGATATCCAGCTATTTTTGTATCTCTTCCATAAGGAGTAGTCTCAGTAACTTGTCCCGGTAAAGTGGTTGGAGCCATTTGACCTCCAGTCATACCATAAATACAGTTATTCACAAATATAGTAGTCACATTTTCTCCCCTTGTAGCTACATGAACTATTTCTGCAGTACCTATAGCTGCTAAATCTCCATCCCCTTGATAAGTAAATACTACACTATCAGGATTAGTTCTCTTTACACCTGTAGCAACTGCCGGTGCTCTTCCATGGGACGCTTCAAATACATCACAGGCAAAATAATTGTAGGCTAGAACTGAACATCCTACTGGTACAACTGCAATAGTTTTGTCCAATATCCCAAGCTCGTCTATTGCTTCTCCAACTAATTTGTGGATTACTCCATGAGTACACCCTGGACAGTAATGTGTCGGCACATCCAGCAGTGATTTTGGTGGTTCATATACTACAGTCATTATTTTTCCCCTCCTATCATGGCCTTAACCTTTTTTAAAATATCCGAAGGTTCTGGAACCATACCTCCAGATCTTCCATAAAAATCTACTGGTTTTCTACCGTTAGCTGCCAACTTTACATCATAGACCATCTGGCCACAGCTCATCTCTACAGACAGATAACCATGTTTTGTCTTATCTATAGTTTTTTCAAAAGCTTCAACTGGGAACGGCCACAAGGTTATCGGTCTTATCAATCCTATATTTATTCCCTCTTTTTTAGCCATCTTAATTACATTCTTGCATATTCTCGATGTAGTTCCATATGCCACTAATATCAGATCACATTCTTCATCACAATTATACAATTCATATCTAACTTCATTTTCTTTTATCCTCTTAAATTTCTCTTGAAGTTTGTTGTTGTGTTTCTCTAATTCCTCAGGTGCTAAGTACAGGGAGTTTATAACATTATGCTTCTTCCTTCCATTAAGGCCATTAGCTGCCCAGGTTTTCTCAGGTAATTTTCTCTGTGGTCTTTCTTTAAACTCCACAGGTTCCATCATCTGTCCGAGCATTCCATCTCCCATTACCATGCAGGGAGTCCTGTACATATCAGCCACGTCAAAGGCATCCTGTATTAAATCTATCATTTCCTGTATGGAAGCTGGTGCAAATACGGGCATATTATAATCTCCATGTCCACCGCCTTTTGTCGCCTGAAAATAATCTGATTGAGCTGGCTGTATGCTTCCAAGGCCTGGACCTCCTCTTACTATATTCATAATAAGACAGGGTAATTCCGCTGCTGCAATATATGATATACCTTCTGACTTCAAACTAATTCCAGGTGAGCTTGAAGATGTCATACACCTGACACCACTACCAGCTGCACCATAAACCATGTTTATAGCAGCTACTTCACTTTCAGCTTGAATAAAAACTCTATCTATCTTTGGCATAACCTTGGACATATAAGCTGCGACTTCTGTTTGCGGGGTAATGGGATATCCAAAAAAAGCTTTACATCCTGCTTTTACAGCTGCTTCACCTATGGCCTCATTGCCCTTCATTAATACCTTCTTTCCCATAAAAAGCCTACCTCCTTATTATTTTTCAACAGTTATTACACAGTCTGGACATATTCTAGCGCAAGATGCACATGCTACACATTCTTCCATTTTATCTTCTGGAACAGTAGCCGGATGATACCCTTTTGCATTTAACTTGGTGGAAAATGACACAATCTTTTTTGGACAGACTTCTATACAATGTCCACAGCCTTTGCATCTCTCTTCCCTAAAAGTTACTTTTGGCATGAGAAATCCCCTCCTAAAAATTTAGCTATTAAATAATTGTAATTGATTGTAATGTCTCTAGATAATAAATTTAACACCTTTAACTTTATATGAATTTTATTTCTAGCATATTGATTGTTTTAAAATACCTAATTTCCAAATATCCTATTCCCAGGGTGTCTTCATATAAATATCTATAGGAAATACTTTTGTATTTATCTTACCCTGAACTTCATCTGCTAGATCCTTCCTGCATACAGTATATGCATGGGGAATTTTCAATTTGCCAGATAATTTTTCAACCAGTTTATCCCCTTCCAGTATATCCGATACAGTAGTTTCATAGGACAAATTATTATTTGAAATGAGATGAGTTACTTTTAATCTAGATGAAGTTTCTATGAATTTTATATATCTTTCAGTATCCTCTTCATTTGAGGTCAACGGTCTTTTGTTATTAATTACATAATACATATCATAGGGTTCACTATTGAAAAATCTGTTAAATTGTCCAAGTGCTACAGCTCCTTGGTCATCTCCCCCTACATCAAAAAATGCCTGATAGCTTTTGTCATTGAATACTGAAAGCACTTCAGCAGGTATTACCATCAATTCTGCGTTCAATAGATTAGGATCTGATGATATAACTCTTACACCTTTTTTTTCTAGTTCATTTTTCAAACTTCTTGTACAAAAGTATGGATTTACTATATCTAAATCTACTATTGCTGTTTTTTTATTTTCATTTGCAGTATTTATTGCAGAATTAATAGCTATTTCAGTTTTACCACTTCCAAAATGACCTGTAAATATCTTAATTCTACTCATTTTATCACCTCATTTGAAGAACTTATACCCAACGTTGCGCATCTGGTAAACGGTTTCATATAGAGCATAAAACAATTCTATCCTTTAGGCAAAACATTTAAAATGCCTGATAATTATCAAAAATATGAATAATAACTGTCAATTAAAGATTCATATGATTTTTTTATACTTTCTTAAATATATTATATCACAAATTTCTCACATTTCTAACTAATTATTTTATATTCTTTAATTTCTTCTCCATTCAAAGCTCTAAATCCCACTTGTGCCAGTTCCAACAGCTCATATCTTTCAGGAATACAAATCACAGATGAGATAAAAGATACCCTCTCTTTTAATTTATTTACCACATTTTCGCTGTAGGCTATGCCGCCTGTTAAAATTATAGCATTCACATCTCCCGAAAGAACCGCTGCACATTTTCCTATTTCTTTGGATACTTGAAGTATAAAGGCATCTAAAATTATTCGGGCCTTTTTGTCTCCCATATTCACCATCATCTCCAATTTCCTAAAATCATTTGTACCCAGGTAAGCCACCATTCCACCTTCTCCAGCTATTATTCTCTTCATCTTGTGGTAGCTATATTTGCAACTATAACAAAGATTTACCAGATCTCCTACCGGAATTCCACCAGCTCTTTCTGGAGTAAATGGTCCATCTCCATCCAATGCATTATTTACATCTACAACTCTCCCTCTTTTATGTGCCCCTACTGAGACTCCGCCGCCCATATGAGCAACTATCAAATTTAAATCTGCATAATCCATACCTATATCAGCAGCATATTTTTTCGCTACCGCTTTTTGATTCAAAGCATGAAATTTACTTTTCCTAGTTATATCAGGCATGCCTGATATCCTCGCTATGTCCCATAATTCATCCACAGTAACTGAATTTATTGTAAATGCAGGTATTTTCAAAGGGCCTGCTATACTATCTGCTATTATAGCTCCTAAATTTGAAGCATGTTCACCTTGTATCCCCACTTTTAAATCCTCTATCATAGCTTCATTTATCCTATAAATTTTATCTTCTCTAAGATTTAAAAGACCACCCCTCCCAACAACTGCACTTAAGGTATTTAAATCAAAACTTCTTTTCCTCAATATTTTTAATACATCTTCTTTTCTGAACTGAAACTGGTCATAAACTCTATCATATTTATTTATGTAAGATGATGAATACATTATAGTTTCTTTCAATATCTCTTTTTTACCTTCACAAACATATACTTTAGTAGATGTAGAACCAGGATCAATCACTAAAATTCTGTATTCCATATTTTCCCTCCTCAAAATCCTATTGGCCGTTTCATTGATAATATGTACCTATGTAAAAGATACCTCTTCATCATAAATTTTTACCCTTTCTTTTCCCTGAAGTACTCTTAGCGCCCCTTGAGCTAAGGCCAGCATTTCAAGTTCACCTGGTATTATTTCAACAGGGGCAATAAAAGCTACCATATTTTTTATGACATTCGTAAGAACTCTACTATAAGCCATTCCTCCGGTTAATATTACCGCATCTACTTGTCCATTAAGATCCACTGACATGGCCCCTATTTCCTTAGCAATCTGATATGCCATTGCTTCAAGTATGAATTTAGCCTTTTTGTCCCCATTTTCAATCCTATTTGCTATTTCCTTACCATTATTAGTTCCCAAATAAGCTACAAGTCCTCCCCTACCTACTATTTTCTCTCTCAGTTCTTCACGGGTGTATTTACCGCTAAAGGCCAATTCTATTAAATCTCCACAGGGCAGAGTCCCTGCTCTTTCTGGTGAAAAAGGCCCTTCTTCATTGGCATTATTTGTATCAATTATTCTTCCATTCTTAACAGGAGATACAGATATGCCTCCACCTATGTGTGCAACCACAAAAGAGCTTCTGTCAAAATCTTTATGAAACTTACGGCATACTTTTCTACAAACGGCTTTGGTATTCAACGCATGAACGAGAGATTTTCTTACAATCTGTGGTATGCCTGATATTCTTGAAATGTCATCTATTTCATCTACTGCTACTGGATCCACTATAAATGCCTGTACGCCAGCTTTTTGGGCTATTATATTTGCAATAATTCCTCCTAAATTAGAGGCATGCTGTGCTTGATAACCTATCTTCAGATCCTCCAGCATTTTCTGCGTGACCTTATAGGTTCCTCCAGGCATAGAACGCAGCAGCCCTCCTCTCCCTACTACAGCAGACAATCTGTTTAATACTACATTGTTGGATCTAAGCCAATCTAATACAACTTCAGTGCGCATTTCCTTTTGAGCATATATGCTTTTAAACTTTTTTATTTTATCCACATCATGTAATATATTATCTGAAATTTTACATTCTTCATTTTCAAATAATGCTATTTTAGTTGATGTAGAACCAGGATTAATTACCAGTATAATATTGTCCATATAAAATACCCCCGTAAAATATATTCTTCAACAATCACATTTTACCAGATATATATTAAAAAGAAAACGTACCAGTATACCCACAACTGCTCAGAAAGGTCTATAGTTTTCAATTATGCTTTCCGCTGCCTTAATACCATCTACTGCAGCAGATACTATACCCCCTGCATATCCTGCACCTTCTCCACAGGGATATAGTCCACTTAAGGATATACTTTCAAAACTATTGTTTCTAAGTATTCTAACAGGCGCAGAAGTTCTAGTTTCAATACCTGTTATTACTCCATCACCCTCCGCATATCCGGGTATTTTCTTCTCAAAGTAGATAAAACCTTCCTTCAATCCTATAACTACCTTTGATGGAAGGCACTGCTTTAAATCTCTAAACTCATATCCCGGTCTGTAAGTAGGCTTTACTTCACCAAATCCAGTAGAAATTTTCTCCCTTATAAAATCCCTGATCAACTGCACCGGAGCAACGTAATTTCCTCCCCCTAATTTGTACGCTAACCTTTCATAATATCTTTGAAATTCCATACCTTTTAGAGGGGAATTACCTTGAAAATCATTCTCATCAACAGTTACTACCACAGCAGAATTTGCATTATCAAGATTTCTCTTATAATAGCTCATTCCATTAGTCGCAAGTGCCCCTTCTTCTGAAGCCGCAGATACAACTTCTCCTCCAGGACACATACAAAAACTGTAGACCCCTCTTCCACTTTTAGATTTATATGTAAGCCTATAATCTGCAGGGCCCAATTTAGGATGCCCTGCAAATTTCCCATATTGACTTATATCTATCATGTGCTGTGAATGCTCCACCCTAACACCTACAGCAAAAGCTTTGGGCTCCATGAATACTTTTCTTCTAAAAAGCATTTCATATGTATCTCTAGAACTGTGTCCTATAGCAAGTATTAAATTGCTGCAGGGAATTTCACTTCCATTTACAATTAGACCCTTTAATTTTTTGTTTTCTATCATTAAATCCTCCAGCCTGCTGTTAAATAGTATTTCTCCCCCTAATTTTAATATTTTATTTCTTATATTTTTAACCACAATTTTTAAGTTATCTGTTCCTATATGAGGCTTGCCATCATATGTAATTTCATCAGGGGCACCATATTTCGAAAATGTATCCAAAATAAAATCACATCTTTTATCCTTTATTCTAGTAGTCAATTTGCCATCGGAAAAAGTACCCGCTCCACCCTCTCCGAACTGAACGTTGGATTCTAAATTCAGCTTGCCGGTGGTCCAAAATCTATTTACTGTTTTTGCTCTATCTTCAATTTTTTCCCCTCTTTCTATTATAAGCGGTCTGTATCCTTTTCTTGCCAAAAGAAGGCCTGCAAACATACCTGCAGGCCCCATTCCAACAACTACAGGTCTGGAATCCATTTCCTTTCTCCCCGGAATTATTTTCCATCGTACAGTTCTTCCTTCTATTATTACATCTTTATCCACTGACTTTAATTTTTTTTCTGCTGAGCATACTACTTCTACAGAATAATTAAATTTTATACTGTTCTTTCTTCTGGCATCTATAGATCTTCTCAGTACTCTAAATTTTTCAATATCACTTTTACTTATTCTAAGTTTTTTTGCAGATTTACTTTTCAATTCTTCTAAATTTCCATCTATACCCATAATCAAATTATTAATTCTAATGGCCATTTTGTCCCTCCGACGTTTTTTTACTTATTTCTAAATTCACACTCTGCGGATTTTGAGATACTAATGTCAATCCCTGAGGTAGAGATATCACTACATTGGCGGAGTGAACCCCTTCATCCATCGAATCCGCATCTACAAAGCAAGCTATACTATTTTCATTTAGATTATTTAGAATACTATCAGATCCAGAAACTACTATCGATACACTCCCGCTGCTCAATTTGGCTGTATAATTGTCACTTAAATTCCTAACAAGTATATTCAAATTTAATTGCCTCTGCGATTCCCCATCAACTTTAAATGTACTCGAATTCAATTTTAATTGTATCACTCCATCACTATTTACTAATTTTACCCCTTCTGGAACTACTAACTTGATCTGTGTACTTTCTGCACTTCCTATTTTGCTTAAATCAACAGGCTCTGTATCTATTCCACTTATATTCTTTATCACACTTTCATTGCCAGCTATATCTACCTTATCCGGCACAGCAGTCATCAAATTAGTTTCCGAACCATTTATAGAATTACCACGAACTTTAATATTTACTGGAACGGTTTTTATTTTTCCAATAGGTATGACAACCTTAACAGCAGAAGGACTTATACTGGTATCTTTTATTAAATTTCCAGATACATCTTGAGGTTGAAGCGATAATGTTGTACTTATGTCATTTTGAGCATATTTTAAATCATATATAGCTGCAGCATATTTCACCGCATTTATTGAATCTTGAGCACCGCTTATTTTTGCTTTTTCTGTTTTCAAGACAGGATCTAGAGCATAATATCCTTCTTTGGGTTTTCCTCTTAGTATTATTTTTATGGATACAAATTTTTCCTTTAATTCGTCTAACTGTATTTTTATCCATAAATTTTGATTATTTATTATACTTATATTACTGGGGCTCTTTTTTACAGTTACCGGTATATTATTTTCTCCCTTTTTCATAACATAAGCACTTAAATCCGAGTTCAATTGAAAATCACTGGGCCTTACCGAATATACATCAGAAGCATTTCCTTTTATTACGAGAGATACATTAGGCTGTTCATTACCCACCTGAACAAGCTTTGATTGAGCAAGTACATTTTTATTTACTATAGTTACAGGAACTACAATTTTTCTTTCTGTCATAGGGTTTTCTATATTAAATATATATAACCATAAGATAAATGCAGCAATAACACAGCATACTTTTATTAAGATCTGGTTCTTTTTATTTTCTTCTTCCACTCAATCACCCTCTCTCTCCATGTGAACTTTTTTTGAAATCTTCTTTTCATTATATTAATAAGAATTTTTTTAAGTCTATCCTTAGTATAATTCCTTATTAATTTTCCATTAACGGCAAAAGAGATAGTTCCTGTTTCCTCAGAAACTACTATAATCAGGGCATCAGAATTTTCTGATATACCAAGGGCTGCTCTATGTCTTGTACCTAATTTTTTATTCAATTCATTATTATTTGTAAGAGGCAAAAAACACCCCGCTGACACTATTCTGTCATTTCTTATTATAGTTGCCCCATCATGCAAAGGTGTATTTACTACAAATATATTCTCTAAAAGAGCCGAAGATACTACAGCATCTATTTTAGTCCCTGTATTTATTATATCTTCAAGTCCTGTAATCTGTTCAATTACAATGAGAGCTCCTGTTTTGCTCTTCGATAAATTATCTACAGAATTTACAACTTCTGTTACAACTCTTTCCATTACCTCTTCATCCTGTAATATATGTTTATCATTAAAGGCTGTTCTTCCAAGATGTTCAAGTGCACGGCGAATTTCAGGCTGAAATATAATAACAAAAGAAAGAACACCTATAGTCAGCGTTTTTGTAAGTATCCAGTTAAGCATTACCAAATGAAAAAAGCTGCTTATGGGTATAAGAAATATTATAAGCACAATTCCCTTTAAGAGCTGCTCGGCTCTAGTTTCTTTTATAAGCATATACACTTTATAAAGTATGTATGATACCACTAATATATCCACAATAGACCACAAACTTATATTCCTTACTGAATTAACTATTATTTGCAATAATTCCACCCGTTCCACCGTCCTATAAAAATATCTCTTAATAATTATACACTATTTAATATTGTTTATATCAATACTTTAAAGTATTTTAAAAAAATTTTAATAAAATGTATTTTATTTTAATAAATGGGTACAATATCATTGACCTAAGTTTAAATAAAAAACACGGGGAAACCAGTAATATTGGGGTGAATCGTATTATACGTAGGTTATGCCTTTACCGAACCCGTCAGCTAACCCCGCCGGTAATAAGGAGATGATTTGATTTGAAAAAATTTTTTTATTTTATTATTCTCTTTTTGATGCTATTTATGCCATTACAGAATGTAAGCTCATGTACTCTCAACAATGCAAACTCCACTTTATTTAATGAACAGGAGGAGGTTGTACAGGTATTTAACTACTCTGACCAAAAGATACCTATAACACAAGATGATGTAAATTTAATGGCTAAGGTAGTTTATGCCGAAAGTAATTGTGAACCCTTTGAAGGTAAGGTGGCAGTGGCTTCTGTAATACTCAACAGATTACAATATCCGGAATTCCCAAAAACAGTAAAGGGAGTAGTAACACAAAAAGGAGCTTTTTCCTGTGTCAGAAATGGAACTATAGATGTAGTAGCAAACAAAGATAGTTATAATGCAGTCTTACAGGCATTAAAAGGAGTAGATCCAACTAATAAGTCTATTTTTTTCTATAATCCTAAAATAGCTACATCTCAATGGATGAAAAATATACGCAAAAAAAATGTCAAATCTATAGGAAATCACGTATTTTTTGTAGTAAATTAAATAAAGAGGTGTACTTTTGCAAAATAAACTTGCAGAAGTACACTTTTTTATAAAACTTATTTATTCAATTCACCATTAACTTTTCATTGTAATTTGAAATTATGAATCACTTAAATTATCTAAATACGAAACGGCATTTAACGCCGCTATCTGCCCCTGGCCCACAGCTTTCATGTATTGATAGGGTTTTCCGGCACAATCTCCGGCTGCAAAACACCCTGGTATATTCGTATTCATATTTACGTCTATTTTCACATGATTATCTTGCATAGCAATTCCTGGAACAAGCTGTGCCGGTGAAATACTGTCCTTTAATACAAATACTCCATCTGTAATTATTTCTCTATCCTTCAAAAGTACCTTTTCCACTTTTTCTTTTCCATATATTTCTAGTTCTTTGCCTCTTACTACTTCTATATCCCCATCCAATTTTAATTTATCTCTATACATAGGTACATAATAGACCTTTTTAACCAGTTCATTTACATAGTTAGCCTCTTTCTCAGCTTCTTTGTTATATCCTATAATAGTCACAATCTTTCCCTTATATAGAGGAGCATCACAAGTAGCACAATACCCTACCCCTCTTCCCAAAAACTTCTCCTCTCCCCTTAAAGGTTTAGTATATTCAATACCAGTAGCCAATACAATAGTTTTTGCCTCATACATTTTTTTGTTGACCATAAGGCCGAAATATTCACCCATGGCATATATTTCATTTATTCTCTCTAAAATTATATTTATATTCATAGATTTTATATGTTTCTCAAACTTATCTTTTAGCTGCAGTCCCGTTATATCTGGAAGTCCAAGATAATTTTTGATTTGGGCAGCTTTCACCAGCTTTTCACTAAGTTCCGCATTTCCAAAGAGAATAATATTTTTATTCCTTATCTTAGCATTGATTGCTGCAGAAAGTCCTGCTGGCCCACTGCCCACTATGGCAATATCATATCTAGAATCCACTTGTATACACCTCCTGATCCATTTACCGCTATAATTAAAATGACAAATCAACAGTGTCAATTTGTCATTTTAGCATGTTTAGATTTTTGACAACTATCCACAATTAAACATGTTTTTTCAAAACATCTTTTATAGTATCCTTTGGTCTAAATCCAATAAACTTATCTACTATATTTCCATCTTTAAATACCATGACAGTTGGAATACTGGCAATTTTGAATTGGGCTGCAGTAACTGGGTTTTCATCTACATTCAGCTTAAAAAACTTTGCTTTTCCCTGCATTTCATCTGAAACCTCCTCTATTACAGGTGACAGCATTTTACAAGGTCCACACCAAGAAGCCCAGAAATCAACAACTACAGGAGTAGATGAATTTTTAATTGAGCTGGAAAAATCTGAATCCTTTATTTCTTCTACCATTATTCTTCCTCCTTACAAATTATAGGGATATTTCCCCTAATTATATTTTACCTGAATGATTAGCCACTGTAATTTCTCATTTTTTCTTTAAGGTTGAAAATAGCAGTGCTTCATCAAATTTAGATAACAATTTTATTATTTGTCTAGTAACTAATTTTTAGTCTTTATTTAACCATTTAAAATATCGTCTATTACAGAATTATTGTAAATGGATGTTGGATATTTATTTACTAATTTTTGGGCATAATTTTTGGATATATTCATATTCATACCTTTATATAGAACAGCAAGCCTATACAAAACTGTATCTTCATAGCTTCCCTCAGAAAAGCTCTTATCATACTGAGAATAATACTTTAATGCACTGCTAGAATCTCCTGATAAATCAATAGACCTTGCAAGGAAATATGTTATATGAGGGTATAAATAACTTTTAGTTCCAACTACATAGGCTTTCTTAAAATAAGAAACAGCATTATTATGATCTCCACTGTCCAAATATTTACTACCTAAATTATAAAAATACAAACATCCATCTTCACTTAGGATCTTATAAGCTGTTAATAGAATTTTCTTATCATTCGGATTTAGCTTCTTGTCTTTCCATTTAACAAATTGCAAGTACATAGAATTATAATCTTTATTCTGTATATAATTCTCCATATTTTTCTTCGGAAAAACATCCACATTGCCTACGTTTTGATTGTTTTTTAAACTATTTTTCACTTTTTCCACTTTGACCACATTATCTTTGCTTTCAGAATTATTTCTAAAATTCAATCTACCACTGTAAATACACACCCACCATAGAGATGCTGCAAATAAAACAACTACAAAAATACATACTACTTTTTTTATATTTAATCCTTTTTTTATAACATCCATGTCTTTAAGCAATTTCATACTTTTTTTTGCCTGAGGGTTATCCACATCCACTTTAAAAACATTATTTATCTTCTCCAGTGCCTTATTGTAGCTGCCTCTTTTTATGTGGCACAGTGCACTGCAATTATTTACTTCGATATAATTAAAATCACTTTCAGCACATTTTTCAAGCAGCATCAATGCTTCATTTATTCTCAATTCTTTGATTAACATTAGAGCTCTTTTATATAGATCAAATCTTGTATCATCATCTTTCGAGCCTTCAATATATTTTTGAGCCACTTCATCATTGTTGACTTTATAATTCATGTTCCAAATTTTTCTTGCATTCAATAAGTCACCTTTCAAATATAGTAAAAGTCCCTTTAAGTTAATAGCTGCTTTATTTTTTATATTTATAGATATACTTTTATCACATAATTCTAATGAGCGTTTTATACATCCCTTATTATATTTATCCAGAGCCTTATTATATATTTTTTGAGACTTATTCATTTATTTTATATACCACTTTCCCATCAGAATTTTTTACTTCCATTTCGCCATTTAATTCTGTATTAAAAGAATTGATGACCCAATCTTCTACATGAGATTTATTGTATGCATCATCATCATATACATTTACTTTTAGATTTACATTACTTCCACTTTTTTGTACGGATATTATCTGCTGTTTTTTACTAGGTGTTTTTATCAACAGTACAACTTCATTCCTACCTACATTTAACATATACAAATCTCCTCCTTTTGACATCGTGCCATGAGAAGATCCTATAATGACAAAAATATTTTCACTGTCAGCCCATTCCAAATATTTAGGAGATATTGCAGTGTTCCCTTCAATTTGAAAACTGTAAATTTTTTGTCCATTTTTTACTATTATTCTTCCCTGTCCCTCTTCCAATGCACTGCTACCTTTTCCCTCTATGCAAGCACTATAACTTCCATCTTCAGAGCTTTTCCAGGGAGTATTAAAATTTATTTTAGTATCACTGCTCAATTCCTTTTTTGAAAATTTTATTCCTTCTGAATTCTTAGCAACAGTATTTGATTCTATACTGTTTTTGGGCTTTTCAACTTCTCTATTCTCATTGCTTGTACTATTTGAGCTAGTTTTCTCAGAACCGGTGGAATTATTTTTAGATACATTTTTTGTAGAATCAGAGTTGTTTTTGCTGTCAGAGCATCCAGTAAACCCCATGGCTAAAATGACTGATAGTATACATATTAAATAACCAAATTTTTTAATTTTCATATAATATTCCTCCCAATACAAAGTAACACAATCGTGCATTATATTATAGACATATGGAAAACCACAGCTCAATTGGATATTTAATTAAATTATACCATAATAAATATATACTAAAAACTACCGATATTCATAAATATATCAGTAGTTTTTAAAATTAATTTTCCATTATAATCTGTTTGGCTTTCAACATGGAGGAGGCACTCATGGAAAATTCATCTAAGCCATACTTTACTAAAATGGGTATGGAATTTTCATCTCCCGCCATTTCGCCACACATTGCACATGGTTTTCCTCTCCTATGGGCAGCATCTATAGTATTTTTTATGAGCTTTAATACGGCAGGATGCATTGGATCATACAGATAAGATACTTTTTCATTCATTCTGTCTGCTGCTAAAGTATACTGTATCAAATCATTAGTTCCAATACTAAAAAAATCCACATATTTAGACAATTCTGCTGCCTCTAAGGCAGCAGATGGTACTTCTATCATTATTCCAGTTCCCAAATTTCTATTAAACTCCAGTTTTTCCTCTTCAAGTTCCTCCATACATTGCCTTAATACATTCTTAGCCTGTAAAAATTCTTTTACAGAGCTTATCATGGGAAACATTATTTTTAAATTTCCAAAAGCCGATGCCCTGAGCATTGCCCTCAATTGAGGTTTAAATATATCCTCTCTGTCGAGACAAAGTCTTATGGCCCTGTATCCCAAAAAAGGATTCATTTCTTCAGGAAGCAGCAGATAAGAAAGTTTCTTATCTCCACCTATATCTAAAGTTCTTATAACCACAGGTTTGTTTCCCATTTTTTCCACTACATATTTATAAGCTTCAAATTGTTCTTCTTCTGGCGGCATATCTCCTCTATTCATATATAAGAATTCTGTTCTAAAAAGTCCTATACCTTCACCTCCATTTTTCAATACCTGTTCCACATCTTGAGGTTTACCTATATTGGCAAGAACTTTTACTTTTCTACCTGACTTCGTAATGGTCTCCACATCTCTTAGAGGCCTAAGCTTTTCTATTTCCATATTATAAACTTTTATTTTAGATTTGTACTCTTTTATTGTATTCTCATCAGGATTAATTATAACATTGCCTTCAACGCCATCTACAATCACAATATCTCCATCCTTAACTAAATCCGTTATATTCATAGTACCTACTACCGCCGGTATTTCAAGAGTCCTGGCCATAATAGCACTATGTGAAGTCCTGCCTCCAATATCTGTAACAAATGCTGATATCTTGTTCTTATCCAGCTGTGCAGTATCCGAAGGTGTCAAATCATGAGCCACTATTACCACTTTGTCATTTTTAATTTTATTCAAAAAAGATCCACGTCCTGTAAGGTTGGCAAATATTCTATCTCCAACATCTTTTACATCAGCACCTCTTTCCTTAATGTATTCGTCTTTCATGGAATTAAAAATTTTCATATAAGAGTTTACTACCTCATAAAGGGCTACTTCTGCATTTATATGATCTGTTTTTATTCTCACTTTCACAGCACCTGTAAATTCTTCATCCTTTAAAAGCATGATATGACTTTCAAATACTTCTGCTTTATCCCTTCCCATTTCCCTTTCAGATTTTATTTTTATTTTCTCAAGCTGCTTTCTGGATAAATCCAGAGCTTTCTGAAATCTTTTTTCTTCCTTATCGACGTCCTTTACATACCTTTTTTTTACATTTATCTTGCTTTCCCTTTTTATGAGTACACTACCTATTGCATAACCTTTAGAAGCAGGTATACCTTTTTTCATAAGTTTCTCTCCTAAGATCTTTTATTTTATTAAATTATACTATTTAAGCAAGTCTTGAAATTCTTTTGAATTTTTCACTGGTTCAAAATCTTTTTCATCTTTCGCTATATCCTTAACATCTGAAGACATATCTATAGCTATCTTAAGAAATTTAACCGTATTTTGAACATCTCCTCGCCTCCCATATATACTGGCTTTTCCATAATAACTCCAAATATATTTCTCTATTTCCAGATCTTTATCATACCAGTTAAGCGCATCATCATATTTGCCGTAAAGTTCATAGGCAAGCGCCTTATTAAATCGCGCATAGCCAAAATCAGGATTAAGTTCAAGAGCTTTATCTATATTTTTCATTCCTTCTTCATAGTTACCGCTGTAACAAAGTGCAATTCCTTTTATATTATAAGCCTTGTAGAATTCATTATTTTGACTTATAATCTCATTTGCTTTACCTATAGCTTTAGAATATTCTTTATTTCTAAAAAACTCCTCTGCAGTTTTACACTCTTCTTCCAATTTGTTGTGTTCGTTCTCTTTATTCTCAGCTGCACCAGTGTTATTATTGCTATCTTTTATCACAGTGTCCTGAGTGACATCTTTACGTGTATTTTCCAATGCAGCTTTATTTTTATTATTCCAATATGAAGTCTTCATAACCAAAACCACAGCAAAAATACATAAGATACAAAATATTATCACCTTAGTCTTTAGAGAAAATCTTCCAAATAATTTTGTACCTATGCCCTTCCTATTTTTATAAGCCATGTACTTTCCTCCTAAAAAACGCAAATAAGTATTTCAGAACAATTATCATCTGGAACACTTATCATTTATGCATTGACTATATGGTTATTTATATTATACTTTCTCTATGAGAAGTTTACAAGTTCAAATTATACCAATACATTCTTCTAATTGTATTAGTTTCACTTTTGATATTTAAGATCAATTATCTTTGACTTTAATGCTTTAACTGAATTGTCATCAAGACTATATAAAAACTTCATTATACATTTATTGTCCACATTGTGCCGCTGAACATCTCTATACCTTCCTGGTGATACTATAAGAACATCTGCATCATTTATAATCTTTATAATTTCCTGTTCATTTGCAGAATTAGTAAATTGAATGTCTATATTTCCAAGCCCGGCTTTTTCTAATGCACCCCTGGCTTTAAACATAAATTCATTCGAGATACATATAAATGCAAACTTAGTACCTTCAGAATACCTGGCAATCTTAACTATGGTTTCCAAATCTACATTTATTGCCACTCCTATTATTTCCTTTTGAAATCTTTTAGTCAATTTAACAACTTCATTGACATGATTAAAGGTTGCTATTATAACTTGACTCTTTTCTATAATTTTTTTAGTAGAATCACTTATATTTCTTATATCATCAAGAGTAAATGGAATTACATTCATATTTGTACTTTCCATGATCTGTTTGCTGAACATTCTGGATTGTTCAATATTACATTCCACATATACAGCAGTTATTTTACTCATAAGTTCTTTCTTTTCTCTTACTCTTTGAATCACAATTTCCAAAAACTCATTAGCATCCATCCCAGATTCTATTGCCTCTTCAAATCCAAGATCAATAAATTTCATTATTTTCTGCCTTATATCCTGAGCTTTCCAGGGATTAGCTTCCTCCGCCACAAAAGTTCCTCTTCCCTGATAGGACTTTAAGACCCCCTCTTGTTCTAATTCATCATAAGCTGTACTCACAGTATTTCTACTCACTTTAAGCTTTTCGGACAGTTCCCTTTCTGTAGGCATTTTCTCTCCTACTTTCAATTTACCCCGGTTTATCAAATTCATTATTGTCTTTTTTACCTGCAAATATAGTGGTATTTCACTGTCTTTATCTATTTTAATCTCTATAATCATCACCCCAAAATCACTAAATTAATAGCTTAAAACATTGCTTTACCTACAGAATACCATAATGCAGGGTAAAAATCAATTAGCTGTTTTGCATTAATTTACAATCTTCAGAAAAATCACTATAATGACCTTACTTGGAACTCATTAATTCCACAATTAGAAATTAAGCTTATTAAAAAGAGCAGATTTAAAACCTGCTCTTTTTAATTTGACGAAATCTCAATTAGAAATATAATATTTATCAATAGATTTAGCTATAGATTCTGCTATTTTATCTTGATATTCATCCTTAATCAATTTATTCTTTTCTTCAGCATTAGATAAAAAACCACATTCTATCAATACAGAAGGTATATCGTATTTGCATCTAAGTACCTTATATGAATTCAATGCGGCTTTTTCTTTTCTGTTATTGTTTTTATCTAAATCATTAATTAAATTGTTCTGAAGGATAGCAGCTAGTTTTTTACTATTTTCATTTTTTGAATACCATACCTGTGCCCCATAATATTTAGATTGAGGAAACATATTCAAGTGTATGCTTATAAACATATCACATTTTGTACTTTCTTTCAATTTACATCTGTTATTTAAATCCTCAATTTTTTTCTTTCTAACTCTACCTTCTTCAGTATAAAGACCATTGTCCCCTTCTCTAGTCATAAATATTTTATAACCTCTTTTTGTTAACTTATTCTTAAGTTTATTACTTATTTTTAAATTTATTTCCTTTTCCATCACTCCATCTTTTGATACCGCACCGCTGTCAATACCTCCATGTCCAGGATCTATAAGAATTATATTTTTATTATCGCATCCAGCAGCAGTGTCATAGCTTCCTAAAACCCTGGCAGAACTGAAAATATCAATACTAAATGTAAGTAATAATATTAACAATATAGTAAAATTGGTTTTTTTCTCCTTCATACCACTTATATCAACTCCTTATAATAGTCTGAAAGCTTTACTATATATCTTTACCTACATCTTTAAGAAATATTAATAAAATTTACACTAAATTAAAAAGCTTCTAGAGATAAAAGTAAGAATACCTTTTACCTCTAGAAGCTTAGACATAATTCCATTATCTCTTTGAAAATTGTGGAGCTCTTCTGGCCTTTTTAAGACCATATTTCTTTCTCTCTTTCATTCTAGGATCTCTAGTTAAAAAGCCTGCTTTTTTAAGTTCTAATCTTAAATTTTCATCTGCTTTCAACAGCGCTCTTGATATGCCATGTCGTATAGCTCCAGCCTGGCCAGTAAAGCCTCCACCATGAACATTCACCAGAACATCAAACTTACCGGCAGTTGAAGTTAATTCAAATGGTTGATTAACTATAACTCTTAAAGTTTCCAATCCAAAATAATCTTCTATACTTCTTTTATTTATAATTACTTTACCCTCTCCAGGTACAAGTCTAACTCTTGCTATTGATTCTTTTCTTCTTCCTGTTCCGCAATATTGAACTTTAGCCATTTTTTATCCTCCCTTCAGTCTCCAATTAATATCTTAATTCCAATACTTCTGGCTTCTGAGCCTCATGATTGTGCTCACTGCCTCTGTATACCTTCAACTTTTTCAACATCTGTCTTCCAAGTACTCCTTTTGGAAGCATTCTTCTGACAGCTTCTTGAAATACAAATTCAGGTTTTTTTGCCAATGCATCTCTATAGGGAATTTCTTTTAGTCCACCTGGATATAATGTGTGATGTCTCAGCATTTTTTGATCCAGTTTTTTCCCAGTCAGAACTACTTTCTCAGCATTTATTATTATTACAAAATCTCCCGTATCCACATGTGGTGTAAATATAGGCTTATTTTTACCTCTCAATATGGATGCAACTTGACTCGCTACTCTTCCAAGTGGTTTTCCCGCAGCATCGACAATGTACCATTTTCTTTCAATCTCATTGGGTTTTGCTATATATGATTTCATCTTTCCCGTTAAAAAATAACGGTTCTCAACTCCTCTCTTAATTAACTTCTCTTTTAATTTAATAATTTTAATACACGCTTCTCTATAGAAAGATCCGGGGCTAGTGGATCCTTTATAATCAAAATTACAAACATTTATATTATAATACAATGATCCTGGCGTGTCAATTAATAAAACACCTTCTCAAGACAAAGACCCCTTGCTGGAACAGGTTTACCTGCCCTTGATCTGTCCTTTGATTCCAAAATATATTTCACATCCTCGGGTTTAAATCTTCCCACTCCTACTTCCAAAAGAGTTCCCACCATTATCCTTACCATATTATACAAAAATCCATTTCCTATTACATTGAATTTAATCAATTTTCCCTCTTGTACAACTGTCATTTCACTTATAGTTCTAACAGAAGATCTCACTGAACCTCCTTTTTTCTTAAAAGCAGAAAAATCATGCATTCCCAAAAAATATTTACATGCTATTTTAATCTTTTCTATATCCAATTTTCTTCTAAAATAGTAGACATATTGTCTTCCTATAACAGGCCTGTTGTTCCCTGTTATTATAGTATAGACATATTTTTTGCCTATACTGTGAAATCTGGCATGGAAATTATCATCCATTCTTTCGGATTTTAGTACAACTATGTCTTCTGGAAGTACTCCATTCAATACCATTTTAAAGTTAGTTGCAGGTATTTTACTGTCCGTAAAAAAATTACACACAAATTCTTTAGCATGAACTCCCGCATCAGTTCTACTGGAACCTATGGTTTCTGAGAAACTACCTGTAGTTTCTCTAATTGCATCTTCCAGCTTTTCCTGAACAGTAACAGCATTTTTTTGTCTCTGCCAACCAGAATAATTGGTACCATCGTATTGTATTGTCAATTTAATATTTTTCATCAATGCCACCACATTCTACCTAGTACAGAAATAAATACTAATACTGCAGTGCATGCTGATGCTATAAAATCTCTATTGGTCAATTTAAGCTGTTTCATTCTGGTCCTGCCTTCTCCACCTCTATAACATCTGGCCTCCATAGCCATGGCCAATTCATCTGCCCGTCTAAAAGAGCTTATAAAAAGTGGAACTAAAATTGGTACAAGGCTTTTAGCTCTCTGAATAATACTTCCTGACTGAAAATCTGCTCCTCTTGCCATCTGTGCTTTCATTATTTTATCCGTTTCATCCATTAAAGTAGGTATAAATCTGAGAGCAATAGTCATCATCATAGCTAGCTCATGAGCAGGTACACCTATTTTTTTCATCGGATTTAAAAGTTTTTCTATGCCATCAGTCAATTCAATTGGAGATGTAGTCAATGTTAGAAGCGATGTTCCCACAATTAAAAATATAAGTCTGATAGTCATAAATGCAGCCATAATCAATCCTTCTCTATATACAACTAAAAACTTCCATTTAAATATTGGTGGATTGACTCCGCCGGTCATAAACATATTTAATATTGCAGTTATAAGTACCAAAATAAATATGGGCTTAAGCCCTCTATATATATATACAAATTGTACCCTAGATACAAGTATTGAAATTACAGTAAATGCTACTATAAATATATACCCTTTAAAGCTGTTCACTATAAACAAATCCACAATATATATTAAAGATATCAATATCTTAACTCTCGGATCCAATTTATGAACAAAAGAATCTCCAGGTATATACTGTCCTATCGTAATATCTTTAATCATTTGCCAGCTCTCCTAACTTTTATTCAGTATTTTAAGCAGTTCTTCTTTTGCTTGCTCTACAGTAAACACATCTTTTGATATATTAATTCCCTTTTCCCTAAGCTTTTTTACCATATAAGTTACTTGCGGTACTGCAAGCCCCACATTTTCTAAAACATCAACTCTATTAAAAACTTTTGCTGGTGATCCATCCAATATACACTTTCCCTTATTCATTACTATTATTCTATCTGCAAGTTTAGCTACATCTTCCATACTATGTGACACAAGTATTATAGTCATATTGTATTCATCATGTAAACTCCTTATTTCTCCTAGGATATCATCTCTTCCCTTGGGATCAAGGCCTGCAGTAGGTTCATCTAGTATAAGTACTTTAGGTTCCATAGCAACTACTCCAGCTATGGCAACTCTTCTTTTCTGTCCGCCACTTAATTCAAAAGGAGATTTGTCCTTATACTCTTCATATTCTAGCCCAACCATATTCATAGCTCTTTTTACTCTTTTAACTATATCATCATTGGTTAACCCCAAATTCTTAGGCCCAAAAGCAATATCTTTTTCTATGGTTTCTTCAAACAATTGGTATTCTGGATATTGAAATACAAGTCCAACTTTTTTTCTGATAAAATTCAAATTGATCTTTTTTTCGGTAATATCCACACCATCTATTATGATCTTTCCTGAAGTTGGTTTTAAAAGACCATTTATGTGCTGAATAAGTGTAGATTTTCCTGAGCCGGTGTGTCCTATAAGAGCAACAAATTCTCCATCTTTAATTTCAATATCTATATTATCCAATGCCTTTTTTTCAAAAGGCGAACCTTTCATATATACATGAGTTAAATTTTCTATTTTAATTGACATAATTCACTCACCATCTCATCTATAGTTAATATATCGGTTCTAATATTGACTCCACTATTTCTGAGTTCATAAGCCAATTCAGTTATCTGAGGCACATCAAGTCCAATATCTTTCATTTTAGCTACTTGACTAAATATATTTCTCGGAGAACCCTCCATTATAATTTTACCTTTATCCATGACAATTATCCTATCAGCATCAACTGCTTCCTCCATATAATGAGTAATAAGAATCACAGTCATACCATACTTACTGTTTATCTCTTTTATTGTATTCAGTACTTCCTTCCTACCTGAAGGATCCAACATTGCAGTAGATTCATCAAATATTATACAATCCGGTCTCATAGCAAGTACCCCAGCAATAGCTACTCTTTGTTTCTGCCCTCCTGAAAGCAAATGAGGTGCATGTTTTCTATATTCATACATATGTACTCTTTTTAAACATTCATTAACTCTCAATCTTATTTCCTCAGGTGGCACACCTAAATTTTCCGGTCCAAAAGCAACATCTTCTTCCACAATAGTTGCAACTATCTGATTATCGGGATTTTGAAAAACCATTCCTGCTTTATTTCTAATACTCCAGGTATTTTTCTCATCTGACGTATCCAACCCCTCTACATACACTTTACCGCTAGTTGGATTTAACAACGCATTCATATGCTTTGCTATGGTAGACTTTCCCGAACCATTTCTTCCCAAAATCACAAGAAATTCTCCCTTTTCTACTTGAAGACTAACGTCATCTATGGCAAATTTAGAATTCCCCTTATCACTGTCCTCATACCTATATTTTACTTTTTCACATAATATCATCTTTTTTTCCATAGAAACACCTCGCTAATTGGATAAGCGCTTTAATATCATAATAGAAAAACAGGGATTAAGCTAACTTACTTAATCCCTCCATATTCCCTCCATATTATACTAACTCTAGTATAACTAACTCAGCTCCATCGCCTCTTCTTGGACCTATTTTATACATTCTGGTGTAACCGCCATTTCTTTCAGCATACTTAGGAGCTATATCAGTAAATAAATTTTTTACAACTTCTTCTTCAGTTACGAAAGAAAGTACTTGTCTCCTAGCATGAAGATCTCCTCTTTTGGCAAGAGTTATCATTTTTTCTGCTATATTTCTCGTTTCCTTCGCCCTTGTTCCCGTTGTCTGTATCTTTCCATGTTTAAGAAAACTAGTAACAAGATTTCTAAGCATAGCTCTTCTTTGATCAGATGGTCGCCCTAACTTACGGTACTGTGCCATTTATATCCCTCCTTACTACTGTTGTTATTAAATAATCCTATCAGAATTTATCTCCAAATTTTTAATCTTCGTTTTGCTTTAGCGATAATCCCAGAGCATCAAGTTTTTGTTCAACTTCTTCTAAGGACTTTTTACCTAAGTTTCTAACTTTCATCATATCATCCATAGTTCGCTCAGTTAATTCCTGTACTGTATTTATGCCAGCTCTTTTTAAACAATTATAGCTTCTTACAGAAAGCTCTAACTCCTCTATTGCCATTTCAAGGACTTTTTCTTTCTTATCTTCTTCTTTTTCAACCATTATCTCTACATTATTAGCATGATCAGTTAAAGTCATGAATAACTTAAAATGCTCTATAAGAATTTTAGCAGATAAACTTACAGCCTCATCCGGCAATATAGTTCCATTTGTCCACACTTCCAAGGACAATTTATCGTAATCAGTTATCTGGCCAACTCTCGTATTTTCTACAGCAAAATTAACTCTTCTAATAGGTGTATATATTGAATCTACAGGGATTGTACCTATTGGCATATTTTCAGATTTATTTCTTGCCTGAGAAACATATCCCCTACCGCTATTTACGGTAATTTCTATATAGAGCTTAGCATCTTCATCCAGAGTAGCTATATGTAAATCTTTATTGATTATTTCGACATCGCCATCTGTCCTTATATCTCCCGCTATAACTTCTCCTGGGCCCTGAGCATCTATATATATTGTTTTAGGACCTTCTCCATTCATTTTTAAAGCTAATTCCTTTATATTTAAGATTAGCTCTGCTACATCTTCCTTTACCCCACGTACAGTGGAAAACTCATGAAGCACACCATCTATTTTTATATAGTTAGCAGCCACTCCTGGAAGTGAAGAGAGAAGAATCCTTCTAAGTGCATTTCCAAGAGTAATACCATAACCTCTCTCCAGCGGTTCTACTACAAATTTTCCGTAGCTACCATCTTCGCTAGTTTCAACACATTCAATTTTGGGTTTTTCTATTTCTAACATGAATATAACCCTCCTTCTATTTATCTAATAATGTATCCTCGAGGGCAACTGATTCTATATTAATTACTTACTGTACAACTCTACTATTAATGTTTCATTAACAGGGACATCTATTTCATCTCTTGATGGTTCTCTAATAACCTTTCCCTGAAAGTTCTCTATATCTCCTTCCAACCAAGCTGGTAAAGTTTTAGGATTTTCTGCAAAAGTTTTAAATTTTTCTGATGTTTTGCTCTTATCATTCACAGTTATTACATCATTAATTGACACTTTAAAAGAAGGAATATTTACCTTCTTACCATTAACTAAGAAATGACCATGAGTTACTAATTGTCTAGCCTCTGATCTTGACTGACCATAGCCAAGTTTGTAAACTATATTATCGAGTCTTGTTTCAAGCAAAACCAATAAGTTTTCACCTGTTATACCCTTTTTCATATCAGCTTTTTCATAGTATCTTCTAAACTGTCCTTCTAATATTCCATATATTCTCTTAGCTTTCTGTTTCTCTCTTAATTGCAGGCCATAGTTTGATATTTTCTTTCTTCCCTGCCCATGCTGTCCCGGTGCATACCCTCTTCTTGAAAATGCACATTTATCTGTATAACATCTATCGCCTTTGAGGAATAGTTTTAAACCCTCTCTCCTGCAAAGTCTACATACTGACCCAGTATATCTTGCCATTAAAATTTACACCTCCTATTACTAAACTCTTCTTCTCTTTGGTGGTCTACATCCATTATGCGGTATTGGAGTTACATCTTTAATTAAAGTAACTTCAAGTCCTGCTGCTTGGAGTGATCTTATTGCCGCTTCTCTGCCCGCACCTGGCCCTTTTACATATACTTCAATACTCCTCAATCCATGTTCCATAGCTGCCTTAGCTGATGTTTCAGCTGCCATTTGTGCAGCAAATGGCGTACTTTTTCTAGAACCTTTAAATCCTAAACCGCCTGCACTGGCCCAAGATAAAGTATTTCCAGCAGCATCTGTAATAGTAACTATTGAGTTATTAAAAGTTGATCTTATATGTGCACAGCCATGTTCAACATTTTTTTTCTCTTTTTTTCTTCTGGTAGTCTTTTTAACTTTTCCAGCTGCCATCTTTTCCCTTGCCTCCTTATTATTTTACTAACCTCTTTTTAGCTCCTACTATTTTCTTAGGTCCTTTTCTAGTTCTCGCATTTGTCTTAGTTTTTTGCCCTCTAACTGGCAGACCCTTCCTATGTCTTATTCCTCTATATGAACCTATTTCTACTAATCTCTTTATATTGAGAGCAACTTCTCTTCTTAAATCCCCCTCAATCCTTAAATTTTTTATATAATTTCTCAGCGAGTTAATTTCCTCTTCTGTTAAATCCTTAACTCGGGTATCTGGATTGACATTAGCTTCTTTTAGGATTTTTTGAGAAGTAGGTAACCCTATACCATATATATAAGTGAGACCTATCTCAACTCTTTTTTCCTTTGGTAGGTCAATACCTGCTATTCTTGCCATTAAAATTTACACCTCCTGAGTATCTAATGGATAAAGATTTATTTATATTTATTATATAAAGTTTTAAAGTCAGCAGAATATATAAAATATTTTGCTGCAGCCGCACTTTAAAACATGATTAGCGTAAAATTTACATTATAAAATATCAATTTAGCACATTATTTGTTCTATCTATATAATATACATTTTATACTTAGCCTCATTTTTAACTAATTTATCCCTGTTTTTGTTTATGCTTAGGGTTTTCACATATAACCATTACTCTTCCCTTTCGCTTTATGATCTTACATTTTTCACACATAGGCTTAACTGATGGCCTTACTTTCATCGCTAACCCTCCCCTCAATCACTTTGCCCTCCAGGTTATTCTTCCCCTAGTTAGATCATATGGGGAAAGTTCTACTGTAACCTTGTCACCTGGAAGTATTCTTATAAAATTCATTCTCAATTTACCCGATATATGTGCCAATATTTTATGTCCGCTCTCTAATTCTACTTCAAACATTGCATTGGGCAAAGCCTCCAAGACAGTACCCTGCATTTCAATAACATCATCTTTTGACATAAGGTAATCAAACCTCCTTGTTATTGCTGACTGCGAAACCATTCTTTAATATCACTTCTAGTATATTATAAAGATAATATTATACTCTTTTAATTTACATTAGTCAATACTCCATTATTGAATACTTCAAAAATGAATTTTTACACTACACCTGTAGCAACAATAATCACTCAACTTCAACAATATTTCTGTCTACAGCCTCTTTGAAATTCTATCCAACCCTTCAATAGTTTATTCTACATTTCACCAACTTATCATATAATGCCTCATAACTAGACAATATAACCTTCTAGAACATTTTTATTTGTGAATATCTTTCAAAACATCTTTTATATTCTGAAAAACTTGATCTATTTCACCAGTCCCATTCACTGTAGAAAGTACATCCTGGGCTTCATAATAGTCAATCAAGGGTTCAGTCTGCTTGTCATACACATCCAACCTACTTTTAACAGTGGCTTCGGTATCATCTTTCCTCTGTACAATGTCATTATGACACACATCACATTTTCCCTCTACTTTAGGTGGATTAAATTTTATATGATAGCTTGCACCACAAGATGGGCAAACCCTTCTTCCCGTTATCCTATTAAGAATCAAGTCTTTAGGAACATCAATAAGAAGAGCTACATCTATCCTTCCCCCTGTATTACTCAGAAATAAATCTAAAGCTTTGGCTTGAGTTACTGTCCTTGGAAATCCATCTAACAAAAACCCTTTTTTACAGTCATCCACAGCCAATCTATTTTTCATCATACTTATAGTAATTTCATCAGGTACTAATTTTCCTTCATCTAAATATTTTTTAGCCTCAACCCCAAGGGAAGTTTTTTCTGAAATATTCTTTCTAAATATATCACCAGTAGATATATGTGGTATAAAATACCTCTCGCTGATAAATTTAGCCTGAGTTCCCTTTCCTGCTCCCGGAGGTCCTAATAAGATTATCTTCAAATAGCATCATCTCCAAAATAATTTATTAATTCAAAAATCCACGATAATGACGCACTAACAGCTGGGATTCTATCTGCCTTACAGTCTCAATAGCAACATTCACTATGATAAGCAATCCTGTTCCACCAAAATATATACCTTTAAAATTAGTATAGGTTTCTGCTATTATAGGTGATATAGCCACTATGCCGGCAAAAGCTCCTCCTAAAAATGATACTCTAGCCAAAACCCTTTCTATGAATATGGTTGTTGGTTCTCCTGGTCTTATTCCCGGTATAAACCCAGATGATTTATTCATATTCTCAGCCATTTCCTCCGGCTTAAGAGTAACTTCGGTATAAAACCAAGTGAAAAAAATTGTCAATAAGAAATACAGCACCGAATATTGCCAATTGCTCTCTTTAAATGGACTAAATGAGCTTACTGTTATAAAGTTATTAAAAGCAGAATCAGGCCAAAACTGACCTATAGTAGCTGGAAACTGCATAACCGATATGGCAAATATAATTCCAATAACAGCTGCTCCATTTACATTAATGGGGATATGCGTTGACTGTCCCTTATACATTCTACCACCATTGGTTTTGCCAGCATATTGTATTGGGATTCTTCTTTCAGCCAAACTCATGAGTACAACTGCTATAAACAGTATAATTATTGCCGCTCCAAATCCTATTAATTCCACAAAATTAACCGTTCCAACTTGCTGAAGATTAAATATACTGGATACAGCAGACGGAAACCTCGAAATAATATTTACAAATATTATAAGAGAAATTCCGTTTCCAATGCCATGCTCCGTGATTCTATCACCAAGCCACATGAGAAAAGTCGATGCCACAGTTACAGTAAATATTATCATAATTATATTTATTTTATTAGATGGATCTACCAGCGCACCAGCTCTACTTATTATAGCATATATGCTAAAGCCTTGAATTACTCCAAGTGGTATTGATGCATATCTTGTATATTCCTGTATTTTCTTTCTTCCTTCCTCTCCCTCTTTAGACAATTGTTCTAAACGAGGTATAGCAACTGTAAGCAATTGAAATATAATGGAGGAATTGATAAAAGGGATAACTCCCATAGCAAATATACTAAATCTGCTAAATGCACCTCCTGCTAAAAGATCATAGAATCCAAATAACGATCCATTTTGAGTTAAATTAGTCAATTTAGTGGTATCAATCCCTGGAACAGGAATAAAATTACCCAACCTAAATACTACTACCATAAGTATAGTAAATATCAATCTCTTTCTAAGTTCAGGAACCTTCCAAGCATTACGTAAGGTCGATAGCACCTTATATCACCTCTACTTTTCCTCCAGCCGCTTCTATCTTTTCTGCTGCAGTTTTTGTAAATTTAGCTGCTTTTACCGTGAGCTTCTTTTTAAGCTCGCCATTTCCAAGTACCTTCAATCCATCTTTTGATCCTCTTATAATTCTCTTTTCTAAAAGTAATTCCGGTGTAACTTCTGTCCCATCTTCAAATATATTCAATCGTTCAACATTCAATTCAAAATACTCTTTTGCAAATATATTAGTGAAGCCCCTTTTAGGAAGTCTTCTATAAAGTGGCATTTGTCCGCCTTCAAATCCTATTCTCACTCCACCGCCAGATCTGGCTTTTTGACCTTTTTCACCTTTTCCGGCATTTCTTCCAAAACCTGAACCAGTACCTCTTCCAATTCTTTTACGTGATTTTCTTGAGCCTTCTGCTGGTTTTAACTCATGAAGTTTCATTTATACTTACACCTCCTCTGTACTATGCTTCTTCCACATCTAAAAGATAGCTAACTTTTTTGATCATGCCTCTTATCTGAGGAGTATCCTCTTGCTCTACAATCTTCCCTATTTTCTTTAATCCAAGAGCATTAACAGTAGCAATGTGATCTTTTTTTCTGCCTATTAAACTTTTCTTTAAAGTTATTTTAAGTTTAGCCAAGGTCATTCCCTCCTAACCTAAAATCTCTTCGACAGTTTTACCTCTAAGACTAGCTATATGTTCTGCTGTCTTTAGTTTTGATAAACCATCAATAGTAGCATTTACCATATTTCGTGGATTATTAGAACCCACTGATTTTGCTCTAACATCCTTTAATCCCGCAAGTTCAAGCACCGCTCTAGAAGGTCCACCTGCTATAATTCCAGTACCTTCAGGTGCTGTCATTATAAATACTTTTCCTGTTCCAAATTGACCTGTTATGTCGTGTGGCACTGTTGTACCGAAAATTGGTACATCAATTAAATTCTTTTTTGCATCTTCTATTCCTTTTCTAATTGCTTCGGGTATTTCTATAGATTTTCCCGTTCCCACTCCTACATGGCCATTTTCGTCGCCCACTACAACTAGAGCACTAAATCTAAAGTTTCTACCACCTTTAACAACTTTAGCAACTCTATTTATAAATACAACTTTTTCTTTAAGATTTAAAGTGCTAGGATCAATTCTCATTTACTTCCCTCCTCTTTTAAAATTCCAATCCAGCTTCTCTTGCTCCATCAGCTAAATTTTGTACTCTTCCATGGTATACATATCCACCTCTGTCAAAAACAACTCTTTTAATTCCTTTTTCCATAGCCTTTTTTGCTATAGCTTCTCCAACAACTTTTGCTGCTTCTTTATTACTCCCTATACCTTGAAAATCCTTATCCAAACTTGAAGCAGAAACTAGAGTTGCTCCCTTTATATCATCTATTATTTGAGCATATATATTCTTATCACTTCTGTATACCGAAAGTCTTGGTCTTTCAGTTGTTCCAAAAATCTTTTTACGAACTTTAAGATGACGTTTTTCCCTCAACTTTTTTCTATCATCTTTTTTAAACATAAGGTTCACTCCTTTCTACTACTTCTTACCAGTTTTCCCTTCTTTACGCCTTATAACTTCATCTTCATATTTAATACCTTTTCCTTTATAAGGCTCAGGTTTTCTCCATGATCTTATATTTGCCGAAACATACCCTACTAATTCCTTGTCAATACCTTTAACTACAATTTTTGTAGCAGCCGGTGTCTCAAAAGTTATGCCTTCAATTGATTCTATTTCAACTGGATGGGAATATCCTAAATGTAGAACTAATTTTTTACCCTGTAATTGAGCTCTATATCCAACACCTACTAATTCCAGCGTTTTTGAATATCCCTCAGTTACGCCAATAATCATATTATTTATCAATGCTCTTGTAAGTCCATGCAGAGCTTTAGTTTGTTTTTCATCATCATTTCTCTTACATATTACTGTATTGTCTTCCAAAGTTATATTTATGTCTTTTCTCATAGCTTTAACAAGCTGGCCCTTAGGCCCTTTTACAGTAACAACGTTATCTGGCGTTACTGTAACGGTGACACCACTTGGAACAGCTATTGGAAGCCTTCCTATTCTTGACATCATTACACCTCCTGTATTACTCATAGGTTGGTAACAACTATCGTCGATCGTTGCTACTCTTTTTATATTCCACATAAATCTTATCTCACATTAAAATGAACTACCATATGTAGCATAGTACTTCTCCGCCCACACCTAATTTTCTTGCTTCTTTATCAGTAACAATCCCTCGGGAAGTGGATATCACTGCAATTCCAAGACCATTTAACACTTTAGGGATTTCTTCCTTTCTGCAATAAACTCTTAACCCTGGTTTAGATATCCTCTTGAGTCCAGTTATAACTCTCTCTTTATTTTTACCATATTTCATGGAAAATCTTATCATATTAACAGAACCATCCGCATATTCCTCTATATCCTTTATATATCCTTCTTGAAGCATTATATTCAATATTTCCTTCTTAATAACTGAAGAAGGTACTTCTACCACCTCATGCCTAACAACATTTGCATTTCTTATACGTGTAAGTAAATCTGCTATAGGATCAGTCATTACCATTTATTGTGCCTCCTTTCATCAATAACTAACATTTTACCAACTTGCTTTTCTACATCCAGGTATTTCACCCTTATATGCCAATTCTCTAAAACATATACGACATATACCATATTTCTTAAGTACTGCATGGGGCCTACCACATATTCTGCATCTTGTATAGGCTCTAGTTGCATACTTAGGTTGTTTCTTCCATTTCTCTATTAAAGCTTTACGTGCCATATTTTTCCCTCCTTATCTTTGAGCAAATGGCATCCCGAGGAATTTAAGTAATTCCCTTGCTTCTTCATCAGTATTAGCCGTAGTAACAAAGACTACATCCATGCCCCTTACTTTATCTATTTTATCATACTCTATCTCAGGAAATATTAACTGTTCTTTAATTCCCAATGAATAATTTCCTCTGCCATCAAAAGATTTATCCGAAACTCCCGAAAAATCTCTAACTCTAGGCAGTGCAACATTTATTAATTTATCTGCAAACTCATACATATACTGCTTCCTCAAAGTAACTTTACATCCTATAGGCATATTTTCTCTTATCTTAAAATTTGCTATGGATTTCTTCGCTCTAGTCAATACTGGCTTTTGACCCGTAATTATAGCAAGATCATTTACTGCTGATTCTAAGACTTTCGGATTGTCTTTGGCTTCTCCTACACCCATATTAATAACCACTTTTTCAAGTCTTGGTACTTGCATAACATTGGTATATTTAAACTTCTCCATTAAAGCAGGAGCTACTTCTTTTTTATATTTTTCCTGTAATCTCGAACTCATATTTTTGCCCTCCTTTCAAAGATTAGAATGTTTCTCCGCACTTTTTACATACTCTTACCTTTGTTCCATCTTCCAATATTTTATGACTTATTCTAGTCACATTTTTACACTTGTCACAGTACAACATAACCTTAGAGCTGTATATGGGAGCTTCTTTATGAATTATACCACCTTCCATATTCTGCTTATTTGGTTTTTGATGTTTTGAAACTATATTGACACCCTTGACAATAACTTTTCCCACTTTAGGCATTACTGACAGAACTTCTCCTGTCTTTCCTTTGTCTTTACCTGATATTACCATAACCGTATCCTTTTTTCTAACATGCACTTTTGCCATTATAGCCACCTCCTCATCTATAAAACTTCAGGCGCTAACGATAATATTTTCGTAAAATCTTTATCCCTTAGCTCTCTTGCAACTGGTCCGAATATACGAGTCCCTCTTGGCTGCTTATCATCTTTTATTATAACAGCAGCATTTTCATCAAATTTTATATATGAACCGTCTGTTCTTCTAAGTCCTCTCACAGATCTCACAATAACAGCCCTCACAATTTCTCCTTTTTTAACAACACCGCCTGGTGTTGCATTTTTAACACTGGCAACTATTATATCGCCGATATTTCCCCATTTTCTATTGGAGCCGCCTAAAACTCTTACACACATAATTTCCTTAGCACCGGAATTATCTGCAACTTTCAATAATGTCTGTTGTTGAATCATTGAAAACCCTCCTTTCAGCTATTCTACTATTTAGCCTTTTCCACTATTTCTACAAGTCTCCATCTTTTATCTTTAGATAAAGGTCTTGTTTCCATTATCAATACTCTATCATTATTTTTAGCTTCATTTTTTTCATCATGAGCCTTAAATTTAGTAGTTCTGTTGACTGTTTTACCATATAACGGATGACGAACTTTTGTCTCAACTGCAACTACTATAGTCTTATCCATTTTATCGGAAATAACTCTTCCTACTCTTGTCTTTCTATATCCTCTTTCCACAGAATAAACCTCCTTTCAGCCTACTGTTCTAACGATCTTAGTTCTTCTTCTCTGAGAATGGTTTTAATTTGGGCTATAGACTTTTTAACTTCCTTTATCCTCATGGGATTTTCCAGCTGGCCTGTAGCTAATTGAAATCTCAAATTAAACAATTCAGATTTAAGATCCAGTACCTTAGCTTGTAAATCTTGAGGACTGTTTTCTCTCAATTCTTTCAATTCTCTAGCCTTCATTGCTTTCACCACCCACTTCTTCAAAATCTTTTCTTGTGACGAACTTAGTTTTTATAGGCAATTTATGTGATGCAAGTCTCATTGCTTCTCTTGCTATTTCTTCAGATACACCTGACAATTCAAACAATACTCTGCCTGGCTTAACAACTGCCACCCAATATTCCGGTGCTCCTTTACCAGAACCCATACGTGTCTCAGCAGGTTTTTGAGTAATTGGCTTATCTGGGAAAATCTTTATCCAAAGTTTTCCTCCTCTTTTTATATATCTATTTATAGCTACTCTGGCTGCTTCTATTTGGCTAGCAGTTATCCACGCACATTCTGTAGCCTGTATAGCATAATCACCATATGCTATAAAGTTGCCCCTTGTAGCTTTGCCTTTCATTCTACCACGCTGCACTTTACGATGCTTAACCCTTTTAGGCATTAACATAATCCTATTCCTCCTTCCTATGCATTAGCTTTTTTCTTATCCTCAACAGATTTTTTAGTTGGAAGTATCTCTCCTTTATATACCCATACTTTTACACCAATTTTCCCATATGTTGTATCTGCCTCTGCAAATCCATAATCTATATCAGCTCTTAATGTCTGAAGCGGAATTGTTCCATCATGGTAGGATTCAGCTCTTGCAATTTCAGCTCCCCCAAGCCTACCGGAACATGTAATTTTGACTCCCTTAACACCAGATTTCATTGATCTCTGTATAGTTTGCTTCATAGCTCTTCTAAAAGATATTCTCTTTTCCAGCTGTAGTGCTACATTTTCTGCCATAAGCTGGGCATCAGCTTCTGCAACTTTTACTTCAACTATATTTATCAATATAGTTTTACCTTCAACTATTTTCTGAAGCTGAGATTTTAAAGCTTCAATCCCTTGACCGCCTTTACCTATTATCATTCCAGGTTTAGCTGTAAATATATTTAATTTAACTCTTTTAGCTGCTCTTTCAATCTGAATTTTTGAAACTCCAGCTACAGCAGTTTTTTTCTTTACAAATGTCCTAATTTTATTATCTTCAATCAGATTATCTGCAAAATTTTTTTTATCTGCATACCATTTAGCATCCCAGTCTTTAATTACACCAACTCTTAAGCCATGTGGATGTACTTTCTGTCCCATCTAGTTCCCTCCTTTTTACTCTCTTTCCTTAACTATTAAAGTTATGTGACTGCTTCTTTTATTTATTCTAAATGCTCTTCCCTGAGCATGTGCTTGAAATCTCTTTAACGTTGGACCCTCGCAGGCATACGCTTCTGAAATATACAAATTATCCTTATCTAAATCCAAATTATTCTCTGCATTTGCAACTGCCGATTTCAAAAGCTTATTGACCACTACCGCTCCATCTTTTGGAGTATATTTCAATATGGCAAAAGCCTCATTTACATTTTTTCCTCTAATTAAATCAAGTACAATTCCTACTTTCATTGAGGACATTCTTACGTATCTAGCTATAGCCTTAGCTTCCATTTGTACACTACCTCCTTCCTAGTCCCCTATTGTTGAGCAACACTAGTTGTCTTTTCAGTCTTATCAACTTTTTCAGCAGAGTGTCCTCTGTATGTTCTGGTTAATGCAAATTCCCCTAATTTATGTCCAACCATATCTTCTGATATATACACTGGGACATGTTTCCTTCCATCATGCACTGCTATAGTATGGCCTATCATCTGAGGAAATATCGTTGAACTTCTCGACCATGTCTTTATAACCTTTTTTTCACCATTTTTATTTAACTCATTTATCTTCTTTAAAAGTGATTCCTGTACATAAGGTCCCTTTTTAACTGATCTACTCACTTTTTAGCCTCCCTTCATAAAATATATAACTAATTATGAAACTATTTTTATATTAAAATAAGCAATAAATTAAACCAGTGAAGAGAATGTACATTCTCTTCAAACTATTTACTATTTCTCCCTTTTACCATAAGTTTATCTGAATATTTATTATGCTTTCTGGTTTTAAATCCAAGAGCAGGTTTCCCCCAAGGAGTAAGTGGTCCTGGGTGTCCTACTGGTGCTTTACCTTCACCACCACCATGTGGATGGTCATTAGGATTCATTACAGAACCTCTGACTGTTGGCCTTATTCCCATATGTCTTTTTCTTCCTGCCTTACCTATGTTGACTATCTCATGAGTTAAATTGGAAACTGTTCCTATAGTCGCTCTACATTCTATTCTTACATGTCTCATCTCACCGCTTGGAAGTCTCAATGTAGCATACTTGCCTTCCTTAGCCATAAGTTGTGCAGAGGCACCTGCAGATCTTACAAGCTGTGCTCCTTTCCCAACTTGTAATTCTACGTTGTGAATTATCGTACCAACAGGTATATTTGAGAGTGGAAGACAATTTCCAATCTTTATATCCGCATCCGATCCAGATACTATTATATCTCCAACCTTTAAACCCACTGGAGCTATTATGTATCTTTTTTCTCCGTCCACATAGGCTACAAGAGCTATAAATGCTGATCTATTAGGATCATATTCTATTGTAGCTACCTTCGCTGGTATTCCATCCTTATTCCTTTTAAAATCTATTACTCTATATTTTTGTTTTGTACCGCCACCTATATGGCGAACTGTTATTTTACCGTGAGCATTTCTACCACCGCTTCTCTTTAAAGCCACTAGAAGTGATTTCTCTGGCATATCTGTAGTTATCTCCTCAAATGCATTTACTGTCATATGTCTTCTTGAAGGTGTGGTAGGCTTAAATCCTTTAATTGCCATAACGGTATTCCCTCCCTTTTTTCGCTTATCTGGATTTCTCCAATAACTGCTTCATTCATTGCTTTATTTACTGCTGCATTCCTTCAAAAAATTCTATAGTCTTACTGTCTTCTGTAAGTTTAACAATGGCCTTCTTATAATCAGGTCGTTTTCCAATATGAACACCAACTCTTTTTTTCTTTCCCACATATCTTGCTGTATTTACAGTTTCAACAGTCACATCAAATACATCTTCTACAGCCTTTTTTATCATTAATTTATTGGCATGTATATCAACTATAAAGGTATATTTTTTATCATTCATGCAGCCCATGCTTTTTTCTGTTATAACAGGTCTTTTTATGATATCATAATTAGTATATTTCATTATGCATACACCTCCTCAATCTTTGATACAGCATCCTTAGTTATCATAAGTTTGTCAAATTTTAATATATCATACACGTTTAAATTATTAACAGGAATAACTGATACTCCTGGTATATTTCTCGCTGATCTGTATACATTTTGATTTGATTCAACTGTAACAATCAATGTTTTTTTTGCGTCAAATACATTCAACAATTTTACTATTTCCTTTGTTTTTGGAACATCTATCTCCAAATTATCCAGGACTACCATTTCGTTCTCTTCAACCTTACTGGATAAAGCTGATTTCATAGCTACTTTTCTAACTGATTTTGGAACTGAAATTCTATAATCCCTTGGCTTCACTGCAAAAACTATACCACCGTGAATCCACTGAGGAGCTCTTATAGATCCCTGCCTTGCTCTACCAGTTCCTTTTTGTCTCCAAGGTTTAATTCCACCGCCAGAAACTTCAGCTCTAGTTTTCGCTGACTGTGTTCCCTGTCTCTTATTTGCAAGTTGTGCTACCACTACTTGATGGAGAGCATATTGATTCACTCTAGTTCCAAATACATTATCTGATAATTCAAATTCTCCAATTTTTTGTCCTTCTTTATTAAATAATCCTACATTAGGCATTCTGCATCCTCCTTTCTATTAAAATCAAGCCTTAACAGTATTTCTTATCATTACAAAACTTTTATTAGGCCCTGGTATTCCACCTTTTATTAAAATAACATTTTTTTCAGGAATAACTTTCGCAACTTGTAAATTTAATACCGTGACATTTTTATTGCCCATATGTCCCGGCATTTTCATATTTTTAAAAGTTCTAGATGGATCAGACGAAGCTCCCATCGAACCAACAGCCCTATGAAATTTTGAACCATGTGACATTGGCCCCCTTTGAGCATTCCATCTTCTTATAGTACCCTGAAATCCCTTACCTTTTGAAACTCCTGACACATCTACCTTATCACCTTCAACAAATACATCTACCTTTATTTCCTGTCCGGTTTCATATTTGTCTGCATCATCAACTTTAAACTCTTTTATAAATCTTTTTAGCGGAACACCTGCTTTAGCAAAATGACCCCTTAACGGTTTGTTAACAAGCTTTTCTCTTATATCATTAAATCCCACCTGTATAGCATTATATCCATCTTTTTCTACTGTTTTTTTCTGAACAACTACACAAGGACCTGCTTCAATAACTGTAACAGGAATTACCTTCCCACTTTCATCAAATATCTGGGTCATTCCGAGTTTTTTACCCAGTATAGCCTTCTTCATTTAAATACACCTCCTAAACGTATTAGCGGATCGCATAAACGGTCATAATAGTCAGTAATAATTCTTAATTTATAATTTAATCTCTATATCTACGCCCGCCGGTAAGTCCAATCTCATCAAAGCATCAACAGTTTTAGGTGATGGACTTATTATATCTATAAGCCTTTTGTGAGTCCTTATCTCAAACTGTTCTCTTGAATCCTTATATTTATGTGGAGCCCTTAAGATTGTAACTACATCTTTTTCAGTCGGCAGTGGTACTGGTCCCGCTACCTTTGCTCCCGTGGATTTAGCAGTTTCCACTATTCTCTCAGATGATTGATCCAATATGGTATGATCAAAAGCCTTCAATCTTATTCTTATTTTCTGTTTTGCCATTATTATTTCCCTCCTTTTCATGCACGCTATGCTCCTTACGTACAACAGCGGACACATTCTGTAAACTGTACCAGGCGTTTCATTTAATTTACGCAAAGTGACCTTTTACAAAAGCACCGTCACCTGGTTCAAGACCATGGCATACTCAATCAAGAATTACCCGGAAGTCCGGCAACCTCTTGCTTCATCGCTGTTATAACATCACAACCACTTAATTATACAATAAATTTCTATTTCTGACAAGTGACAAATATAAAATTTATAAAGAAGGGAAGGGCATTTATATACCCTTTCCTTCTTTGTTAAAAAACTACAGTAATTTACACCTATTACTCAACTATTTTAGTTACGACACCAGAACCAACTGTTCTTCCGCCTTCTCTTATTGCAAACCTCAACCCTTCATGCATTGCTACCGGTGTTATGAGTTCTACATTCATATCTATATGGTCTCCAGGCATTACCATCTCTACTCCTTCCGGAAGTGCAATGGTCCCCGTTACATCTGTGGTCCTAAAATAAAACTGCGGCCTGTATCCATTGAAAAACGGTGTGTGCCTCCCACCCTCTTCTTTCTTAAGTACATATACCTGACCTACAAATTTCTTGTGCGGGTGTACTGTACCTGGTTTCGCAAGTACCTGACCTCTCTCTACTTCATTCCTCTGTATACCTCTCAGAAGTACACCTATGTTGTCTCCTGCCATTGCCTGGTCAAGCAGCTTCCTGAACATCTCTACTCCTGTACATACTGTCTTCTTCTTCTCCTCTTGAAGTCCTACTATCTCCAGTTCGTCTCCTATTTTTAATACTCCACTCTCTACTCTTCCTGTCGCTACTGTCCCTCTTCCTGTAATTGTGAATATATCCTCTATTGGCATCAAGAATGGTTTGTCTGTCGGTCTATCAGGTGTCGGTATATAATTGTCAACTGCATCCATCAGCTCATATATACATTTCGTCGCTTCTGCATCATCCGGATTCTCCAGTGCCTTAAGTGCACTGCCTACTATTATTGGTACTTCATCTCCCGGAAATCCATATTCACTTAAAAGATCCCTTACTTCCATCTCTACTAATTCCAGTAACTCAGGATCATCCACCTGATCTGCCTTATTTAAAAATACTACTATATGCTGTACTCCTACCCTGCTTGCCAGTAGTATATGTTCCCTTGTCTGCGGCATTGGACCATCTGCAGCACTCACTACCAATATTGCTCCATCCATCTGTGCTGCACCTGTTATCATGTTCTTTACATAATCTGCATGCCCTGGACAGTCTACATGTGCATAGTGTCTCTTATCTGTCTCATATTCCACATGCGCTGTATTTATCGTTATTCCTCTCTCTTTCTCCTCTGGAGCTTTATCTATCTCATCATACTTTGTTGCCGATGCCTTCCCCTCTTTCGCTAATACCATGGTTATTGCTGCTGTCAATGTTGTCTTACCATGATCTACATGCCCTATCGTTCCTATATTTACGTGCGGTTTCGTCCTTTCAAACTTCTCTTTTGACATTATTCTTCCTCCTAACAAATAACATATTAATTAAATTAACTATTTCTCTCTCCTGTAATTTTCTCTTGAATACTCTTTGGTACTTCTTCATAATGATCAAATGTCATAGTATAGACACCTCTACCCTGTGTTCTTGATCTAAGTGAAGTAGCATATCCAAACATTTCAGAAAGCGGAACAAAAGATTTTATAATTTCAGCTCCTGCTCTAGGAGTCATACCTTCAATTCTTCCCCTTCTGGAATTTATATCACCCATTACATCTCCCATATATTCTTCTGGAACTGTAACTTCAACTCTCATCATTGGTTCAAGCAAAACCGGATCTGCTTTATTCATAGCATTCTTAAATGCCATAGATGCAGCAATCTTAAAGGCCATTTCTGAGGAATCCACATCATGATATGAACCATCATACAACTTAACTTTAAAGTTTATAACAGGATATCCTGCAATTACACCACTTTCTGCAGCCTCTTGAATTCCGTTGTCAATTGGCGCAATATATTCCTTTGGAATAGTTCCTCCCACAATGGCATTTTCAAATGCATATCCTTCCTCTGAAGGCGACATCTCTATCCAGCAATGACCATATTGACCATGTCCCCCTGATTGTCTTATGAATTTACCTTCTGCCTTAACTGTTTTTTTAATAGTTTCCTTATATGCAACCTGAGGTTTACCTACATTACAATCCACTTTAAATTCTCTCTGCAGCCTATCCACAATTATCTCCAAGTGAAGTTCTCCCATACCTGCTATAATGGTCTGACCCGTTTCTTGATCTGTATAAGTCTTAAATGTCGGATCCTCTTCTGCAAGTTTTGCAAGAGCTATTCCCATTTTTTCCTGACCAGCTTTGGTCTTAGGTTCTATTGCCACATCTATAACTGGATCAGGAAACTCCATACTTTCAAGTACAATTGGATTATCTTCATCACAGAGAGTATTACCTGTAGTAGTATCCTTCAGTCCTACTATAGCTCCAAGATCTCCTGCCCGGAGTTCATCAACTTCCTGTCTATGATTAGAATGCATCTTTACAAGTCTCGCAATTCTTTCTTTTTTACCTTTTGTAGAATTATATACATAAGTACCACTTTTCATAATTCCTGAATAAACTCTCGTAAAGGCCAATCTTCCTACAAATGGATCTGTAGCAATTTTAAATGCAAGTGCAGACAACGGCTCATTGTCATCAGCTTTTCTCTCAATTTCCTCACCGCTTTCAGGATCATTTCCTTTTACAGGTGGTATATCAAGAGGTGATGGCATAAAATCAACTACTGCATCTATCATTGGCTGTACACCTTTATTTTTATATGATGATCCACATAAAACTGGTACCAGTTCATTTGCAATAACACCTTTTCTAATCCCAGCTATCAACTCTTCATTTGTCAATTCCTCTCCATCTAAATATTTCATCATCAGATCTTCGTCGAGCTCAGCCACTGCTTCAATCAATTGGGTCCTATACTCTTCTGCCTTATCTTTCAATTCATCAGGTATAGCAACTTCATCCATTACTGTTCCCAAATCATCTTCATATATTATTGCCTCATTTTTTATAAGATCTACTATACCTTTAAATTCATCTTCTGCACCTATTGGAATTTGAACAGGTACTGCATTACAATGGAGTCTATCCCTCAAAGTGTTTATACACATATAAAAATCTGCACCTATTGAATCCATCTTATTTACGTAAACTAATCTTGGTACTCCATAATTATCTGCCTGTCTCCAGACAGTTTCTGTCTGTGGTTCAACTCCGCTCTTAGCGTCTAAAACAGTAACTGCACCGTCAAGTACTCTAAGTGATCTCTCAACTTCTACAGTAAAATCCACGTGCCCTGGTGTATCTATTATATTTATTGCATATCCTTTCCATTTACAAAAAGTAGCCGCTGAAGTTATAGTTATTCCTCTTTCTTGCTCTTGTGCCATCCAATCCATAGTCGCTTCGCCATCATGTACTTCGCCTATTTTATGAGTTCTTCCTGTATAGAAAAGTATACGCTCCGTAGTAGTAGTTTTTCCAGCATCTATGTGTGCCATTATTCCTATGTTACGGAATTTCTCTAGCGGATATTCTCTTCCCACTTAATTTTCCTCCTCGCAAGTGTAAATTTAAAATTCTATAAAACTGCTTTAGTAAAAATACCAAAACAGTTTTTTATATTAATATCTATAATGTGCAAAAGCCTTATTGGCTTCAGCCATTTTATGAGTATCTTCCCTCTTCTTAACGGCTGCACCTGTATTGTTCGCTGCATCCATCAATTCTGAAGCAAGTCTTTCTCTCATATATTTTTCTCCTCGTTTTCTTGATGCTATAAGCAGCCATCTTATCCCCAAAGTCTGCCTTCTCTCCGGTCTAACTTCTATTGGGACCTGATATGTTGCACCACCAATTCTTCTTGCTTTTACCTCTAGAAGAGGCATTATATTGTTCATGGCTGCCTCAAAAACTTCCATAGGTTCCTTATTGGTTTTTTTAGCAATTATGTCAAAGGCACTATAGCATATCTTTTGAGCTACCCCTTTTTTACCATTTTCCATTATATTATTTATTAACTTTGTAATAACCTTACTATTGTATACTGGATCTGGTAATACATCCCTTTTTCCTATATGTCCTTTTCTTGCCACTTTTCTTCCCTCCTTAACAATTAAAATTTAAGTTCATCGGTACTCGACTATAAATAGCCGTAAAGTGCTTTGTACTTCTGCAAAATTTCATAAAATATATATAAACGCTGAAGACATTGCACTAACTCCATCAACCTAATTTATTGAAATTATTTTTGTTTTGGTTTTTTAGCACCGTATTTTGATCTTGCCTGCAATCTGTCAGTAACTCCTGCTGAATCCAGTGTTCCTCTAACTATGTGATATCTAACACCTGGAAGATCTTTAACTCTTCCTCCTCTTATGAGTACAACACTGTGTTCTTGTAAGTTATGTCCTATACCTGGTATATATGCACTTACCTCATAACCATTTACCAGTCTAACCCTTGCAACTTTTCTAAGTGCAGAATTTGGCTTCTTAGGAGTGGTAGTTTTTACTACTGTACAAACTCCTCTTTTCTGTGGACATTCTTTTAATGCTGGTGCTGTTGATTTTGTGCTTATTGTCTTTCTGCCTTTTCTAACTAATTGGCTTATTGTTGGCATGTTTACACCTCCTTCTAAAAATAGATAAATTATTAATAAAGTCACAATTTATATTAATTACTATTGAAAGCTTTTTTATACTATAAAATTAATCCTTTAATATAGCTGCTGTAGCGGCACCTACATCTATTCCACACATTTTTCCTAATTTTTTCATGGTGTCTACATAAATTACTTCCTGGGAATTATCATCAATTAATACTTTTACTGACTGTATAAGTTTATCATCAGCATCTTTAGCTATATATACAGTTTTAGCTTTATTATTTTTTATAGCTTTAACTGTCTGCTTTACACCAACAACTTTATTTCCTGCAAGCCTGTAAATCATTATTTCCATTCCCTCCTAATAATAATTTGAGGGACAAGGTATGTTAAAACCTTGTCTCTTTAAAAACATACAGATGTATTTTATCATTTTAGTATTATTATGTCAATAATTATCAAGCTTCTTGTTGATTCTCTAATTTTTGATCCGCAGATTCATTTTCAGTATTGATTTTTATAGATCTATACCTAGTCATTCCAGTTCCCGCAGGTATAAGTTTACCTATAATTACATTTTCCTTCAATCCTAAAAGCGGATCCGTCTTACCTTTTATAGCTGCATCTGTAAGGACTCTTGTAGTTTCCTGGAATGAAGCCGCCGAAAGAAATGATTCTGTTGCCAAAGCCGCTTTGGTTATACCCAAAAGTGCTACCCTTCCCTGAGCAGGCTTTCCACCATTTGCTTCAACTTTAGCATTTTCATCTTCAAAATCAAACATATCAATCATAGTTCCAGGCAATAATTCTGTATCTCCCGAATCTTCTATCTTAATCTTTCTTGTCATTTGCCTTATCACCACTTCAAGATGTTTATCATTTATGTCAACGCCCTGTAGTCTATAAACTTTTTGGACTTCTGACAGAAGATAATTTTTAACGCCCTGAACTCCTTTTATTCTCAATATATCATGAGGATTCACAGACCCTTCTGTTATTTCATCGCCAGCACTTATTACATCGCCATTTGACACTTTAAGTCTCGATCCAAATGGTATATCATAGACTACTTCTTCTCCTGTACTCGTAATTACAGATACACTTCTCTTCTTTTTCGTTTCTTCCATCTTTACAGTTCCTGAAACCTCGCTTACTATTGCCAAACCTTTTGGTTTCCTAGCTTCAAATAATTCTTCAACCCTTGGAAGACCTTGAGTTATATCAGATCCAGCAACTCCACCAGTGTGGAAAGTTCTCATTGTAAGCTGTGTACCAGGTTCTCCTATACTCTGTGCCGCTATTATCCCCACTGATTCTCCAATATCAATTTTCTTGGCTGTAGCCATATTCATACCATAACACTTAGCACATACTCCATGTCGAGATCTGCAAGTAAATACGGATCTGATTTTTACTCTCTTTATACCCGCATCTTCTATTTTATGTGCCATTTCGGAATCCATGTAAGTGTTTCTTGATACCAACACATCGCCTGTTTTTGGATCCTTAATATCTTCTGCAGAATACCTTCCTGTAAGCCTTTCTGACAAACTCTCTATGACTTCATTTCCCTCTTTTATTTCTGTTATATCATAGCCTTCATGAGTACCACAATCTTCCTCTCTTACTATAACATCCTGACTCACATCTACGAGCCTTCTAGTAAGATATCCTGAATCTGCCGTCTTTAGAGCAGTATCTGCATTACCTTTTCTTGCACCATGGGTGGATATAAAATATTCAAGTACATCCAATCCTTCCCTGAAAGAGGATCTTATTGGAAGTTCTATTATCTTCCCCGAAGGATTTGCCATAAGTCCTCTCATACCTGCAAGCTGCTTAATCTGACTCTTAGATCCTCTTGCCCCTGAATCAGCCATCATAAATATCGGGTTAAATTTATCCAGATTATCCATCAGCGCATCAGCTACATCTTCCGTGGTTTTAGTCCATTTCTCTATTACTCTCTGATATCTCTCTTCTTCAGATATAAATCCTCTTCTGTACATTTTTTCTATCTTATCAACAGCCTGATCCGATTCATCCAGAAGTCTCTTTTTAGCATCAGGAACCACCATATCTGAAGTGGAAACAGTAATACCACTTATAGTTGAATAATGGTACCCTCTGGCTTTTATCTTATCGAGCATTATAGATGTCTGAGTAGCTCCATGTTTCATATAACATTTATTTATTATTTTACCTAGGTTTTTCTTAGCTACAAGAAAATCAATTTCTAATTTAAATTCATTTCCAGGTATACTTCTATCTACAAATCCTAAATCCTGCGGTATAGATTCATTAAATATTATTTTTCCAGGAGTAGTATCAATTATCCCACTAAAGTATTTTCCATCTTTAACTTTTTTCATCTTTACCTTTATCTTGGCATTAATGTCTATTTGCCTTAACTCATACGCCATTATCGCTTCTTCAGGTGAGCAGAACATCCTGCCTTCTCCCACAGCGCCATCTTTTTCCGCTGTTAGATAGTAGGATCCAAGTACCATATCCTGTGTAGGAACTACTACTGGTTTCCCATCTGAAGGTTTTAATATATTATGGGCAGCCAACATTAAAAATCTGGCTTCGGCTTGGGCTTCAACTGAAAGTGGGACATGTACTGCCATTTGATCACCATCAAAATCCGCATTGTATGCTGTACAAGCAAGTGGATGAAGTTTTATAGCTCTACCTTCTACAAGTACAGGTTGAAAGGCCTGAATTCCTAATCTATGGAGGGTTGGAGCACGATTTAAAAGTACTGGATGATCTGATATTACCTCTTCTAATACATCCCATACTTGAGTCTGAACTCTTTCCACCATCCTCTTAGCACTTTTAATATTATGGGCTAAACCACTTGCAACTAACTTTTTCATCACAAATGGTTTAAATAGTTCTAAAGCCATTTCCTTAGGCAACCCACATTGATACATTTTGAGCTCAGGTCCAACTACTATAACAGAACGTCCAGAATAATCCACACGTTTGCCAAGTAAATTCTGTCTAAATCTTCCCTGTTTTCCTTTAAGCATATCAGACAATGATTTTAATGGTCTGTTACCCGGTCCTGTCACCGGCCTTCCTCTTCTTCCATTATCTATAAGAGCATCCACTGCTTCCTGAAGCATTCTCTTTTCATTTCTTACTATTATATCCGGTGCTCCTAAATCCAATAATTTTTTGAGCCTATTATTTCTATTTATAACTCTTCTATAAAGATCATTTAAATCCGATGTGGCAAATCTTCCTCCATCTAACTGTACCATAGGTCTCAAATCCGGTGGTATTACAGGTATAACATCTATAATCATCCAATCTGGCTTATTGCCTGATTTCTTAAAAGATTCAACTACCTCAAGCCTTCTTATTATCCTTACCTTTTTTTGACCTGTGCTGTTTTTCAAATCTTCCTTTAATCCTGCAGATAGTTCATCAAGGTTTATTTCTTCCAGAAGCTTTTTGATAGATTCTGCTCCCATACCTGCAACAAAATTTTGTTCTCCATACTTATCTACGGCTTCCCTGTATTCTTTTTCTGTAAGGAGCTGTTTTTTTAAAAGCTGAGTTGCTTTTGGCTCTAAAACTACATATGATGCAAAATACAATACTTTTTCCAATGCTCTCGGTGACATATCCAAAATGAGTCCCATACGGGATGGTATTCCCTTAAAATACCATATATGCGATACTGGAGCCGCAAGTTCTATATGACCCATTCTTTCACGTCTAACTTTTGCCTTAGTTACCTCAACACCACATCTGTCACAAACTATGCCTTTGTATCTGATTCTCTTATATTTACCACAATGACATTCCCAGTCCTTAGTTGGTCCAAAAATTCTTTCACAAAACAAACCATCCCTCTCAGGCTTTAATGTCCTGTAATTTATTGTCTCAGGCTTTTTTACTTCACCTCTTGACCACTCTCTTATTTTCTCCGGTGAAGCTAAACCTATCTGTAGTGCATCAAAATTATTTAATTCAAACAAGGGTACATCCTCCCTTCCTAATGTTCATCATTAAAATCATCTATTCCCAGATCATCTAAATTCAAATCCTCATAATTCAAATCCAAGCCTTCGTCAGTGTCATTATTGGCATCCTCATCGTTGTTCTTCTCATCATTATCATCGTTCTCATTACCGTCGTTCTCATTACCGTGATCCTCTTGACTCTTTCTGTTGTAATTATCTTGAGACGATGCTGCAAAATCTTCATTTCCCTCTATATTAACATCCAAACTTTCCATTTCATCATCTACAGATTCTTTAAGTTTGATTTCCTCATTGTCATCATTTAATACTTTCACATCCAAGCATAGAGCCTGTAATTCTTTTATAAGTACTTTAAAGGATTCTGGTACACCAGGTTCTGGTATATTTTCACCCTTTACAATAGCTTCATAAGTTTTAACTCTTCCAACTACATCATCAGACTTAACTGTCAGTATTTCCTGAAGAGTATGTGCTGCACCGTATGCTTCCAAAGCCCATACTTCCATTTCTCCAAATCTCTGTCCTCCAAATTGCGCTTTACCGCCTAAAGGCTGCTGAGTTACAAGAGAATATGGTCCTGTGGATCTTGCATGAATCTTGTCATCAACTAAATGTGCCAATTTTAGAATGTACATATATCCTATGGTTATAGGCCGATTAAATGGTTCCCCTGTTCTACCGTCATATAATATTGTCTTCCCATCTTCTCTATAACCTGCTTTCTTGAGGCAGGCTATTATATCTTCTTCTCTTGCCCCATCAAAAACTGGTGTTGCTATATGCCACCCTAACTCACTGGCAGCCAACCCAAGATGGACTTCAAGCACCTGACCTATATTCATACGAGAAGGTACTCCAAGTGGATTTAAGCATATCTGCAAAGGTCTACCATCTGGTAAAAAAGGCATATCTTCCTCCGGCAGCACCCTGGATATAACACCTTTATTACCATGTCTACCTGCCATTTTATCTCCAACAGATATTTTACGTTTCTGAGCTATATAACATCTAACAAGCTTATTGACCCCCGGTGAAAGCTCATCTCCATTTTCTCTTGTAAATACTTTCACATCTACAATTATACCTGATTCACCATGAGGTACTCTAAGAGAAGTATCTCTTACTTCTCTGGCTTTCTCTCCAAATATAGCTCTCAAAAGCCTTTCTTCTGCCGTAAGTTCGGTTTCACCCTTAGGAGTTACTTTCCCCACTAGTATATCTCCGGCTCTCACTTCAGCACCTATTCTTATAATTCCTCTTTCATCTATGTCTTTTAATGCATCTTCTCCTACATTTGGTATATCTCTGGTAATTTCTTCAGGCCCAAGTTTTGTATCCCTGGCTTCAGATTCATATTCTTCAATATGGATTGAAGTAAATACATCTTTTTTTACCAATTCTTCAGATATAAGCATGGCATCTTCGTAATTATATCCTTCCCAGGTAGTAAAACCCATTCTGATATTTTTACCAAGAGCTATTTCGCCTAGATCCGTGGATGGTCCATCCGCTAGAACTGTTCCCTTTTGAACAATTTCACCATTTTCAACTATAGGTCTCTGATTTATACATGTGCCCTGATTAGATCTTTGGAATTTGAGAAGTCTATAAATGTCTGTTCCTCCATCAGAATCCCTTTTTACCCTTATTTCATTGGCACATACATAAGAAACTACACCTGAATTTTTTGCTTTTGGAAGTACTCCTGAATCCACAGCTGCTTTATATTCAATACCTGTTCCCACAATGGGTGCCTGAGGTTTCAAAAGAGGTACCGCCTGTCTTTGCATGTTGGATCCCATAAGTGCACGGCTTGCATCATCATTTTCAAGAAATGGTATCATAGCAGTTGCAACTGAAACCAACTGTCTTGGAGATACATCCATATAATCAACATCTTCCGCTGGTACTACAATAACATCTTCCTTATCCCTAACCGTAATTCTGTTATCTATAAAACTGCCGTCCTCTTCTATAGGTTCATTCGCCCGTCCTATCAAATACTGATCTTCTTCATCTGCTGTCATATATACAATTTCATTGGTAACTCTTTTATTTTTTTTGTCTACTTTCCTATAAGGAGTTTCTATAAAACCATATTCATTAACTTTTGCATAAGATGCAAGAGAATTAATAAGTCCTATATTTGGGCCTTCTGGTGTCTCTATTGGACACATTCTTCCATAATGTGAATGGTGAACATCCCTCACCTCAAAGCCAGCTCTCTCTCTGGAAAGTCCCCCGGGTCCCAATGCTGATAATCTTCTTTTATGAGTAAGTTCTGAAAGTGGATTAGTCTGATCCATGAATTGAGAAAGCTGAGAGCTTCCAAAAAATTCTTTTATAGCTGCCGATACAGGCCTTATATTTATTAAAGCCTGAGGTGTTATAACCTCCTGATCCTGTATGGTCATTCTTTCTTTAACTACTCTCTCCATTCTTGAAAGACCTATTCTAAATTGATTTTGAAGTAATTCTCCTACTGATCTAAGTCTCCTATTCCCAAGATGATCTATATCATCGACATTGCCAATGCCATAAGTCAATCCTAACTCATAACTGACCGTAGCATAAATGTCATCTTTAATTATATGTTTGGGAATTAAATCATGAATATGCTTTGATATCTGTTCCTTTACGCTATCTTCATCACTGTAATTATCCAAAATTTCCTTTAATGTAGGATAATGTACACTTTCTTTTATGTTTAAATCATCTATGTTAAAATTAACAAAATTACGTATGTCTACAAAATGATTGCCTATCACTCTAAGAATTATATCCTCAACTTGAATATCTACTATATTTACTCCGCATTGTTGAATCTCTATAGCTTTTTCTCTACTTATTCTTTCGCCTTTTTGTACAAGTATCTCACCAGTCTGTGGGTTTACCACATCTTGCGCTGATATTTGATTAGTTATTCTAATATAAAGTGCTAATTTTTTATTAAATTTATATCTTCCCACTCTGGAAAGATCATATCTTTTAGGATCAAAAAATAAGGATTCAATAAGTGACTGAGCACTATCCACTGTAGGTGGTTCTCCTGGCCTAAGTCTCTTATATATTTCAAGCAATGCTTCTTCATGTGTCTTAGTATTATCCTTTTCGATTGTAGCTTTTAATCTTTCATCCTCTCCAAAGAAATTAGTGATTTCTGCATCCGTACTATATCCCATAGCTCTCACAAGAATAGTTATAGGTAATTTTCTGGTTTTATCTATCCTCACATATATTATGTTATTAGAATCAGTTTCATATTCTAACCAAGCTCCTCTATTGGGTATTACCGTTGAAGAAAAAAGATTTTTACCCGTTTTATCAACAGATACATCATAATATACACCTGGAGATCTTACAAGCTGACTGACTATAACTCTCTCCGCTCCATTAATTATAAAAGTTCCTTGTTCTGTCATCAGAGGGAAGTCTCCCATAAAAACTTCCTGTTCTTTAACTTCACCGGTTTCCTTATTAAGTAATCTTACTTTCACCTTTAAAGGTGCTGCATAAGTTGCATCTCTCTCTTTGCACTCTTCTACAGAATATTTGATATTATCCATATCTAATTTATATCCCACAAACTCTAAATTAAGGTTTGCAGTATAGTCTTGAATAGGATTAATATCATCGAATACTTCTTGTAAGCCTTCTTTCAAAAACCAATTGTAAGAATCTAACTGTACCTCAATTAAATTAGGCATATGCCCTATTTCTTTAAGTCTGGAAAAGCTCATTCTTGTTCTTTTACCAACCTGGACAGGATGTACCATTGATTTTCACCCCTTGTATAAACTAAAAATAACCAAAAACATTCATTTAATTCGTATATGTATGTTTATGGACTTATTATTGCCATCAAACTATTATAACCTTTTTTTTGTAATTAATTCAAATTATTCTATATATAATACATTTTACATTAATTCTGCAACTAATCAATGCAATTTATCATGTTACCATAATACATATAATTTGTCAATAATAAATTTTCATAATTTCACAAAAATATTCTTGAAACAATAAAGAGGCACTTTAAACTAAAGTACCTCTTTATGTGAGTATCTTGAATTTCTACTTTAACTCTATCTCAGCTCCGATTTCTTCAAACTTAGCTTTTAAAGCATCAGCATCCTCTTTACTTACTCCTTCTTTTATTGGTTTAGGAGCACTATCAACTAAACCTTTTGCATCCTTTAATCCCAATCCTGTTACTTCTCTAACTGCCTTTATAACTTTTATTTTTTCTTGTCCTACTGCTTTAAGTATCACATCAAATTCAGTTTTTTCCTCTGCCGAATCTGCAGCACCTGCTGCACCACCTGCACCTGCTACCGCCACTGGAGCTGCTGCACTTACTCCAAACTCCTCTTCACATGCTTTTACTAATTCATTTAATTCTAAAACACTCATCTCTTTTATAGCTTGAATGATCTCTTCTTTACTCATTAATGAACACCTCCAAAATTTCTTTAAATTAATCTTCCTGTGATTTCTGTTTTTCTGAAATTGCATTTAATAAATATACAAAATTTGATAATGGAGCCTTGAAACTTCCAAGTAATTTTGCAATAAGAACATCTTTAGGTGGTATCGTAGCAAGTTGTTTAACTTTATCTATATCAAATATTTCTCCTTGAACAACTCCACCTTTTAGCTCCAACATCTTATGATCTTTTGAAAAATCGTTGAGAATTCTTGCCGGTGCAGCCGGATCATCATATCCAAATGCTGTCGATACTGGCCCTGAAAAAATATTTTCTACTTCATCAAATCCCAATTCTTTCGCAGCTAACTTAGCCAGTGTGTTTTTAAAAACTTTATATTCCACACCTGCTTCTCTCAAATTTTTTCTGAGTTTTGTATCTTCTTCTACAGTGAGCCCCTGGTATTTAGCAAATATTATACTCTGAGCTTTCCTCATCTTTTCTTCAATTTCTTTAACTTTAGCTTCCTTTAATTCTCTATTTTTTCCCACTGTGTATCCACACCTCCTCACAGTTTAACTTCATAACGCATAAATAAAAGCCTCCCCTTAGACACAGAGAGACCAAATAACTCTATATTGGAATCCTGAATAGGTCGGGCTTCCCGTTATGCTTTTGCACCTATCGTCTACGGAGTATTTACTTATTAAACTGTTAGTATTATATACGAATTGATTATTTAAGTCAATATTTTTATTCAAGGACCTTTGCAGAATTTATTTTTATTCCAGGACCCATGGTACTTGATAATACTACAGACTTTAAATATTGTCCTTTAGCTGCTGCAGGTTTTGCTTTTACTACAGCTTCCATTAACGTATGAAAATTTTCCAATAATTTTTGCGGTTCAAAAGAACTCTTTCCTATAGGAACATGAATTATAGAAGTTTTATCAACTCTATACTCAACCTTACCTGCTTTAATTTCCTCTATTGCTTTCACAACATCGAATGTAACCGTACCGGATTTTGGATTTGGCATTAATCCTTTAGGTCCAAGTATTCTACCTAATCTACCTACAATTCCCATCATATCAGGTGTAGCTACAACTACATCAAAATCAAACCAATTTTCATTTTGGATCTTCTGAACATACTCATTTGATCCAACATAATCAGCTCCCGCATTTTGAGCTTCTTCAACTTTGGCGCCTTTAGCAAATACCAATACTCGAACTTTTTTACCAGTTCCATGAGGTAAAACTACTGCTCCTCTAACCTGCTGATCTGCATGTCTCGGATCTACCCCAAGCTTTAAGGCCAATTCTATAGTTTCATCAAATTTCGCCTTAGATGTCTTTACAGCAAGTTCAATAGCTTCTGATGGCGCATACAATGCACTTTTGTCAATAAGTTTAACGCTTTCTTTATATTTTTTTCCCATTTCAAATCCTCCTTAGTGGTATTAACGGCATATCTTGCCTCCCACATATTTAAGTCGCCTATTCTTCTACAGTTATTCCCATACTTCTTGCAGTACCTGCTATCATTTTCATAGCAGTCTCAATGGAACCAGCATTCAAATCCGGCATTTTTGTTTCAGCAATCTGCTTAAGCTGTTCTTTAGTTACCTTTGCAACTTTAGTCTTATTAGGAACTCCAGAACCACTTTCTATTCCTACTGCTTTCTTAAGTAATACTGCTGCTGGTGGAGTCTTTAGTATAAAGCTGAAAGATCTATCCTGATATACAGTAATTACCACTGGAATTATCAATCCTGCTTGACTTGCAGTCTTGGCATTAAATTCCTTGCAGAAGCCCATAATATTTACACCATGCTGTCCAAGTGCTGGTCCAACTGGTGGGGCTGGTGTTGCTTTACCTGCAGGAAGCTGAAGTTTTATCATTCCTACCACTTTTTTAGCCATAAATATACACCTCCTATTATGATTATACGAAAATAATATTTCCGCTTATTTAAAACTTTTACCTTTATAACTTCATTCTATTTTTTCTATTTGGTTAAAATCAAGCTCAACAGGGGTCTCCCTGCCAAACATATTGACTAAAGCTTTAATTTTTTTCTTTTCAGTATTTATTTCTTGGATAACAGCTAAAAAATTCTCAAGCGGTCCGGATTTTACCTTTACATTTTCACCTATTGATACATCTATATTTACGGGTTTTTCATTGATTCCCATATCCTTTACCTCTTCATCAGTAAGTGGAACAGGCTTAGAACCAGGGCCAACAAAACCTGTGACTCCTCTAGTATTTCTAACTATATACCAAGAATCATCAGTCATTACCATATGTATTAAAACATATCCCGGGAATACTTTTTTTAATGTTATTTTCTTTTTGCCATCTTTGATCTCAACTTGTTCTTCCATAGGTACTTGAACATCATCTATCCAATCATATAGTTCTCTATTTTCTATAGTTTTCTCAAGATTAGCTTTAACTTTATTTTCATAACCAGAATATGTATGAACCACATACCATTTAGCTTTATCTGCCATAATTCTAGGGACAATACTTAGTCCCTGCCTCCTTTTTTTATTCTTATTTCAAAATGTTTTTAGCTAAGGAATTAAATCCGAAATCTATTATCCCGACAATTATTACATAAATACTACAAAATACTATAACCGATATTGTAACCTTTTTTAAATCTTCTTTAGAGGGCCATGTTATTCTTTTAAATTCAGCTACCAATCCCTTAAAAAAATTAAAGAATCCGCCTTCAGGTGTGACCTGTTTTTTAACTTTTTTTGCATCATCGTGCACAGCCATTTTATTCACATCCTCAAATATTTTAATATATGCCTCTCTATCTACCTAGTTTCCTTGTGAACTGTATGTTTACGACAAAATGGACAATACTTTTTCATCTCTAGCCTATCTGGATCATTTTTTTTATTTTTAGTTGTATTATAATTCCTCTGTTTACAATCCGTACATGCCAGTGTTACTTTTACTCTCACTACTTTCACACCTCCTGGTATATAATTCAAGTATATAATCATTTAAAAACTTACACTCTTAAATTATGCATTACTTATTTACTTTATCACAACTTAATTTTTATGTCAATTATATTAAAAACCCATTAAACAAAACCTTTAATAACATCGTAGATAAAAGGTAAAAATTCATTATTTCCAAAAGGACTAGGTCGAGATACCCAGTCCTTAAAAATTACTCAACTATTTTAGTTACGACACCAGAACCAACTGTTCTTCCGCCTTCTCTTATTGCAAACCTCAACCCTTCATGCATTGCTACCGGTGTTATGAGTTCTACATTCATATCTATATGGTCTCCAGGCATTACCATCTCTACTCCTTCCGGAAGTGCAATGGTCCCCGTTACATCTGTGGTCCTAAAATAAAACTGCGGCCTGTATCCATTGAAAAACGGTGTGTGCCTCCCACCCTCTTCTTTCTTAAGTACATATACCTGACCTACAAATTTCTTGTGCGGGTGTACTGTACCTGGTTTCGCAAGTACCTGACCTCTCTCTACTTCATTCCTCTGTATACCTCTCAGAAGTACACCTATGTTGTCTCCTGCCATTGCCTGGTCAAGCAGCTTCCTGAACATCTCTACTCCTGTACATACTGTCTTCTTCTTCTCCTCTTGAAGTCCTACTATCTCCAGTTCGTCTCCTATTTTTAATACTCCACTCTCTACTCTTCCTGTCGCTACTGTCCCTCTTCCTGTAATTGTGAATATATCCTCTATTGGCATCAAGAATGGTTTGTCTGTCGGTCTATCAGGTGTCGGTATATAATTGTCAACTGCATCCATCAGCTCATATATACATTTCGTCGCTTCTGCATCATCCGGATTCTCCAGTGCCTTAAGTGCACTGCCTACTATTATTGGTACTTCATCTCCCGGAAATCCATATTCACTTAAAAGATCCCTTACTTCCATCTCTACTAATTCCAGTAACTCAGGATCATCCACCTGATCTGCCTTATTTAAAAATACTACTATATGCTGTACTCCTACCCTGCTTGCCAGTAGTATATGTTCCCTTGTCTGCGGCATTGGACCATCTGCAGCACTCACTACCAATATTGCTCCATCCATCTGTGCTGCACCTGTTATCATGTTCTTTACATAATCTGCATGCCCTGGACAGTCTACATGTGCATAGTGTCTCTTATCTGTCTCATATTCCACATGCGCTGTATTTATCGTTATTCCTCTCTCTTTCTCCTCTGGAGCTTTATCTATCTCATCATACTTTGTTGCCGATGCCTTCCCCTCTTTCGCTAATACCATGGTTATTGCCGCTGTCAATGTTGTCTTACCATGATCTACATGCCCTATCGTTCCTATATTTACGTGCGGTTTCGTCCTTTCAAACTTCTCTTTTGACATTATTCTTCCTCCTTGTTTATAACACATTTTATTAAAGTAAACTTACCCTGGTGTGTTGTAAAAAACTCATGTATTATTGGAGCCCATGACCAGGATTGAACTGGTGACCTCCACCTTACCAAGGTGACGCTCTGCCTACTGAGCTACATGGGCAATTTAACTTGGAGCGGAAAACGGGACTCGAACCCGCGACGTCCAGCTTGGGAAGCTGGTGTTCTACCACTGAACTACTTCCGCCCATAAAACCTCTATTATATATCAAAAGTCACATACCGATTATCAATTTTAATACAAGTATATTTTTTTGTCAATATGTAATTTCTATTTATTAATTAAACACTTTTCTAACTTTCTTTTAACTCTCTGCAGTGCGTTATCTATAGATTTAGCGTGCCTGTCTAAATCACATGCAATCTCCTGATAGGACTTACCATCTAGATATGACATAAGCACTTCCATTTCTAAACTCGATAATACCTCACCTATCTCATTTTGTATGTGATTTAATTCCTCCCTGCTAATTATAAGTTCCTCTGGATCTGCTACTTTAGCTTCTGATAGTACATCCAGCAATGTCCTATCAGATTCTTCATCATATATAGGCTTATTTAAAGAAACATATGTATTTAACGGAATATGCTTCTGCCTAGTAGCAGTCTTTATAGCTGTTATTATCTGTCGGGTTACACAAAGCTCAGCAAAAGCTTTAAACGATGACAGTTTATCCGATTTAAAGTCTCTTATAGCCTTATATAAGCCTATCATGCCCTCTTGATAAATGTCTTCCTTATCTGCTCCAATCAAAAAATATGATTTTGCCTTAGATTTAACAAAATTCTCATATTTACCTATTAAATATTCTTGAGCCCTTACGTCCCCTTTTTTAGCTTCAACAATTACTTCTTCATCTAATTTTTCTGCAAAGGGGGAAATTTGTTTACTATTAAGACCTGCACTCTCCAAGATATCCCCTCCAAAACAAATATAAACCACACATTTTAATTATACATTAGAAATAAATTTACAGTCAATAGATTTTTAGTGACTTTTACGAATCTTTTCAAGTTTTTCCAGCATATCCTTTTCTATCCTGTCTTCTAGAGTATGTTTTTTCTCCGAATATTTATTTTGAATTTTATTTTTTATTTTTGATTCTATATTCTTAACTTCATGATAAAATTCAATAGAAGACATTCTCACCGCACCCCTTTGAAAAGTAACTTGCTGTTCTAAAGAATCAGAAGTAACTACAAAAACTTCATTTTTACGTCCTATATTATTCACTGTTTTTTCTATAAAAGAATCTGCAGTTTCACTTTCCTTGGTGAACACTACTATAACATTCTTATTTATTTTTTCTTTTTTCCCCAAGCTTCCTATAACCATATGGGCATCAAAAACTATAAAAATCTTATATCCTTTGTAAACTGCATAATTGCTCAACATTTCTATAAGTTCATGTCTTGCAGATTCAAAACTATACTTTTTTATATGATTTAATTGGGGCCAGCTATTTATTACATTATATCCATCTACGAAAATATTTCTCAATTTTTATCACTTTTTACTCTTTGTTTTAATATCTCATACATAAGTATACCACCTGCCACAGAAGCATTCAATGAAGCTATATTGCCATACATAGGTATTTTTACTAACATATCACATTTTTCTTTGATTGATTTTGATATTCCCCTTCCCTCGCTTCCTATAACCAAAGCAACAGCTCCATTAAAATCAACATCAAAACAATAGCTCTGCCCATTCATATCCGCACCATATACCCATATATTTCTTTTTTTAAGTTTTTCTATTATATTATTTAAATTTGTAACCTTGCATATTTTCATATACTCTACTGCTCCTGCAGAAGACTTATACACAGCAGGTGTAATACCCACATTTCTTCTTTTGGAAACTATAATTCCATGTACACCACATATTTCTGCAGTTCTTATTATAGAACCAAAATTATGAGGATCTTCTATTTCATCTAATACAATTATAAAAGGAGGCTCTCCCTTTTTTTTAGCATATTCTAATATATCCTCAGCTTCACAATACTTATATGGGGTTACTTGAGCAATTACCCCCTGGTGAGCTCCCGTTTCCGAAATCTTATCTAATTTTCTTCTATCCACTCTCTTTACTACTATATTTTTTTCCTTTGCCATGGCAATTATGACTTTTGAAGATCCTGATATACTTCCCTCTGCAATAAATATTTGTTCTATAGTTTTGCCATTATCAGATTTCAAAGCCTCAATAACTGCATTTCTTCCCTCTATTAAATCTTCTCTAAAATTACTTTTATCATTTAAATTTGCCTTTTTACTAATATCTTTGTATTTTTTAACATTAAATTTATTTTTCATAACCATACCTTTTCTATTTTTATTTTGAGCTTTTATCCTCCTGATAACATTTCCCAGTAAACAAAGCCGTTTAAAATTTCCCTTCGCTTTCTAACATAATTATAGATCTAAATAAAAAATTCAATCTACCCAATCTTCCTGTTAAATATAAAAAACCCACTAGAGTTTCAAATCCAGTAGCAAATCTATATTCCTGTACATCTGCATTTTTAGGAACCGTTCCTGACTTAGCATTTCTCCCTCTCTTAAAGAAATACATCTCCTCTTCAGATAACTGTGTTTCCAATTTCTTTATAATCTCACTTTGAGAATGAGCTTTTACAAATTTTACGGCTTTCACGTGAAGATTATGCACTTGCATATCTCTATACTTATACACCAAATATATTCTCACAAATGTTTCATATACTGCATCTCCCACAAAAGCAAGTGTCAGAGGGCTTATTTGCTTTACACTGCTGCTATCCCATTTCACATCAAATAAATTATCTTCCATTTCAATCTCCTATTTCCAAGTTATCAAGTATTTGTTATGTTTAGGTGGAGTCTTTCCCTATAATAGATAATAGCCTTTACATAAACAATTATATATCTCAATTCACATTAATGACCTTCTTCTATATTCTCCAACATACTCTCTGCCACATTTAAATCCTCAGGTGTAGTTATCTTTATATTATCATAGCTTCCTTCATATAAATAAACCTTATTCCTACAATACTCCACCACCATGGTATCATCAGTAGCCTGAATTTTTTCTTCAATAACTGTTTTATGGCAATCATAAATCAAATCATATTTAAAACATTGAGGGGTTTGAACTAAAAAAAGTCTTTCTCTACTCAAAGTACCTTTGGAAAATCCATTTTTGCCTTTACTCTTTATCGTATCCTTGGGTTTCATTCCACAGGCACATGCTCCATACATATTGGCATATCTTATTCCATCTTTAATAATCTTTTCAGTTACAAAAGGTCTTGCTCCATCATGGATTAAAACAATATCGCAATTCTCCAAAGCCTTTAATCCATTAAACACTGAATTTTGACGTTCTCTTCCCCCCTCAACTATCTTTTTAACTTTATTCAAATTATATTTTTCAACTACATTCTTTCTGCAGTATTCAATTTCATTTTTTGCGCAAACCACTACAATATTATCTATGAAAGAATTCTTATTGAAAGCATTTATAGAATAATACAACAGCGGCTTACCTTTAATATAAATAAACTGTTTATTGACATTACTTTTCATTCTTTTTCCCCTGCCAGCTGCTACAATAACAGCACAGTTTTTGCTCATAGATCATATATCTCCTTTTTGCTTTGCAAATATCATTCTTCCCGCTGCTGTCTGTAAAACAGATGTAACTACCACATCTTTTGTTTCTCCTATTGATTTTTTACCTCCCTCTATGACTATCATTGTCCCATCATCCAAATAAGCTATACCCTGTCCTGATTCTTTACCATCTTTAATTATCTGCACTTTCATTTCCTCTCCTGGAAGAACCACTGGCTTCACTGCATTTGCCAATTCATTTACATTAAGAACTGGAACGCCCTGGAATTCTGCAACTTTATTTAAATTATAGTCATTGGTAACAACTTTTCCATTCAAAACTTGAGAAAGCTTTAAAAGCTTACTATCCACTTCTTCTATCTCGGGGAAATCTTTTTCATATATTATTACATCAATATTTAATTCCTTTTGAATTTTATTTAATATGTCCAATCCCCTTCTACCACGAGTTCTCTTTAATCCATCTGAAGAATCAGCTATATGTCTCAGTTCTGCCAATACAAAATTAGGTATGACAAGGGGTCCTTCTACAAACCCAGTCTGACATATATCAAATATTCTTCCATCTATTATGACAGATGTATCTAAAACCTTAGGATATCCCTTATGTTCATTTCTATTCTTCTTCTCTTTACCACTTTGAAACCTTCGAGAACTTATATTAGAAATCAAAGACATAAATTCTTCTCTCTTTCGTATGGCAATATTGGCACCCAATGCAGCCATAAGTATAGCTACTACTACCGCCAATATAGCACCTACAATTGGAACCTTAGACAGCAGATCCAGAAACACCACTGACACAAGAAGTCCTATTAATGCCCCTACAACCCCAAATAGTATCTCAGTTGCAGGAATTTTTTGAAGACTTTTCTCAACATAGTCCATTACCTTCATAATAACAGAATTAATCCATGGCGATATTAAAAACATTATGATTCCAAAAATTGCCGTCAATATAATTAAAAACAAAATTTTTTTTACAGGACCGTCATATAAATAATTTATTGTGGAAAAATAAGTGGAATCTATGGCACTTTTTCCCACAAGATATCCTAATATTAAGCCTATTATTGTAAAAAGTCCTCTAAGTATTTTTTTTAACAATAGACTCACCTCCTCTATACTAATTAAATTATATTTTCTTTTAACAATCCTTTTAACAATTAATATATATTAAGAAAATAATTTTTTCAATAAAGTTAGCTTTATTTAATAAATTATTCATTTAATATGAATAATTTAATTTATTTATTATCCCTTATATAATTATATCAAAAATTGAGATCCATAAACAATTTTGTCCATTTTTTACATACTAATCCCCCTATTCATAAAATTATTCTTGGTTTATTATATAATAAATAAGATAAGTTTCCACCTAACAAGATCATCTAAAACTACAATTAAATTTGTAGATAATATGCTAAATTTATATAAGGAGTTGAACTTAATGAAAGATGTAATCTTTGATGATTTCCAGAACACTGTAAATGAGTCATTATTAAGGCACAAAAGTATTTTAGATATAATAACTAAACTTCAAGAGTCAAATGCCAGAATAAATAGAGCAATTGTAAAATCCGTTACAAATTGCGGTTGCATAGAAGTTTGCGCTAAAAAGCAAAATATACTTGAAAATACTAATATGGATATTGAATCTTTAAAAACATGTTTGAGTACACAAATAAAAGGGACATTATGTGATAATTGCAGGGATGTAATACAAAATGAGATAGGTAATAATTTATTCTATCTTACATCACTGTGCAATGCACTGGATTTAAATTTATACGATATACTCTTAAAAGAATATGATAAAATAACTACCCTTGGTAAATACTCTTTTAGATAATTTTTAGCACAAAATAATATGACTATATTTATTTTGTGCTAAAGCTTATTATCTACCATGATCTGCTCTCTAAGCCGCCTAAGTCCATTTTTTATAGCCCTGGCTCTAGCTTCACCTATACCTTCCACTTTATCAAGATCTTCATAGGATGCTTCCATAACTCCTTTAAGTTCCCTGAAGTTTTTAACTATATTGTCTATTACATTAGATGGTATTCTGGGAATTTTGCTTAACATTCTGTATCCTCTCGGGGATATCAATGTATCTACAAGAGGTACTCCCACATACCCCAGTGCTTTAGATATAAAATCAAGATTCAACAGTTCATCTGAACTTATACCTTGAATTTGCTTATATATATCATCATAATCCATATCACTTTGGCAGTAATCTCTTATCATAAATATTCCATCTCGCTCAACTCCCTTAATAAGTTCGTTTAACTGCATGGAAATCAACCTTCCCTCATTTCCCAATTCACATATATATACTTCGATTTCAGAAACCACTCTCATTACCATTTCAGTTCTCTGAATAGCAGTCATTACATCAAACAGCGTAACTATATCCTGAAATTCAAGAATATTGAGATTGCTAACCACCCTATCCAACACGGATACATATTTTTCCAAAGTTTGGAGAGCCTGATTAGCTCTCGCTAGCATAACACTACTATCTCTAAGTACATATTTAATATACCCCTTATATATAGTTATAACATTCCTTCTCTGAGAAATTGCTATAACTATGGCTCCAGTCTGTTTTGCAACTCTATCTGCAGTCCTGTGTCTCGTGCCAGTCTCAAAAGTCGGAATACTTGAATCTGGAATAAGCTGAGTATTTGCATATAGTATCTTTTTTAAATCACTGCTGAGTATTATAGCTCCATCCATCTTTGCAAGTTCATATATATAAGAGGGGCTGTAATCTGAATTAATAGTAAATCCACCATCTACAATTTTTAATATCTGTTCGCTGTCTCCTAATACTATTAGTCCACCAGTTTTCGCTTTCAATATATTTCTGAGCCCTTCCCTAAGCTGAGTCCCTGGTGCTAAGAGTTTTAATATACTTTTAAGTTCTTTTTCCTTTTCCAATCTCAAAATTATCACCCTAATTAAAAAACTTTATTCAATACCTCCTTCAAAGAAGATATTCCTATGATATTTATTCCATTAATATTTATTTTTTCTTTACTTCTATCTGGTACTATTATATTCTTAAATCCCATTTTTTCCGCTTCATTTACAATCCTGCCACAATAGGATACAGGTCTAACCTCACCTGTGAGACCAATTTCACCTACGGCCAAAAAATTATCCAATAATATATCTTTGGCTTTAGCACTGGATATAAGAGCAATTGCAAGGCCTAGATCACCAAAAGTACCATCTATTTTAAGGCCTCCTACCACATTTACATAAACATCACAATTGTAAAACGGTATTTTAAGCTTCTTCTCCAATACTGCCAAAATTAAATTCAACCTGGAGATATCCACTCCAACCACTGTCCTTCTGGGAATAATAGCCTTGGTCTGACTAACTAAAGCCTGTATTTCAACCAGAATAGGTCTTTTACCCTCCATTATACCTATAACAACGGAGCCTTCTTTCTGAGATGTCCTTTCCTCTAAAAACACTTCAGAAGGATTCATTATTTCTCTAAGTCCGTTTTCTATCATCTCAAATACACCAATCTCACTGGTAGTACCAAAACGATTTTTAACAGTTCTAAGTATTCTAAACTCCCCTGTTCTTTCACCTTCAAAAGATAACACAGTATCTACCATGTGCTCAAGCACTCTTGGTCCCGCTAGTTCCCCTTGTTTAGTAATATGAGCCACTATAAAAAAGGATATATTATTTTCTTTCCCTATACGCATAATATCGTTAGAAGTTTCTCTTACTTGAGACACACTACCCGGTGCTGAGCTAATAGATTCTTTAAATAAAGTCTGTATAGAATCTACAACTACAAATATGGGTTCATTTTTTTGTACATGTTCCTCTATTTTATCCAAATTAGTCTCGGAAACTATAAAGAGATCATCAGATAATGCCTTAAGCCTATCCCCCCTCATTTTTATCTGTTCTTCGGACTCCTCTCCTGAAACATATAATACTTTTCCATATCTTTTGGCAATATTACTGGCAGTTTGCAAAAGTAATGTGGATTTTCCTATTCCTGGAGCACCTGATATAAGTGTAATAGATCCCCTCACAATACCTCCACCTAAAACTCTGTTCAATTCCATTATACCAGTATCAAGTCTTTCATATTCACCTGATTTTATATTATTTATACTTTTAGGTGTACTGCTAAATCCTAAATGCTTAAAAGATTCTATTTGAGGGGACTTAATTTCTTCCACCATACTGTTCCAACTGTTACAACTAGGACATTTCCCGAGCCATTTTGGAGATTGATATCCACATTTCTGGCACGTAAAAACAGTTTTTTTTCTTGCCACTCAATTGTCTCCTTTCATATTAAAACATGATCATACAACATTTTTAACTACTTTTGTAAAAAATGTTTAGATTTCAATAAAAATTAAGCTTTATGCCTACAAGGCATAAAGTTTAATTTTTATCTTTTTTAAAATAGCTTCAAGAATCATCTAGTTAAAGATACTCTTAATTAACTTTGTCGAAAAATAATTCTTCATTATTTACATCTACCTTTACATTATCTCCTTTTTTGACATTTCCTCTAAGCATTTCCTCTGAAAGTTTATCTTCTACAATTTTCGTTATAGCTCTTCTCAGCGGTCTTGCACCATAGGTTATATCAAAACCTTCCTTTGCCAATAATTTTTGAGCTTCTTCAGTAAAATTAATTTTTATATCTTGATCCATAAGCCTTGCAGAAACACTTTTCAACATGAGTTTTACTATTTGTAATAAATCTTTTTTCTCCAATTGATGGAAAACTATTATATCATCAATTCTATTTAAAAATTCAGGCCTAAAAGAATCTTTAAGTTCTTCCATTATATTATCTTTCATTTTTTCATATTGACTTTCCTTTGTGCTTTCATCTTCAATTGCAAATCCCATGGATTTTTGTTTTCTTATAGTAGATGCCCCCACATTGGATGTCATTATTATTATGGTATTTTTAAAGTTTATAGTCTTTCCTTTACCATCCGTCAATCTTCCATCTTCAAGTATCTGCAGCAGTATATTGAATACCTCAGGATGGGCTTTTTCTATTTCATCAAATAATACCACTGAATATGGATTCCGCCTTACTTTTTCAGTAAGCTGACCGCCTTCATCATAACCCACATATCCTGGGGGAGAGCCTATAAGTCTAGATACAGTGTGTTTTTCCATGTATTCGGACATGTCAATTCTTATCATGTTATTTTCATCACCAAACATGGCTTCAGCTAATGCCTTTGACAGCTCTGTTTTTCCAACACCAGTAGGTCCCAAAAATATAAATGAACCTATAGGTCTTTTCGGATCTTTAAGTCCCACTCTAGCTCTTCTAACTGCCCTCGATATGGATTTAACTGCTTCGTCCTGTCCTATTACTCTCTTATGGAGAATATTTTCCAAATTCAACAGTCTCTCCGATTCCTTTTCAGTTAATTTTTCCACTGGAATATTAGTCCACTGAGATACAACCGATGCAACTTGCGGTTCTCCAACTATGAGGGTGGATACTTCTTTCTTAGTTTTCCAATTAGTTTTTAATCCCTCTAATTTATCCTTTAATTTCTTTTCCTCGTCTCTTAATTTAGCCGCTTTTTCAAAATCCTGAACTCTAATAGAATCTTCTTTCTCCTTAGTTATCTTTTCCAGTTCCTCCTCCTTTTTCTTTAGATCAGGTGGAGCAACCAGATTTTGTATTCTCACCTTAGCAGCCGCTTCATCAATTAAATCAATGGCTTTATCTGGCAAATATCTATCCGTAATGTATCTATCTGACAAATTTACTGCGGCATCAATAGCCTCATCTATTATCTTCACCCTATGATGTGCTTCATATTTATCTCGTAACCCCTTTAATATTAAAACAGCTTCTTCTTTAGTAGGTTCCCCTACTAATATAGGCTGAAACCTTCTCTCAAGAGCAGAATCTTTTTCAATATACTTTCTATACTCATCTATAGTTGTAGCTCCAATACATTGAATTTCTCCTCTCGCTAAAGCAGGCTTTAATATATTTGATGCATCTATAGCACCTTCAGCTGCTCCTGCCCCTATTATAGTATGAACTTCATCAATAAACAATATTACATTACCTGATTTTCTTATTTCTTCCATAACTTTTTTAAGTCTTTCCTCAAATTCTCCTCTGTATTTTGAACCTGCTATCATGGAGGAAAGATCCAATGTGACCACTCTTTTCCCTTTTAAAAGCTCAGGAATATTAGCTGAAACTATTTTTTCTGCAAGTCCCTCTGCTATGGCAGTTTTCCCTACACCAGGATCTCCTATTAAACAAGGATTATTTTTAGTTCTTCTGCTCAATATTTCAAGAACCCTTTGAGTTTCTTTCTCTCTGCCTATTACTGGATCCAATTTTCCTTCTCTTGCCATATCAGTCAAATCCCTGCCAAACTGATCAAGCGTTGGAGTAGGTTCACCCTTTTCCTTTTTAGTTCCATTTAAATTTGAAGACTGCTCTCCTGAAAGCGCATCTACGAGCTCTTTTCTAAGCTTATTGAAATCTGCTCCTAAATTATTTAAAATAGTAAAAGCTACACCTTCTGACTCTCTAATTAGCGCAAGCAAAATATGCTCCGGGCTAATATAATTATGATTCAAGCTTCTAGCTTCAAACAAACTCAATTCTAAAAGCCTCTTTGTCCTAGGGGTAAGTGGAATCTCCTTGTTATATAGATCTATTTCTCCTCTGCCCTCATATTCTTCTATAAAGCTTCGCACTGTTTCAATAGTAATATTCATATTATTTAAAAGATTCTTAGCTATTCCATCTTCTTTTAATATACCAAGAAGTACATGTTCCGTACCCACGTATCCATGTTGAAGCGCTTGAGCTTCTTCTTGGGCGTAGATCAGCACTTTTTGTGCCCTCTCTGTAAATCTTCCAAACATCATAACCAAATTCACCTTCCCTTTTACTGGGCTGTATTTACAGCCAATTTTTCTCTAACGAGCTTTGCTCTATTAAAATCTCTTTCATTACTCGACAAATTTTTATCATATTGCTTTTGTATAGCAGCCGGTTGTATATTCACTAAAAGATCATTTAATGTAACTTTATTCACATCATTAATTATTCCCATCTCTACTCCCAATCTTACATCGGATAAAAGCTTCAGGCATTCATTTGAATTTAAAAGTACAGCTGATCTCAATACACCAAGTGCTCTATAAATTCTATCCTCCAGCTCATATTTATATTTTTTCATAAGACTGCCTCTGGAAATTTTCTCCTCATTTATCACCTGAATAACTATAGCCTTTAAGCTGCTTAATATTTCTTCTTCACTTCGTCCTAAAGTTATCTGATTAGAAATCTGGTATATGTTTCCCACAGGTTTAGAGCCTTCACCATACAATCCTCTAATGGTCATTCCAACCTGGGCCAATGCATTCAACAGTCCATTCATTTGATTATTCAGTGAAAGTGCCGGCAGATGCAGCATAACAGATGCTCTCAATCCCGTGCCAATATTAGTAGGACATGCTGTCAAATAACCTAACTTTTCATCAAAGGCATATTCCAGATTTTCTTCAAGAAGATCATCAATTTTATCACTTAAGCTATAGGCTTCTTCTAAATTTAATCCTGCTGTTATACACTGAATTCTTACATGATCCTCTTCATTTATCATAATACTTACGGTTTCTTTATCATTGAGAATAAAAGCGGTTTTGTCACTATTTTCTATTAAATTTTTGCTTATAAGATGTTTTTCCAGATAAAGCTGCCTCTCATTATTATTTTTTTCCCATAAATAATTAGTTTTAAATTCCTGTCTAATTTCCGGTGAAGTATAAAAAGCATTTTCTATACCTTTTATTACATCCCTGCTCCTTTCTACATTTAATTTACGAGGGAAAGGAACTTTAGCCAAATTTCTCGCCAGCCTCATTCTGCTACTTACAACCAAATCTTCCTTATTATCACAAGTAGTAATCCAATTGTCCACAGCTAATCCTCCTTTCTGTTATCTTTATTTTGCCCATTTTGTCCCTCTATGTCTTTTATCATGTCTCTTATTGTGGCTGCCTTCTCATACTCTTCTAGAGACACTGCATTTTTAAGATCTGCTTTCAATTTTAAAAGCTTTTTCTCTTTAATCATATTTTTTCCAGCTCTTTTTGGTATTTTCCCTTTATGATCTAAATTAACCTGAACTCTTTTAATAATTGGGCCTAAAATATTGCTAAAGTTTTTATAACACTCGCTGCATCCTAAAAGACCTGTTTTTTTAAATTCATTATATGAAGTTCCACAATTTTTACAGGATATATCAAAACTCTTATACTGCTCGTTATTGGCATTTATCATATAATCCATAATTCCGCCTAATATATTCTGGAAACTAAATGGAGATACAAAATCTATCTGAGGTACAAAATTAAGTTCCCCTTTTTCCATGGCACATTTTTCACATAAATTAATATCCCGTCTGGAACCATTTATTATCTTCGTTATATGAACTGTAGCTTCATTTTTTTTACATATATCACAAAGCACATTATCACTCCCATATATATTGTTATTACTTTAACACAATTTTATTATATCACATATTTATCTATTAATAACAAATTTAGGTGTATTAAATATAAGCACCATAACTGCCTTTAATATCTCTGCCCTCAATTTATTCTTGCTCTCAAGTTGAACATTGTTTAACGTCCTATCATTTATTACAGTCTTTAATATCATATTTTCCCTTTCCGTTATTACTTCCTCTTCAAATAATCCCTCTATGATCTTTACAGCTGAATTATAAGTTATACTATCTCCTATCTTTCTGATTATGGTTTTAAGCAAATTTTTATTGCAATTAAACTCAATCTTTCTTATAATTATACATCCGCCGCCACCTCTTTTACTTTCTATATAATAACCTTTATCCATAGTAAATCTAGTAGTCAACACATAATTTATCTGGGAAGGAGCACAACTAAAATAGTTGGCCAAATCATTTCTTCCAATCTGAAGCTGAGTTTCATCGCTATTATTAAACATATCTTTTATAAATTCTTCTATTATATCTGACAGTCTTGCCACCTTATCACCTTCTGACTTTGACTTTCTTTGACCTTTATTTAATAATATTATTTATATCCCTTTTAATCAACTTCTATATAAGCTAATATTAAGCAATTTACATTCATATATTCAATATATCTGATATTTTATCCATTTTTTAAAATATATATTAATTTTAATTGCAATTTATATTGTCTCTACCTTTTTCACCTTCCCTAAATGTGACAAATCCCCATATAACACAACCGTAGCTTGTCCATTTTGTATATTTACTTGACTCAAACTCGTCTGATGAATATAGGGTGTATGCCATAACTCATCCAAAGACATACCCTGAAAATATGACATTATTATCTTTAAAGTCACAGCATGAGTTACAAATAATACACTTTTGCTCTCATATTTATTTATAACTTCTTTAATTAAGGGTATTATTCTTGCTCTCACCTGTTCAAATTTCTCGCCGCCAATTGGCTCATAAATTTTAGGGTTAGTCCAAAAATTATGAAGCTGTTCTGAGTTTTTTTTCTCAATTTGTTTTTGATCAAAACCTTCCCATTCTCCTAAATCTATTTCCATAAGCCTTTCATCTTTTATTATGGGTATATTTTTGGAATTTACTAATATTTTTGAAGTCTTTATTGCTCTACCCGACGGACTGGAATACACCACACTAAAATCAATATTTTCCAATCTTTTTCTTAATAAATTAGCTTGTCGAATTCCTCTCTCAGTAAGAGGTGAATCCTTTCTACCCTGCATTCTCATTTCAGTATTCCACAATGTTTCTCCATGCCTTGTCATATACAATTTAATCATACATTTCTCCCCTTATCAACAGTTTAACATTATTTTACATACGACATAGTTCTTATAATTTTTTATTATACCATACAATTTTTATTTTTTTAATTTATTCCCTACATTTTAAATGCTTTTATGTAACGCCGCTTTCCATCACAAGTTTCATTTAAGCTAACAGTAAATTTTTTATTCTTCAGCATATTGCATATTATTTCTTTATTTTCATCATCATCTCCATCTATCTCTATCGTCAAATTGTCATTTTCCCCTATTATCGACATATAATCATATACACTACTATAATCCTCTAAAACAATCTTCCCTTTTATATTCATTTTATATTCAGACATATTATCTATCTCCTGTAGATTAAGTACTTATTAACAAAATTATTATTTATTCTAAACAGCCAAAATATACATAAGCTTAAAAATTTGAAAATATATCAGATAACTTTACTTTTACCCTATCTACAGGATTTCAATCAAAATTTATAAATAGAAAACTTCCAACATATATTATATATTAAAAATAGAACAATTAATAAAAAAGGGGGAGATTATATGTCAATAACAGTTGAAAATATGCTTAAAATTAAAAGTTTCTCTGACTTTAAAATATTAGCAGGACATGATGGAACAAACAGAAGGGTTAAATCCGTCACTGTCATGGAAGCACCAGATATGTATAAATGGCTAAAGGGCGGCGAATTTTTTATTACAACTGGTTACTGGATGAAATATGTACCTAATAAAATTGAAAATTCAGGTGCTTCTGCATTTGGCATAAAACTCAACAGGTTTATCGATGCACTCCCGGATAAAGTGCTCAAAACAGCTGACAACCTATCCTTTCCAATAATACAGATACCTTCTTATTGTGCATTTATAGACATTATAAATCCTGTACTTTCTTTAATTATAAATCAACAAGCTCTAAAACTAAAGTATTCCGAAAATATTCATAGATCATTTACTTCTCTTGTTATAAATGGAGGTAACACACAACAAATAGTTGATACCCTGGGAAATATATTGAAAATCGATGTTGCATTTTATGATACATATTTTGATAAAAAATACGTCAATTTAAATTTGGATAAGTTTTCCAAATTCTTTAATGACATTAAATCATTTGAAATAGATAAAATTTTGTCGTTATATGATCATTATCCAATAAATATAGATAAAAAAAATTATGGATATATTATTATATCCAACGAAAAAATAAAAAATAAATATGTGTCTGAATACAATAAAATGGTTGTAGAACACGCAAGTACGGTATTAAAACTCGATATTCAAAAAAAAATATCCAACATGCAAATAGAAGAAAAATATAGAAATGAATTTGTAAGAGACTTAATAACAAATAATATAAAAACAAGTGAAGAAGTAAAAAATAGATCCAAACTCTATAATTGGAATTTTAACGCAGGGATAATATCTATTATTGTAGATATAGATAATTTCAAGATGAATTATCTAAAAATAAAGAACAAAAAAATGAATTATAGTCTTGAAAATACAAAACTAATCATATTTAAATCTGCAATAAAAATTTTAAAGAAATATTTTAAAGAAGTTCCCTATACTACATTCAATGATAGCCTTACCTTATTAATTAAGCCTATATATAAAGATAAATTAAAATTTTCCAACAAGTTAAAAAAAATATGCAGAGAAATAAATGCAAACATACTAAAAAAAACCAATTTTACAGCTACTATAGGAATTGGAAATTATGAATCATCAGTAATGAATTCTCATATAAGCTATAAAAATGCTAAAATGGCAGTAAAATTAGGACGAATTATATACAAGTGTAATAACGTAATTTCTTATGATGAACTTGGTATATATAAATTATTGTCGCTAATATATAAAAGTAATGCTGCAAAAAATTTTTATTTATCTAATTTACAGGAATTAATAGATCACGATAAAAAAAATAATGGAGATTTGCTAAATACACTATACTATTTAATAAAAAACAATTGGAACCTTAAGGTTACTTCTGAAAAAATGTATTTACATTATAATACTATAAAATATAGGTTTAATAAAATTAATGAACTGCTAAATGTTGATCTCAGAAATTCTGAAGAAAGAATAAATATAACCATATCCTTAAAATTAATGGAGATGGCTGAGTAGTACAAAACTCAGCCATTATTTTTATATTATTGGAACAGTGTAAATGCTATATGCTAGTGATAAGATATACCAAATAAGTTATTAGAAAGAGGGTTTATAAATTGTACGATATTGTAATAAAAAATGGAAAGATCATATCAGGATGCGGAAATCCCTGGTATAAAGCAGACATAGGCATAATAGGCGATACTATATCTCACATAGGAAATATTTCAGAAAAAGATGCAAATGAAATAGTTGATGCTGAAGATCTCATTGTTTGTCCTGGCTTTATCGATGCACATTCCCATGGAGATCTAAGGATACTTGGTGAACCAACGGCCTCAGAGAAATTAATGCAGGGTGTAACAACTGAAATAAACGGCCAGTGTGGAATAGGAATTGCCCCAATAAAAAACGAAGACAAAGAAAATTGGAGAAATTATATTTATGGAATATTCGGAGAATATCCTGAAATTCACTTCAACTGGAATACGTTAGAACAATACCTAAAAGAAGTTGAAAAAAAGCAACCGTCAATTAATGCTGGATATTTGGTAACTTTCGGAGCCGCAAGGCTTATGGTAATGGGTTTTGACAGTAGAGAACCCAATGATGATGAGATAAAAAAAATTGTACAAATTATCGATGAATCTATGAAGTCAGGAGCCTTCGGTATGTCTCTAGGTATGATATATGTCCCAACAGTATTTGCAACTAATAGAGAACTGATAGAAACCTGTAAAATAGTTGCTGAAAATAATGGTGTGGTAGGAATGCACATGAGAAATGAAGGAAATGATTTGATAAATTCAGTGCAGGAGGTAATTAATCTAACCAAAGAAACCGGAGTCTCCTTTCAAATTTCCCATTTAAAAGCTGGTGGAAAAAATAATTGGCATAAATCCATAGATAAAGTTATCAAAATGATTGAGCTAGCTAGAGAAGAGGGATTTGACATAACCTTTGATCAATATCCTTATGATTCATGCAGTACCATGTTAAGACAGGTTCTGCCTCCATGGGTTCTCGATGGGGGAAATGAAAAAATGAAAGCAAGAATTTCAGATAAAGATATCAGGGTTAAAGTCAATAGGCAGATAAACGGGGAGTCTCCCGTGGATGGGCTGACTTCAAAAGCCGGTTGGGACAATTATGCTAATCTAGGCGGGTGGGACGGAATACTTATAACTTCAGTGAAATCCAAAAATAGCCAGAAATGCTTAGGGAAAACCATTAAACAGCTATCAGACGAAATGAATAAAGAACCTATAGATGTAGTATGTGATTTATTAATAAAAGAAGACGGTGCAGTTGGAATGGCAGTATATATGATGTGTGAAGATGATGTAAAAACTATTTTAAAACACGAATTAGGAATGGTTGGAACAGATGGACTATATGGCGGCAAACCACACCCAAGATTATATGGCACATTTCCAAAAATACTTGGTAAATATGTAAGACAAGAAAATTTAATATCTCTAACTACAGCTATAAGAAAAATAACATCATACCCTGCTCAAAGATATGGAATTAGAGACAGAGGAATGATACTGCAGGGGATGAAAGCGGATATCACAATATTTGATGAAAATAAAATCATTGATAATTCCACATTTAATGATCCATTTCATTATCCTGACGGGATAAAATATGTACTAGTCAATGGGAAAATTGAAGTAAAGAATAATAAGATTGTCAATAAAGGTAATGGAAATGTACTACTAAAAAAATAATACATTTTTCTGTTCAATTCTAATATATTAATATTAGCGTTCTAAAATCCAGAATATTATGAATTAAAGGAAGGGAAAAAGCATGCCAAAAAAAAGAAATATAATCTTACTAATTTTATTTATCACATGGACTGTATGCTACATGGACAGAATGGTAATGACTGTTGCCATACCATATATCGCTAAGGATTTTAATTTGACATCAGTTGAAATGGGTGTTGTGATAAGTGCATTTTTCTTAGGATACGCACTTTTTCAAATCCCAGGGGGTATGCTGGCAGATAAATTTGGGGCCAGAAAAGTCATGGCTATAGCCGTTTCATGGTGGTCAGCATTTACTGCCTTTACTGGTATGGCTACTTCGCTGCTTAGCATGTTGATCATTCGATTCCTATTTGGCCTGGGTGAGGCCAGTTTTCCGGGAGGTTCGTGGAAAACCGTTTCCACCTGGTTCCCAAAAAAAGAAAGGGCAACCGCCAATTCTTTTATGCTGTCTTCAAACTCTTTAGGTCCTGCAATTGCACCTTTATTTGTAGTAGGAATTATGGCAGCCTTCAGTTGGCGATCTGTATTTTATTTTCTGTTTATTCCAGGCATGATAGTTGTTGCATTAATCTTATACTTTGTAAGAAATAAACCTGAAGATAGCAATATGATATCCCCTGAGGAATTAAAAATAATCAATGAAAAAGACCCTGAAGAATGCTCAGCTAATAAACTAAGTTTTAGGGATGTTGTTAAACTTCCTGTGGTATGGAAAATATTTTTTACTTTTTTCGCTTTTGACATAGTGTTTTGGGGGTTTTCTTCCTGGATACCCACTTATTTAGTAAATGCACGTGGTTTTAAATTAGTAAAGATGGGCATAATTGCATCACTACCTTTCTTCGCAGGAACAATAGGAACTGTTGCAGGAGGTTATTTTTCCGATAAATATTTTGTCGGTAAGCGCCGCTTTGTAATTATAATTTCCTTAATATCTACAGCTCTCTGTTTAATCTTAACTTATATAACTCCAAATGAAGCATTAGCTATGACTTTTTTAACTTTTACTGGATTCTTCGTCTGCATGGCATTTGGCGGTATTTGGGCTCTCCCAATGAATATTTTACCTTCTGAGGTAATGGGTTCATCCTCCGGACTTATTAATTTTGCCGGTCAAATTGCAGGATTTATTTCACCAATTGCAATAGGATTTCTAGTTCAAATGGCTGGAGGTTCGTTTGGAATAGCATTTGCCTTTCTTGTCGTTGCCTGCCTTATTTCCACTAGTATTGCGTTCACAATACATGAAAAGAAAGAGGTGAATATAAATGGAAAAACAAATTGAGTTTCTTAAAGAGCTTTTAAATACTAATAGTGTAAATCCTCCTGGTAATGAAGAACAAATTGCCAAAATAATCGCTAAAGAATTAAATGAAAACGGCATCGCCTCAACCATACGTCCTATAGAAGAAAACCGTGCTTATTTAATAGCAAAGCTTAAAGGAAATGGTAACAAAAAAAGTTTAGTATTTTCAGGACATATGGACACAGTACCACCAGGAGATATTCCCTGGAAATACAAACCTTTTGAGGTACAGGAAATAAACGGACGTCTTTATGGCCGTGGAGCATCAGATATGAAAGGTGGACTGGCTGCTTTAACAATGGCTATGGTTGAAATCGCTAAAGAGGGGATCCCTTTAGAAGGTGATCTCATTTTAGCTGCTACTGCAGGTGAAGAAGTTGATAGCCTTGGAGCAAAAGCAGTAATACAAGATGGTATTTTAAAAAATATAGGGGCGATGATAATCGGAGAACCAAGCAGCAATGAAATTTTTATTTCTCATAAAGGAGCATTATGGCTTGAGGTGATTTCTTATGGTAAAACTGCACATGGTTCAATGCCAGATAAGGGAATTAATGCAATTGAAAATATGAATTCTTTAATAAACATTCTCCACAACAGATTTAAATTTAAATATAAGGAAAACAACCTGCTTGGAGAGCCAACTTTAAATATTTCTATTATTTCCGGCGGAATCAGGACTAATATGGTTCCTAACATATGTAAAATGCAAATGGACATACGTACAGTTCCAGGACAAAATCATCAAGAAATTATATCAGATATTAAATTCCTAATAAAAGAAATCGAAAAAAATTCCAATGCTAAATTTGAATTAAAAATATTAAATAACTTAATAGCAGTTGAAACTTCAATGGATGATCCATTCGTTGAATTGGCACAATCTACAGCAGATGAATTATTTAATTATGAACACAAATTTAAAGGAGCAAAATATTATACAGATGCATCCACATTTGTTTCTGGATTAAAAACCAATTTTCCATTATTTATTTATGGTCCAGGTGAAGAATCAATAGCACACCAAGCAAATGAATATATAGAAATAAGCAAATATTTGGATGCCATTAAATTTTATAAAAAAATAGCCTTAAGATACCTTAAATAATATGCCTTATAAAGAGAGTATAGTAAATAATTTTAAGGTTCTAATGAGAATTATCTAGTTTGGAGATGATAAAAATGGCCATCATGGAAGAAGCTCAAAAAATTAAACCCTAGATGGTGGATCTCAGAAGGGATTTTCACATGCATCCGGAGCCATCTTTTGAAGAAGTGAGAACATCAAAAATCATAGCCCGTGAACTTGAAAAAATGGGTATAGCTGTGGCTACTACAGGTAGAACAGGAGTTATTGGACTTTTAAAGGGAAAGGGGACTGGAAAAGTCATTGGACTTAGGGCTGATATCGATGCATTGTCAGTTACAGAGGATACAGGGCTCCCATACAGTTCAAAAAATCCGGGTTATATGCATGCCTGTGGTCATGATACTCATATTGCGGAACTTTTAGGGGCTGCAAAAATATTATCGGCTTTAAAAGACAAATTAAACGGCAGTGTAAAGTTCATTTTTCAACCTGCTGAAGAGGCCGCAAGCGGTTCCGATTATATGATAGAGCATGGGGCACTTGAAAATCCAAAAGTGGATATGATTATTGGAATGCATACTTTTGGAATGATTGAGACGGGTAAGGTAGTGGTTCAAAAGGGACCTTTTATGGCATCCGGTGATGAATGGCAGCTTACTGTAGAGGGTAAATCCTGTCATGGCTCATCACCCTGGCAGGGAGTGGATGCAATGCCCTGTGCAGTAGCCATTATGGAAGGGTTCCAGACCATTGTCAGCAGATTCAACGATGCCAGGAATCCCATAGTTATAAATGTTGGAACTGTAAAGGCAGGGGAAAGATTTAATGTGGTTCCCGGTAAAGTTGAGATGACAGGGATGAACAGGGCTCTATCCAGTAATTCCAGGAAAATGATGCCAAAATGGATGAAGAAAATAATAGATGGTGTCTGCAGTGCCTATGGCTGCAAATATGACTTTAAATATAAAGATGGATTTAAACCCACTATTAACGACGATAAATCCACTGAATTTGCCAGGAAGTCCGTGGCCAAATTGATAGGTGAAAAAAATATTATTCAGGTAGGTAAGATCATGGGTTCTGAAGATTTTTCCTCATATCTTGAAAAGGTACCGGGTACATTTATGATACTTGGCGGTGGAAACAAAGAAAAAGGATGGATGTATTCCCAGCATTCCAATCATTTTACTATTGATGAGAACTGTCTTCCTATAGGAGCAGCAGTTTATAGTCAGATGGCAGCAGATTTTTTGAAGAATTAATAAAGTTACTTGATTGAAGGGACCGGTGCACAAATTTAATTGTACACCAGTCTTTTATTAACTTATTTTACCCTTCTTTAACTTTTATTTTATTCTTATTTTCTATTATCTTATTTGCTTCAGAACTTGGCACCTCTTCATATCTTTCAAATCTCATAGTAAAACTTCCTCTGGCCTGGGTCATGGATCTTAAATCTGTAGCATATTTAAACATTTCAGCTTGAGGAACTTCGGCTATTATTATTTGATTTCCTTCTGAACTCTCCATTCCCAGTACTTTTCCTCGTTTTTTGTTGATGTCCCCAATTATATCTCCCATATAGTGCTCGGGAACAGATATCTCCACATGTTCAATAGGTTCCAATAATATTGGTTCAGCTTCCATAAGTCCCTTTTTATATGCTAGTGAGGCTGCAACTTTAAATGCCATTTCTGATGAATCTACAGGATGATATGAGCCATCATGAAGTGTGGCTTTTAATCTTATTACAGGATAGCCAGCCAATACTCCATGATTTACACACTCCCTTAGACCTTTTTCCACTGCTGGTATATACTGTCTAGGTACTACCCCTCCTACTACTTTATCCACAAACTCTAAATCATCTTCCCCATCAGTCCTGGGCTCAAATTTAATTCTCACATCTCCATATTGTCCATGTCCTCCTGATTGCTTCTTGTGTTTCCCTTGAACATCTGAAATTTTCTTTATGGTTTCTCTATAAGGTACTTTTGGTTCCTGTAAAACAACTTCCACACCGAATTTAGATTTTAATTTACATGATATTACATCAATATGAGTCTCGCCCAATCCAGATATTATCACCTCTGCATTTTCCGTATCTCTAGATATTTTAAAAGTAAGATCTTCTTCTACCATCTTATTCAATCCGTTTAATATTTTATCTTCATCATTTTTAGATTTAGGTAAAACTGCCATTGAAATTACAGGCTGCGGAAATTTAATATCTTCAAATATCACAGAGGACTTAGGATAACATAGTGTATCCCCCGTACTTGTAAATTGTAGTTTAGATACAGCGCCTAAATCCCCAGCCGTTATTTCAGAGGCAGGAATCTGCTGTTTACCTCTTAGAAAATACATGGATCCCATTTTTTCATTTTTGTTCTTTTTAACATTATGCACTGTCATATCAGATTTCAACTTTCCCGTTATAACTCTAAACAAAGATAATTTACCAACAAAAGGATCCGCTATAGTTTTAAAAACAAATGCTGAAAAAGGTTCTTTTTCATCTATTTTTATAGTGTGTTCAGAGTCATTTTTTATATCTATAACTTTAATAGGCTCTATATTTTCTGGTGATGGAAAACATTCAATTATATCTTCAATAAAAGTCTCTATTCCTATTCCAGTTAAAGCAGAACCACACATTACAGGCACTACTTCTCCCTTTGAACACCCCTTTATTAAACCCTCATATATATCCTCATCGCTTAAAGTACCTTCATCGAAATATTTATCTAAAAGTTTTTCATCTGTCTCTGCTACGGCTTCCATTATCATATTTTTACATTCATCTACTTTTTCTAAAATATCTTCAGGTATATCCCCTTCTTCCATAGCTTTAGTTTTACTATTAAATATCCTAGCTCTTCTTGAAATAACGTTTACAACACCTTTAAAATCGCTTTCTTTACCTATAGGATACTGAACAGGTACTACAGATATACCAAATTTCTGCTTTAATTCTTCCATCACCTTTCCAAAATTAGAATTTTCCCTATCTAGCTTATTCACATAAAAGGCTCTTGGTAAATTGTTCTTATTTAAATAATCCCAGGATTTTTCTGTCCCTACCTGTATTCCTGATACACCTGATACAACAATCATTGCTGTATCAACAGCTCTTAATCCTTCCACAGTTTCTCCTATAAAATCAAAATATCCTGGCATATCAACTAAATTTATCTTTACATCATTATATTCACAAGAAACTATTGATGTAGATAAAGATATTTTTCTCTTTTTTTCTTCAGTGTCATAATCACTAACAGTATTTCCATCTTCAATTTTCCCAAATCTATCTGTAGCTTTCGTATAGTAAAGTATTGCTTCTGTTAATGTAGTTTTCCCAGATCCACTGTGACCAATAATTCCTACATTTCTTAAATATTTTGTTGAATAATTTTTCATAAGCAATTCCTCCTCTTACTTTGCACTTAGTTTATATATTCTACTTACAACTTAAAATCCCTGCTAAAATCAAATAAATTTTCACACTAATTTGATTTTACTCAATATATAAAAAAATAAATATATAAAAAATAGGCCAAAAATAGACATAACTTTTGGTCTTTAAAAGGATTTAAAACTTTAACTTTTTCAGTCAACAGACGAATATTAAGCGCTATATATGATAACTAAAAAAAGAGTAACAAATTGTTACTCGTGTGGTGGAGATAAAGAGATTCGAACTCTTGACCCTCTGCGTGCAAGGCAGATGCTCTCCCAGCTGAGCTATACCCCCATATGGTGGACCTTCAGGGACTCGAACCCCGGACCAACCGGTTATGAGCCGGTTGCTCTAACCAACTGAGCTAAAGATCCATAT